>JAJFHG010000001.1 GCA_021775735.1 Hyphomicrobiaceae bacterium
ATGCGCTCACGACCGCCTTTGCCTTTGATCAACAGCGTACGTTCATCGCCTGCAAGGACAGATCGTGGGAGGGATACGAGTTCTGAAACCCGCATGCCTGTCGCATAAAGCAATTCCAACAGGCAATGAAAACGAACAGCGCGAACCAGCGGGCGGCCAGTGAGACCCTCCGTTGCATCGCGGGCGTGGTTAAGGAGTTGGTCAACCTCATCAACCGTCATTGTCTTGGGCAGACTGCGTTGGCTCTTGGGTGATGCCGTTCCGCTCGCGGGGCTGTCGTCAATGATACCTTCGGCCTCAAGGAATTTGTAGAATTGGCGCACAGACGACAATCGCCGGGCACGTGAGGCCGGTGCCAATCCCTGGCTTGCCTCGTGCTGCATAAAGCTGCGCACGTCTGCCGGTTTGGCGTCAATGATGGTGGTGTTGTGTGCTGAAGCAAAGCTACGAAAGAGGTCAAGATCACGGCGATACGCAGCTAACGTATTGCTCGCCGCACCGCGTTCTGTTGCCAGCATGTCGAGAAATAACGCTATGGCGGATCGGTCATCTTCAAGCATGTCGATCGCGCCTCAATTGCTCACCGCGCGTGGCCAACTGCCAAACAGAGCTTCAACACCGAGTTGTCGGGCTTCGGCTTTCAGCCCTGCACGCTTTAAAGCGCGGATAGAATCGCCAAGCGCAATCATATGTGCGCCTTCGGCACCATTTGGACCAAGGGTCTTCATGGTCAGTAACAGCATGTGACCGTAGTGCTTGTTTTTTGCAGCATTCTGCAAGGCACTCAGAACACCGGTTTCCGGCAGGTGGCCGGTTGTGGGTTGCGGTGTGCGACTGGCCATCTCCCACAGTGGAATCGGGACCTGTGTGTCGACGGCATCGAGTACTGTTGCCAACCGATGCAATAAAACGGGCCCAAACAGACCTCGCCGTGCGGCGTTTTCAATCAAGCTTAGACCGTTTGCAAGACGATCCCGTGCAGGGCCTGGATCAGCGATGTCAATCAATGCACGCCAGTGATCAAGATTTGGGCCACCGTCTTGGCGCTGGGATGCAGCGAACGCGGCCCAACGCCGTGCGTTGGAATAGTCACCGGTCGCCAAACTGGTTTCAATGGCGGTTTCTGCAAACCAGCCAATCTCCGGCAATGTTGAAAGTTGACTGGCCGGGTCGGCCATCATGCGTAGGCCATGCCAGTATAATCCGGCGCGTCGGCTTGAATCCAAAAAGCTGCGAATGTTGCGCGCTTTTCTAAGTGGGCTGGCCTCTGTTTCTGCGCCGTTGTAGAGCGTGGCGCGGCGTGCTTCGTCACCAAAGTTGCTGCCGCCATCAGGTGCTGCAACAAGAGATGGTTGGGCTCGGCCCGCGTTGGCAGTGCGATAAATGTTGGTCATGTCGCGGATCGAAATAGCATTGAGTTTGAGAGCCGCTTCACCAGCGGCAATACGCACATCAACCGGTGCCAGACCGCTGGTTGCGACAGCCGCCAATAGGGGTGGCTTGGCGTTTTCCAATTGTCCGCGGTTTATGGTGCCGCCAACCTTCTCCACAATTCGGTAATCAATGAGGGTCATACGCGCATTGGATTTGATGGCTGGTTTTGTACCAACGGAAAAAGCACGAAGTGCTGCAACACCAGCAGAGCCGCTGACGCCGTTATCCTCTGTGAGGTCGGCTGCAAGTCCTGCTGCAGCTTTGTTATTATCGTGCACAGCGCAATAGCCAATCATCAGGCTTGCCGTTCCGGTTAGGCTTTTTGGTAATTCTTGGATGCGGCGGATCAATTGCTTCGCAAGAGGGCAGCCATCTTGCGGTTGCTCGGCGGCGATAGCTGCGCGCGCTTTTAAGGCGTCAGATAAAGCGGACGGATTTGCCGCGTCCTTTGATTGTGCCAACACGTGATGGGCGTCGGTTAACAGACCAGACCGAAACAGGGCTTCAGATTGCACTGCGGAAAATGGCACAGCGGCCTCACCAGGCTGGGGCGGTGCTGCGTTTGACGTAATGGCGCGTTTCCAAAGGTCATGTACAGTTGTGGATCTGGGCGGAATGGTAAGTGCTGCAATCAACTGTTCAACTTGGCGAACCGTGACGCCTTGCCAGAGATCGTAGGGCAAGGGTGCGCTCGTTCCCCCGCTCGATCCAGCCATAACGGGCCCTAGACTGTTACTGTCAACGCCACGGTCAAGTTCACCAAGCGGTGCGGCTTCGACACCGCGATCGGTGAGACCGGGTTGTTGTCCAGCAGGATAGGGACCTTTGCTTTGCCAATTCTGATTGTCGTGCGGCTGCGCATTTCGGTTGTTATCCTGTTCAAACCGCGGCTGGTTTTGCATCTGGTCAAGATAGGGTTTTTCGGGTTGGGCAGCGGGGCTCTGTTTCGGTTTGGCTTTAGTCTTCGGAGCGGATTTGAATTGGTCCTTCCAAAACGGGTTAAAGGCGTTTTGGGTCTGGCCAGGCGTGGCGAGCCCAAAGCTGAGGGCGACCAACATAGCTGTTGTGCCAAAGAGTGTTCGCGACAGGGAAGAAAGTGGAAGCATTCTCGATCAGACTTTTTGAATTGGGGAAGTTTGAACGGCAAATATCTCCAGTTCATGTCTGGATAATGTTGCTTGGTCTTCCCACATAATCTCAGAATTTGTCTAAATCAGCACCGCATTGGAGCCATTTCAGTCTAGTCGCGGCGGATTGAAACGCTCGGGACCGATTTTCGCACTTCAGAGGGCTCCGGCTCATAGTAGTTTGCCAACACATATAGGCCACCAAGAACAATTCCAGCGAGTACGCCAGTCACGGTCAGAAAACGTATAAGACTTGGCATTGACGAACCCTTTTGACGTCTTTGAAATGGGGCGCAGTTATGTGGCAACTTAGTGCCAAATCACACCGTCGTCCAATGTGCTTTCACCACAAGCCAACTGGTTTTTTAAGCGCTCGGCTCGTTTTTCGAGAGAATGACAAAAAACGGAGATAATTTAGCCGTCTAAAAAGTCTTTTTCTAAGAGACCTTAAGAAGCGCTGTACAGTTCCGCCTCGACAAGGCTTTGGCAAATGTCGCACAATGATCAAAGGCATGGGGCTCGACAAAGCGAATTGACCACTGGCCCACTGGACTGGCCCACTGGTATGACGGATCTGGCATGATCGACCAGGTGTTAGCCTTCCTCTACAACTCAACACGATTTTGACTCAGATAAAGAAAGAGAACTTAGAGTGCCGTCTCGTCGCAAACAGAGCCAAGCGCATCAAAAACTGGCAGCAGATATTGCTGTTGGTTTGGGTGCGCGCACATTGGTTATGGTTGGTTTGATGGGATGTGGGAAATCCTCTGTTGGGCGACGCGTTGCCTCGCGCTTGCAGCTCCCGTTTGTGGATGCTGATGATGAGATCGAAAAAAGAGCTGGGCAGACGATCGAAGATATTTTCGCAGAGCACGGCGAAGCCTTCTTTCGTGATCGTGAAAAACTGGTGATCGCAAGTCTGCTTGATCAAGGACCGATGGTGCTGGCGACAGGTGGTGGCGCCTTCGTTGAGCCCGAGACCCGCGAGATCATCAAAAAAACCAGCATTTCTGTGTGGCTCAAAGCTGATCTTCCAATCTTGATGCGCCGTGTCTTGCGACGCGGCAATCGCCCGTTGTTAAAAACGAAAGATCCAGATGCGGTAATGCGCGACCTTATTGATAAACGCTACCCCATTTATGCTGAGGCTGATATCATCATAGAAAGTCGAGATGTACCGCACGAGGTCATCGTTGGAGATATTCTATCCGCTCTGGCAGCCCACCCCTTGCTGACAGCCAAGTCCTCCAAAAGCACAACACGTGATGCGTGTAAAACCGACGCAAATTAGTGCAACACCTAACCAGTTTTTGCCCTGTATTTAGGGCAACTTGAGTTTGATCTAGCTCCCTGGCTTGCAGTCTGATAGGACAATCGGCCCAAGTCCATCTCACATCCGTTGTTGAGGCCTTCTTCTATGCCGACCGTTGTTAATTCTCTCGCAGCTGCAACGCGCGCCGAGCGCCAGGTTCCCGTCGCGCTGGGTGATCGGTCGTATGATGTTTTGATCGGTCCGGACCTGTTGGATGAGGTTGGCCGCCAGGTGGCCGCCAAGGCGCCAAAAGCAAAATGTGTGGTGGTGACCGATTCCAACGTCGCCAAGTTGCATTTGGCGACATTGGAAACCTCCCTCAAAGCTGAAGGCCGATTGGCGGGATCAATTGTTGTGCCGGCCGGTGAGGCCTCAAAGAGCTTCGCCCAATTGGAACCGCTCTGTGGGCAGTTGCTTGAGCTTGGATTGGAACGTGGAGATTTTATCGTTGCATTCGGTGGTGGAGTCATTGGCGATTTAGCGGGCTTTGCAGCAGGCATCGTCCGCCGCGGCGTGCGCTTTATTCAAGTGCCAACCTCGCTACTGGCACAAGTTGACAGTTCTGTCGGTGGTAAGACCGGCATCAACACAAAGCACGGCAAAAACCTGATTGGAGTATTCCATCAACCCACTTTGGTGATGGCAGATACAGCCACCCTTAAAACGCTACCCGAACGGCAAATGCGAGCCGGCTACGCGGAAGTTGCTAAATACGGTTTGCTTGGAGATGCTGATTTCTTTGCC
This sequence comes from Hyphomicrobiaceae bacterium, assembly GCA_021775735.1. Taxonomy (GTDB): domain Bacteria; phylum Pseudomonadota; class Alphaproteobacteria; order Rhizobiales; family Hyphomicrobiaceae; genus JAHZKN01. The sequence continues at coordinate 4,618 of JAJFHG010000001.1, forward strand.
TGGCTTGAGGCCAATCATCAGGCCGTCTTTGGCTTTGACAGTGAGGCTCTTACTAAGGCCATTGAAACGAGCGTCAAAGCCAAAGCCGAGATTGTGCGCCGTGATGAGTTGGAACAGGGCGAGCGTGCGCTGTTAAATCTTGGTCACACCTTTGGCCACGCATTTGAAGCATGGACTGGATATGGTGACCGATTACTGCATGGTGAAGCCATTGCGATTGGCATGTGTCTGGCGTTTCGCTTATCAGAACAACTTGGGCATGCTCCGAAAGGGAGCGCAGACCGCGTCGCAGCACATTTTAAAGCTGTGGGTCTTCCAACCGAAATTGCAGAAATTCCAGGTGACAAGCCAAATATTGAAAATTTGCTCAAACTCATGAGCCAGGACAAAAAGGTGCAACATGGTGCACTCGTTCTGGTGCTGGCACGAGGTGTTGGTGAGGCGTTTTTAACCCGTGATGTGCAGTCTGACGCCCTCAAGACCTTTTTGGCGGGCGAGATGCGTGCCGGCTAGGGCTTTACTCTGTTTAAAACCTTAAAACGTTATCCTATGCGGCCACGCAACAGTGGCCATGATATAAAACCTACACCTAGCAACTTCTACCCTTGGCGAACAAAGCAATGACGCTTGAAATCGGTCTCACTCTATTGGTTGTCTTTACCCTGATTGTCCTATCGGGATTTTTCTCAGGGTCCGAAACCGCGCTGACAGCGACCTCCAGGGCGCGCATGCACGCTCTGGAACAAGAAGGCAATGAAAGCGCACGCAAGGTCAACTTTTTGCTCACAGAGCCGCAGCGCATTATTGGTGCAGTTCTACTTGGCAATAATTTGGTCAACATCCTTGCTTCAGCGCTCACGACAAGCTTGTTGATTGGCCTGTTTGGAGATGTCGGTGTCGCCTACGCAACAATTGGCATCACTGTTTTGGTCGTTATTTTTGCAGAGGTTTTGCCCAAGACCTATGCGCTCGCGTTTCCAGACCGGTTTGCGCTGGCGGTCGCGCCCATCATGCAAGCGCTAATCGTTTTAATGCGTCCTGCAACAGCGGTTATTGAATTTATTGTGCGTCAGATCTTTAAGCTGACGCCAACCGAGAAAGATGATCAGGAAAACATTCTAGCAGCTCACAACGAAATCCGCGGTACAATTGATCTGCAAACCAAAGAAGGCATGGTTGCCCGGCATGACGCAGACATGCTTGGCGGTGTTCTGGATTTGAGGGATTTGCAAATCGCGGACATCATGGTTCATCGCACCAAGATGGAAGCCCTCAATGCCGACGAGCCCGTTGAGAAATGCATTGATGAACTTCTTGAATCACAATTCACACGTGTCCCGATTTGGAAAGACAAGCCAGAAAATATTGTCGGCGTACTGCATGCCAAGGATTTGTTTGCTGCACTTGGCAAACAATCTTGGGACATGTCCAAAGTCGATATTATGAGTTTTGCATCAGAGCCTTGGTTTGTGCCTGAGACAACAAGCGTCAAGGTTCAGCTCAACGCGTTTTTAAAGCGCAAAGCGCAGCTTGCTTTGGTTGTTGATGAATATGGCGAGGTGCAGGGTCTGATCACGCTGGAAGATATTCTGGAAGAAATTGTCGGCCAGATTGATGATGAGCACGACACGCATGAAGCCGACATTCGCCCACAGCATAATGGCACTGTTAATGTGGATGGCACTGTCGCGATCCGCGATCTCAATAGGTTTATGAGCTGGGACTTGCCGGATGAAGAGGCAACCACGGTAGCAGGCCTCGTTATCCACGAAGCTGAAAACATCCCAGAACCCGGTCAAGTCTTTAAATTTTATGGCTATCGCTTCGAAATACTACGTAAACACCGCAATAGAATTGCGGCTATTCGTGTCAAGCCATTGAATGCCAAAGTCGCAACGACTATACCTCATCGGTCCTAGAATAATTCGCCTTAACTCTGTTTTGAGTGGTGGCGGGTGACTTGCTCTTAAGCGTTACTGCTCTGGCATGGGTTCATCAGGTGTCAGTGTAGTCAGGGCAAGTGCGTGGATGCGGCCAGAAAGCTCATCTGCAAGCGCGTCGTTCACGAGACGGTGACGCGCAACGCGGGTGAGGCCTGAAAAGCGGTCTGAGACGACAAGAATGCGAAAGTGACTTTCGCCTGTTCCAGGTGAAGACCGGTGACCGGCATGAAGTGCACTTTCATTGATGACGTCGAGCCGGGTTGGCTCCAACGCGAGCATCAATTTTTCTTTCAGGCGTTTTTCAGCGTTCATTAAGGGTCCTTTAGGCTTCAGGCAGCAATTAGACGGGTATTATGGCAGGCTTGCCACAACGCGAACAGAGTGAACTTTTAATCTATGTCAAGTGGTTGTGTCAGTACACATCGCGCATCATAATTAGGGTGACATGAAGCTGAATTCAAAATACTTCGACTCAATTCGCGTCTCGACGGGACGCACCAAAACAGGTGCGCGCCACAAGACAGCTAAAAAGGTTGATGGACCACCCTGTCAGTGGAAGGGCTGTGATAAGCCTGGGTCACACCGCGCGCCAAAAGGCAGAGGTCGCGATGGCGAGTACTTTGTTTTCTGCGTTGATCATGTCCGTAGCTACAATTCGAATTACAACTACTTTAACGGCATGAGCGATGGTGAGGTCGCTGAATTTCAAAAAGACGCCATTACCGGACATCGTCCCACGTGGAAGATCGGCGAGAATGCCGATGCCGCTGGCCAAGAGGATGGGCAAGCGAAGCGAAAAACTGGCGATTGGGATGACTATGACAAGATGCAGGACCCGCATGGTTTCTTTGCCAAGCGGGCGAAAGAGGCGCGTAAAGAGGCCCAGACCCCGCGCAGACAGGTAAAGCCTCTGGAGTTGAAGGCCCTGACATCACTGCATTTAGAGGCTGATGCCAGCAAAGAAGAGATTAAATCGCGCTTTAAAGAGCTTGCCAAACGTCATCATCCCGACACCAATGGTGGGGACAAGCGTTCAGAAGAAAAGTTGCGCGAGGTTATTCAAGCCTATAATTATCTGAAACGAGCTGGCCGGGTCTAGGACGACGTGGCAAAAAGCAATGCGCTGGTTTGCGGTACATCTCGTTAACGCGCACTTGGTTCATCCCCCACAATAAGTTGGAACACTTCCCGCCCATGGCAGGTCAAACAACGTCAGAGTCAAATATGTCTGAAACGCAGACGAATGCTGCACCGATGCCTGATATGAACGTTTCTGTTCGCCAAGTATTTGGCATCGACAGTGACCTTGAGGTGCCGGCGTACGCCGACTCAAGCGAGCATGTTCCCGACGTTGATCCAGATTACTTGTTTAATTATGAAGTAACGTTGGCCATTCTGGCAGGGTTTAAGCATAACCGCCGGGTTATGATTCAGGGCTTTCACGGCACCGGGAAATCAACGCACATTGAGCAGGTTGCAGCACGTCTTAATTGGCCGTGCATACGTGTCAATCTTGATAGCCATGTCAGCCGTATTGATCTTGTTGGCAAAGACGCGATTGTTTTGCGTGATGGCAAGCAAGTGACAGAGTTTCGCGAAGGCATCTTGCCCTACGCATTGCAAACCAACACTGCATTGGTCTTTGACGAATACGATGCGGGTCGTCCTGATGTGATGTTTGTTATTCAGCGTGTTCTGGAGGTTTCAGGCAAGCTGACATTGCTTGATCAATCTTCAGTCATCCGCCCACACCCTGGTTTTCGATTGTTTTCGACAACCAACACTATTGGTTTAGGCGATACGTCCGGTCTTTATCACGGTACACAACAAATCAACCAAGGCCAGATGGATCGCTGGTCCTTGGTGGTTACGCTTAACTATCTGCCCCACGATGATGAAGTTGGAATTGTGCTAGCCAAAGTGAAGTCTTTTGCGGCGTCCGATGTCAAACGTCAGCAGGTGGCAAATATGGTGCGCGTTGCAGAACTGACCCGTGGGGCATTCATCAACGGTGACATCTCCACATTGATGAGTCCGCGGACGGTCATCACATGGGCTGAGAATGCTGACATCTTCAATGACATCGGCCTCGCCTTCCGCCTGACGTTCCTTAACAAGTGCGATGAACTCGAGCGCCCGGTCGTCGCCGAATTTTATCAGCGCGCCTTCGGCGAAGACTTGCCAGAAAGCAGCGCAAATGTTGCGCTGAGCTGAGACGAACGTCATGTCGAACGCCCCAAAGCGTCGCGATCCTCCAAATGAATCCCTGAAGCGTGTTGTTGGCATTACGCTGAAAGCGCTTGCCGGTGATGGAGAGATCGAACCAGCATTCGGTCCAAGCAAACCAAGTTTGGATGGCAAGGTTGCACATTTACCAGAGCCAGCGCGGACGCCTACTCCAACAGAAGTAGCCGTGTTGCGCGGTTGGGCAGATTGCCTGGCTCTGACTGCGGCTTGTCATGATGAAACGGTCCATCAGAAGTTGACACCAGCCTCGCAAGAGGCGCGTGTTGTTTTTGAAGCCGTCGAGCGCGCCCGGGTCGAGGCTATAGGTGCCAACTGCTATGACGGTGTCGCCCAAAACCTCACCGCAAAGCTGGAACAGCAATACGGTCACGCGCGCTATTCAAAAATCCGTACCATTGGCGAAGCACCGCTTGAAGATGCACTCGCCCTTCTTGTTCGCGAGCGCCTGACCGGGCAACGCGTGCCGCGCAAAGCGAGAGCGCTTGTCGATTTGTGGCGTCCGGTCATTGAAAGCAAAGCTGGTGACGTACTGGCCGAGATGAGCCGGTATTCGAGTGACCAGGAAAAGTTTGGTGCCCAGTTACGCGACCTGCTGAAAGCGCTCGATCTGCCTGATGACTATAGTTCGACGCAGTCTGAACAAGCAGACGAGCCAGAACAAGAAGATGGTGAAAACGGTGGTGACGAGCAAAACGAGGGCAACGAAGAGCAATCACCTGAGGGTGAGGATGCATCCAGCGAGCCCTATGACGCCGAGGGCCAGTCTGGTGATCTCGAAGAGCGCGCTGATGTAGCTCCGCCGGATGATTTTGATGGTGAGAGTGAAGATGCTGAGGACTCTGAGACAGACGAGCCGTGGCAACCCAATAGTTCTGTTCTCGATGACCCAATGTCATTTGGCTACAAGGTCTACACACGTCAATTTGATGAAGAAATCAATGCAGAAGATTTACCCTCTCCTGAAGAACTCAAACGCCATCGTGCGTTTCTTGACAAGGAGTTGAAGTCTCTTGCCAGCGTTGTATCTCGCCTAGCTAATAAACTTCAGCGCCGTTTGATGGCGCAACAAAACAGATCCTGGGAATTCGACCTTGAAGAAGGCACACTTGATGCCGCACGTCTGACGCGTGTGGTCATTGACCCAATGCACCCGCTGTCGTTCAAGCGCGAGACCGATACTAACTTCCGCGATACCGTTGTGACGTTGCTGCTTGATAACTCGGGCAGTATGCGCGGGCGCCCGATTATGGTAGCGGCATGTTGTGCGGACATTCTTGCGCGCACGTTGGAGCGTTGCGGCGTAAAGGTTGAAATACTCGGCTTTACAACGCGCGCCTGGAAGGGCGGTCATTCCAGAGAAAGTTGGTTGAAATCTGGTAAGCCAAGTGAGCCTGGCCGTTTAAACGATTTGCGGCACATCATCTATAAGACGGCGGATTCGCCATGGCGCCGCGCAAAGATGTCGTTGGCTTTGATGATGCGGGAAGGTCTGTTGAAAGAAAACATCGACGGTGAAGCTCTTGCTTGGGCCCATGCAAGATTGATGGCACGGCCCGAACAAAGACGTATTTTGATGATGATTTCTGATGGTGCACCGGTGGATGACTCTACATTGTCGGTCAACACAAGCAGTTATTTGGAGAATCATTTGCGGCAAGTCATCGAAGAAATTGAGACCCGGTCTCCGGTCGAATTGATGGCAATTGGCATTGGCCACGATGTCACGCGTTACTATCGCCGCGCGGTGACGATAACTGATCCTGGTGAATTGGCTGGAGCGATGATGGAAAAACTGGTTGAGCTGTTTGAGGAAAATGCCCCTGCTGGACCGCCACAACGATCTACACGTCGGCGCCCGGGGCGAACAAAACACTAAAATTGGCAACGGCAAGGTTTATGAGTGGCCGTACGTCCCAAGGTTAAAATAAGACCAGTATGAAAAACGTTTTCAAACGGCTTTGTGGCCCAACAGGCGGTCGGAAGCGACAAGCGGTAGGCCTGTTTTGTGCCGCTCTCGTGACGGCCAGTCTTGTGGTGGCAGCCGACAAGAAACCTAAGCTCAAGCGTGCTGCGCCGAAGGCCATTGAAGTCACAGCGCGCCAAATACCGCACTTCGACAAAACAGCTCCGAACAAAAAGCGCTTTGGCCAGTTGGTGTGGCGTGGTGGTCTGGAGTTGTCCTCACCGTCAAAACACTTTGGCGGCTGGTCAGGGCTTGCTCTTGATAAGTCAGGTCGCTCTGTGTTGGCAATTTCAGATGCTGGTACGTGGCTGCGCGGAAAGCTAATCTATGACAAGGGGCGCCTTACAGGATTGAGCGCGACTGAGATGGCCCCGCTCAAGGCCTTAAATGGAAAACGCTTGTCGCGCCCGCGCGACCGTGATGCTGAAGCCATGAGTTTACTGAGAGGTAGCGTCGATAATGGAATTGCGTTGATTGCGTTTGAACAAAATGATCGGATCGGTGTCTTTCCTCTGAGTAAGAAAGGCGTTGGCACACCAAAGCGCTATCTCAAGTTACCAAAAGCTATTTCCAAAAATAGACGTCGAGATGGCGTTGAAGCACTGGCTGTTTTGCGTGGCGGAAATCGCAAAGGTGCAATCCTCGCTTTTCTGGAAGGCCATGTCACCAAAGACAAGCGCCATCGTGGTTGGTTGTTGTCGCGTGGCAAATCAAAAAAGATTTGGCTGCAAGATAAGGGCGGCTTTTCGATAACTGATCTTGCAAGCTTGCCCGATGGGAGCATGTTGCTGCTAGAGCGGCGGTTCCGCTGGTCGGAAGGCGTGAAGATGCGCCTGCGCTATTTGGCGGCCAAAACTATTAAGCCCGGTGCGGTGCTGGTGGGTGATGTGTTGCTGGAAGCGGATATGAAGCAGCAGATCGACAATATGGAAGGTCTGGCCGTGCACCAAAACGCGAACGGCGAAACGATTATTACGCTGCTGTCTGATAATAATTTTAATGCGTTTTTCCAACGCACGGTGATGCTGCAGTTTGCTTTTGACCTAAAAGCGAAAACCAAATCTGTGACCGCAACCGGCCGCCGATAAACGCAGACAGCCACATAATACCCATAATTCATAAAACTCAAAAGAGTCATTAGGAGGCCTGTAACGCCTTTTGAGCAAGAGAAAGGTGTGTGCAGACGGGCATTTTAGCCACCTTTATTGGCAAGATAGAGCCCCCTGCCGTAACATTGCGAGCATTAACCAAACGGTCGTTTGGAGTTCTGGTCCATTCTGGACCCGGCACAAACGAGGCGGAACCTGGGGAGAGGTCACTGTGACTAATCTAAGTAAACAAATGCGTGCGGCTGCGGCTGCCACACTATTGGTGACGGTCGGTGCTGTGTCGCCTGCTGCTGCTGACGATCAAAAGAGTGAATCGTGGTGGTGCTCCACCGTCGGTGTGTTCTGTGGTGATGATACAGCGTCCAAGTCGGATGCATCTGCGGACAAAGCCGACAAGGGCTCAGCCACGGCAGATGATAAAGCGGCGGCAGCGCCTGCACCTACACCTGCACCTGCGGCAGCGCCTGAACCTGCGGCAGCACCTGCACCCGCACCAGCTGCTGATGATGCAGCCGGCGCTGCAGCGGATGCCACAACACCCGCACCAGCTCCAGCAGCCCCATCGCCTTAGTTAAACGTTTCATAAAACGGCGAACGGCTGCCTCACTTGTGTCAGCATAAAAGTTCAAATTAGAAAAAGGCCCGCAGCGTTTAAACTGCGGGCCTTTTTTGTATTTCACTATAGCTTTTTTGCTCGGCGACTTAGGCGCTTGCTTCAGCCGCTTTTTCAGCTTTGGCTTTGGCAATCTGTCGCTTCAGCTTCTGGCACTTTGGCGACAACTCATCAGCGCGTGCTTTGGCCAAAAAGGCATCAAGTCCACCGCGGTGCTCAACCGTTTTCAATGCGTGGGCACTAACCCGCAGCTTGACGCGTTGGCCCAGCGTGTCGCTGGTCAACGTGACATTGCACAGGTTGGGACGAAATACGCGTTTAGATTTGTTTTCAGCGTGCGAGCGTAGCTGGCCTGACATCGGCAGCTTGCCCGTTAATTCACATTGCCTTGTCATCGTCTTAGAACTCCTTCACCGATCTTGCTTGCCAGGCATCCGTTAGGGGCCGCACAATCAACCAGGGTCGTTATAACCTGTCTGGGATTAAGTGGGGTCGGCAGCAGGCCTGTTTGAAAGCCAAATCGGCGGTATCGGGGATATCGCGAAGGGCCTGATATACTGGGGCCCTCTCCAAGCGTCAAGGCGCCTGGCTGGCGCCCTTTGCCGCCCCTGACGCCGGGCTAGACAGGTCTTTGGCGTCGCGCACCCTTGAGCCAATGTTTCGAATTGGTCCGCTGATCAGCACTTTGTTTACTCTTTCCGGCCATGATCGGGGCCCAGAGTTCTTGTAACCCCTAGTACCAGGCCCGCGTTCCAGCTTTTTTGGCCTGGATGAGAAAGTAAGTAGATGAGTTGTTCTCGCATGTGGTGCCGCGAAGGCACCAAGGTCGTAGCCGCCTTTGTGGCGCTATTGGTGACGTCCTTATCCCCTGCCAGTGCTCAAGACCGCCACGAGTCCCGCGCCCTTCCTAGCCGGATTGATGCCCAATATACCATTGCACTTGGTGCATTTGATCTCGGGGCGTTCAAATTCGAACAGCGCCGACAGGGTAAGAATTATACCTTAAAAAGTATCGTGGAACTGTCTGCATTGCTGGGCGCGTTTGAATGGCGCGGTATTACGCAGACTTCAGGCTCAATATCCGGTGGCAAGCCGCGGCCTGAAAATTATGCCTTTGATTTTCGCTCCAAGGGTCGTGGTGGTCTTGTGCGGATGGCGTTTGATAAAGGCAATGTGATCAGCCTATCCACCATTCCTTCTGCTCCTGTCGGTGGTGCTATGGTGCCTCTTAAGGATAGCCATACCAAGTCTGTGTTGGACCCTCTGACCGCTATTCTCACACTGTCACAAGCGCACAGCGCCAAACCATGTGGTCGCACTCTGCCCATATTTGACGGTAAGCAACGCTTCAATCTGACTTTCAAGTTCCGTCGCTATGAAGCACTGCCAAATGCAGCCCGCGGGAAACGCGGTATTGTTTGCCAGATCAAATACAAACCAATTGGTGGTTATGTTGCCAACAGTGATACGCGTAAATACGCTGCCGAGAATAACATTGAAATTGCTTTTCGCGCCGTAAAAGGTGGTGTGATGGTTCCTTATCGCCTGTCTTTACCAACCGTCATTGGGACAGCGCGTCTTGATCTGCGTAAACTGTCCATTGGCCCAGGCCGAGCACGGGTCGCTTCGGCGCAACGGTAAGGTCGTCAACGCGCGCAAGATACTTTGAACACCCTCTGATCTCATCTGCACAGGAAACGGCCCGCTTTGCGGGCCGTTTCTATTGGCCATTCGAAATATATCGCAGCCCTGCGACGGTTTCACATCGGCTGATGATCTGATCGCCCGCTACACCATGAAAAGCTTGATCTTAGCGGCCACCAATGCAATGCCATGGGCCAACGAATAGGGACCACAATTCATCGTGGTTGTTTCAAGGAGTTCACGGCTCATGGCCCGCGATATTGAATCGCGCACCCGCAATGTTACGGCTGTTCTTGGGCCGACCAACACCGGCAAGACGCACCTCGCAATTGAGCGCATGGTTGGCCACAAAAGTGGCATTATCGGTCTGCCGTTAAGACTGTTGGCGCGCGAAGTCTATGACAAGGTGTCAGCAAAAGTTGGAGCCGAACACGTCGCACTTGTCACCGGCGAAGAAAAGATTAAGCCGGAGAATGCTCGTTATTGGGTGGCAACGGTTGAAGCGATGCCGCTCGACATTGACGTTGAATTTGTCGCGATTGATGAAGTTCAACTCGCAGCTGATCCAGACCGTGGTCACGTTTTTACCGATCGCATCCTCAATGCGCGCGGCACGGCAGAAACGCTTCTGCTTGGCGCGCAGACGATGCACGAGGCGATAAGTGACCTCATTCCGGATGCAAATTTTATTTCGCGTCCTCGGCTTTCCAAACTCAACTATAGCGGCCAAAAGAAAATTACGCGCATACCAGCGCGCGCGGCTGTGATCGCGTTTTCCGCCAGCGAGGTCTATGCGATTGCTGAGTTAATTCGCCGGCAGCGGGGCGGCACAGCAGTTGTCTTAGGCGCTCTCTCGCCTCGGACACGCAATGCACAAGTTGAGCTTTATCAATCTGGTGATGTTGATTTCTTGGTTGCAACCGATGCAATCGGTATGGGTCTCAATCTCGACGTTGATCACGTGGCATTCACGGCGCTGCGTAAGTTCGACGGTGCCCAGCATCGTGATTTATTGCCCGCTGAGATTGGGCAAATTGCAGGTCGTGCTGGACGTCACATGAACGACGGTACGTTTGGTGTCACCGGGGATTGTCCAACGCTTGAAGCGGGTCTCGTTGAAAAACTCGAGACGCATCATTTTGATAGCGTTCGCATGTTGCAGTGGCGCAATCGCAATCTTGATTTTTCAAGCGTTTCTAAATTGAAAGAAAGTTTGCGCGAAACACCTGATTTGCCGCGCTTGTCGCGGGCACGATCCTCCGAAGATGAGTTGGCGCTTGAAGCAGTCTCGCGCGATGAAGAGATTGCAGCGCTTGCCACCCAGCCGGGTGCAGTCGAAAAATTATGGGATGTCTGCCAGCTCCCAGATTACCGTAAGATCTCAAACCAAAATCATGCCGAGCTGGTTGCTGATATTTACAAAGCGATCACCAGTGAGGCTGAAGTTATTCCTGAAGACTGGCTTTCTGAACAAGTCGCATTATCTGATCGCGTTGATGGCGATATCGATACGCTATCCACGCGTGTCGCCCATATTAGAACGTGGACGTATGTCGCCAATCGTTCCAATTGGTTGAAAGATCCCGTGCATTGGCAAGGCAAGACGCGCGATGTTGAGGACCGGTTGTCTGATGCATTGCATGAGCGTTTGACACAGCGCTTTGTCGATGAACGCACAAGTGCGTTGATGCGCGGTATGCGTGAAAAGACAGAGCTGAGCGCGGAGATTGGCGAGGATGGTTCGCTGGAAGTAGAAAATCATAGCGTCGGTCGTTTGCAGGGATTTCGTTTCCAGCTTGAAGGCCAAGCTGATGGTGTGCATGCGCGCGCGTTGCGTGGTGCAGCAGCTCAAGTGTTGTCACGCGAACTTGCTATGCGTGTGCGTCGCGTTGTGGCTGCCAAGTCTGATGCGTTCACGTTGGATCAAAGCGGCACCATTCATTGGCGCAACGAGCCAATTGGTGAACTGGAAGCAGGTGAAGATCCACTGCGCCCAGCTGTTAGTGTGTTGTGCGACGAGCACTTAGCGGTGCCTGACCGTGAAAAAGTCAAAGAACGCCTCGAAAACTTTATGACAGAGACGATAGAGGACAAGCTACAGCCACTGATTGCAGCTTCAACCGCAACAGATATTGAAGGCATGGCAAAGGGAATAGGATTTCAGCTACGCGAAAACTTTGGTGTTCTGCGTCGTGAACATGTGGCGAGTGAGATCAAAAACCTTGATCAAGCCTCGCGCGCGCAACTTAGAAAGCATGGCGTCAGGTTCGGTGCTTTCAATATCTATTTTCCGCAACTCCTTAAACCCGCCCCGGCCCATCTCACATCTGTTTTGTGGGCGTTGAAAAATAGTGCAGAAGAAACTTTAGACCGACGGAAATTGCCAACACTCCCGCGTGCTGGTTTGACATCAGTTGCGACGGACCCTGCTGTACCCGTCGCGTATTACCGCTCCAGTGGTTATCATGTCTGTGGCCCGCGCGTGTTGCGCATTGATATTTTAGAACGCCTTGCTGACTTCATTCGTCCGCTCGTAGCGTGGCGTGCTAAACCGGATGCAGCGGAACTGACGCCGCCTGCAGGTTCAAGTGGCGATGGTGGATTTGTTGCGACGGCGGACATGATGTCGATCTTGGGCTGTTCGGCAGACGATCTCGGCGCCACACTTAAAGCCCTTGGCTTTGAATCGCATGAACGCGTGAAGACGCAGCCCAGTACAACCTCGGCAGAGACTGTCGCAGTTGACGTGGACGCGTCATTGCCAACCAAACCGTCAGAAGGCTCAGCTGCGCGACCTTCAAACGTTGAAGGCTCTGAACCAGAGACAAAAGATGCTGTTCAAACACCTAGCAGTGAGGCTGTCGAAGCTGAGGCTTCCTCTGGTCAGGCATCTGAATCTGATGCAACAACCACAGAGTCGGCGAAGTCTGACGACGCTGACACTGAAACTGAAACCGTATGGCGCCCTGCGCGCAGGCAGCGCCCGCGTTCGCGTCGCCCACATCACGCTTCCAAAGCATCCAATGAAAACTCAGCCACAAAAGCGACGCGGTCAGGGGATCAGCACCAAAAGTCAAATGGCAAGCAAGACGGTGAAGGTCGCAAGCGTGGCAAGCCGTCGGGCGACCGTCGACAGGGTGACAAGGCGAGTTCCCACGCCGGGCGGGGCGATAAAAAACATCGAGGCAAGCCGCAACACCGCAAACATGGCCCCAAAGTGCATCAGTCCAAACCGCCGAAGTCTGAGCAGAGTGTGGAGAGTTCGCCATTTGCTGCTTTGTCTGATTTGAAAGACGCATTAGAAAAGGGCGGCAAATAGCGCGCACGAGTTGGTTGATGTTTTGAGTGGCGTGCGTTTTTCACCCGAAACCAAAGGTGGCTATGTCAGGACCCAGCCTACGCATCGATAAGTGGCTTTGGTTTGCGCGCCTTGCCAAAACGCGGACGCTGGCTGCGGGGCTGGTCTCTACCGGGCGCATTCGGGTCAATCGCGCGAAGATCTCCAAGCCGAGCGCGATAGTAAGACCAGGCGATGTCATTACGGCCTCAATCGGCCGCCGGGTCCGTGTGGTCAAAATTGTTGAAATTGGCACTCGACGTGGGCCGGCGACTGAGGCCATGGGTCTTTATGAGGATTTGACACCACCTGCAGACATCCCCATCTCTGGAGGCAGAAAAGCGGGTCGGGAGTCGACCTTTGGCGCGCGGGTGCCAGGATCGGGTCGTCCGACTAAGCGCGACCGACGTCTGATTGATCGTTGGCGCACCCAGGATGGTTAAGCCCCGACGGGTACAAAATTTGGACTTGCGCTCACCGGGCCTTATGGGCTCTGTGTGCGGCGCACACATGAACTGGTAATTTGGGTCCCAAGCGCGGCCCTGTTTTGAGAAAGAAGTGGACTGCAAACAGATGACCTACCTCGTCAACGAGAACTGCATCAAATGCAAATACACAGACTGCGTAGAGGTGTGCCCGGTCGATTGCTTCTACGAGGGTGCAAACATGTTGGTCATACATCCTGATGAATGCATTGATTGTGGAGTTTGCGAACCAGAATGTCCGGTTGAAGCCATCAAACCAGATACCGAACCTGGCATGGAGCGCTGGTTTGACTTGAACAGAGACTATTCAGAGAAGTGGCCAAATATAACGGCCAAGAAAGACTCGCCTAAGGACGCGGATGATTACAAAGATACCAAGAATAAATTTGATAAACATTTTTCATCAGAGCCAGGTGAGGGGGATTAATAGATTTAAACTTGGTTTAATCTTATAGAACTGCAAATATATCCTAAAAGTCCCAGGTATTTACCTGGTAAATTAATGTTATTCTTTAATCGCTGCGACACTCTATGTTGGTAACCCCCCTTTATATTTCATGAAGAATGTGTTACATAGATGATACATGGGCGAAGCTAAAAGTCTCCGAGCGCCGTTTGAGCCTTGATTGGCGGACGGGCGTGGCAACAGCGGAGATTCAGGTTGCGAAAACACTACCGAAACTTAGGTGGTAGAGCGAGCAGAGGCGCAACTAGTCCACTGACAAAAGGTGAATGGCTTGATCTGGTTTTCCAGACAAGCTCGTGCGCCAGCAGGATAAGCCGAGAACGGGGGGCTGGCTCTCCGTGCTGGGCGGTTTTGTGACGAATGCCTCCGGGAGGAGGCTCAAGTGGGCGCTGCAGCAAATGTGGCGTGCGTAACAAGAGTGGGACAGAACTCATATGGCTGAAAAAAAGCAAAAGACAAAGACGGCGGCAAAAAAGGCGACTAAAAAGGCGCCAGCCTCTTCGACCAAGCGGACTGCGTCTAAGACGACAGCTCGCAAGGCGACGACGGCACGCACCAGTGCTGCCAGCCGGTCTGCTGCCAAAAAAACCAGCACCGCGGTGAAGAAGGCAACCCCTGCGAAAACTGCGGCTAAGTCTGCGACCAAGTCGGCTGCCAAAGCTAAAACAACTGCGACTAAGAAAGCGTCTGTCAAAGAAGCTATGAAGGCGGCACAAGCTAAGTTGGCTGCGGCGTCTGCTTCAAAAGCCAAGGCGAAAACCAAGGCGACTGCGGCTGCTGCGAAGACGACCGCAAGAGCAGCGCCAAAGGCGGCTGCGAAACCCGCGGTTAAGGCTAAGCCTGTGGCTGCAAAAGCTGCAGCTCAAAAAGCTGCGGCAGCACTGGTCGCACCGGCAGCATCAGATAAGAAAAAGAAGCCAGCCAATCAACGTCATGGTTTCAAGATCAATGAGTATGTCGTTTACCCGGCACATGGTGTTGGCAAAATCGTTGGTATTGAAGAGCAAGAGATTGCCGGCATGGCGCTTGAGCTGTTCGTGATCAACTTTGAGAAAGAAAAGCTGACCCTGCGTGTGCCAACTGGCAAACTGGAAAGCGTCGGTATGCGTAAGCTTGCCGACGAAGCCTTGGTCGCCAAGGGCATGCACGTGCTCAAGGGGCGTGCGCGGGTCAAGCGGACGATGTGGTCGCGCCGGGCGCAGGAATATATTGCCAAGATCAACTCTGGTGATCTGATCTCTATCGCCGAAGTTGTGCGTGACCTGTATCGTTCAGAAGCTCAGCCTGAGCAGTCATATTCTGAGCGTCAGCTTTACGAAGATGCTCTGGATCGTATGGCGCGGGAACTGGCTGCTGTTGAAAAGCTGGACGAGCGTGGCGCTGTTCAACGCATTGTCGAGGTGTTGTCCAAAAGCGCACGTGGTCGCCGGATAGCCGAAGAAGAAGCTGAGGCTGCTGAGGCATCAGCAGCGTCTGCTGCCTAACAAACTCAGGCGCATGGGCTGACTAACAAGCCAACCCGTTGCATCACAATTTTAAAGCGTTCGGTGCTGACCGTGCCGGACGCTTTTTTTTGCCTCGTTTGATGCGCGGTCCAGTGAGCTGTTGTTTCCTCTGCCAATGCAGTTGAGCGTCAGGTGATGCACCTGATAGTGCTGGCGGATGATCAGACGGACCGTCTGTTTCAGCCGGCTCAAGCAATTCAATTAAGCCGGGGTGAGCAAGTTTTATGTAGGGTCCGTTGTTGCGCTCAATCCATCCGCGCACACGAACGCGGCTGCCTTTGAGGGCGATGATGTCTGCTAAGGAGTACTGCGTGCCGTGTAAGGCGCGTTTGGGCAACGCTGCAGTGAAATCTTGCTTCCAGTTGCGGCCAAAATTCAGGTAGATTTTGCTTTTCACCACGGCAACATCAGCGATTATCCCAGAAACGATTTCGAAGCGATGGCGGCGTTTGCCAAGCAGCCAACCGGCTGGTTCTGGTTTTAACACTCGATAGTGACGGAGACGCCAAACCCCGCGTGCTGGATCGCGTGCAAGACGTTCGTGCCCGATAAGTTCTGCAACACATGCGGTGTTGCCTGGCAGGACATAAGCGCGGGCATGGCCATGGGCCAGCAATTCTCCCTGCACCCAAAACCGCTGCCCGTTGTGCCAGACAAATACGTGGGCCATCCATCGACCGTATCGGTCTTGGCGGCGGCGATCAAAGGCAAGGGTCACCTCACGGCCGTCGACCAGTTTTTTGAGAGCCTCTCGTGCCCGACGTTCAGGTGGCCATGCTGTGGTTTGTGTTGTGGCATTGCTTGTCGTGAGCGGCGGTCTGGGACCAAGTGTACCCAGCAGACGTACTTTGCGACCGTCAGCCAACCGCAATGTTTCGCTATTTTCCACACCCACTATACTGAGCCGTGGTCCCGCTTCAAGAAGGCATGTGTTGCGTTGTGTTTTTTGTTTTTCGCGCTGGGCAACAGGACTTGTGACGGCAAGAAATTGAGCGCCAACAACGATCAGCAGTGTGCCAGCCCATAGTGCGTTTGCGTTCCTCCAAATGCGCATGGCTGCTAATCCTACGTCGCAAGAGACCGAAGCATGTGCGCGAGTGCAGCGCGCGATGCGGAAAAAGGGACTTAAGCAAAGTTGAAGTGGCTCTCATCAATTTGCGCCAAGCGGGTGTTGTGCAATGTAAGGACGTCATTGTTACCAAAGTCGAAGATAACATTGCCGTTGGCTTCGCTGGCATGATCAAGCACGTCTTCGAGTGACTCAACACCTGCAATATCAAGTTCAATACGATCGGCTTGAGACCGATGCCACCACCGCCATCCAAAATTGCTCGTCGTGAAATCTGTTATGGTGTCGGTTCCATCACCTTGGCTGAACGCAAATGTGTCGTTTCCATAGCCACCAGAGAGCTGGTCTGATCCTGTGCCACCTGCCAGATGATCGTTGCCAAATCCGCCACGCAGGACGTCATCGCCACCTTGGCCATCTGCTGTCAGCCTTCGCCAGTATGCCGTGATTGTGTCGTCATGGGAGGACCCCAACACAGTCTCAATCGATCTCAAATGGTCACCATCGGCATGACCACCCTGCCCCCAGCCAAACCGAAAGAACGTGAGCGTGATTGCCTCTGGTGACGCAGAGTAATCAACCGTGTCATTGCCGCGTCCACCGCGCATGACATCTCGGCCTTCACCGCCAAGGAAGGTGTCGTCGCCACGACGACCCCTCATGATGTCGTTGCCGGCCAGACCGTCAAAAACATCGACATCACGCGTGCCGACCAACCGGTCATTGTTGGGCGTTCCTATAATGGTTGCATCTGTTGCTGGATCAGGGTCGGCAATCACGGTCAGGCTGGCATTTGCCGTTGCACTGCCGCCTGCGCCATCAGTGATGGAGTAGTCAAATGATGCTGCGCCTGAAAAACCTACTGCTGGTGTGAACGCAACATCTCCTGAAGCGGTGAGGCCAACGCTTCCATTTTGCGCGTTGCTAACGCTGTTGATTGTAAGGCTATCGCCATCCACATCCCGGTCATTGGCTAATAAATCAGCCGCTGAAATGACGATACTTTCGTCTTGGTTGGTTTCAAAATTTCCATCAGATTGGGCAGTGGGCGCATCATTGACAGGCGCAATGGTGAGATCAAAATCAATTGTTCTTTCAGTTTGACCGTCACTGACAACCGCCTGCAGGCTGAATGCGCCGATAAAGTTTTCTGGTGGTGTGCCAGAGAAGGTTTCGGTATGCGTATCGAAAGTCAGCCATGCTGGCAGAGGTCCACCTGAGGCCAGCCGTGCGGTTAAGGTGACAGCGTCGCCGTCGGGGTCAGAATAGAGGTTAGCAGGCAGCTTGAAGCTCCAGCTTGCATCTTCTTCGCTGGTTTGTGTGACTATGGTGCCAACGCTCGGAGCACGGTTAGGGTAAAGTACAATGCCGGTTTCAGCCGTGTCTTGACCGCCTTGCCCGTCAGAAACAGTATAGGTCAGAGTTGTGAAGACCTCGACGGCGGCGCCCGTTGTGAGCACAATGTCGCCATTGCTATCGAGGCTTGAGACAATATCAGAACTGCTCGATGAGACGGCTGTGATTGAAAGTGGATCACCATCATAGTCACTGTCGTTTGCAAGGAGTTGATCTGCAGACAAGAGTGTGTTGGGGCCGCGGAACGTAAAAGTATCGTCGTTCGTCGCTTGCGGGGCTTCGTTTATAATAGGGCCAACCAGGGAAACAATTGCGTCAATCTCCACGCGGGTCCAATTTTCTGCCCCTGAGATCGCAACGTGATCAATCCCGGTATTGTGACCGGTTCCATCAAAGTAATCGATCACTTCGATGCGCCCGCCCTGATTGAAGGAAATAATCAAGTCATCAGTTGTGTCCTGACGTCTGAAGAATGAGACGTCTTCTGCGCTCATGCCATCAAGGCTCAGTCGGTCAAAATCGGTGTCTGAGCCAATATCGAGTATTTGATCATTGCCGTCGCCAGCAACGTAGATATAGGTGTCGCTTCCAGTCCCGCCAACGAGAACGTCGTCTCCAGCTTCGCCGAGCAACACGTCATCGCCTGCCAGACCAGTGAGTGTATTGGCAGCTTCATTTCCGATGAGTGTGTTGCGCAGGGCATTGCCGGTGCCATCGAGTGTCGTTGCAATCAAAGACGTGCGCAATAATAATTGCACTGATGCGACGGTTGTTGGACTGACTAGGGTAAGATTTTCAACATTGTTCGGTAAAATATAGGAGACAGAGGACGTGATGGTATCGACGCCTGCGCCAACAGCTTCAGAAATGCTATCTCCAAGATTGTCGACAACATAGCTATCGTTGCCATCGCCACCGGTCATGGTGTCCGATCCCGCGCCACCATTCAGAACATCATCCCCCTCGCCGGTGGTCAGTGTGTCATCGCCTCCAAGTCCCGACACATCCTGGCTATTGACCGATGCGGTGATGATCACGTCGTCGAGAGACGAGCCGATGACGATGTCAGGAGCCGCGGGTGGAGCATCTTCGTCAGGCTCATAAGTTGGCGCATCAGGCCTTGGATCTAGCGGTGCGGTAAGACTGCCAAAATTAGTCAAAATGTTGATATTGTTATCCCAATTTGGGAATACACTGCCCGTGTAGTCACCATGAGACACGGAATAATCAAAGTCTTCAGCTTCGCCGATGTCATAAAAGTTGATCCCGAGGTCACCCTCTTGGAAATCCGCCACTCGGATGATTGTTTCTGAATCAATATCTAAAAGGTTTGCGGTGTAGGTAAAGCTTGATCCATTGTTTCCGATCTCTTCAAATTCAGCACCGATTCCAGAAAACACATGAATAAGAAGGTCAGTGCCATCCCGGTCGAATGAAATACCACCGGCAAAATCAACGACGCCCTGTGTTTCATTGTCTGCAAAAAAACGATCATTATTGAGTTGTGGCGTGAAGGTAAAAACACCATTGTCTTGTGTTGCCTGAGATAGTGGCCCCTCGTTTTGCGGCAAATCGGAAAATGCGTGTTCACCGTCAAATTGTGAAATGGCACCGAGGATAGGGAAGAGAGAAGCCCCGTCAAACGGTGCATAAGTCTGGTTGAAGAAATTATACGATGCAAATAAGCGATCACCAGCCTCCGCATCGTTGATAACGAGTTCGTTTATGCCGTTGGTAAAATCAGACAGCTCAGCAATGACAAATGTGTCGTTTCCCCCGCCGCCATTTGCGAATGTCAGTCCATGTCCGATAACAATCGTATCATTGCCATCGCCACCGTTAATTTCGATATCATAGCCATCTGGGCTGCGTGGATCGAATGCAGTTATCTGGCGCGCATCAATCAGGTCATCACCTTGACCACCTTCAAAGCCTCTGATGTCCCATCCGAGGTAGGCTTCGTCGTTTTGCTCTGAGCCTACGATCCACTCTGCAGAGTCGAGCCAAATGCCAATATCACTATCGGGTTTGCTTTGCGCACGAGCGAAAACAAAATCTGAGTTGGTTGCGGCAACGAAATGGATCGCGCCATCTGCTTCTGAAAAATCAATGGTGTCGCCATCATCAAGTGACGATTGATCGCCAAGCTCTAGAACAATACTTTCGTTGAGGAGTGCTAATCCTTCGCCAAGATTTACGACGTCGCTCGCAGACCCCCATTTTATTTTTTCAATTGAAAGAAGGTGATCCTCTCCTGTCTGATGCGTCGCGATGATGTCAGCACTCTTGTGGGGAATGCGGGATGTATTGATTTCAAGACTAACCTCACCAATACCATCATAGTTCAGCGTATCAATGCCATCGCGGGCGTAATCAAGGCGGGTCTGACCCCCATGGTAGGTGTGGTTACCTTGCGACCAATGGATTTCGTCGTTCCCAACACCGCCCGAAATGCGTTCGTATTTTTCGTTGGTATCTGAGCCATGGAAAGTGTCATCGCCAAACCCACCGACCAGATTGACGAACGTGCTTTCTATACGCAGAACGTCGTCACCGGATGTGCCAAGTAACGTCTGCCAACCGTTGGTACGTCCAATGCCATGGGGCAGGTTGTTGGCAATCTCAATTCCTATCGAATATAGCAACGTCGCGATTACTGATGAAGAATTGATGTTGAACAAATAACGGCTTGCTATGAGTTGCGCTTGATAGGGCAGCTCTTGACTGTCTATGTCCCGAGCAAGAGCTGCCATGAATTGCCATTGCACCTGTGGATCACCGATAACCGGTAAGACCCGAGACCCGCGCGATCCAGGTGTTCCAATTTCTGCGATAAGAGCAGCTCCGGTTTTACCGGAATTGAGGTCTGGAAGTGTTGCTGTGCCGCTGCCGCCAAGGGTGCTCAAAACTGGTGAAGTTGGAGGGCCACTTAAGGCGCCTTCAATGGCTAGCCATTCATCTTGCGGGTAGGTCGAGTTGGTGATGATATCTGGCTCGAGCACCAGATGCATGTGGTCGAACCCTTGTACTTCCAAGCCGTTAATTGGCACACGTTCAATGCGAAGTTGCGGCATCGGACGTTCCCTTTACAAATAAAACAAATCTCAATTTTTTAAATCACCTGCACGGCTTTAAAATCACCAGTCGCCAGGGCGCCGTCTAAAATTACCGGCGCGAGCAAAACGTTAAGGTTGTATTTACCAAATTGCAACTCCTGCTTGTGCTGCAATGGAGACCACTCGCTGCAAATGTTAAGCAGGAGGATCAGTGTGGTCGTTTTGATCCGGTCGGCCAAAATAAAAAAAGGCTATAAAAGCAGTGGCTTATGAAGAGTTTGGTGCGCGGACAAGCAGGTTTTCTCGCACCGAGTTGACCGGTTTGAGCCGTCATAGGTGGCTCGAAGAGCCGACTTCAGACCTGTTCCAGCAAAGTTAGACGGGGCCAGAACCACGTCAGGTGGGCTTAAAAAGATGGTCTACAACCTAGAGCCGAGAAATGTGTCTGCGGACTGTCATCATGGGGATTGGTCCCTGTGTGTTGACGGGGAGCCGCACACACAGAGAAATTATTGGTGTTAACGACAGATAGGCGTCATACAACCGGCATGTCAGATAAACTGACAAACAATCAGTTTGGTCGGGTCCTGGGAGGAAACAATGCAAGGCAGTTCATTGAAGAGCATTATTTTGGGGTTTTTGGCAGGCGTTATCGCCACGCTCACCGTTCACGAGGCGCTCAAATGTTTGCTGGTCGATTCGGGTTATTTAACCGCGACGCCCTGGGACATGACCCCAATGGGACCATTTGATTTGCCAAAACTTGCCAGTCTTGCGTTGTGGGGTGGCCTTTGGGGATCAATTCTCAGTTTGATTTTTGGCAATGTACCAACGGGATCGATGACGCTGCGAGGCGCATTGTTTGGCATCATTGGTCCAGCCTTGCTCGGTGCGTTTTTGTGGATCCCGTTGATCAACGGTCAAGCACCGTTTTATGATGGCGAGCCTACAATGATTGCTGCTGCACTGGTCATCCTCACCGGTTTTGGCGCTGCGACGGCATGGCTTTACGGCTTCTTCACATCCGGTTGTCGCCTACCGTAGCAATTCAGCAGACACTGATCCTTCGAGCACAAATCTCGAAAAGACAGACACCGTAAGAACACCCTGCGTTTGATCAAACGCAGGGTGTTCTAGTTTGGAAAATGCTTGGCGTGTTGATCCGTTGCCGTCTGCGGTTGTGACAGGATGCGCCAGGCAGTTTCAATTTGTTGCATGCGTTGCATACGGCGTTTGCGTTCGGCCTTGTCATTGGCCTCGTCAGGCTGCCAGCACTGGCGTAGTCCTGCAACGACACGCTCGATTACATCTTCACCAGCACTCTCGCCAACACCAAGCGCGGTCAGTGCCTCTTGACGTGTTTTGGGGATCAGTAACGCACTTTCATCAAAGTCGGGTTGCTTGATCTTAGCTGCGATCAGCTTGGGCATCGGCAATTCAGGTTGAGGCTTGGCAGGTTCTGGGGACGGTGATGTCTTGTCGAGAGACAATGTCGGCTCTGTTTTTTTTGCGCCCGCGGAGATCGCAAGCTGCGGTGTAACGAAGCTTGATGCGCAATTTTCCGGGACATCCAATGTAGGTGCGGGCAATGTTGGAGCGGGTTGTTTGGGTATGGCTAAGGTGGGGGGTGGTGAGTTTGTTTCAGACGCTGGCTTTGTATTCGTCTTGATTGTGAGGTGTTGAACCGTTGCCGGTTTCAGTGCGTCTTTTTCCTCTGCTTTTGTCACTATCGTTTGCGCCGTGCCTGCCAAGATTGGCTCTTTCGCCACGGCGAGCTGTCGGTTTGTTGTCCTTGGTTTGGCAGGACGAGAAGGTGGTGGAGGTAGCAGCTGTGGCGACGGTTTAGGTGTCAGAAAGCGGTATGCCGCATAAGAAAAGGCAAGCAACAGGCCAGCGACAATTCCAAGAACAGCAAGCGTGTTGGCAAGCGTTGGTGATGGCGCGGGTTCGCGTAATGCATTCGTTTTAGGATCAGGTTTCGTGGAGGCTGGCTTTTGAGTGGGCATGGTTTTGGCATCTGCCCGGAGTTTGGCGCCACGATCTTGCAGCAAGTCCGCAATGCTGCGTGGTTTTTTTGCTTCTTGTGCTTTTTCTTGACCTGAGGGGCCCTGTCTCGACTGAGTTTTATCCGCAGGCGTTTCCTTTGGTCCATTGAGCAGTTTAGGAATAATAGTGGGCGCCTGCGGTTTATCTTTGGTCTTGACTACGGCTTTTTGTATGCGTTCAGCCGGCGGGGCTTTCACGACATTTGGCTTAGTGCCAGTTTTGGGTACGGCTACGGCGCGTGATTTTTGTTTTGCACCGGTCGTTTTTACGCTTGGGGCAGGTTTCGGAGCGGCTCGTGCGGTTGGTTTTGTTATGGTCGGAATATCACGTGGTGCTTTTGATGGCTTTTCATCCTTGGGGACCACAATGATATTACGTTGCGCCGTTTTTTTTGCCGGCATCTTTTTAGGTTTGACAATGTCTGCCTTGGGTTGCGCGCGCGCTGTCCTCTTTAATGGTGCGACCGGACGGGGCGGCGTTGAAGAAAACGGATCGCGGGTTGCGCGTAACGGCGCGGTGCGGGCGCTGCGTTCACCTGTAAATCGTGTGACAGCGCCACGTACCGGCGCGAAACCATCTGGCATCTCAACTAGAAATGTACGCCGTGATGGCGGCGGTTGAAATCTCGATCGAGCGGTGCGCCGTGTTCGTTGTGGGCGCACGCGAATAATCAAGCGGTTGTCTTCTATGAAGGCGCGTCCTGTCGTGGCATCCGAGATGGCCGTATAAAATTCCGGCCATCCAATACGCCGGCCATCACAGTCAATGTCGAAGCGGTGCAGCATCATCGTGCGACAGCGATCTGCGTCATCAGATGCGCACGCGGTAAACGGTGCGGCCTCACGCTCACCAATAATGTCGTAGCTTTGGGGTTGGGACGGGCGCGCATAAACATCGCCGTGTTCTGCGTTACACGTAAAGGGAACAATGATCCGTTCTGTGGCTTGAACGGACGAGATTGCACCGCAGCTAAAGAGCCAGGCGCCAAGTCCGACCAACATGACAATACGGTGAGACATGAGCGTTACGCGATCACGTGTTTTGCTAATGATGTGCGGTGAGCGTGCCATGGGCTGTTCTTCAAGGCTAGTTCAATGCTCAAAATAGCCACAAGTCTTTTGGTCCGAAGGCGGACAAACTTGCGCTGATAACAACGCAGGTATGGAAAAAGACCATGGCCGTTTGATGGAGGCTAAAGCGTGCGCAGGTGCGAAGTGGGCTAGTTTTCATCCATCTTAAGGGCTGAAATAAAGGCCTCTTGTGGAATTTCCACCTTACCAAACTCACGCATCTTTTTCTTGCCCGCTTTCTGTTTGTCGAGCAGTTTGCGTTTGCGCGAAATATCACCACCATAACATTTGGCGAGCACGTCTTTTCTCAACGCACGAATGGTTTCGCGGGCAATAATCTTGCCACCAATCGCAGCTTGAATTGGAATTTGGAAAAGGTGTGCTGGTATCAATTCTTTGAGCCGCGCGCACATCGAGCGTCCGCGCGCTTCGGCACGGGTCCGGTGAACAATGATGGACAGAGCGTCAACGGGTTCTGCGTTGACTAGCACGGACAACTTAACGAGCTGTCCGGTTTCATAACCCGTAATGTGATAGTCAAATGACGCATAGCCACGCGAAACACTCTTCAGGCGATCATAAAAATCGAACACCACTTCGTTGAGTGGCAGTTCGTAAACCAGCATGGCGCGATTGCCGGCATAGGTCAGATCCTTTTGGCGTCCGCGACGGTCTTGGCACAGCTTGAGAACGGCGCCAAGGTAATCATCCGGCACCAGAATGGTTGCTTCAATCCACGGTTCTTTGATGTGATCAATGTGCGTGACGTCGGGCATATCGGCTGGGTTGTGCATGTCGAGTGCTGTGCCATCCACCATATGGATCTGATAGATAACACTTGGCGCTGTGGTAATCAGATTAACGTTGAATTCACGCTCAAGACGCTCGGTTATAATTTCAAGGTGTAGCAATCCAAGAAAACCACAACGGAAGCCAAAGCCAAGGGCGGCAGACGATTCTGTTTCATAAGAAAAGCTTGCATCGTTAAGGCGCAAACGCCCCATGGCTTCACGCAGGTCTTCAAAGTCTGCCGCATCAACTGGAAACAGCCCGCAGAAAACAACGGGTTGCACGGGTTTGAAGCCGGGAAGCGGATCACTGAGGGCTGATTTTTCATCGGTGATGGTGTCGCCAACGCGCGTATCGGCAACCTGTTTGATGGCGGCGGTAAAAAATCCGATTTCGCCAGGACCGAGTTCGCTAAGCATTTCTTGTTTTGGTCGGAATACGCCGACGCGTTCAACCAGATAGGTTGTGTCCGTCGACATCAGCTTGACGCGCTGACCTTTGGAAAGCTTACCGTTAATGACGCGTGCCAGAACAACCACGCCGAGATATGGATCATACCAACTATCAACCAGCATGGCTTTGAGGGGTTTTGTTTTGTCACCTTCAGGTGGCGGCAGTCGCTCGACAATTGTTTCCAGAACCTGGTCCACGTTGACACCAGTTTTGGCGGAAATCGGAATAGCATCCGAAGCATCAAGACCGATGACATCTTCGATTTGCTTTTTTACACGATCGGAATCGGCTGCTGGCAGATCGACTTTGTTGAGGACGGGTAAGATCTCAAGATCATTATCAAGCGCGGTATAGACGTTGGCCAGAGTTTGCGCTTCAACGCCCTGGCTGGCGTCAACGACGAGGATGGCACCTTCACACGCTGCGAGTGAGCGCGAGACCTCGTAGGCGAAGTCAACGTGGCCTGGCGTGTCCATCAAGTTGAGCTGATAGATTTGGCCATCCTTGGCTTTGTAGTCGAGGCGTACTGTTTGCGCTTTGATGGTAATGCCACGCTCACGCTCGATATCCATGGAATCAAGGATCTGCTGCTTCATCTCACGATCCGTGACGTTGCCGCATAATTGAATCATACGGTCGGATAACGTCGATTTGCCGTGGTCGATGTGGGCGATAATCGAGAAATTGCGGATGTGAGATGTGTCGGTCATGGCGGGTAAGATCACTCTGCCTAAAATCAATCCCGATCTAGGGCGGAGCGTGTCATCTACTTCAAACGGTTGGAGCAAGCCTCGCAGTTTGAAAAGCGCGAGGCTCGCACTCAATAGCACCCGGTCAGGGCCCGCAAAAGGGTTGTTTCGGCCTGCGTCAACTGGCCCGCAGGGCAACGGTGCGCGTCGAATATCGCGATGGCAGTGCTATTATTTAGAACTATTCTAATCTAAAGACCTGTTACCGGGTCTGGCTTGGTTTGAGCAACATTGAAGCGATGGGAACCCCCAACAAGGACTTGGATAGCCGTTAGGGGAGCGTTGTCTGTTTGCCCGCAAATTTTGCTGCGTGTTGCGAAAGTTAGTGTTGTGTCTTGACGCAGCCTTATCTACCCGGCTCTCTACAGCGGAAAATTTCAGTTTCGATTTCGGAGACCCACTATATGCGTTCGCTGTTTCTTGCCGCCAGCCTGTTGGCGTCCACGTCGCTGACCACGTCAACTGCCATGGCAGGTGCCGTCACTGACGTCGGAAAAAAGGGTTCCAAACATCACGAATACGCGCCACCGAAATCTAAGAATTGCCGCAACACCGGAAACTTCTCTGCCTGGCTGTCTAAATTTAAAAAAGACGCGGCTGCCAAAGGTATCTCTCAGCGCACGATCAATGCTGTGCTTGGTGGCATGCGTCTTAACCCAAAGACAATCGCACGTGATCGTCGTCAGGGCTTTTTTGCGCAGAGCTTCGTTTCATTTCAGAAGAAGCTGGCAACACAGCATCGGGTCGTGTCCAGCCGTCGGAAAATCAAGAAAAACCAAGCCACATTTGATCGCGCACAACGCGAATATGGTGTAGCGCCCTCGGTGATTACCGGGTTCTGGGCATTGGAAAGTGATTTCGGCGCAGGAATGGGCAAAGACCCGATTTTCAGATCACTGGCGACACTTGCCTATGACTGTCGACGCAGCGACATGTTTCGGACCGAACTCACGGCGGCACTTGAAATCATTGATCGCGGCGATGTGCGCCCCAGCGGCATGGTCGGATCGTGGGCCGGCGAAATTGGTCAAACGCAGTTTTTGCCGACGCGCTATCTGCAGTACGCCATTGATTACAACAAAGATGGTCGCATCAATCTGTTTCGGTCTGATGTGGATGTAATTGGATCAACCGCGAACTACATGCGCGACCTTGGTTGGCAGGCAAACCAGCCCTGGATCGAAGAGGTACGTGTGCCACGCAAACTACCATGGGAAGAATCGGGTCTTGAAATCAAGCATCCACGTTCCAAGTGGGTGGCGTGGGGTGTGCGCAAAGCAAACGGTAGCCCGTTGAGCGGAGATGACATGCCTGCTTCTTTGTTGCTGCCGATGGGGCGTCTGGGTCCGGCGTTTCTGGCTTACCCAAATTTTGACGTGTATCTGAAGTGGAACCAATCGTTGAATTACGCAACGACGGCAGCCTATCTCGCGACGCGCATTGATGGCGCGCCCGTGATGCGCAAACCAAGCCCGAACATTCCTATTCTAAGCCCCGCCCAAGCCAGAGAACTGCAACGGCGTTTGAAAAAACGTGGCTTCGATGTCGGCGAAATTGACGGCATCATAGGCGCAAAGACGCGCAGCGCCGTTAAAACGATGCAGATTAAGTTTGGCTTGCCCGCTGATAGTTATCCAACGCCGGGTCTACTTAGCCGACTTCGCTAAAGCGTGTTGGGGACAACGCTCACTAGACACCGCCCGCCGCTCTCTGAACACCAGAGTGCTTTGACGGGATACGTCTGGTTTTACGCCTAAAGCGGACCTAAGGCTTTCGAATTATGATGTCCAAATGCTGACTAAAAAGCCTGGGCGACGCGCGTCGCGTGAGCCAGCGCCGTGGACCGATTCGCGCGAGCCAGCAGACTCGACGAATGACAGAGTCGGAACGCAACATTATAGAGCGCTCGCACTCCTATCACTCCGTTGGCTTGACGAACTTCAAGGTCATGCGGTTGGACTCGCCGATCGCCTCGTATGCGTGTCGTTCGGCAGAGTTCTCTTCTGAGCCTCTCAAGATTGGCGGAAGGCGCCAAACAGACTCCGTTTCCGACGGGCGGTCTTTCGGATTGGCGTGCAGATCGCTCTCTTTGACAAGCTTGAACCCAGCCTTCTTGAAGGCGGCCACCACGAGGGACTTTTTCAAATACCCATTCTTGCCGTTGGCCCAATCGTCCGACGCGGTCTCAACCGCCGCGTGCTGAATAACACAAGCAATGCCGCCTTGTTTTAAACTGCGGAAAGCCTCGGCGAGCGAGTCATTGAGATAACCCGTTTCCTCACCAAATCGGTTGAGGTTATGCAGCGAACGGATGAACAGCACATTGTCAGCCACCCCGTTAAGACTGTCAGGCATGTCCGTCATCTTATAGATGTCAATCACGCCTCCTTTCGAAACCGCGTTGGTGGTTATCGAATTGGACCATTTTTTATCGCGGTTCAGCACCCGTTGCAGACGTTTGTCATCCCAACCGAAACGCTCAAACAGACTGATCGGATACTGCGCGCCGATCAGGCGGCCCTGCTTGCCAAGGTACGGGTAGAGAATGCGTGAGTACCATCCGCCCCCCGGCAGGGTTTCAATAACCGTGTCGCCTTCCTTGAGCTCGCAGAATGACATCGTCTCAGCCGGAAGACGGGCCGCATAACGGGCCTTGTTATCGGCGGATTGGCCCTCCAGAATGTCAGCTAAGCGGTCATTGGCGACAGTCTGCGGCTTGGTATCGGCTGCCGTGTCGGCATCAGCCACAACGGGCGCTGCAAAAGCAAGCAGCGCTGCAACAGTGAGCGTCGGCGTCCAAGTTTTATCGAGCATGTTTATATTTCTCCCAGATCAGCTAGAGACACTCGCATTTCAAATCGGAAGGCATGACGAGCACAACGACATAATTCCGATGTGGTCATCGCGACTTCGTATTACAAGAGATGCGATCAAACCGTATGTTTTTGTCGGATCTTAGTGTGAAGCTGATGATCAACTTTGCTAGAATGCTTTAAATACAGGGGATGTGCAGAGATCTCAAACATCAGCTGAAACAACCCCAACACCGGCTTGCCGCGTGTTGGGCAGCAAAAAACTCTGCTCCGCCAGTGAAAGTCTAAGGTGAGGGACGAGGGTGGGGATAGGTTTTTGTATTGTATGGAGCGGGCGGGGACAACGTCGCGTCAGTCTACAAATACAATCCTATGTCCGCTCTCGGGTGTATAGCAGACATCCGTTCTTGCCTTGTTTAACGTCCGCTCATGACCCAATGCGGACAATGCTTTGTTCAAAACAATGCATGAGTTTGGCATATTCGAGTGCTTAATGAAGCACTGGAAGCTCAGTTACGAGGTCGAGGAAGG
>JAJFHG010000002.1 GCA_021775735.1 Hyphomicrobiaceae bacterium
CATCCAGATAGCGAGCTCGCTGATCTGCCAATTTTTGATACCGTCCTTGAAGCGAAGGAAAAAACCGGGGCTACGGCATCAGCGGTTTATGTGCCGCCTGCCTTTACAGGCGATGCTATTCTGGAAGCTATTGACGCGGAAATGCCACTCATTGTGTGCATCACGGAAGGTATTCCCGTGCTTGATATGGTGCGGGTGAAGCGCGCGCTTATTGGCTCAAAGTCACGCTTACTTGGCCCGAACTGCCCAGGTGTTTTGACGCCGAATGAGTCCAAGATTGGCATCATGCCCGGCAATATCTTTAAGAAAGGCAGCGTCGGTATTGTTTCACGCTCTGGTACGTTGACTTATGAAGCGGTGAAGCAAACCACAGATGCAGACCTTGGTCAGACCACAGCTGTTGGCATCGGCGGCGATCCGGTCAAAGGCACAGAGTTCATCGATGTGCTGGAAGAGTTTTTGGCCGATCCGGAAACAAAGTCGATCATTATGATCGGTGAAATTGGCGGGTCTGCCGAAGAAGAAGCTGCTGAGTTCATCCGTTCAGAGGCCAAGAAAGGTCGCTCGAAACCCATGGCTGGCTTTATCGCTGGTGTAACCGCGCCCCCAGGACGACGCATGGGCCATGCGGGCGCGATTATCTCCGGTGGTAAGGGTAAGGCTGAGGACAAACTCGAAGCCATGCGGCTCGCCGGCATTGCGATCGCGGATAGCCCAGCAACACTGGGAACGACGCTGGCGGACGTTCTCAAAGGTTAGTTATATGGCCGAAGGTTCATAAGACAGTTTTGGTCAAGTATTATAGTGTTGTCATATAAACCGAAGGCGTTTGAGCCAAGCAGACCGCGAGCCCTTCGGCTTCTTGTTTCATCGCCAACGAGCGAAGTCTGAGATCCTATATGTCGCGCCAATCCTCAAACGAGAGATTTCATCGCACCTCTTTCTTAAGTGGTCATAGCGCTGCTTACGTCGAAGAGATGCAGGCCTTGTATGACAGCAATCCTGGTTCTGTCTCCGATGAATGGCGATTATTTTTTGAAAGCCTCAAAAGCGATCTTGCCAGTTCTGATGACGATGGCGAGTTTATTGAGTCGAACGCATCAGCAAGCGGGCCATCCTGGGCAGTGCCTCTGCATGCGCTGCAGGAAAATGACGAACTTGTCTCCGCATTAACGGGCGATTATGGCGGGCTTGAACAGCGGATCTCAGAGCGGATCAGTGCGCGCGCACAAAATGCTGGTTTTGAAATGACACCGGCCGCATCACTGCGTTCGACCCAGGATAGCATTCGCGCCATTATGATGATCCGCGCCTATCGTGTGATGGGCCACCTGGCAGCGGACTTGGACCCGCTCGGGATTGCCGATCGCAAGGTGCATAATGAGTTGAGGCCCGAGACCTATGGCTTTACGGAAGCCGATCTTGACCGGCCCATTTTTATTGATCGCTATCTGGGCTTAGAGACAGCCACAGTCCGTCAGATCTTGCGGGTTGTCCGGCGTACCTATTGCCGCAAGATCGGCTATCAATTCATGCACGTCACATCGCCTGAAGAAAAAGGTTGGATTCAGCGCCGCGTAGAGGGCGAAGAAAAAGATATCCAGTTTACGCTGCTCGGCAAGAAAGCCATTTTGAACAAGCTTATTGAAGCGGAAATGTTCGAAAGCTATTGCCACGTGAAATACACAGGCACCAAGCGCTTTGGTCTTGATGGCGCGGAAGCCCTTGTTCCAGCGCTTGAGCAGATCATTAAGCGCGGCGGGCAGCTTGGCGTCAAAGAAATCGTTCTCGGTATGGCCCATCGCGGTCGGCTCAATGTCCTCGGGAATGTGATGAGCAAACCGCTGCGCGCCATTTTTCATGAATTCAAAGGCGGCTCTTGGAAACCGGAACAAGTCGAGGGTTCAGGCGATGTCAAGTATCACCTTGGTGCCTCCTCAGACCGCATGTTTGATAGCAACAACGTACATTTGTCATTGACGGCAAATCCGTCGCATCTGGAAATTGTTGATCCCGTCGTGCTCGGCAAAGTGCGCGCCAAGCAGGACCAGCATGGATGTACACCTGGTCAGCGCACACCTGTTATGCCGCTTCTTCTTCATGGAGATGCAGCGTTTGCAGGCCAAGGCGTTGTTGCCGAGTGTTTTGGGCTTTCTGGTCTCAAAGGACACAGAACAGGCGGATCGATCCACTTCATCATCAACAATCAGATCGGCTTTACGACAAACCCACGTTACTCGCGATCATCGCCCTATTGTTCTGATGTTGCTCGCATGATCGAAGCTCCGATCTTGCACGTCAATGGTGATGATCCCGAAGCTGTTGTGCATTGCGCGAAGATCGCAACAGAATTTCGCCAGCAGTTCCAAAAGCCGGTTGTGATCGACATGTTCTGTTATCGCCGCCATGGCCATAATGAATCAGACGAGCCGCTGTTTACGCAGCCGCTGATGTATAAAAAGATCAAAACTCATCCAAAAGTCGTGGATACCTATGCCAAGACGTTGGTGGAAGAGGGCGTGTTGCGTTCGGAAGATGACGTTACAGAAATGCGTGAAGCATATAAGTCTCATCTTGAATCTGAGATGGCTGCTGCTGATGCTTTTCTGCCTAACAAGGCGGACTGGCTTGATGGCAAGTGGGCTGGAATAGCGCGCGGTGAAGAAGAAGCGGGTAGTGCAACCGGTGTTGAACGCGACCTTATAAAAGAAATTGGCCGTGACATCACGACGGTACCAACAGATTTTCGCGCTCATAAGAATATCACCAAAATTCTTGATCGCCGCCGTGCCATGATCGAGAAGGGTGAAGGTATCGATTGGGCGATGGCCGAGCAGTTGGCCTTTGGTACGCTGGTTCGTGAAGGTTTTCCGGTTCGTCTGTCGGGGCAGGATTGCGAACGCGGAACCTTTTCTCAACGCCATTGTGTATTGATCGATCAAGAAAACGAACGTCGATACACACCGCTGAGGCATGTCGCACCAGATCAGGCAATGTTTGAAGTCATCAATTCAATGTTGTCTGAAGAAGCGATACTTGGTTTTGAGTATGGCTATTCACTTGCAGAGCCCAATGCATTGGTTGCTTGGGAGGCACAGTTTGGTGACTTCGCCAATGGTGCCCAGGTGGTGTTTGATCAGTTTATCTCGTCAAGCGAACGCAAGTGGCTCAGAATGTCAGGCTTGGTTTGTTTGTTGCCGCATGGTTATGAAGGCCAGGGTCCGGAACATTCCTCAGCGCGCCTCGAGCGGTTCCTACAACTCTGCGCAGAAGATAATTGGCAGGTTGCTAATTGCACGACGCCCGCGAATTACTTCCATATCTTGCGCCGCCAATTGCATCGCAAATTCCGCAAACCATTGATTTTGATGACGCCGAAATCTCTGTTGCGTCATAAGCGTGTTGTTTCGACCATAGATGACCTTGCTAAAGGTTCTACATTCCATCGCGTGTTGTTGGACGACGCTTACACCCTGCCCAATCAAAAGATTGAATTGAAAAAAGACAAGAATATCCGTCGTATCGTTCTGTGCTCTGGCAAAGTCTATTACGATCTCTATGCCACCCGCGAAGCAGCCGGCATTGATGATGTCGTTCTCATTCGTCTTGAGCAACTATATCCCTATCCAGCACGTGCTGTGATGGAAGTGTTCGAACGGTTTGCAAACGCTGATATTGTATGGTGTCAGGAAGAGCCAAAGAATATGGGCGCTTGGTTCTTTATTGAGGCAAACATTGAATGGGCTCTAAAGCGGGTTGGCCACAAACAGAGCGAAGTTCGCTACGCCGGGCGATCTGCACTTGCTGCAACCGCAACCGGATTGATGAGCCGACACTTGAAAGAGCAAAAAGCTCTGGTTGAAGATGCTTTGACCGGAACGGATTAATAATTTTGAGTCCCAGCGTACATCTCTTTGCGAACGCTTGGATCAAACAGAAGGCATAGAAGGCTTTAGCGATGGTAGTTGAGATTCGCGTTCCTGCGCTGGGTGAGTCGGTCACCGAGGCGACCGTTGGCTCCTGGTTTAAAGAAACTGGCGATGCAGTTAAAGCCGATGAGCCGTTGGTTGAGTTGGAAACTGATAAAGTAACGGTGGAGGTGCCCGCACCATCGGATGGCGTATTGTCTGAGATTAAGGTTGCTGCTGGCGAAACTGTTGAGATCGGTACGTTACTTGGTGCGCTGAGTGATAGCGGTGCGGCGACAAAGCCATCTGCAAAGTCCAACAGCAAGGCAAAAGATAAAGCCGGTCCAAAAGCTGTAGCGCAAAAAAGCACACCAGACGCAGAACAAACAGATGGTGCCCGCCCTCCAAGTCCGGCGGCTCGCAAGGCATTGGAAGAGGCTGGACTGACGCCAGCGGATGTGAAGGGCACCGGGCGTGATGGTCAAATCTTGAAGGAAGATGTTGCACGCGCGGTTGAAAGACAGGCTTCAAAGTCAACTGAGACGACTGAACCACAACAAACAGCGCCACAAGCGACGCCGGAGCGCGACGTGAGGGCCAAAGCCCCGCGAAGTGAAGTTCTAAAACCAGCGGCAACCATGCGCCTGCCATCGACGGCCAACGAAGCGGCGCGCGAAGAGCGGGTGAAGATGTCACGTCTGCGCCAGACAATTGCGCACCGCCTAAAGGATGCCCAAGATACCGCTGCGATCCTAACGACGTTTAATGATGCCGACATGACCGCCATCATGGAGCTTCGCAAGGAGTATAAAGATCTGTTTGAACGCCGCCATGGCATCAAGTTGGGATTCATGGGTTTCTTCGTCAAAGCCTGTATTCAAGCTTTGAAAGAAATCCCATCGATCAATGCCGAAATTGAAGGCAATGAGATCGTCTACAAGAATTACTATCACATCGGAGTTGCGGTTGGCACGGAGCGAGGTCTTGTGGTGCCCGTGCTTCGTGAAGCCGAGCACATGACGATTGCTGAAATCGAAGCGCGCATTGCAGATTTTGGCCGAAAAGCACGCGATGGCAAGCTTGGGATTGAAGATATGCAAGGCGGCACATTCACCATATCCAATGGCGGTGTTTATGGCTCAATGCTATCAACGCCGATCCTCAATGCGCCTCAATCTGGCATCTTAGGCATGCACCGCATTGAGCAACGTCCTGTCGTGCGCGAGGGTGAGGTGGTTGCGCGGCCGATGATGTATCTAGCGCTGAGCTACGATCACCGCATTGTGGATGGCAAAGAGGCTGTTACGTTCCTTGTTCGCGTGAAGGAATGCCTGGAAGACCCACAGCGCTTTATGTTGGAGCTTTAGTTTCCTAGCTTGTTTTCCATCCCATAAGGTCAACATCTGATTAGGCTTATCAAGTGGCCCATTTTTTGTCTTTTAACCACTAAGGGCAAAATTGAAACTGGAATGAATCTAGATGTCAGCTGGTAGTCTTGTGTCTCAACGTATTGGCTGGGTCGATGTTGCCAAAGGCATTGGCATTATTTTGATTGTCATTGGTCATGCTAATCGATCAATTGATCGTAGCCCGCTGTTGGTCTGGACGGATGAGCTTAGAGCGCTCGATACGTTTCTATATTCATTTCACGTCCCGTTGTTCTTCGTTTTAGCTGGTGTGTCTGCTGCATTAGCCCGGCCAGGTTGGCGCAACGGCGTGCATAGCCTCGTTCTTGGTATCGTAGTTCCCTATCTAATTTGGTCGATCATATGGATTTTGTGCAAATCACTTCTGCCTAGCGCGTTGGTCAACGTTCCATTGGATTTGTCAGACCTATGGCAGATTTTATGGATGCCGGTGGACCATTTTTGGTTTCTTTATCACCTCGTGTTGATCCGCATGATCTGGCTGTTTGCTGAGCATTGGTTAGATCGCGCAGAGCAATGGATAACGTTAGTGCTCTTGATTGTTGCGTCTCATGGGCTGCGTCTCATTGGTGAAGATTGGGCATTCGTGGCGCACTTCATCGAAAACACCGCCTTCTTTGGATTTGGTTTGATTGTTTTGCAACAGCTCGTGACTGGCATCAGTCAGTTTGGCCGAATGGCTATAGTGTCATTTTTTGCGTTTGCCGGTTTGTTGGCCGTGAATTGGATGGGCGATGTCCAGTCACTCGGATTCCTAATCAGCACCACAGGGGCGCTGACCGTAATTTTCATGACGGTTTACCTCGACAAATCTGGAGGCGGTGTGTTGCGTGATGGCTTGGCGCGGATTGGGCAAGCCTCGCTAGTGATCTTCTTGTTGCACGTCTTTGCAATTAGCTTGGTACGATTACTATTGTTGAAGACAGGGTACTTGGACAGTGAAGCGTTGCTGTTTTGGGGAAGTGTTGCAGGTGTTAGCCTGCCCTATCTGG
Source organism: Hyphomicrobiaceae bacterium (assembly GCA_021775735.1). Taxonomy (GTDB): domain Bacteria; phylum Pseudomonadota; class Alphaproteobacteria; order Rhizobiales; family Hyphomicrobiaceae; genus JAHZKN01. Next base: position 6,328 of record JAJFHG010000002.1, read on the forward strand.
CCTATGTTACTGGACGCTGGATGAGCAATCAGGCTGGGCAGCCCGTTATGACGTGGGTTGGTTGGGGCCGCTGGCAAGGCCGTGGCATTGAGACGCCTGCATAAATGCTGGAGCAACAGCAAATGGTGAAATTTTTGGAGAGAATTTGCAATGAAGTCCTTTGATCTGATTGTCATCGGAACAGGCCCAGGCGGTTATGTTGCAGCTATTCGTGCTGCGCAATTGGGACTGAAGGTGGCAGTGGTTGAAAAGCGCGCAACGCATGGCGGCACCTGTCTCAACGTGGGTTGCATCCCGTCCAAGGCGCTGTTGCATGCGTCTGAACTCTATCATGAGGCCGGTCATGGCTTTGGTGTTATGGGAATCACTGTGAAGCCCCAGCTTGACCTGGCAAAGATGCAAGGCTTCAAAACAGAGGGCGTGAAGGGCAATGTCGATGGCGTTGCGTTCCTGTTGAAGAAAAACAAAATCGAAGCGTTTCATGGCTTCGGTCGTATTGTTGGCGAGGGTCGTGTTGACGTTACGGGTGACGACGACAAGCTCATCGAGCTGAAATCTAAATCAATTTTGATCGCAACTGGATCGGAGTCCGCCAATCTGAAAGGCATAAAAATTGATGAAAAGAAGGTCGTGTCTTCAACCGGTGCGCTCGAATTTTCCAAGGTGCCAAAAAAGCTTCTGGTAATTGGTGCCGGTGTTATCGGTTTGGAATTGGGATCAGTGTGGGCACGCCTTGGCTCTGACGTGACCGTTGTTGAATACCTTGACCGTATTTTGCCGGGCATGGACCTGGATGTCGCGCGCAGCTTCCAAAAAATACTGACCAAACAGGGTTTGAAATTTAAGCTCTCATCAATGGTAACAGGTGTCACTGCCGTTGGCGAAAAGCAGAAAGTTACAATCAAACCGGTTGATGGTGACAGTGTTGAGACCGTCAAGGCTGATGCCGTACTGGTTGCTGTTGGTCGTACGCCGTTTACAGCGGGCCTTGGCTTAGAAGACGCTGGTATTGAAACGGATGCGCAGGGCCGCATTCCTGTCAATGCGCATTTTGAAACGAGCCTTGCAGGTGTCTACGCCATTGGAGATGTGATCGCAGGCGCGATGTTGGCACATAAAGCGGAAGATGAGGGTGTCGCACTTGCCGAACAGCTCGCCGGTCAAGCAGGTCACGTCAATTATGACGTTATTCCAAATGTGATCTACACCTCACCGGAAGTGGCCTCGGTTGGCAAAACTGAAGAAGAGCTGAAAGCCGAAGGCATCTCTTACGTCGCTGGAAAATTTCCGCTAATGGCCAATGGTCGTGCCAAGGTCAACAGAACGACGGACGGCTTTATCAAGATTTTAGCGGATAAAGAGACAGATCGTATTCTTGGCATTCATATGATTGCACCGCATGCGGGTGAATTGATTGGTGAAGCCGCAGTGGTTATGGAATTTAGTGGCTCGGCCGAAGATCTAGCGCGCACGTGTCATGCCCATCCAACGTTGTCCGAAGCGATCAAAGAGGCAGCTCTTTCTGTCGCTAAACGTGCAATTCACATGTAAGCACGCAGACGCTGTAAAATTTCGTGACGCTTTATTCAATTGCGGCAACGTCAAAGCCTGCTTTACGCAGGAGCGCGACGAGGCCGTCCTTACCTGAAAGATGAAGAGCGCCGACGGCAATAAAAGCATTACCTTTTTCGATCAGTGGCACCGCCTTATTGCGCATTTGATGATTGCGCTGGACAATCAAAAACGTGCGAAAGCTATCAAAAGCGCTGGCCGGCACTCCGGCTTTTTCGGCTAATGCGATTTGAAACGGCCATGTCGCGCCTAATTTACGTTTGAGATAAAGTTGGATGAGCGTTTCTACCAGATCGTTGGTGCGATCAACATACGCCAATCCCGCTTTCAACATGGCGACTTGATCTTCATTAGAAACAGATGCCAAAGACTGCAGTTGACTGCTCAAGGTTTCAAGGCCCAGGACAGGAATATCGTTTTTCTTGGCGATGTCTGCCAACTGCATATCGAGAACAGATTTTCCAGATGAAGCGCGGCGACGCTCGCAATCCGAACTTGCCAATAACATGGTGACCACCCAGGGCCGGAAAACTTTTGCCATTTTCACCGGCATGCCTGAACTTTTCAGTTTACGTTCAACTTTGGAAAAGTCTTCTGGGCTGAGCTTTTCCTTCAATCCATCGCCATCTGTGTAGAGCGCAATCTCCACTGCACCGGAAAGCGCGCGCGCCATTGCAGTTGGAGATAGGTCTGCAACTTCCAGAGCAAGTATTGACGCGCCTTTTAAGGCTGACCTTATGACAGGCGAAAGTTGACTGACACGTGGGTCCGTCAAATGAACTGTGCCAAATAGATAGGATGGCGTTAGTCCTGGCTTTGAGATTTTCCAAAAAATAGCGTCAGCGTTTTTGCTTTGGCTTGTAACGTGTTCAATGTTTTGAAAGTGCTGTGGATCTGTAACCGCAAACTCAGCCATCATATCTTTGCCGCCACATGACGCACTTCCGCTTGTATTGTCTGTTTTTGCCGCGGGTTCTTTTTTGATCGTTGACTTGGGATCGGCGTGGGCTGGCTGCCCATGCGCACCAACGGCAAAACACATAGAGAAAAATACTGCGGCAGAACGGGTGCGCTGCGCGGGTGTCATGGTGTTGTCCTCAGGTCGTTTTAGGGAATTGCATTGTCGATTATGCACCTTTAGGGACCAAAATGCGGCAGAGGTGCAGCCGCTACCCTGCAACAAGGTGAATTGAAGCTTGTCGTGGTGTCGCAATGACTGCGTACCGTGAGAGCGTGACCAATGTATTTAGGCTGTTTTAGGCGCGAGGATGCGCTGCGTCGTAGACCGACAGCAAATGTTCGCGGTCAACTTCAGTATAGACTTGTGTCGTCGATAACGAGGCGTGGCCAAGGAGCTCTTGGATTTGGCGCAAGTCAGCGCCAGACGACAACAGGTGGGTTGCGAACGAATGGCGCAAAGCATGTGGTGTTGCTGAGTCTGGTAGTCCAAACTGCTGGCGCAGGCGTTGCATTTTCAGTTGCACAACACGCGGCGACAGTGGGCGTCCTTTTTCACCCCGAAAAATAGGTGCGCCGTTTACAGCTTCAAATGGACAGGCTCTGAGATAGGTTGCTATTGCGTCGGCGATGACCGGAAGGACTGGGACAGCGCGTTCCTTACCTCCCTTACCGATGATGCGCAGCACGCCATGCTTTGTGCTCGCCACATCTTCTGGTGTTAGTCCCAAGGCCTCTGATATCCGCAGGCCAGCACCGTAAAGCAGCAGTAAGACTGCGGTGTCGCGCTTTTCGATCCAGTCAATAGCAGTGTCATCAGACATGTGCCCCATGGTCTTGGCTGCATCTTCCACCGTCAGCGGTTTGGGAACGGAGTGCGGGATCTTCGGCATCGTGACTTGTCGGATGGCGGGGTTGGTCAGGATATTTTCAGACTCAAGCCAACGATAAAACGTGCGCAATGCTGACAGCGTCCGCGCCAATGAGCGCCCAGAGACACCCTGTTGTCTGCGCCGGGCCATAAACGCACGAATGTCTCTCACTGAGAGGGCTTCGAGGTCTTTGAGGCGTGGCGTTTGCCCCAGACGTGATTTCAATACCAGCAAGAACTGACGCACATCGCGCTCATAGGAGGCGCACGTTGTTTTGGCATGCCCGCGCTCAAGCTCAATGTGGGTGAGCCAGTCTGAAAGCGCGGTCATCAGATCGTGATCGCCCAGCACAAGTCCAGCCTCATCCTGATCTGCGGTGCTCATATCTCGAGACATTGATCGTGCCCTGAAACTGCGATTTGCATATCCCATGACCATCGAAGGGAAATGGTTAACGAAAGGTTAACGCACCCCGAACCAGCCTCTATTTAGGGCTTGGGACTTACAGGTATTCGTTCATCTGACGGATGCGCTTTGTCAGAAGCTGCATCACCTCAATGGCAAAATCAGGATTCTTCTGCACCAGATAGACGAACGTTTCTCGGTCCACGGGTGCCACCTCCGTAGCCTCAGCGGCTTTGGCAGTTGCACTGCGCGGTGAACCATCAATCAGCGCCATCTCACCAAACAGACCATTGGTCTCAATGTGTTCGACGACCATGCCACCGGTGATGATGTGAACCTTGCCTGATTTTACGACGAACATTTCAGAGCCTGCGTCGCCTGAGAGGAAAATCTTCTCATCGGCTGCAAATGAGCGCAGCTTAAATCCGCCCTCTTCTAACAAATCAAAATCAAACCAAGCCTTGCTCATCTCGGTCATTGCCTCAAAACATAAATCCTGTCTTATAAGACCCTAGATCAAACCGCCTGAAATCGGAATTGATTTTTGGTGGTTTAGTTGATTGCGCTCCAAAGTGCTCTAGTTAGGGCCAAGAAAAATCACATAATATCGAGCAGGGCTAAAATGAGCGAGAGCAAAGACCATCAACTGTTAAATGCTGCCAAGGCTGTTATCGCCGAAGTGGCTAAGGCTGCAGATATAGATGCATCTGTGCGCCTTTGGGATGGCAGTCTCACTCCGCTCGGACAGACTACAGGCAATGACATGGCGATTGCGATTTCGAGCCCTGGTGTGATTGCCTCAATGTTACGCTGGCCAACGCTTGACCGCATAATCAAACACTACGCGCGTGGTGATATTGATCTTGAAAACGGTACGCTGCTTGATTTTGGCAATAAGGTATCAAGCCCTGAAGTGCGCCGCGGCATGCAGCGTTTGCCGAAAGCCAAATTGGCAAAATTGTTTCTGCCTTTTTTGTTGATCAAAGCGGATAAGCCAAATCGCACACGCGAATTTGCTGGCGACATTGTTGGCGATAGCCGCAACCGGAAAGACAATCAGGATTTCATCAAATTCCACTACGATGTCTCGAATGATTTCTATCGCTTATTTCTTGATTCCGAGATGGTTTATACCTGCGGCTACTTTGAAGAGTGGGGCAATTCCATTGACCAGGCCCAGATATCAAAGCTTGAAATGATTTGCCGAAAGCTGCGCCTTAAAGAAGGCGACAGATTTCTTGATATTGGATGCGGTTGGGGCGCGCTTGTCTGTTATGCGGCCAAGCACTATGGCGTCCAAGCCCGCGGCATTACCTTGTCAAATGAGCAATTAGCATTAGCGCGCGAACGCATAGCAGTGATGGGTTTGGAAGATAAGGTCACAGTTGACTATTGCGACTACCAAGATCTAACCGGTACCTACGACAAGATCGCATCGATTGGTATGTATGAAGCAATTGGTTTGAAAAACATTCCGGGCTACATGACAACCGTACAGCGCGTGTTAGCGCCCAACGGTCTGTTTCTCAATCATGCCATTTCACGCCGGGCCAAGAAGAATCAAAAAAAGTTTGTGTCGCGGCCCGAGCAGCGCGCGCTCGTGAAATATATTTTTCCGGGTGGTGAACTTGATGATATCGGCAATACGCTGCAGGAAATGGAAAAAGTGGGTTTTGAAATTCAAGATGTCGAAGGCTGGCGTTGGCACTATGCTGAAACGACACGGCTTTGGACGGAACGGCTCTATGCGCGGCGGGCAGAAGCTGAAGAAATTGTCGGTCCTGAAACCGTGCGCATTTGGTTAGCCTATCTGGCGGGGTGCTCGTTGGCATTTAAGCGCGGCTCTGCACGCCTCTTTCAAACCTTGGCATCGAAAAGTGCCAAGGGTCCGCCACCGCTGCCACCGACGCGGCGCGATTTATATCGCTGAAGTGCACGGCGCTAACTAGAACAGCCTGCGTTTGGTTAAACGTAGATAAGCTGCTCCATCACTTTGACTAAGTGATCGATTGACCGGTTTTTTTCCAATCCGCCAAAAACGCTTCAAGGCCTTTATCGGTCAGCGGATGTTTTACCAGTGCTTTCAGTGTAGCAGGCGGAACCGTTGCTACATCAGCACCAATCAGTGCAGCGTCTTTCACGTGACCAACGGTGCGAATGGATGCTGCCAGAATATCTGTTTCAAGATCGTCATAGTTGTCATAGATGACACGAATTTCGCGAATGAGGTCCATGCCATCAAGACCGATGTCATCAAGCCTGCCGATGAAGGGTGACACAAACGTTGCACCAGCCTTGGCTGCCAGCAACGCTTGATTAGCTGAAAAGCACAGTGTGACGTTGACCATGGTGCCTTCAGACGTCAGCGTTTTGCAGGCCTTAAGGCCCGGTAGTGTCAGAGGCACTTTAATGGTGACGTTCTTTGCGATTTTCGCAAGTTCGCGGCCTTCGGTGACCATGCCGTCAGCATCCATTGCGGTGACCTCAGCAGAAACAGGCCCGGGCACGATTTCGCAAATTTCAGCAATCGTTTGTTTAAAGTCACGTCCGGTCTTTGCGATCAGCGAGGGATTGGTCGTTACGCCATCAAGAAGGCCTGCGTCGGCAAGTTCTTGGATTTCAGTTGTGTCTGCGGTGTCGACAAAAAACTTCATTTCGGGTCCTGTTTCTCGATTGGCGAATGACCGGCCCACCGTAAACAGGGGAAAGACCGACATGCAAGGGGAGTTTTATACTCTGGTATAGATCAAATTCTCTGCCGTAAATCGGAATCGATTTAAGGCGGTAACATCTGGGTCTCGCATGTTGCCAAGGCCTGGATAAATGGGACTATTGGGATCGCAATCCTCCAACTGACAACATGCGAGCGCTTAATTCTGTGACCCTTGAGACTGGCCAACTCGACCTGACGTCTGATCAGGAGACAGCACAATTACCCTGCGTGCCTGTGTTGCTGCCGGTCGCACTGGATCAAACCTACGATTATCAGGTGCCGCCTGATTTTGAGGTCGCGCCTGGCATGTTCGTCAAGGTTCCGTTTGGTCCACAGGTCCGCACCGGCGTGGTTTGGGATACCCAAGTTGGTGGCTCAGATAAACCCGTCGATCCCAAAAAGCTCAAGGCCATACAGGATTGCCTGGACGTTCCGCCGTTGTCGGTGTTGTCGCTGAGGTTTGCAGAATGGATCGCACGCTATTCGCTGAGTGATCTTGGCATGGTTCTGCGCATGATGATGAGTGCACCAGCTGCGTTCGAGGCACAAAAACCAAAGTTTGGTGTGCGCCTTGTTGTTGGCGCACCGCTGCCATCACGCATGACGGATGCGCGCCAACGTGCGCTTGACGTGGCTAGCGATGGTGAAGTGAGATCCAAAGCACGCCTTGCAGAAGACGCAGCCTGTTCCACTGCGGTGATCAATGGTCTTGTGAAGGTTGGTGTTCTGGTTGAGTGCGCATTGCCAGCACCCGTTTTCGGCCAACCGCGATTTGATCATGCGGAAGTGGAATTTGAAGGCGATCAGTTGGCTGCGGTCCATGCCATGGTGTCAGCTGTCGATGGCGATACCTTTTCAACCTCTTTGGTAGATGGTGTTACCGGATCTGGCAAAACCGAGGTTTATTTTGAAGCCGTTGCGCGAACCATTGAGCGCGGCCGCCAAGCCGTTATTCTGTTGCCAGAAATTGCACTGACCAGTCAATTCATAGGCCGCTTTGAAGCCCGTTTCGGGGTGAAACCTGTCGAATGGCACTCCGCGCTATCAGCGCCAGAACGTGGACGGATCTGGCGCGCAGTGGCGACGGGTGAAGCACGCATTGTGGTCGGCGCGCGGTCAGCATTATTTTTGCCCTACTGCGATCTGGGATTGATCGTTGTCGATGAAGAGCACGACACCAGTTTCAAGCAAGATGACCGCGTGCATTACCAAGCTCGAGATATGGCGGTGGTGCGTGGCAGTCTTGGCGGCATCCCTGTCATCCTGGCGTCGGCAACGCCGTCTATTGAAAGCCATGTCAACGCACGACATGGCCGCTACCGCCATGTGGTTTTGTCAAGCCGCTACTCCGGTGCCACAATGCCGGACGTTGGCGCAATTGATTTGCGCCAGGAAGGACCGGAAACTGGCAAGTGGTTGTCGCCCAGGCTGGTCAATGAAATTGAAACAACGCTTGGCGAAAAGCAGCAGGCATTGTTGTTTCTCAATCGACGCGGGTATGCGCCGCTGACGTTGTGTCGGACCTGTGGCCACCGTGTTGAATGTCCACAATGTACCGCTTGGTTGGTCGAACATCGCTTTCGCCATCGCCTGCACTGTCACCATTGCGGTTTTACGCTGCCGATACCAAAAAAGTGTCCGAAGTGCGCCAGTGAGGACTCTCTTGTTGCTTGCGGACCAGGTGTTGAGCGTGTTGCTGAAGAGGTCAGTGAACGGTTTCCAGAGGCACGCATAGTGTTGCTGTCGTCAGACCTTGTGCCGGGCTTGAAAGAACTACGTAGTTTGATCAACCGCATTGAAGCGGGTGAAGCAGATATCATTATTGGCACGCAGATTGTCGCCAAAGGTCACCACTTTCCAAATCTCGCACTTGTGGGCATCGTCGATGGTGACCTGGGCTTGGCACTTGGTGCCGATCCACGTGCTGGTGAGCGCACATTTCAGTTGTTGCATCAGGTCACGGGGCGCGCTGGCCGCGCCGCAGCAAAGGGTCGTGGTTTTGTGCAAACCTACATGCCCGAGCATCCGGTTATGCAGGCCATCATTTCTGGTGACCGTGAAGCTTTTCTAGAAAAAGAGATCAGCATTCGCGAACGTGGCGGACTGCCGCCTTTTGGTCGTCTCGTGGCATTGATCGTATCGGCGCGTGATAAACATCAAGCTGAGCAATTTGCACGTGACGTTGCACGCGCCGCACCGGCCGCGGATCGACTGGCTGTGCTTGGCCCTGCAGAAGCTCCGATTGCTGTTGTCAGAGGTCGCCATCGTTGGCGTTTGTTGGTCAAAGCACCAAAGGACCTTGATGTGCAGGCCTATTGCCGACAGTGGCTGGAACGTGCGCCACAAGCCAAGGGTGATCTCAGACTCACCATTGATGTTGACCCGTATAGTTTTCTTTAGGCAAATGAGGTCGTGAACTGGGGAGTGGGGCTCATGGCAAATTCAGATAACGTTTCAAAGAATGCAGCGCATAAGGACAAACGTTGGTACGAGCGTCTTCTACCGCTTGGCGCCGTTCTTGGCGGTCTTGGGACCATGGCAGTGCTCTACATGGGCTATGACCTAATCAAAACTCGGATGTCGCCGTGCGAGTCGATATTTCGGCAAACGGCGGTTGCGCTATCTACAAAACTAAAATTTCTCAAAGCGGAAGGTGAATTGGAGATCGGTCACGACAAAATGGCTGAACTTTCAGAACGCGCACAAATGACGGCGTTGAACTTGAAAACATGTTGCACAGTTCTTGATGCTGGGCGCCTTAATCCGGAGCAATTTATTGCCTGCAAATCCAAGGCAAGAAGCTATGAGACGCGCGTTGATGAGATTGTGACGCTTGTAGCACCAGCAAAACCCAACGCGTCGTCTGCGCCCAAATCGAAAGACCCACCTCCTGTGGCGTCACCCGATCTCGGCAAAGTTAATACGAAGGTCGCAGCTGCGATCGAAGTTTCTAAATCCTTTAATCAACACCTCGTCAAAGTCCGCAAAGACCAGGTGCTTGAAACCTTAGAAGCGATTACGCCTGAGCACGTAGAGGTGACGGCGAAAGAGAAAGAGTTGAACAACAATTTGCTGCAAAGCAATCGGGTAAAGATCGACACGTGGGTCACCGGTTCAATTGGCGCCAGCGGCGATGTGGATGTTTATTCCTTCACAACTCCTAAAGTGCACCGCGATTGGATAACTGTAGAGCTGCAAAACAGATCAACTGGGTTTGAGCCAAAATTTGTCTTTTATGATTCTGAGAAAACTGGCTTTGCCACGGCATACAAGACAACAGCCGGGGCGGATCTAAGCCACAGTTTTGTCGCCAAACCAAGCACAACCTATTTTGCTCAGCTATCAAGTTACTATGGAAAAAGTACGGGTGTCTATTTGCTGCGTGTGAGGTCTGGCAAAGCTTATGACAAGTTTGAACCCAATGAACACATCTTGGATGCTAAGCCGATGCAGCGTGGCGTGACAATCGAAGCAAGTCTGATGGATGGTGGAGATGTTGACTATTATGCGCTCTCACCAACGGATACAGCTGATAAAATTAATGTGCGGATAAAGAACATGTCAAACACGATTCATCCGGCTATCACCATTTATGATGCACAAAAAAATAGCACGAACAATACATACAGCACGACATCGGGTGCAGATGTTGAGATCACAGTTTCCGTTCCGGCAAAACAAAAAATCTACATCCGTGTCCATGACTACTACAACAAAGCCAACGGTAGCTACCATTTGACTGCAACCGTAAAGTAAAAAGAAAAAGCCGGGCGGTGAGGCCCGGCTTAGATTGCAGTTGGGAGGAAGCTGACAATCCTAGTAGTCGTAATCGTAATAATCGTCTGAACGGTAGTGATTACGGTTAGCTTGTGAAGCGATGATACCCAGCATCAGTGCGCCTATACCGAGGGCAACATACTTGCCGGTGCGATTGCGCTTTCTCTTGTAGTAGTATGGGCGTGCGTGATGGCGACGAGCTCCACGACGGAAATTGCGGCCACGATAGCCACGATTAAAGTGGCGTCTGCCTCGCTTGCCGACATAGTGAAGTTTGGCACCGCTGCCATCATAAAGACCACCTGCCTGGGCAGATGTAGCGGCCAGCGGCGTAAATGTTGATGCTGCGATTGCGGTTGCGGCGGCCAGCGACGTCAATTTTGTTTTGATAGCCATAAGACTTTAGGCCCCCTTAGCCCGGGTCTGTGTTCCAACGCTCAACCGATTTTCACCGGCGATAGGTGTTATTCAACACCAGCCTGGTTGAACGGGGTCTGAAAGGAGCTTGCAGCTTCTGTTCATATTCAAAAGGCTGGTGAATATGCCAAGGAGGTCTCATAAAAAGTAGTTGATTCAAAGGCTTAGCATCTTTATATAGCCATATTTTAGGTACAACCCGGACAAAATTTGAGTTTTGCGACCTGTTGAGAACCTCCGGCCAGTCATGTTTCCCGACACGAGATCGCGCATCCTCCCCGAATGCGGCATTCGGGCCCGCCTAGAGGCCGTTGAAGCCCACTCCTACCCATGGTAGAGACACCTCGATTTCATTAGACGGGGCGGGCTGGCTAAATCGTGCTCACGCGCGCTTCCAGATGAAAATTCTCCATAAAAGTCTGTGGCTTAGGCCGCGGGGTCTTAAGGTCTTAAACCCTTTGACAGCAAAAGAGCGTCTGACGTGGCGACAAACGAACCGATTATGGCAAGTGTGGCGGGCCGTTACGCCTCGGCATTGTTCGAATTAGCAGCGGACAAAAATGTAGTTGCTGATGTTGAGCGCGACCTGACCAATTTTCAGGGCCTTTTGGACGAAAGCGATGACTTGCGCCAAGTGCTTGCAAGTCCAGTTCTTTCGACAGATGAGCAAGGCAAAGCTGTTTCAGCGGTGCTGGCAAAAATGGGTGCCAGCGAAATCACCTCTAATTTCTTCAAACTGATCACCCAGAACCGTCGCTTACCTGTGGCAAGCGATGTTGTGCGCGGATTTAGAGCGCTGGCCTCAAAGGCGCGCGGCGAAGTTGCTGCTGAAGTGATTTCGGCTACCGCTTTGGATGACGAACAAACCGCAGCACTGAAAGCCAGCTTGAAAGAAAGCGTTGGCAAGGATGTGCAATTGAGCGCCAAGGTAGATCCCTCATTGCTGGGTGGCCTTGTCGTAAAGATCGGTAGCCGCATGGTGGACAGCTCGCTGCGCACCAAGTTGGCGACGATGAAGGCAGCGCTCACAAGCAGTGCTTAACGGCTAAAGTTTTCACCGCTGAAGTTCAAACGGACTTCGGCGGTTTTTATCGACGGGATGGGACGACCGTACCAAAAGCTGAAAAAAGTTTTTTGTACGCCTAGCCTGAGCAAACAAGAACACAAGATTAGGTAAGCAAGAGGTCAACTGATGGACATCCGGGCCGCGGAAATCACCTCGATCCTCAAGGATCAGATTCAAAATTTTGGCAAAGAGGCTGAGGTCTCTGAAATTGGCCAAGTGCTGTCTGTGGGTGACGGTATCGCTCGCGTTTATGGTCTTGATAATGTTCAAGCCGGTGAGATGGTCGAGTTTCCTGGCAAGATCATGGGCATGGCGTTGAACCTTGAAGCTGACAACGTCGGCGTTGTGATCTTCGGTGATGACCGTGGCATTAAAGAAGGCGACACCGTTAAGCGAACTGGCGCCATTGTGGAAGTGCCGATTGGTAAGGGTCTGCTTGGCCGCGTTGTTGACGGTCTTGGCAATCCAATTGATGGCAAGGGCCCGATTGAATCTGACGAGCGTCGCCAGGTTGACGTCAAAGCCCCTGGCATTCTGCCACGTAAATCTGTGCATGAGCCAATGGCAACCGGCCTGAAAGCGGTTGATGCTTTGATCCCGGTTGGTCGTGGTCAGCGCGAATTGATCATTGGTGACCGTCAGACCGGCAAGACCGCGATCATCCTCGACACCTTCCTCAATCAAAAATCGATCAACGAATCGGGCGATGAAAAGCAAAAGCTTTACTGCGTTTACGTTGCTGTTGGTCAAAAGCGCTCAACCGTTGCGCAGTTTGTGAAAATTTTGGAAGAGCAAGGTGCGCTTGAATATTCCATCGTTGTTGCAGCGACCGCTTCTGATCCAGCACCAATGCAGTTCCTGGCACCGTTTACCGGCTGCACCATGGGTGAGTACTTCCGTGACAACGGTATGCACGCTGTGATCGCCTATGACGATCTTTCCAAGCAGGCTGTGGCCTATCGCCAGATGTCACTGCTTCTGCGTCGTCCGCCAGGCCGTGAAGCTTATCCTGGTGACGTGTTCTATCTTCACTCCCGCCTTCTTGAACGGTCTGCGAAACTGAACGAAGGAAGTGGTTCAGGTTCGCTTACCGCGTTGCCGGTGATTGAAACCCAGGCTAACGACGTTGCGGCCTACATTCCAACCAACGTGATTTCGATCACCGACGGTCAGATCTTCCTTGAAACAGATCTCTTTTATCAAGGCATCCGCCCAGCTGTGAACGTTGGCCTGTCGGTGTCGCGTGTGGGGTCTTCAGCCCAAACCAAGGCCATGAAGCAAGTTGCTGGTAAGATTAAGGGTGAGCTGGCGCAGTACCGCGAAATGGCGGCCTTTGCTCAGTTTGGTTCTGATCTTGATGCTGCGACCCAGAAGTTGCTGGCACGTGGTGCGCGTCTGACCGAGCTGCTGAAACAGCCTCAGTTCTCGCCACTTAAGATGGAAGAGCAGGTTGCAGTGATCTTCTCGGGTACGCGTGGTTATCTTGATGGGATTGAGACTTCTGCGGTTGGCAAGTTCGAAGAAGAGCTGTTGCGCGGTCTGAGAGAAGAAAAATCCCTTCTGTCGACTATTGCTTCAGAAAAATCAGTCTCGGCTGAAGCTGAAAAAAAGCTCGTCGCATTCCTCGATAAGTTCGCCAAAGGCTTCACGGCCTAAGTGCCAAGCCTCGATAGGAGACCCGCTTAATGGCGACACTTAAGGAACTCAGAGGTCGCATTGCCTCGGTGACAGCGACACGCAAAATCACCAAGGCCATGCAGATGGTTGCTGCGGCAAAGCTGCGTCGTGCGCAAGACGCAGCAAATGCCGCACGGCCCTATGCTGAACGTATGGACGCTGTACTGGCGAGTGTTGCCAAAGGTTTCGTTGAGCAAGGTGCAACGCAACCCCTTCTGGTAGGAACCGGGAAAGACGACGTGCACGCGTTGGTCGTTATGACGGCGGAACGCGGTCTTTGTGGCGGTTTTAATTCAAGCATCGCAAAACTGGCGCGCCACGACGCACAAAAGCTGATGGGCCAAGGTAAGACAGTTAAAATTATTACTGTTGGCTCCAAGGGTGCTGACAACCTGCGCCGTGATTTAGGCAGCAAGTTTGTCGATCACGTTGATTTGCGCGGCATTCGCCGCCTCAGCATTACCAATGCTGAAAATATCTCCGACAAACTGACTTCTATGTATGAAGCTGGTGAGTTTGATGTCGCCACGATTTACTTTTCAGAGTTCAAGTCGGTGATCAATCAGGTGCCAACCGCTTTGCAATTGATTCCGCCAAAGCTGCCAGAGGTTGAGGACGATTCAAAAGACAACGACGCATCTCAGGCGGCCTATGACTATGAGCCAGATGAAGAAGCCATTCTCGACTATTTGTTGTCGCGCAATCTGTCGACGCAGCTGTTTCGAGGTCTTTTGGAAAATGCGGCATCTGAGCAGGGTGCGCGCATGACGGCGATGGATAATGCAACGCGCAATGCTGGTGAGATGATCGACAAACTGACGATTTCATACAATCGCCAGCGGCAAGCCAACATCACCAAAGAACTGATCGAAATTATTTCGGGCGCTGAAGCGCTCTAACTCGACACGTTAGAAATAGGGAAAGACGCAATGTCAGGTAATAACGGCAAAGTACAGCAAGTCACAGGTGCTGTGGTCGACGTTGAATTCGACGGAGAGCTTCCAGCGATTTTGAATGCGTTGGAAACAGACAACCGCGGCAATCGCCTGGTGCTCGAAGTCGCGCAGCATCTTGGTGAAAACACCGTACGGACGATCGCCATGGACTCCACGGAAGGTCTGGTTCGTGGTCAGGAAGTTAAAGATACCGGTGGACAGATCATGATCCCGGTCGGCGATGCCACTCTTGGTCGGATCATGAATGTGATCGGCGAGCCGGTTGACGAAGTCGGCGAAATTAAGGGCGATGCGCGTCGCCCGATTCACGCTGAAGCACCAGCCTATGTTGAGCAATCTACAGAGTCTGAAATTCTGGTCACCGGCATTAAGGTGGTTGACCTTCTCGCTCCATACGCAAAGGGCGGTAAGATTGGTCTGTTCGGCGGTGCCGGTGTTGGCAAAACCGTTTTGATCATGGAGTTGATCAACAACGTTGCGAAAGCCCACGGTGGCTACTCGGTATTCGCCGGTGTTGGCGAACGGACCCGTGAAGGTAATGATCTCTATCACGAAATGATCGAGAGTAATGTGAACATCAATCCAGCTGAAAATAATGGCTCGGCTGAAGGTTCAAAATGTGCGCTGGTTTATGGTCAGATGAATGAGCCTCCAGGTGCACGTTCGCGTGTGGCACTTTCAGGCCTGACCGTTGCTGAAGATTTCCGGGACAAAGGTCAGGATGTTCTGTTCTTCGTCGACAACATCTTCCGCTTTACCCAGGCTGGTTCTGAGGTGTCGGCGCTTTTGGGTCGCATTCCATCGGCGGTGGGTTATCAGCCAACGCTGGCGACAGATATGGGCGCGTTGCAAGAACGCATTACAACGACACAAAAGGGGTCGATTACCTCCGTGCAGGCTATTTACGTGCCAGCCGACGATTTGACCGATCCCGCGCCTGCGACATCGTTTGCCCACTTGGATGCAACCACCGTGCTTTCGCGTACGATTGCTGAAAAAGGCATCTATCCAGCCGTGGATCCACTTGATTCAACATCGCGTATGTTGGACCCGCGGGTTGTTGGTGAAGAGCACTACGAAGTTGCGCGTCAGGTCCAGTCTATTTTGCAGCGCTATAAATCGCTTCAAGATATTATCGCCATTCTCGGCATGGACGAGCTTTCTGAAGACGATAAGGTGGCTGTTGCCCGCGCTCGTAAGATTGAACGCTTCCTGTCTCAGCCGTTCCACGTTGCTGAAGTGTTCACCGGTTCACCTGGTAAACTCGTTGGCCTACAAGACACCATTAAGAGCTTCAAAGGTCTGTGCAACGGTGACTACGATCACCTGCCAGAACAAGCATTCTACATGGTTGGTACAATTGAAGAAGCTGTTGCGAAAGCTGAAGAGTTGGCGGAAGCTGCTTAGAACAAGGCAACTGTTTTGGGGTGACACGCTTCTGGTGCCACCGTGATCTGAAGGCGGAGAACTGGTTATGGACAACGGCATACCAACTGAACCTTCAGGCGGCGACGAGCCTGAGCACGAGCACGAGTTTGGTGCCTGCTGCGACGAGCTTAAAGAAGCTATGCAGGGCGAGGAGTTCGAACCCCTGATCGCTGTTGGCGATGACGGTGTTCTCTACTTGTCTGTTGGTATGGTGGATTTAGAGGATGATGATGAACCCGGCATGGTTGATCATCCCCTGTTCTTCTGTCCGTTTTGCGGTACGGAAGTGCAAACTGAAGAAGGTGTCGCCGAAATCGTCGGCACGGAAGAAGATGAAGACGACGATGATGAGGAAGAAGAAGAAGAAAAAGAAAATTCTTCTGACGGTAACCCGCCACAAACGACCTAGGTGTCAGGGCACCCTGACATCCTGAACGCACGACACCAAAGCTTAAGGAATTTGCGCAATGTCGCAGTCAACGTTTACATTTGAACTTGTCAGCCCAGAGCGCCTGCTTACGTCAGGCGAAGCTGAAAGCGTTGTTGTTCCTGGCGCGGATGGCGACTTTCAGGTTTTCGCACAGCATGCACCGGTCGTCTCGACCTTACGCCCAGGCGTCATTGACGTTGCGTTTCCAGACCAAAAGTCAGCACGTTATTTCGTCAGAGCAGGCCTCGTTGAGGTAAATGGAGCGAGGTGCACTGTGCTGGCGCAAGATGCACATGATGTGAAAGACCTCGATTCAAGTCGCATTGCAGAAGAGATCTCAACAGCAGAACGCCAGCTTGCAAACGCTGGTGATGATCATGATGCCAAGGCTCTGGCTGAGCGCACGATCGAGCAGTTAAAGAGCCTCGTATAGCTCTTAGCGCTTTGCCAATCCCCGTGCATTTTCTAATCCCGTGACATCGTCTAGGTTGGCGCCATCTAGTTTTGCGCCATCGAGGATGGCCATTGAAAGATCTGCGCCACTGAGATTGGCGCCACGTAAATCAGCATCTGTAAAATCAACCCAAATTAATTTTGCGTCACGGAAATCTGTGTTGCGCAAATCAGCCTGCAGGAATCGTGCGTAGGTCATATTTGCCTGGTGAAATTGAGCTCCAACTAAATTCGAACCCGAAAATTCACAGCGCTTTAAGCTGGATCGAATGCCAAAACGTGCATTCTGTAAATTAGCGGCACCAAAATCTGTACCATCAAAATTTCCGCTGAGACGTGCGCCCTTAAGGTTTGATTCCCGAAATATTGGTGCATGCCAAATATAGCTTTCCAGAGCCAAATGAATTGCAGGTATCAAGATTGTAGCACCGCTTAAGTTGGCCTTGGTAAAGTTGGTGTTGGTCAACTGGGCGCGGTCAAGTATGACACCGGAGAGGCTGACCTTGCGTAAATTAGACGAGGACAGGTTGACGCCAAACAAGTTGCTTGCGTCGAGTTTTGCTGCTTTGAAATCAAGATTTGAAAGATCGAGATCGGATAGGTCTTTGCCGGAAAGATCGACTGGTGTTTTGTCAGAGGCGCTAGATAGCGCAATAACAATATCTCGAACTTTGATATCAGACCCAGCCTGGGTGGTGCCCGCAAGGGAAATAACAAGCGCCAAGCCGAGGTGCGCTCTCGTTAGGCTCTGCATTGAAAGCCAATTCGACATGCCTGTCTCTCAAGTTCATTCAGAACAGATGGCGTCTTTGATCTAGGCTACATCATTGCTGACGAGGTGGCCAAATTCGGCAAAGACTTTGCCATAAACCTCGCGTTTGAACGGCACAACCAGATCAACAATCTCACTCATCTTGGCCCACCGCCAAGCATCAAATTCGGGGTGTGTACCAGCAGGGCCCTGATGAAGTGTAATTTCATTGTCAGACCCTAAAAATTCGAGGGCGTACCACTTTTGCTTCTGTCCTTTATATCGCCCCTTTAGTGCCTTGCCCTGAAGCTTGGGTGGTAAATCGTAGGTAAGCCAATTCGCGGTTTCAGCTATAATTTTTGCTGACGTGACACCAGTTTCCTCCTGCAATTCGCGGATCGCAGCCAGGGATGGATCTTCGTCTGTATCAATTCCACCTTGGGGCATCTGCCACCATGTGCCGTATTTGCGGCGCTTGGGATCAGCATCTGCGCGTCGACCGATCCAGACGTGGCGGTCTTTATTCAGCAGCATGATGCCGACGCAGGGTCGATAGGGGAGATCATCTAAATTGTTGGTCATGGTTGCAAATGACATGTTTTGAGGCAGATAGGCAAAAGGCGCTGCATATATATGCAGCGCCTTTTATCGTTTCCACCGCCACCGCAAAATTTACGGCGCTGACTGTGCGGGGTTAGTTTCGATAGAGCCGGAGGCTGGTTTTGTTTCCGTTTTGGCGATTGTTGCTTCCGTAATCTTGCCGCGCAATATGTTAAGCGCATACTGCAGCTGGGTATCTTTTTCAGACTCTTTGGGAACATAAGCTGAGGAGCCAGATTCCTCTTTTTTCTTTTCACCTTCGCTTGAGAGGTGGCCACGCAGGCTTGCCTCGCCACGTGGTTTTAGATTCTTCATTTTGGCTTTCAACTCGTCTGGCAATTCCTGCTCAACAACAATGTCAGGATCAATGCCTTTGGCCTGGATCGAACGATTGTTTGGCGTGTAGTAACGCGCTGTCGTAAGTCGAATGGCTCCATTGGCACCAAGTGGGATAATGGTTTGGACCGAGCCTTTGCCAAATGAGCGCGTACCAATCACCTTGGCTCGCTCATGATCCTGCAGCGCGCCTGCAACAATCTCTGAAGCTGAAGCTGAGCCGCCGTTGATCAAAACAATAATTTTCTTGCCGTCGGTAATATCACCAGCACGGGATTGCGCGCGTTGTGTTTCTTCCTTGTTGCGGCCCTTTGTGAGAACGATGGAGCCTTTGTCTAGGAAGTCATCAGAGACTGCGATGGCTTGATCAAGAAGACCGCCAGGATTATTTCGCAGGTCAATGATGTACCCCTTGAGGTTATCACCGATCTCACGTTTCAGATCTGTAACGGCACTGACAAGGTTTTGGTGTGTCTGCTCGTTGAATGCTGACACTTTGACATAAGCCACATCATTTTCCGCGCGTGCTTTTACCGGATTGATGCGGACAATTTCACGAACGATTTTAACATCGAAAGGTTCGTCTGTGCCTTTGCGGCTGATCGTCAATGTGATCGGCGTCTTGGGTGGGCCGCGCATTTTTTCAACGGCCTGCTCCAAGCTTAATCCTTGGATTTGTTCATTATCGAGATGCGTGATGAGATCGTTGGCAAGCAGTCCGGCGCGCGCTGCTGGTGTGTCATCAATTGGAGAGACAACTTTGATAAGCCCCTTCTCCATCGTGACTTCAATGCCAAGCCCGCCAAACTCGCCGCGTGTTTGCACCTGCATGTCACGGAAGCTTTTCGGTGAAAGATAAGAAGAGTGAGGATCAAGCGAGGTCAACATACCGTTGATGGCCGATTCGATCATTTCTCGATCTTTCGGTTTTTCAACATAGTCCGAACGCACACGTTCAAAAACTTCGCCGAACAAATCGAGCTGGCGATAGAGCTCTGAGTTGTCAGATGTCGCGGAGTAGGTTTGCGAAACATTCATCACTGTGGTTACGCCCGCGAGGACGGCCATCAGGAGAAATGTCCAAAATGCGTAATCTTTTCTGCGCTTCATCCTTGCACCTTCAGACGGCTTTTCGCCCACCATGGGTCGGGGTTAATCGGTTTTCCAGCCTTGCGAAATTCAACATACAGAACTGGAGCATTAGTTTG
>JAJFHG010000011.1 GCA_021775735.1 Hyphomicrobiaceae bacterium
CCCCGGCCCAAGGCCAAGTGAGCGCCATCAGATAGCGGCAAGTCCACGCCAGGGCAAGTGGTGCTGTGTCGCTAGTCAACGAAAAAGCCCCAAGACGTGCGGCTCAGGTAATGTCCTCCGCCCACGCTGGATAATCTCGCCTTGAACCCAAAAAGAGCACCGCTCGTCTCAGACCTGCTATGGGAGGGCCTGTTGCTTATTAAGTAATATTCACCTCATCCACCTACAATGTCCGCCGTGAAGCTCCAGGAGATGGAATACAGTCAATGTTTGACGACAAAATCGAATTTGGAAAATTGTTTGGTATTCCCATTGTATTGGACTACGGGCTGATCCTGCTCGCTGTTGTCTTTGGATATTCGTATTTTACCTCCGGCAATCTCGCCACGATATCGTACGGCCTACTCCTGTTCGTTGGCGTCGTGATTTCCATCCTGCTGCATGAATTCGGGCATGCTCTTGCCGGTGCTTATTACGGTGTGCGCGCCAGCCATATTGAACTCCACGGCCTGGGTGGTTTGTGCCATTTCACGCGCGCCCTGCCGCCTGAACGCACCACCAACATTGTCGTCCTTCTAGCGGGGCCGGCGGTCACGCTCATTTTGTGGTTGGTATTCAAAGGTCTCAGCATGATGGCCTATGAGCTTCCTGCCAATGCTGGCTTTGTCACCGGCGTCAGCCGCATTGGCAACCTCATGAGCCACCTCAGCATCATCAATTTCTATTTGTTGATTTTCAATCTGCTACCTGCCCATCCGTTGGATGGCGGTCGCTCTCTCGCACACTTCATTTCAAAATGGGCCGGCTATGATCGCGCCATGCGGTTTGTGGCGTACACCGGAACGCTGGTCACAGCATGGCTGGTTTGGGAAGGTCTTCAGGGCAACACCTTCTTGCTGTTAATCGCCTTATTCCTGTTTATGTCCAATCTCAGCGTGCTTGATACGCACGGTGGACCGCGCTGGCGACGTGAGGGTTAAGGGCCGGTTGAAAGCCGCCCCGAGCCCAGCATAGGGCTTCTCCACAGAACAAATTTGGCGCAACCGCATAAGTATGCCGGTACCCACTGGCAGGACGCTGAGGGCGCTATAAACGGGCTGCCGAATCATGATGAAAAACAGGGTATGGCAGCCAGAAAATCAAAATCAGCTAAGGCCCGCACGACGCCCAAAAAGAAAACCGCCAAGGGCAGCAAATCGGCTGCACGCTCGAAAGCCCCTGCCCGCCCGAAAAAAGCGTCTGCCAACCCAAAATCAGACACCAAAAAGCCGTCCAGAAAGAAGCGCAGATCTTCTGCTCCCGAACTGGCAGAAGTGGTGATCAAGAAACCTACGCAACCTAGTCCGCGCCAATCCAATAGCCTTAATTCGTTGCTGTCGCGTCTGCGTACAGAGCTCGGCCCCAACCAGCAACCCGCTTGGTTGGTCGATGCCGCAGCCGGCTCCTTGATCCCAATCAACGAGGCGGGCGCCACACTGTTTGACATCAACAATGATGATCTAGCGGCTGTTACGCTTGATCAGAGCATGCCCGCACTTTCTACGCTACGAAAACTGACTGGAAAACGTGCTGACAGTAAAAACAAGAGACGCACCTTAGAAGACCTGTTGTTTTGGACACCCACCGGCGCGCACCTACACACCTGCCAAATCACCGCTCATACTTTAAAGGGTCGCATATTTTTTCTTGTTCAATCGCAAGATAAAACATCGCGCACCGCCACATCCGACAACAACGATGTGGTACAGACAGTTCAACCACAACAAGCAGCGCCAAGTGCTCCGCGTGACGACGCCGCTATCTTGCGCGAAATTGCGCGACGCATTCGCGCCGGAACGAACAGCCAACCGCCGATTGATGATGTGCCAGGCGAGTTGCCGGACCCGAAACACACACACACGCAGCCCAAGGGGCTTGACGGCGAAAAAGCAGCGATGCGCAACTCGTCGCTCAGCGATAGCAAGCAAGACCCACACCAGCGCGCAAAACTGGCGCATGAACTGCGCACGCCGATCAGTGCCATTATAGCAGCGTCCGAAATTATCAAGGATGAGCGGCTAGGGAGCCTCGATAATTTTCATTATCGCGATTACGCTCGTGACATTCATCAAAGCGCGCGCCACGCGCTCGAGCTCATTGAGCAAGGGCTGCAGGCGATCTCCGATAAAGCACCGGGCCTGAAGCCATCGCAAACCGATCGAGCAGATTTCAACCACCTCGTTCGCAGCGCCATTGCAACCGTCAAACATTTGGCCCACCAAAAAAATGTG
The DNA here is from genome assembly GCA_021775735.1 of Hyphomicrobiaceae bacterium. Lineage (GTDB taxonomy): Bacteria > Pseudomonadota > Alphaproteobacteria > Rhizobiales > Hyphomicrobiaceae > JAHZKN01. The sequence goes on from JAJFHG010000011.1 coordinate 2,271, forward strand.
TCGGTTGCTTTTGTTCCGGGCGAACGCGATGCCTGTTTGCAAATGGACCCAACCGCAATAAATCAGATCGTGCTCAATCTACTCACGAATGCGGTGAAATTTACCGAAAGCGGTGGCTCCGTCACGGCTCAAGTCTTCTCCAGCATTGGCGAAGATATCCGAGTTGAGGTCCGCGATACCGGTTGCGGGATGAGCAAAGCGGAAATCACACAACACCTAGATGCCCGATCGGAGCGCGCGCCCCAAGCGCGTGCTGGTGGTGGTTTTGGTATTGGCCTCGCACTGTCTCGTCGACTGGCTGAAAGCAACGGCGCATCACTTGAGATTGAAAGCGTGCCAGGACGTGGGACAAAAGCACGACTTGCATTCCCTTTGCGACTGCTCGTCGCGGCGTGAGCGATCACAGCATTAAGATCTGCAACGCGGCACAAAAAAAGACTATTACCACCGCCAAATAGAGGCGGCACACAATCCCACCAGAACAGATTAGAATTCTTCTAACCTATTGCATGCGCAGTGAAATGTTGACGCAACGAAGGTGGACTGCTCTATATTGATGTAACGTAATGGCATTGTAACGGGTGCCATATGCGGCCCACAATTTACCACTTTCTTACAACCGATACCGGGGCCTTGACCCTCGATTATTGGAGGACATGATGACGACGTTTGTTGGCGCGCTCTTGCGCCTTGTGCACATGACATCGACTGCAATTCTAACAGTCGCTTTCTTCACCATATCAAACATTGTATTGACGCCAGCAAGTTGGGCTGACGGCAACGTCAACATTTATTCATATCGGGAACCAACATTGGTGAAGCCTCTTGTTGACGCCTTTCAGAAAGAGACCGGCATCAAAGTCAACATGATCTATGCCAAATCTGGCCTGATTGAACGCTTGCAGGCCGAAGGCAAGAACAGTCCCGCCGACGTTCTCTTAACCAACGAATTTGGCCTCTTAACGCAAGCAAAGACAGGCGGTGTTACGCAGCCCATCGTGTCAAAAACACTATCGACTGCGATCCCAGCCAAGTTACGCGACAGTGAAAACCATTGGTTTGCCCTTACCCGTCGCGCTCGCGTGATCTACGCCTCAAAAGATCGCGTAAAAATAGATAGCATTCGCTATGAAGATCTTGCCGACCCAAAATGGAGGGGCCGTGTCTGCACACGATCAGGGCAGCACACCTACAACGTTGCCTTGATTGCCTCAATGATTGCGCACCAAGGCCCGGACAAAGCGAAAAGTTGGCTAAACGGTTTAAAAAATAATTTGGCGCGCAAACCTGCAGGTGGCGACCGAGAAGGTGTCAGAGACATCTTTGCTGGCGTTTGCGATCTCGCGGTTGGCAATTCCTACTACATGGCCGCAATGATGCGGAATCCAAAACAAAAGCCATGGGCTGATGCTGTCAAAATTCTGTTTCCGAATGCAGATGGACGTGGCACCCATGTCAACATCTCTGGTGCCGCGTTAGCCGCCCACGCACCACACAGTGCTAACGGTATTCGCTTTATCGAATTTCTGGCGTCAAAGCCTGCACAAAAAATCTATGCGGAACTGATTAGCGAATACCCCGTTGTAGAGGGCGTTGAAGTGTCCGACATCGTTAAGAGTTGGGGAGCTTTAAAGGCTGACCCCTTACCACTTGAGAAAATAGGTGAACTGCGTAGTCGCGCCTCGCGCATGGTCGATGAGGTGAACTACAACGCCGGTCCAAACTCTTAGAACACGGCCTCCCACGGGGCTGCACTACAAAACCGAACCAAGCGAACTGAGCGATTAATGCGTTTTTCTGGCGGTATAGCGAGGCACAAGGACCGTCTTTCGGTCTTAGCACATCGCGGCCGCCAGGCACTGGCGCGCGCTCGCCTCAGGGTCAGTGATGATCCAGCACCCTTGGGATGGTTGATCGCAGTGAGCACAATTCTAGCGATAATACTTTTGCCGTTGCTCGTAATTTTCTACTTGGCGCTAACGCCAACCGAAAATATCTGGCCGCATCTCTCCACAACAGTATTGCCTAACGTTCTGTTTGACACGCTGGTGCTAGCACTCGGCGTCTGCACGATCTCGATCTGTGTCGGCACGAGTGCTGCATGGCTGGTCACCATGTATCGCTTTCCTGGACGCGCGATTGTTGACTACCTGTTGGTTTTGCCGCTGGCGATGCCAACCTATATTGTTGCTTATTGCTACGTAGATCTATTTGACTACGCGGGCCCTGTGCATGCGATGGTGGATCAACTGTTTGGCTGGAAAAATCCAAAACAATCCTGGTTACCAGAAGTACGGTCGTTACCAAGTGCTATCTTCATTCTCGCCAGCGTACTTTACCCATATGTGTATCTAACCGCACGGGCGAGCTTTGTTCAGCAATCTGTTTGTGCCCTAGAAGTCGCACGCACGCTTGGACGAACATCAATGGGCACATTTTGGTCTGTTGCTCTACCGCTTGCACGCCCCGCCATTGCTGCAGGTACCGTTCTGGTCTTGATGGAAAGCTTAAACGACCTTGGCGCGGTCCAACACCTTGGCATCGACACGTTCTCTGCAAGTATCTACGCCACCTGGCTGCAACGTTCTAACCTTTCAGGTGCCGCGCAACTTGCAAGCGTATTGCTGGTCTTTATCACACTGATATTGTTGCTTGAGCGGTGGGCCAGACGGGGTGCCCAAAGCCACCATACCACTGGGCGCTATCGTGCCATTCCCTTGGAACGTCTAGAGGGATGGCACGGTTATGTCGCGTTGATGCTGGCAGCCCTGCCATTCTTGTTGGGCTTTGCAATGCCTGTTCTTGTCTTATTGCAGCACGCCTCAGAACATGTCTCAGAAGCCCTCGATAGCGGATTTCTCAAAGCCGTTGGCGATTCTCTACTTGTCTCCAGTGCAGGGGCAATCGCAACCGTCGCTGTTGCACTTACGATCGCTTATGCGCGCCGCATATCTTCACATCCAACATTCAAGTCCGCGGTCTGGCTTTCAGGTCTTGGCTACGCTGCACCTGGCACGGTGTTGGCAATTGGACTTCTTTTTTCACTCGGCAGCGTTGATAGCTGGATCAACACGCGCAGCGAGTCCGTGCTTGGTATTTCGAGCGGTCAGATTTTTTCCGGCACCGTGTTCGCCATTATCATCGCCTACGTCATTCGCTTTTGCGCAGTCGCGATGGCTAACCTTGATGCAGGTTTGCAGCGTATCTCACCGAACCTAGATGCAGCAGCACGCGCGCTCGGCGAAACACGGCTAACAACGTTTTGGCGTGTTCATGTCCCGCTGTTATTGCCAGCGCTTGGTGCAGCTGCGTTGCTGGTGTTTGTCGACTCAATGAAAGAGCTGCCCGCAACACTGCTGCTCAGACCATTTAATTTTGAAACCTTGGCAACTCACGTCTACGACCTGGTCGCGCTTGAACAATTCGAACGCGCCGCGCTAGGGTCACTCGCGATTGTTGCGGTGGGAATAATTCCCGTTCTGCTTCTCCATCAAACCGTCTCGTCCGGTCGGGCTGGTCATACAGCAACCAGCATATGGAAAAAACAGAAGCGTTTTGCCGCAACTAACGCCGCCCACTCGTGATAGAGTGCTGACACGCACTTGGCCTGTTTCAATCGCCGGTCAAAAACGTAACTTGTACACATCATCTTGATGGTTAAAAATAGCAAACAGTTATTGCGCGCAGCGGCCAGTTTATCTATGACTGAACGCATCACAATCTGTGATTGATAGATCCAGGCTCAATTGTATCGTCACGCATGTCATTAGAGTTTCTTAACTTAGATCTTTCTGGATACCCCGGCCTATGAATGCCCCCAGAATTGGTTCACTACGACGCAAAATTGTCGTCAGCATATCTGTCGCTATTGTCACTGGAATAGCGCTTCTTCTTGCTCTGCCAAATTTTTATAGCGAGATGCAATTTAAAACAGCGGTTGTATTTGCCGGTTCGCTTAATGAAGTAACGGTCACCTCACCGATCCCATTATCTGATGTGATCGTCCTTGAGCCTGGCGCTATCATACAATCAAAATTTGATAACAAAAAAAGTGATGAGCCACCGAGCAGTCAACAAAAAGCGCAACCCCATCTAAAACTTAAAAATGCAACGCTCACGCTTTTGCAAGCACCAGCGGCCCCCGGCCAGGCGGCATCGCATAGCGTGAAACAAGTCACCACAACGCAACTGACCACAGCACTACGTAACGTTGGATTTAGCGCTCTTCAACTCGACAACACGGTTGTGCAGCTCAAACGACCGGGCGGCAGTCTGCAGCGTATTGGACGCATTACGGGTGTTATCCGCACAGATGTCAGTCAAAAAATGCTGAGCGCAGAGGGGCAATTTGAACGCCAAAGTGAGACTTTAACTTTCACCGCGCAAACCAGCTTCGACCAAACAGATCCGACAGCCAGAACACTTCAACTCTATATTAAAGGCAACAATCTCCAACTATCCCTCAACGGCAAGCTTATGACGAAGGGGGGTCTACGCGTTACGTCCGACGAGGCTAATTTTTCAACACCGGATCTGAAAAAGCTTTTGGGCTGGTTGGGCATGGGCCCACTTGTAAGCAATGGGTTTTCCAAATTCTCTGCAGCTGGCCACTTCAGTTGGAGCGGGTCTACCGTTGCGTTTGATCAATCTCAATTCGATATCGACGACAATCTAGCCAACGGGCGGCTATCATTTTACTTTGACCCAGGCGAGCCTTCAATCGAAGGCACTTTGGCATTCCAAAAACTCGAACTCATCCCGTATATTGGCGCAAGCGATCAACCAAGCGCCACATCTGCAATCACCAACGCTTGGAGCGCACTTCACTCCACTGTCTCTGCGGGCTCACTGCCACTTGGCCTGAAAGAAATTGACGCTGACATTCGTGTATCAGCAAAGTCTCTTCAGTATGGTGCAACCGAGATTGGACAAGGTGCTGCGGTTATCCTGGTCAAAGATGGTAAACTCAAAGCTGATATAGCAGAGATGACACTTTCCAGTGGCGCTCGTGGGCGGTCACAAATTGAGATCGACACGACAAATTTTGTGCCTAAATATGTTGTGCATGGCAACGTCAATGGTTTTGATCTCGGCACAGCTTCAACGCAATGGTTTGGAAAATCAATTGTTGATGGCATTGCCAACATGACATTTGATCTTGCAGCCCATGGCCGCAACAAGAATGAACTTCTAGCAACCTTGTCCGGTCCCATTGTTGTTTCCGCCGACAAAGGGGCTTCTATTCCGATTGATCTGGTGAAGTTATTCACCAAGAGCAAAAAATCTCCAAACGACGGATGGGAACACATTGAAAATGGCTTTACGGCACTCAAAAACCTGTCTGTCGAGGTCATGTCATCCAAGGGATCCTTAAAAACCAAGTCGGTAAAAGCCAATATTGGTGGCAACCCCTTTATTGCAACCGGAACGCTGAAGCTCACCGATTTAGTACTCGATCTCATCTTAACAAAAACAGCGGATTCAGAAACCGGCACAACAGACGGCACCGAAGCCCCTGACAAAGAACCGATAGCACATCCCCAAATGGACACCCTTGAATTTAAGGGACCGATTACAGAGCCAATTATTCGCTTTGTGCGCCAGTCGCGTAAAGGCTGACACGCACATCTAGACTGTCATCAAACGTATGAAATCGGTCGCGCTGCACACTCATTTCATTGCATTCTTGAGGCACGCATTGATCGCAGAGGCGACAGACACCCGGTCTTCGTCTGGAACCTGCAAACCAATTTTTGTTCTGCGCCACAAAACATCTTCTGCCGTTTCAGCCCACTCAACATCACGAAGATATTGAACCTCGCGCTCAAACAAGCCTGGAAAAAGTTCACGCCCAAGATCCGACATTGTCTGGGCGTCTCCAAGCAGCTCAAACGTAGAGACACCATAACGGGCGACAAGGCCAGTGATGAAGCTGGCATCTAGGGATGGATAGTGAGTGGCTAAGCGGTTTACGAGACCTGCAATGTCATCGTGCACTGCACCGCCCGGTAGAGGATGATTTGCTGTCCATGCCGGACCGATTTTCGTAAATTGCGGTGCCAGCAGTTCAAGTGCCTCTTCTGCCAAACAGCGATACGTCGTCAACTTGCCACCGAGCACTGTCAACAAAGGCGGCGTCTTATTGCTGCCTTCTCGAAACGACAAACGGTAATCGCGCGTGACCTTTGATGGGTCGTTCTCTGCGTCGTCGTAAAGCGGGCGCACGCCTGAAAACTGATGCACAACATCCCCAGACGTCAAACGTTGTACAAAAAAGCGATTGTAAACCTTGAGCAGATAGTCGCGCTCCGCCGCACTGCATTCCGGAGATGCCGGATCCCCCTCAAAAGGCTCATCGGTCGTCCCGATCAACGTAAAACGGTCTTGATAGGGCAGGGCGAAAACAACACGCCCGTCAGAATGTTGCAGAAGATAGCCATCGTTCATGCCCGGACGACGCGCCACAACAAGATGGCTGCCTTTGACAAGGCGCAACTTGGGTTGCGCCACATCTTCTACGCTACCCTCCGCCTGTTTCTCAAGAGCTGCAACAGTGTCGACCCAAGGACCTGCCGCATTAACGATCACACGAGCAAATACATCAGTTCGCCCGCACTGATTTTCAGCCTCGATACGCCACACCTTAGTATCCTGCTGATCAGGTTGAAATCCAACCACACGCGAACGGGTTTTAATGTCAGCGCCCTTTTGAGCTGCAGCGCGGGCATTCAGTACAACAAGACGCGCATCATCGACCCAGCAGTCCCAATACGCAAACCCACGGGTCAACTCTGCTCTTAAGGGAAGACCCGACGGATCTTTTGTAAAACGAACAGAGTGGGATGCGGGTATGGTCTTTCGCGACGCCAAATGGTCATACAAAAACAATCCAGCCCGAAGCAGCCATCGTGGGCGCATACCATCAACATGAGGCAGTACTATTCTAAGCGGCGAAATTATATGCGGCGCGGCATTCAGCAAGCGCTCACGCTCGTGCAGTGCGTCACGCACGAGGGAGAATTCATAGTGCTCCAGATAGCGTAAACCGCCGTGTATCAATTTTGTGCTGGCAGATGACGTTGCAGCCCCAAGGTCGGCTTGCTCCAACAAACACACCTTGAGTCCACGCCCGGCTGCATCAGCGGCGATACCAGCACCATTGATGCCACCACCGATGACCGCAATATCGTAAATCGTGTCAGAGTTCATTGCCGCGCGCACCCCCAACCGCCAAGTGCCTCAAAACGGTTTGCAAAAAAAGAAAAGAGGCGGCACCTGCGGTACCACCTCGTTACCAAATCCCTAGACTTGGACCGTTCTTTTTTTATTAGCCAAGCACTGCCCGGCAATGACTGCACCATGTGGCTAGGCTTCGCGCCTGTCAAGAAAACTTGATCTAAAAAGTATAAAAAGATGCACCTTGACTCTGGCGAGAATCTACAACGGAACAAAGGGGTTGGCTAATCTGGCTGAGTTGCAACCTCAAGGACCCAAATGATAACACTGCGTTGCCCAAAATTTGTACCATCCTATCGGGCAGAATAGTTGATTGGGCATCTGTGCGAAGCCCTAAAACAGCTTATTCAGCCCCCACCGCAGAACCCCGATGCGCATCGTCTTGATCTAAATCAAAACCATGTTTGGTGTCATCGTGGGAGGCTGAGCCCCGTGCGTTTTTCCCATCTGGTCCCTGCGCACCAATCGCTGCCACTTGAGCTACGACGGCGACAGCTCCGGCTTTCTCGAACGTCAACGTAAGGGGAAGCTCGTCTCCAGCTTTCAGGGGGGCGGAGAGATCAAACAGCATAATGTGATGACCGCCGGGTGCCAGTAGCAACGCCCTATCTTCGTTTACAGCAAGGCCATCCACCTTGCGCATCTTCATTACCCCTGCCTCGGTAATGTGGGAGTGTAACTCCACGCGTCCTGCACGCGGGGATGATACGGCCACAAGCAGGTCACCCGCCTTCGTTGTCGAGCGAACCTCAAGATAGGCCGCACCAATCGTGACACCACCAGGCGTTGCGCGCGCCCATGGCGTTATCACGGTGATGTCAGGTTTGGTCGCCTGATCTGCCATCATATGACGCCCGCTCAGGACAAGGCCGACAATTGTGAGGGCTATGCCAAAAGCAAGCGGAAGAATTTTGATGCGAGAAGACACGATAGATTTTGTCCTATTCAATTTTGACATGCGCCTGGGCTGGCCGAGCTGTGCTGTATTGGTCAACCCCGCTCCAGGCACCAGTCTTGCCTTACCCTGTCCTAGTAGGGCGTGAGATACAGCCCGAGAAATTGCCGCAGCAAGGAAATTTGCCGTACGGGCGGTGACAAACAAAACGCCCGCATAATGGCGTTGTTTTAGGACTGTTTTCTGGTTCAGGTCGTCGCATTAACCTCCCTTCTTCGTCAGCTGTGCTAAAAGTCAGCTAAAATGGCAATGATCTAATTGTGAAGTCTCCATCAGAAAGGGCGCGGTGATGCGCCATCGCATTGTGCTCATCATCGGTGGCGGTATTGCTGCCTACAAATGCCTTGAGGTTATTCGCCGCCTCAAAGAGCATTCAATTGACGTGCGCGTTGTTTTGACAAAAGCTGCTCAAGAATTCGTCACGTGCTTGTCCGTTAGTGCGCTGAGTAATGAACGCGTATTCACCGACTTATTCGATCTAAACGACGAGCGTGAAATTGGGCACATCCGACTCAGCCGCGAAGCAGATCTTGTGGTTGTCGCACCGGCAACCGCCGATCTGATTGCTAAAATGGCGGGAGGGCATGCCAATGATCTGGCAACAGCCGTTTTACTGGCAACGGACAAACCTGTTTTGATTGCCCCTGCGATGAATCCAAAAATGTGGTCGCATCCTGCAACTCTGCGCAACGTGGCGACACTTAAACAAGACGGCATCACAATCCTTGGGCCTAATGTCGGGGAGATGGCCGAACGCGATGAAATTGGACCTGGCCGTTTGATCGAGCCGGAGCAACTTGTGGCCGCTATCCGAGACCATCTGGCAGCCAAAAAACATAGCCGCACCACCGGACTGGATCTGAATACACGAGCACTTGTGGGCAAACATGTTGTTGTCACCAGCGGGCCGACGCATGAACCCTTAGATCCTGTGCGGTATTTGGCTAATCGCTCGTCTGGCAAACAGGGTTATGCCATTGCGCATGCTGCGGCTCAGATGGGTGCCAAAGTTACATTGATCACCGGACCTGCTTCCATACCCGCGCCTCAAGGTGTCACTATCATCGCGGTTGAAACCGCCGAACAGATGCACGACGCAGTGCATGATGCGCTACCTGCGGATATTGCAGTTTTTGCCGCCGCCGTCGCCGACTGGCGCGCAGCCAAAGTTCCGCGAGATAAAATCAAGAAGACCAGCAAAAAGCCACCGACGCTCAAGCTCGTCGAGAATATAGATATTCTTAAAAGTGTCGGGACTCTAAAATCCGGCAGACCGCCTCTGGTGATCGGTTTTGCTGCTGAAACGACAAGCCTGCTAACCAACGCCAAGAAAAAGCTCAAGAGCAAAAACGCTGATTTGATTGTGGCAAATAACGTTTCAGAGGGCAGTGATGTCCTGGGCGGCGACCACAACAAAATCCATATTATCTCACGCGCTGGTACTGATACGTTGGCGAAGATGAGCAAGACAGATGTTGCCGAACAGTTGATGGAACGTGCTGCAAATTTGATATCGAAGGCGAAAGCACCTGCATAAAATGGCCAAAAAAAATAAGAAATCAAACCAAACAAGATTGAAGATGGCGCGCCTCGCTCATGGCAAGGGGCTGCCACGTCCTGCCTATCAATCAAAAGAAGCGGCAGGTCTTGATCTTGTTGCCGCCGTCACCTTCGACAAACCGATAAAGCTCAAACCAGGTGAGCGCGCGCTCATCCCAACGGGGCTGTGCCTTGAATTGCCAAAAGGGTTTGAAGCGCAAATACGTCCGCGTTCTGGCTTGGCTTTAAAACATGGCGTCACCGTTCTCAATGCACCTGGTACAATTGACAGCGACTATCGCGGCGAAGTTCAAGTCATCTTGATCAACTTGGGAACTGTGACATTCACCGTCCGCCGGGGTGAACGTATCGCACAGATGGTTATTGCGCCCGTCATTCAGGCCAAAATTAGATCTTCAAAGAAGCTCGCGAAAACGCAACGCGGTACAGATGGCTTTGGTTCAACGGGCAGCAATACGGGCAAAACAAAAACGAAAAGCGTAGAACGAAAAAAAACCAAAACAAAACCACGCTCCGGGTCTCAGCCAAAACCAACACGCAAATCATCTAAGGCAAATCCTGCGCGCAGGACCTCGAAAACAGCACCCCGCATCGCCGCAAAATCAAAAAAAGCCACGCCCGTAAAGCGCAAAACCGCATCTAAGGCAAAATCAACATCTGTTCGGCAAACACGCCGTCGTACCGGATCTGCTGCAACAAAATCGCGTGCTCGGCAGAGGTCGCCCAAAAAATAATCGGTGAACACAGCTCATCTCGGACTCTACCACCTTGAGGCGGCTTGAATTTCCTGCGAAAAGAACCCTCAGAACACGAGACCTGCCCAGCGGCATGCAGTTTGAGGAGGCCAGTTATGGCTGATCTACCAGAAATCAAAACTCTCAGCGCGACCACATCTTGGGGCCGCGGCAAAATTTACAACGACATTACTGAAACCATCGGCCACACACCTGTTGTCCGCGTTGCCAAAATGGCGGCGGCGGCAAACGCCAAAGCCGACATCCTCCTCAAGTTAGAGTTTTTTAATCCACTGTCGAGTGTCAAAGACCGTATCGGTGTCTCGATGATCGACGTGCTGGAAGCGCAGGGCAAAATCAAGCCGGGTGAGACCGTGCTCATTGAACCCACCTCGGGTAACACCGGCATTGGCCTTGCTTTTGTTGCTGCCGCGCGCGGATATAAATTGAAACTGGTGATGCCGGAATCGATGTCTATCGAGCGTCGCAAAATCTTAGCGCATCTCGGCGCAGATTTAGTGTTGACACCCGCAGCCAGCGGTATGCCCGGCGCGATCGAAAAAGCAGAGGAGCTTTTAGAAGCGCTGCCCAATGCCATCCAGCCCAGTCAGTTTGCTAATCCCGCCAACCCGTTGGTACATGAAAAAACGACAGCTGAAGAAATCTGGAATGATACAGACGGCAAGATCGATGCGCTCGTCATTGGTGTTGGCACCGGTGGCACGTTAACGGGCTGCGGTCGACTGTTGAAGCAACGTAATCCTGATCTCAAGATCTTTGCGGTCGAGCCGTCAGGCAGTCCGATTTTATCTGGCGGCAATCGCGGACCGCATAAAATTCAAGGCATCGGTGCTGGCTTTGTTCCAGAAGTCCTCGACACATCATTGATTGATGAAGTCATCACTGTGCAAAATGACATGGCATTTGATGTGGCCCGCTTGATGGCCAAGGTAGAAGGTATCCCAGGCGGCATCTCAACTGGGGCCAATGTCGCTGCCGCCCTTACCGTTGGTGCCCGCGATGATATGGCAGGCAAATCCGTGCTCACATTCGCGCCATCATGTGCCGAGCGGTATTACACCGGCGATCTGTTTGTCGAACCCGACGATAAAGCCTAGATTTGACAGTGCTTGCCATCGTCAATCAGCACTTCTTTTGCAACGGCTTGGCTTAAAAAACCCGTTGGACTAGCGCTCAGACCATATGCACCTGATTGCAAGATGGCGACCAAGTCGCCGGCTTTCATCTGAGGCATCTGTGTCTTACGCCCTACCGTATCAAGCGGCGTGCACAATGGCCCGGCAATCGTTGCCGGCCCAAGTGTGGCCTGTGTCAGCTTGTTGGCAGCAACGATGGGAAAATCGCGTTTGATAACCTGTCCAAGATTTCCAGACGCGGCAAGGTGGTGATGCATTCCGCCATCGCAGATCACAAAACGTTCCTCACGTGAGCTCTTCGCAACCCGGACCTGCATCAGATAAACGCCTGAGCTTGCAGTCAGGAAGCGGCCCGGTTCGACAATAACATGTGCACCGCGAATACCTGCATCGGCTTCTTTTTGGGCTTTCAGCGCATCAACACCAATACGGATCGAGGCAAGATTTAATGTTCGATCACCCTCAAAATAAGGAACACCCAGACCACCTCCAAGATCGATTGTCTCTAAGGCGTGCCCAGCCATCTCGGCGACAGCAGAAGCAATTTTCAGGCCGTGGACCCACTGCGTGAGCAAAACATCGGCATCCAGAATTTGCGTGCCTGCAAACATGTGAACGCCGGACAACTTCAAACCATTGTGGCGTTTAATCTCGGCGACGACTTCCGGCAAAATTTCTTCATCAAACCCAAACGCTGCAGCTTTGCCGCCCATCCTCATGGCGCCGCCCTGCGCTGCCGCCATTGGATTTACGCGCACGGCAACAGGACACGTGCGCTTGAGCTCTCGAGCAAGGCCTGCAACATGTTCGATCTCTTCAAAAGATTCCAGATGCACTTCACCCAAGTCTTCTGACAGGGTCTGGCGCAGCTCGTGTTCACCTTTAGCCGGGCCTGCAAATAACATATGGCTCGGTTTGCACCCGGCACGTTTAGCTTTTTCAAATTCCCCAATAGAGGCAATTTCAATGCCCGCCCCTTGGTCAACAAATACTTGAGCAACGTTTGGATTGGGATTGGCTTTGATTGAAAAATAGATTTCCGCAAAGCCATCTAGTGCATGCGCCAGGGCTTGATAGGTCGCCCGCAAGATGCCTGCATCATAAGCAAAAAGCGGTGTGCCATAAGCCTTTGCAAGTTCATCAACCCTTATACCACCCACGACCAATTGATCCTTGTTGGCAGCAAAATACTGCGCAATCAAGCGTTCGGCCAGCGTGGCGGTTCTTGGTGTGATGGCATCAGATGACATGGGGCTTACGGCGTCCTCTCAGCGACCAGCGCCTTATAATCGACCTTACCGTTGTCGGTTTGTGGCAAGGCTTCAACCAACTCAATACGCGCTGGCACCATGTGGCCAGGCAGTGAGTCCCCGATCTTCTTCAAGATCGCTTTTGTGTCCGGCGCTTGACCAGTCGCCACGGCGACCGCCACTACTTTTTGTCCGACCCACTCATCTGGAACACCAATGACAGCAATTTGCGAAAATACGCCTTCTGCCATTAGCACCTCTTCAACTTCGGACGGACTAATCCGGAAACCTGCCGACTTAATCATGGCATCATCACGGGCCACAAAATAGAAATATCCGTCTTTGTCCTGCGTGACGAGATCTCCAGAGAAGCATACGGTATCAGCACCTTGTGTTGGCGCAATCAGTGGATTGGGACGTAACACGCGCGCTGTCTCTTCAGGCTTGTTCCAATAGCCAAGCGACACAGTTGGTCCACGGTGCACCAGAATACCCGGTTCATCAGGACCGGCTAACGTGCCCTGTTTGGTGATAACGAAAACCTCTGTTTCAGGGATCGCCTTACCCATTGATGTTGGCCGGTTATCAAGCTCATCAGGTGGCAAGAACGTGGAACGAAAAGCTTCTGTTAATCCGTACATCAAAAAGATCTGCGTTTTAGGGAGCCTGTCACGCAAGCGCTTCACAGTCGCGGTTGGCACCGCACCACCGGAATTCGTGATGTATCGCAGGTTCGGCAACTCCGTTTTAGAAAGACTAGGTGTCGCCTTGGCAAGAATGGCCCAGATTGTTGGCACACCCGCCAAACCTGTAATGCGATGCTCAACAAGCGCTTTGACGATGTCGTTGCCAAACTGAAAATGTGCAAGCACCAGCGTTGCTTTTTGTTCGACCGTGGTCAGCAACTGGTTGAGGCCGTAGTCAAAACTAAACGGTAGCAGGGACAGAAGACGGTCCTCAGGTGTGATTGACAAAAAGCTGCGCACGATACGCGTCCCCGCCAGCATATTGCGATGCGACAGCATCACACCCTTGGGCTGCCCCGTTGAGCCAGATGTATAAAGAATCGCAGCAAGATCTTCGCCAATCGCCTCATCACCAAACGATTGATCGGTTGCGCGTCCTTCAATCGTTAGATCGTCGGCGGTGATGATATGAGGCGCACAATCTGCAGCTGCCAGCGCATCGCCAAGCCCTGAAGCGAAACCTGGCAATGTCACAAGGGCTTTTGCCCCACTATCACATACGATATGCGCAACTTGTTGCGGCTTGAGCATCGCATTGATCGGAACCACCACGGCCCCCAGAACACTTGGGCTAAAAATCGCAATGCACTCAGCAAAACTTTTTGGCAGATAGATCGCCACGCGATCACCACGTCCAACACCAGTACTTCTTAAGTGCGCAGCGAGACCGCGAATCCGATCTGAAAACTGACGATATGAAAATGTCTCGCCGCCATCAACAATAGCGGTGCGCTCTAGGTCCGACGACCTATCTGATGTGACAAGATGATGGAGAAGATACACCCGTTAGCCTGCTTTGAAGGACTGCTTCCTCGCCACAAACCGCGCTAAGCTGCCAATGGTTTCAAAATTTTCAGCAACGAAATCCTCATCGCTCACTTCGACACCCAATTCATCGCCAAGGAACGTCACCAGTTGAAGGATGCCAAGTGAATCCAAAATACCAGACTCAAGCAAGGCCAGGTCTTCGTGAATTTCATCATCCCCTCCAAGCACTGCTGAGCCATGCAAAAACGCTTTGATCGCTTCAAACGCAGTGCGTTCCGCCTCTTCAGAGGGACTTGTGATTTGTGGTGCCGCAGTGGACATCAAGCATTCGCTTTCTTCAAACGTGAGTTACCAATCAAACAGACTGAGCTCAGTGCCAAGGAAATCGGTTCGATTAGAGGCCTTAATTCCCCGCGCAAACTTGTTGCCACGTTTTTTTCGGGCAATTCCCGGTATCTGACCATGAGGTGGGATGTCAAGCATTAGGAGGTGTATTCCAGCCCCGGCAAGATAGCGACCAATAGCGGCCAAGTTTCGGTAAACAGCTTCATTGTTTTGACTAAAGACCAGCATTGCCTGCGGTACTGTACGACCGCGAAGCCGTTTAAATACCAGCGGAACCTGTTCTGAACCGTCGATAAGAACGCCAACCAGGCAACTAAAATTCTGGTAGGGCGTCAGATCGTCTCGAGTTGCAGCATCTATTTGTGACGCAGCAGGATCTGCGAGCGGGACAACACGTGCACCGTGTCGGCCTATTAGTCGTGACAGCGGCAGAACGGAAATAGCGACCCCGGAATTGATAGGCTCGAAGCCAAATGCTTTGAGCATCTCTTGAACCGACTGCGTCGCTGTTAAGTCGGTGAAACTCGTGTTTTCGAGACGCAAAATTTGGCGCATCATCATGGGTGCGCGCCAACGTTCGCACTCTTCCACATACCAGCTTGAGAAATTAATGACGCGGCCCTGGTCACCATCATTGTGTTTCTGCACATGTGCTGGCGTGAGCACGATGCCGGAGGCGCGCTTGCCGGACTGCATCAAATACCCGACCGGAACCTCAGCACGAGCATTGCCGCCGCTCGCCTCAATACGGTCCAGCGCCGTACGCCAAAAGCTCTGTTTCCGTTCTGGAAAACCTCGACCCAACAGGCCATAGGCTTGCTCGAGATTGCTATCGTTAATCGGTTGCAGCATTATCGCTTCGTCTCTGCGTCCCAAAAATCGTCTCAAAATGACTTAGACTTGGTTGTCGGCAGACAGTTCCGATATCCCGATAAACCCGTAAAATAGCCTTTAGAAACGACCATAACAGAACTATGATGCATAAACTGACAGCGCCTTGCGCACCTCTTTAGATGTATGATGTGCAAAACGTGGACCAGAAGTGAACGCCAACCGAAAATTGGTAAACGGCCTGGAGTTTGAGAGTGCTCAACCAAGACGAAATTGAACGCTACAAGCGGCATCTGGTCCTAAAAGAACTGGGTGGACAGGGCCAGAAAAAGTTAAAAGAGGCCCGCGTTCTCGTTGTCGGTGCAGGTGGTCTTGGCGCTCCAGTACTCATGTATCTGGCGGCCGCTGGTGTCGGCACGATCGGGATCATTGATGATGACGTCGTCTCAATCAGCAATCTACAACGCCAGGTACTTTACAAAACGGGGGACATTGGAGCCTCAAAAGTAGCCCGTGCAGGCGATGCACTAACCGCCATGAACCCCCACGTCACTATCGAACCAATACCGCAGCGTTTGACGGCAGCTAACGCCATGAACGTGATCTCAAAATACGATCTTGTTGTCGACGGTTCCGACAATTTTCCAACCCGCTATCTGGTATCAGACGCGTGTTACTTAGCCGAAAAAATACTAATTTACGGCGCGGTTGGTCCGTTCGACGGCTACGTCACAACATTTAAACCGCACCTCAAAAATGGAGATGGCATACCTTACCCAAGTTACCGCTGCCTATTTCCTGAAGCGCCACCTGAAGGCACCGTTGCAAACTGCTCTGAGGTTGGTGTGCTTGGCGCAGTTGTTGGTGTCATTGGCACCCTGCAAGCAACTGAAACAATTAAGGAAATCACCGGTTTCGGCGACAGCCTTGCGGGTAAACTGCTGATTTATGATGCCAAAGATACCCGCTTTGAAAGCGTCGCCATTGGTTGGGACCCCGACAATGCACTCAGCGGAACCAACCCGACGCTCAAGGACCTGTCCCATCACATGGATGAAAACAGCGCAGGTACGTGCAGCTCACCTTAAATCCCGAAAAACTTTTAGCGCCCTAGAACATGGCAGGGTGAACACGATCTGGTGGGGCATGTCCATCAAGGAAAGTTTTAATATTCAAGATCACCTTCTCACCCATATCAATCCGACCTTCTATGGTCGCAGAACCCATATGCGGTAAGGCAACAACACGATTTGATTGGAGCAGTTTAGGATTGATCGCCGGTTCATGTTCGAACACATCAAGCCCAGCGCCTGCAATCGAATTCGACTCGATCAAACGCGCCAATTCGTTTTCATCAATCACTTCACCACGCGCGGTATTGACGATATACGCCGTTGGTTTCAACAGCCTCAAACGACGCGCTGAAAGTAGGTGATACGTCGCTGGCGTGTGAGGGCAATTGACAGACACAATGTCCATCCGTGACAACATCTGGTCCAAACTCTCCCAATGCGTCGCTTCAAGACGTTGTTCAAACTCGTCTGGCATGCGTCTGCGGCTGTGATAGTGGATCTGCAAACCAAACGCCCGTGCACGCTCAGCAACCGCCTGACCAATCCGACCCATGCCAACAATGCCAAGGCGTTTGCCATAAATACGATGGCCGAGCATGCCGGTTGGAGACCAGCCTTTCCATTGGTTGTTTGGGTCTTTTAAAAGCGCGGCACCTTCGACCAAACGGCGTGGCACTGCCAAGATCAATGCCATCGTCATGTCGGCTGTATCTTCGGTCAAAACGCCCGGTGTGTTGGTAACTGCAACCGCGCGGTTGTTCGCTGTGTCGAGGTCAACGTTGTCAACACCAGTACCGAAGTTAGCGATCAGACGCAGTTGGGAACCCGCCTGAGAAATGACGCTGCGGTCGATACGATCAGTAACCGTTGGCACCAGCACATCCGCCACCTGGACTGCTTCAACAAGATCAGCCTGTGACATGGGTGTATCATCGACATTGAGCCGAGCATCAAACAGCTCCTTCATCCGCGTTTCCACGACATCGGGCAGTTTTCTGGTGACAATAACAACGGGTTTTTTGGCGCTATTCGGCATATTTAGTTCCCACCGGCTGGCACGTTGAGTTTATCATTGGCTGGGGACATTCTCCCAAAAATCGCTGTGAGCCAGCGCATCCAGGCAAACGTACCGCATCTGCGGGGTGTCTAACAGATACGCCGGGGAAGACAAAGCGCGAGATTGCCACAAACCAGACGCGGAGTGAGGACAAGTTATACCGCCACGGCTGCGGGACATCTTCTGACAATCGCCTACCTGTGAGGAGACCAACGCAGCGAGATAGCGTAAACAGGGCTTAAAGATTCGCATCGGAGGATAAATGACTGAAGCTGGCCCATCTGACACACGCCCCGGCACAGCAACGCCCAGCGCTACATTGCGGGCATGGAGACCGCGCCTGGATCTTTCCTTCGCAGGTATCGCAGGCAAGTTGGTTATAATAGCCGTCGCCTTCACAGTCGTTATATTGGGCTTTATCGCATCAAGCCCGGAGCTCAATGCCCAAACCAAGACTGGTAAAACGGGTTTACCGCTGCCGCGTTACGTCAGCCTCAAATCGGACAAGGTCAATCTCAGAACGGGTCCTGGTGTTGAATATCCAACAACATGGGTTTACCGGCGCGCCGGATTGCCGCTCGAAGTATTTGAAGAATTTCAAAACTGGCGACACGTCCGAGATTCTGAAGGCACTGAGGGATGGATTTTCAGCTCATTGTTATCCGGCAGACGCACGGCACTTGTCTTGCCTTGGGAACGTAAAAAAAGCGACAGCAAACCAACAACTGCTGTTTACAACAACAACTCACAACGTGCGGGCAAGGTCGCGATCATTGAAGCTGGTGTTATCGCGGACGTGCATGGATGTGATGGACGCTGGTGTGAAGTCACCATCAACGCGTTCAACGGCTATGTCGACCAGACAAAGCTATGGGGTGTTTATCCCAATGAATCCTGGAAATAGTGCACTGAAGGCTGGCGTTCCTGCTAGCTATCTTTAACGAGGCGCACAACCACATCAATGTGTGAGATCTTCAGTCCCTCAGGCGGTGCTGGCAGGCCCTCGACGCGGATCGATTCCGACGGAATGTCGACCATTTTGCCGTCCGCTTCAACATAGAAGTGGTTGTGGTCAGAGGTGTTTGTGTCAAAAAATGTTTTTCCACCATCAACAGGCAGCGCGCGCAACAAGCCAGCACGGGTGAACTGATGTAACGTGTTGTAAACGGTCGCCAGCGAAATGTGTTCTCCAGCAGCCGTCGCCTCACCGTGGAGAGCCTCTGCACAGACGTGGCGATCCCCTGCACCAAATAGCATTTGCGCAAGCGCGACCCGTTGTCGGGTCGGGCGCAGGCCTGCTGACCTAAGCTGCGCGCGAAAAAGCGAAGGGGTCCAACTTTCTGTCACGTCTGCCATTCTCCTACTCATCACTCCACAATTTTAGTGGGAAAAGGCATTCCGGCCCACTATTTTGAGGCAATGCTCTGTTACCAACAACGATATCATACCCCCAAGGTCAAGTATAATGGCCGAGGCGGTCCGTCGCAACCATCATGCAATCTGAAATTTTTGATCAAAATTGAGACCTTAGCGATCTGGCGCTAGTACTTTTGATCGGCGGTTGATTGTGCTAGAGACGCCCGTTCACGGCGCTCTGTGGGAATTTGGAGTGCCTGACCCAGAGATCAAAGAGGGCGAAGGAATACGATGGCGGAGCGCCGCAACAGTTACGACTACGAGAACCTGCTAACTTGCGGGCGAGGCGAGCTTTTTGGGCCAGGAAACGCTCAATTGCCGCTGCCACCGATGCTGATGTTTGATCAGATCACCACCATCACCGAAGATGGGGGTGAGCACGGTAAGGGCAAGGTGATTGCTGAACTCGCAGTCCAAGGCAATGAACGGCTCAATTGGTTTTTCGATTGTCACTTCAAAGGTGATCCCGTGATGCCAGGCTGCCTTGGTCTCGATGCGTTATGGCAGCTGACGGGCTTCTTCCTCGGCTGGCTTGGCGCACCGGGACGTGGACGCGCGCTCGGCGTTGGCGAAGTAAAATTCACCGGTATGGTGTTACCTGAGATCAAGCGCCTAGAGTACCATGTGGACCTGAAGCGTGTGATACTGCGACGACTTAAGTTGGGTATTGCCGATGGCCTACTCAAAGCTGATGGCGAAGTGATTTATACCGCAACCGATCTGAGAGTTGGTCTGTTTGAAGATGAAAAAGCCTCTTAAGATCGAAAGACAACGACGCAACTGAATGTGAACATGCATGCCAGGCCGGGAATTGCCAGCACAGTATCCACGGGCCTAAAAGAGAAGGAATTTGCTGATGAGACGTGTCGTCGTCACCGGCATGGGTATCGTTTCCTCAATTGGGAACAACGCACAAGAAGTTGTCGCTGCGTTGCGCGATGCAAAATCCGGCATCGTGCACGCTGACAAGTATGAAGAGCTTGGCTTTCGCAGCCATGTTCATGGCGCTCCTGAGATTGACTGGGCGGCACAAGTTCCCCGCAAGCCTAAACGCTTTATGGAAACAGGTGTTGGCTGGAACTATATTGCCATGGACCAGGCAATCCGCGATGCAGGATTAGAAGACAACGACGTCGTCAATGAACAAACCGGCATCATAATGGGTGCGGGCGGCCCATCGACATTGGCCATCGTGCGCGCCGCAGAAACGACCACAACGCGAGGGCCTAAGAAAATTGGCCCATTTGAAGTGCCAAAAGCGATGTGCTCTGGCCCATCTGCAGCGCTTGCCACAAGCTTTAAAATTAAAGGCGTCAACTATTCCATCTCATCTGCCTGCTCGACATCGGCACACTGCATTGGCAACGCTGCTGAACTCATTCAATGGGGCAAACAAGATGTGATCTTTGCAGGAGGCTGCGAAGAGCTGGAATGGACCTTATCGAATCTATTCGACTCGATGGGGGCGATGTCCTCAAACTTTAATGACACCCCGCATAAAGCCAGCCGCGCATTCGACAAAGACCGTGATGGTTTTGTTATCGCAGGTGGTGCTGGCGTTTTGGTGTTGGAAGAACTCGAACGTGCCAAGGCGCGCGGTGCCAAAATTTACGCAGAGATTGTTGGCTACGGTGCGACTTCAGACGGCTTCGACATGGTGGCACCCTCAGGTGAAGGTGCCGCCCGCTGTATGAGAAAGGCCATGGAAGGTCTCGACGGCAATGGCATTGGTGACAAGATCGATTACATCAACCCACACGCAACTGCGACACCCGTCGGGGATACCCGCGAGGTCGAAGCTCTTCGTGAAGTGTTTGGAAACGATATTCCAAAAATTTCTGCAACAAAGTCACTTACGGGACATTCATTGGGAGCGATTGGGGTGCAAGAAAGCGTATTCTCAATTCTAATGATGCAGAATGGATTTATCTGTGAAAGCGCCAACATCGAGACAATAGACCCTGATTTTGAAGATATCCCCATAGCCCGTGAGCGGATCGACAACGTAGAACTTAACTGTGTCATGTCGAACAGCTTCGGTTTTGGCGGAACAAATGCCACTCTCGTATTTCGTCGGTATGATGGTTAACCCACGTACATGAACCGGCGCCGCAGGGAGTGAAATTTTCAACTCCCACAAAAGGTTCCGGAAATGAAGCCATTACGAAGAGAAAATTGCTGGTTTGAAGGTACGGGACCGAGGTTCCGAGATAGTATGGGATCAATCATGACCGAAACGGATATTGCTAAACCCGGCCCCCTGATGGCAGGCAAGCGCGGCCTCGTACTTGGCGTCGCCAATGATCGTTCCATTGCATGGGGCATAGCGCGCGTTCTTGCAGGTCAAGGCGCCAAAATGGCGTTCACCTACCAGGGTGACGCATTTGGTCGTCGTGCCGTACCGCTCGCTGAATCAGTGGGCTCTGACATCATCGTCTCCTGCGATGTTGAGGACCTCGACAGTGTCGACAACGTGTTCAATGAAATTGAAAACAAATGGGGCGGGCTTGATTTCGTCGTCCACGCGCTGGCGTTTTCTGATCGCCGCGAACTGGCCGGCCGCTACGCAGACACGACGCGTGATAACTTCACACAAACGATGGTTATCTCCTGCTTCTCCTTCACTGAAATTGCCAAGCGTGCCGCACGCCTGATGCCAAATGGCGGGTCAATGATCACACTGTCTTATGGCGGCGCGACCCGTTGGGTCCCCTCCTACAACGTCATGGGCGTCGCCAAGGCAGCCCTTGAAGCCAGTGTCCGCTACCTAGCCGCTGACCTTGGACCACAAGGCATTCGCGTCAACGCGCTATCGGCTGGCGTGATGCGCACCCTGGCAGGGGCTGGTGTTTCTGATGCCCGTGACATCTTCAACTACCAGCGTGATCACGCACCGCTGCGCCGCACACCGAAACTTGATGAAATTGGTGGCGCGGCGCTTTACCTGCTATCGCCAATGTCAGGTGCTGTGACAGGTGAAGTCCACTTCGTTGACTGCGGTTACAATACCGTGGCGATGCCAAGCTTGGACCACCTGAAAAAGATGAGCGGCAAATAAGCGGGCACCGGGTGCACTGAACGCATCCCTCCCGCCAACACAGCCTGGAGACCAGTTGGGTCTCGGCACGGCTCAGTGAATATGGTACAGCGGCCTTTAGGGACAACTAACGAGCGGGTCGCAGCTTTTTTCCATGATTGGCGTTTTTGATTCAGGACTTGGCGGACTGACAGTCCTGCGCGCGCTCGTGGAGCGTTTCCCAAAACAGGGATTCACCTATCTTGGCGACCACGCCAATGTGCCATATGGAAACCGCGAGTCTGATGAGGTTGTAGCGCTCACCCGCACAGGCGTGGAGTACCTGTTTGACCGTGGCTGCGCCCTTGTCATACTTGGCTGTAACACCGCAACGGCTGTCGCCGCACGTCAGTTGCAACAAAGCTGGTTGCCCAACAGCAAGTGGAATAACGGTCACAACATACTTGGTATTGTGGCCCCAACCGTCGAAGCTGCAACGCAGACACCGTGGGCCGTCACCGCACCACAGTATCCGCAAAAGAACAACACAGACGACATCGCAGTCTTCGGCACCACGCGCACTATACAATCTGGGGTTTACCCAGAAGAGATACGCAAGCGCTGCCCCAAAGTGCGCCTCACCGAACAAATTTGCGCCGGCCTCGCAGGCGCCATCGAAGATGGTCGTGATGACGCTTCCCTCGATCCGTTCGTCGAAGACGCAGTGAACAAGGCGCTTGCAAAGCTCAATGGCAACACGCCTGATCAGGTCATTCTTGGGTGCACCCATTTCCCATTGGTTGAGCATTTGTTTCGCAAACATCTACCAACCGAAACACGCATACTTTCACAGCCCAAAATTGTTGCTGATAGCCTTGAAGATTATCTTGGCCGACACAGCGCGTATTGCTCGGCCGATGCGCCCTCAACCACGGTGCTGTTGACCACAGGGAGCGCCGCTGCCATCGACCAGCGCGCCCGTGTTTTTTGGCCTGAAGTCCCGCCATTTGCATCTGTCGGCTAGAAACCCCACATATAGGACATGGACGACGGCCATCACCATACCGCTCCTTTAGCCACCTCCGCCTCGCCGTGTTGCGGTGATGCGAAGGCGGCTGAACCTGCAACGTCGTCCTCGTCCCCAAGCTGCCACAGCACGACACCTAGCTGTCATAGTTCAGGCTGCCATAGCGCTGTCGATCAAAACGACAACTTTCAGAAACGTGCATGGATCGCAGCCTTGTTCACCGTGCCGTTGGTAGCTCTCGTCATGGCAGACCATCTCATGGATCTGCCCTGGTTGGCAGAGATTGGCGCGCGACGTTTTCAACTGCTGCAACTTATTCTAACCCTGCCGGTTGTGCTGTGGTGCGCCGCCCCCTTCTTCCGCAAGGGTTGGCAATCTCTCAAGACACGCCAATACAATATGTGGACATTGATCGCGCTCGGCGTTGGCACTGCATTTAGCTACAGCGTTGTTGCAACGCTTTGGCCCACACTCTTCCCGCCAGGTTTACGAAATGCAGATGGCACTGTTGCTGTTTATTATGAAGCCGCCGCTGCAATCATCCTGCTTGTTCTCGTTGGGCAATTGATCGAAGCCAGAGCCAGCGCCAAAGCTGAAAACTCTATCCGCAGTCTGCTCGACCTAGCGCCACAAAACACGATTGTCTTGGATGATAATGGAAATGAGCGTTCAATACCGACATCAGACATCACGCCGGACCAGCGGCTGGTTATCAAGCCCGGCACGTCAATACCGGTTGATGGTGTTGTGACGGAGGGAGAGACATCTGTTGATGAAAGTTTGTTATCGGGTGAAGCCTTGCCTGTTCGCAAACAAACCGGAGATACGCTAACAAGCGGTACGCTCAATACAACGGGCCGTATTATTATGACGGCAACGCGAACCGGCGCGGAGACGACGCTGGCAAAAATTATTCATTTGGTCGAATCGGCGCAAAATAGCCGCGCACCAATCCAAAGCCTGGCAGACAGAGTTGCACGCTGGTTTGTGCCGGGCGTTGTCTTGATTGCACTCGCGGCCGGACTGGCCTGGATGGTTTGGGGACCAGCTCCGCAACTGCCCTATGCCATTGCCGCCACGGTTTCTGTGTTGATTATTGCCTGCCCGTGCGCATTGGGCCTTGCGACGCCAATGTCGGTGATGGTTGCGAGCGGACGCGGCGCACGCGAAGGGATCCTGATTAAAAACGCAAGCGCACTCCAATCTCTGGCAGAATGCGACACGATTATTTTTGATAAGACGGGCACGCTTACGCAAGGCGCGCCACGTGTTACAGCCATCCACCCTGCAGATGGAAACAGCGAGACGCGTGTCCTGTCTCTGGCCGCAAGCTTAGAGCAAGCCAGTGAGCACCCCCTCGCCAGCGCCGTTGTGCAAGCGTCACGTGATCGTAATCTCACGCTCCATGCGGTCGACGATGACTTTAGAGCCATTATTGGCGAAGGTGTACGCGGTGCATGTGACGGCCATACTGTGTTGGTTGGCAACGCGCGCTTCCTGAACGACAATCATGTTGCGATACCTCAGAGCGAGGCCTCACATGACGGCACCACAGAAATATTCGTATCTGAAGATGGCCGCTTCATCGGACGCATCTCAATAACCGATCCGGTGCGCGCCAACGCACACAAATCCGTTGCCACCCTCCAAAGCCGTGGCCTGACAATCATCATGGCGTCAGGCGACAGCCTGGAGACCTCTAACGTCATCGCCAATAACCTTGGTATTGACCACGTCCACGCTAGACTACTCCCCAAAGACAAAGCTGATCTGGTGCAAGAGTTAAAAGCAAGCGGGCATAAAGTTGCCTTTGCCGGTGATGGCATCAATGATGCCCCGGCGTTGGCTGCCAGCGACGTTGGCATTGCGATGGGCGGTGGTGCAGATGTTGCAATTGAAGCAGCACGTATCACATTGCTCAATGGAGATGTTGCAGCCCTCGTGCGTGCGCACACGCTTGCGCGCCAAACCATGACCAACATCAAACAAAACCTTGGCTTCGCCTTTGGCTACAACGGGATCGGTATTCCAATTGCCGCTGGCGTTCTCTACCCCGTGTTTGGAATTTTGTTGTCGCCGATCTTTGCTGCTGCCGCAATGAGCCTATCGTCGGTGTCTGTTATTGCCAACGCGCTAAGATTAGGCCGTGCCTAACCGCTCAGCGCGAGCGCCATTCTTGTGGGCAGGGAGAGCCCACCCAGGCCCCCCACCCGATATCATCCATTTGCACGGCTTTTGACGTTACCTAGCCATAACGTGTTGGCGCATTTCATATTCACGCTTGCTTTTTTCCGGCCACTCCCAAACATTGCACCAAAGTTCAAGCCCCGTAAGAGGGCGCGCTTAGTAAACGCTCGGGATGAGGAAACACCGCCCCATGAAAGATAAAGTGATCTCTGCCGCCGAAGCCATTGCTTTGATACGGGACGGTGACGTCGTCACAACGACAGGCTTTGTACAAAGTTGCATTCCCGAGGCTCTACATGCCGAGCTTGAGCGACGCTACGTCGAAACTTCAAGCCCAAAAGACCTTACTTTGATCATGTGCGCTGGTGCTGGTGACAGCAAGGGCCTTGGCACAGGTCGTTTCCATCATGAAGGTTTGCTCAGGCGTGTCATCGCGGGAAATTTCGGCCGCATGCCTAAGGTGGCAGAAGCAGCCCAAGCAAACAAAATCTGTGGCTTCAACTTACCTCAAGGTGTTATCTCTCAGCTTTATCGAGCGTGCGCTGCCGGACAACCCGGCCTATTCTCGAAAGTCGGATTGAATACTTATGTTGACCCACGCAAAGGTGGTGGACGCGTCAACGAGGTGACGAAGGAAGAAATTGTCAAGCTGCTCGACTTCGAAGGTGAAGAGTGGCTGTTTTACAAAGCAACAAAGATCGACGTCGCCTTCATCCGTGCGACCAGTGCAGATCCGTTTGGCAATCTGTCGTATGAAAAAGAAGCTCTGACGCTTGATAACATGGCGCAAGCCATGGCAGCCCACAACAACGGTGGCGTTGTCATTGCACAGGTCGAACGCATCGTTGAACATGGCTCGATAGCGCCCAAAGATGTCAAGGTTCCCGGCATTCTGGTTGACTGCGTTGTTGTGGCTGATCCGCCTGATATGCACCGTATGAACTATTCGGTGGACTACAATCCAGCGCTTTCCGGTGAAATCCGCGTTCCCCTCGAAGGCCTGGATAAAATGCCCCTTGATCATCGCAAGATCATTGCACGACGAGCTGCGTTTGAATTGCCACCCAACGGTGTCGTCAACCTTGGTGTTGGTGCACCCGATGGCGTTGCCGCTGTCGCTAGTGAAGAGAAGGTTACACCTTATATCACCCTGACGACGGAAGCTGGCGCCGTCGGCGGTGTACTTGCTGGTGGTTCAAGCTTTGGCTCTTCTGCCAACGCACACAGCATTATCGACCAAAACCAAATGTTCGATTTTTACGATGGTGGTGGCCTTGATCTTACCTGTCTCGGCATGGCCGAGTGTGATGAGCAGGGCAATGTCAACACCAGCTATTTTGCGGGCCGACTGAATGGATCTGGTGGATTTATCAATATTTCTCAAAATTCTCGTGCCGTTGTCTTTGCCGGAACGTTCACCGTTGGCGGTCTCAAAGTTGCGGTTGAAGATGGGGCTTTGAAAATTGTCAACGAAGGCCGCAACAAGAAATTCGTCAAAAAGGTTGCGCAGGAGACGTTCAATGGGCCGTTTGCTGCACAACGATCACAACCCGTCATCTACGTAACAGAACGCTGCGTTTTCCAATTGAATGAAGCAGGCTTAGAGTTGATTGAAGTTGCGCCCGGAATCGATATCGAACGTGACATTCTTCAACAGATGGATTTTAAGCCCATCATCCACAAACCGATCCCAATGAAAACACGGATCTTTGTCGATGAACCGATGGAGCTGTTGTCCGACCTACTCAACCAAGAACTGTCGGATCGCGTCAGCTACGATGCATCTCGCAATACTTTGTTCCTTAATCTCGAAGGTTGGAGCGTGCGCAAAAAAGGTGACATTGAGGATCTGACAAAAGTGCTGATTGATGCGTGCACAAAGGCTGGCAAGAAGGTGAAGTCGGTGGTCAACCACGACGGCTGCCGCATCGCAGAGGATCTCTATGATGACTATGCTGAGATGATCAACTACATGATGGAACATCACTATGAGACAACAACGCGTTATTCTACCAGTGCCTTTATGCGCATGAAAATGCAGGAAGCGCTGAGAAAACGCGGAATTGCACCGCACATCTATGAGCGCGCAGAAGACGCTCGTTCAGCGCTCGATAGCTCTGAGTCGTCGTAAAATTTTTTTAGAGTAAGCTTCAGGCAGATCGCTGCAGAACAACCGAGCTAGAAAGTGGGCTCATTGTTTGTTGCAACGGCGTGAGCGGTTTTGGCGGCTTGGTCTCTTCGGCCCAAACGATCAAACCAAAAAAGAACGCACACGACACTAACCACATCGCCACGTACCAATATACTTTCACCTGCATGCGTTGCGCTTTATCACCATAGCGGCCGGAATGGATGTCTTTGGCCAGCTCGCCCGCCGTCTCAACACTATCCTGAACATTCCTGGCTCCACCACGCTGACGCCACGCATTTTGCATCCGCATCAGCGCGCGACCACCCTCAGTCTCGTTGATATTGGAATGGTACCAGATGCTAAGCGCAATCATCGGCACGGCCATCACACCCATACAAAACAGCAAATATAAATCGCTCAATGCAATGGCTCTGATCGTGTCCAATACGCTGTCCATCTCGACCTACCCTGACGTTCGAGCCCTGTGATTTTCTGCACGGTTCAGAGCCTTTAAAATACCTTCTGACGTGAGTATCTCCGGCAGCACAATACCTTGTGGACTTCCTGGACCAAACACAACGTTCATAGGGATTCCATAGCGACCAAAGCGCGCCAGGAATGATGTTATTTTTGGATCTGGTGACGTCCAGTCGGCTTGCATCGCGACAACACCTTGACTGAGGCGGCGTGCAACCACGTCTTGAGTGATCACCAACCTCTTGTTAGCTTTGCAGGTGATGCACCAATCGGCTGTTACATCAACAAACACCGTTTGACCTTGCGCAATAAGGCTGCGGATTTGTTTTTCATCAAAGGCCTGCCAGGCAATAGATCCTGTGTTTTCAATCGAACCGCGGGGCTGTGTTGATGACAATAGACTGGGTAGCGCAACAGTGGCTGCACCCAAAACGGCGATCAGAGCAACCACGACCGACCGAGGAAGATATGCCGGGTTGAGATGATCAATACCTAACACCAAAATCAGCGCGACAAGTCCGACCGCCGCCAATCCCGTCAACGGCCATCCAACCTGGTGCGCAAGAACACTGAGCAACCAAATCGCTGTTGCAAGCAACGCCAACCCTAGGATCTGGCGAAGCCGAAGCATCCAAGGGCCAGGACGCGGCAGAAACTGAACCAATGATGGTCTAAGTGCAATTGCAATATAAGGCAGCGCAAGCCCCACACCGAGGGCGGTAAAGATTGCAAAGGTTTGCGCCGTGCCGCTCGCCAAAGCAAAACCAACGGCGGTTCCAAGAAATGGCGCTGAACACGGCGTTGCAAGGATTGTAACAAAAATACCCGTTAGAAAATGGCTGAGGTGGGACGTATCTTCGCTTCCTTGGCTACCGGCCCAATTGCTTATTGAAGACGGCAAGGAAAATTCAAAAAAGCCCCACAGATTACAAGCAAACAGGGTAATAATGACTGCCATCGCAGCAATAAAAATGGGTTGCTGGAATTGAATACCCCAACCGACCGCAAGCCCGGCCGATTTAACCACCACCAAGATCGCAGCTAGCACCAACAGCGCGCAAATGATGCCCGCTGCCGTTGCCAAGAAATTTGTGCGGACCGTGCGTGGCGTTTTCGTCTTTGCATCCACCACAGACAACAACTTGACGGAGAGGACGGGCAGCACGCACGGCATCAAGTTCAAAATCAAGCCGCCGAGCAGGGCCGCACCCAACATTATGGCTAGTGTGTAAAATGCGCTATTCAGTTGCGCGCCACCACCATCAATACTGGTAATTTTGGTTTCACTTGCCGCCGCGCCATTGGTCACGACAACTGAAAACTCACGCCCAACCAGCGTTTCACCCGCAGGCAAAGGCTGTGCCAACGTGAAAACAGCCTGTGCTGATTTCTGATCTATGGACCGTGTGAACTCTGGCGCTGAGAAGGCAACAAACGGCGTCACTTCCGGGATAACATCAAGACCACCGAGCGGCGTATCCGAAACCACCTCAACTCGAATACCAGAGGTCGCACCCTTTGAGATCGCTGCAACACGTTTCACCGAAAGTCCTGTTACCGTGCCGTCTGTCGGCACACTAGCAACCGCACGCTGGATTATATGCGCATGCTCATTTGGCACCGCATCACCCTTTGGTACCTGGAGTGATAGATTTAAGATCTGCGGCACACAAACATCAGAGCAGACCAAAACATTGAGCTTGAGTTTCAAGTTAACGGGAGCGCCTGCGGTTTTGAGTTTAACCCGCAGCGGAAACACAACGCGGTCTTCATAGCCAAACGTTTGCAGACCAAACAGCTGAAAACGGATGGGAGCGGGATAAAGAAGCTGCGCGGTTTTAAGATTTTCAGACCCCGCCCAATCCGGTTCAGGCGGCAGACCCGCATCACCCGGCGTGCGCCAATAGGTTTTCCATTTGGGCTTAATCTTAAGATCGATGGCGGCGAGAAGCTCAGTACTGCTTCCCGTTCCACGCGTTGACGATATCAAGCGGCCTTCAACATAGTCTGCCGCAACCCATGTTGAGGCTGCCGCTGGTGCCGCAACGGGCATCGCAAGCCCGATGATTGCTGTGGCAATCATTTGCAGCCAAAAAGTTACAGAGCCTGCCAAACCATGGCGCAATAGAATAAGTCCTTGTTCAGAACGATGTGCAGCTTATTGGAAACGATACGCGGATCACGTTAATCCGGTTTCAGCACCAACGACTGAGATCAAACGCTTTTTAGCGTTCGCGGAAGGCTTTGGAAAGCTGATCTTTCAAAGGTTTGATCAGGAATGACAAAGCTGTGCGATCCGTCGTGCGAATTTGAACATCAGCCGGAATGCCAGGCTGCAACTTATTTTCGCCGAGCCTGACAACTTCCTGTTCGGAAAATTCAATGCGAACTGTGAAGAAATTCTCACCAGTGATCTTATCACGTGTCAGATCAGCACCAATGCGGGAAATTTTTCCGTCAAGCTCAGGCGTCGTGCGTTGATTAAATGCCGTGAAACGAACCCGAGCTGGTTGGTCAATATAAATACGGTCGATGTCTTGTGGAACGATACGTGCCTCGATGACCAGTTTGTCGCCCATTGGCACCAACATCATCACCGGCTCTGCAGAGTTAATGACACCGCCAACGGTATGCACCGACATCTGATGTACGATACCTGAGATGGGGGCACGAATATCTATCCGATTAAGGTGATCTTCAGCTGTGATCCGCCGTTCAACGAGTTCAGCAAGCTTCGAGTCAATCTGACGCAACTCATCGACAATTTTTGTTTGCGTATCCTGGTCAAAGCTCAGAATTTGTAGCTCAACCTCTGCAATCTGACCACGAATGCGGGCAACAGACGCCACAAGTTGGCCGTGCTCACCTTCCAGGCGCGCTGCCTGTCGACGCATCGAAACCATGCGGTTGGTCGTGATCAATTTCTGGGCTTCCAAAGTCTCAAGACCTGCAAGCTCCTCTGCAATCAGTTTAATCTCTGTCGCCTTGGCTTTGACCTGACCCTCAATACCGCTGATCTCTTCACCATGCTGCGCGATACGCTCGCGCAACTGGGCTTTCTGTTTCTTGTGCGATTCGCGCCGCGATCTAAAGAGATTGCGTTCACCCTGGATAATCCGTTGTACGTCGCGGCTCTCGTTTTCTTTCAAAAAGCTTGGAATGGTTACGGCGTCTTGACCGTCACGTTCAGCTTCGAGGCGCACAGCACGCATGGATAGTTCGTTGGCCTGTTTAACGATCACGCTCAGGTTGGCCTTGGTGATTGTCTCATCAAGGCGCATCAACAATTGGCCTTGTTTGACCTGATCGCCATTTTTGACAGTAATCTTAGACACAACCCCACCTGATGGGTGCTGTACTTTTTTCAAGTTACTGGCAACCACCACGCGACCAGTTGCAATCACAGCACCTGAAATTTGTTGCGTTGCAGCCCACACGGTGACACCGCCGATGAGCGCAAACACAATGAAAAAGCCTGCAAACAAATAGCGACCCACATACGTTCTCAATCCAGAAGACGCTGTGTGAGTTTTAGCTGAGGGATCAGGCGAGACGGCGGGTTTCATTGCGTATCATCCCCGCTGGTTTCCGGCACAATGGCCAAACCTGGAAGGCCACCGATCATGCTACTGCCGACACCAGACCTTTTTTGAGCTGCAGGCGTGGGTGCAGGTGCAGGACCTGGCTTGCCTGCAGGGCGGACAAATTTTCTCAACACATCGTCTTTGGGGCCAAAGGCGGCGACTTTGCCATTGGCCAGGGCGAGAACTTGATCAACCGTTGCGAGCGCGGACGGGCGATGTGCAACGACAACGGCAATACCACCACGCTCACGTACAGCGCGAATGGCTTCTGCAAGCGCCGCTTCGCCGACCGCATCAAGATTTGAGTTTGGTTCATCAAGCACGACAAGGAACGGGTCTTTGTAGAGTGCTCGTGCCAAAGCAACCCGCTGGCGTTGTCCAGCCGACAACTGCCGCCCGCTTTCACCAACCTCAGTTTGATAACCGTCCCTCAAATGAACGACCATGTCATGCACGCCTGCAGCCTTGGCGGCTGCCACAATGGCATTGGCATCTGCGTTGGCTTCAAACCGAGAAATATTATCAGCAATAGTGCCGGCAAATAATTCAACGTCTTGCGGCAAATATCCAATATGAACGCCTAAAGTATCGGAGTCCCATTGATCAAGACCAGCACCATCAAGACGCACTGTACCGCCCATGGCCGTTGGCCTCCAGACGCCAACAAGTGCGCGTACCAAAGTTGATTTACCTGTTGCACTCGGGCCAATGACGCCAAGTCCGTCACCTGCTTTCAGCTCAAAACTGACATTGCGCAGAACGGGCGCTGGCACACCTGGCGGTGCAATCGACAATCCCTCTACGGTCAACGTCTGCTGCGGCGCGGGCAATGTCATGTACAGGTCTTCATTACCAAACAAGCGGGCAAAAGCGTCGTTCAACCGATGATAGCTTTGTCGCGCAGCCACAAATCCGCGCCAGTGGGCAATCGATGTTTCAATCGGTGCCAGCGCGCGCGAGGTAATAATCGACGCCGCAATAATTACACCTGGCGTGACTTGGTCAAGAATCACCAAATAAGCGCCCATACCAAGAACACCTGATTGCAACAATAGCCGCAGCACTTTCGTGACTGTGCCAAAGCCAGTGACAGCGTCCGATGCAGCCAACTGGTCCACAAGATAGCGATCACTCACTGCTCCCCAGCGCTGACGCAGGTGTTGTGCCAAGCCCATAGCTTGAATCACTTCCGCATTGCGCCGCGTTGCTTCGCCCAAGCTTGCCCGCTGAGAACCACTTTCAGCAGCATCTCGTGTTGGCTTTGCACTTTTAAAATCCGTGAGCGCTGTGATCACAAGGAGGATAATCGCACCTCCCGTCGCAAGCAGTCCAAGTACGGGATGCAGAAGATAAACGACCGCCAAATAAATCGGAACCCAAGGCAGATCAAAAAACGCAGTCGGGCCAAGGCTCGACAAGAATGAACGGACCTGATCAAGGTCGCGCAACGGCTGCATCGCTTGAGAAGACGTTTGCACGTGCAACGGCATCGTGTGCAAAGCTTGATAGACGGGCGCGCGAACCTCTTGATCAAAACGCACGCCGATACGACCCATCAAGCGCACCCGCACAAAATCCAGCGCACCATAGACAAAGTACAATCCGATGAGCAAACCTGTCAGTGCCACCAATGTGGGTACACTCTCGGACGGCAAAATCCGATCATACACCTGCAACATGTAGAACGAGCCAACCAAGGCCAGCACATTGACGAAACCAGAGAATACAGCAACGCTCAGAAAAACACCCTTCGAGCGTCCGAGCGCCTGACGGGCTATTGGTTTCTGATGTGATTTCTTTTGTCGTGCCACAAACGGACCCATCAAAATTACATCGCCACTCAGGCCTCTGCGTAACAGCCTGTTACGCAAAACCTCAAAGTTTGACTTCCGCGTTTGACATGGCAACGCAAGCGGCTGAGAATATTAGGCTAAGTTATGCATATTATGGATTAAAGAAGGTTTGAGAATAGCAGCCCTTATCAAAGTCAGCGCCACCACTATGATGTGATAATTGCCCTAAAAATACTGATGAACATGTGTTTGTCCCGTCAAGTCATCCTAATCTTGTTGAGTTGAAACCTCAACACAAGACCACTCGAGACAACACTCTCATCACAAAAACGCACAACGCCAAAGCTATCCGCCACGCGTTGTGATTGGGTCAAACAAACCATTTCAGTGTTTTTTATTCAGCCGCTGGCTGTTGAGCAATACCAGGAGCAGACGCCAGAACGTCCTTATCTACGTAGGCTTCAAACTTTTCAAAATTTTGATTGAACATACCAATCAACTTTGCGGCCAAGGCATCATAGGCATTGGGATCAGACCAGGTACTGCGCGGGTCCAGGATTTTATCATCAACACCGTCAAGTGACCGCGGCACATCAAAGCCAAACAATGGGTCTTTACGCATTGGCTGGGATTTCAGCGCGCCGGACAACGCCGCATCGAGCAACGCACGGGTTGCAGAAATAGGCATTCTGTTTCCCTCACCATACTTGCCGCCCGTCCAACCCGTATTCACCAACCAGCAATCAACATTGTGCTTTGCGACAAGTTCGCGCAACAAGTTGCCATACGCAGATGGGTGACGCGGCATAAACGGTGCACCAAAGCAGGTTGAGAATGTTGCTTGTGGCTCATCACTCATACCCCTCTCGGTACCAGCAACCTTTGCTGTGTAACCAGACAGAAAGTGGTACATCGCCTGAGACGGGGTCAGCTTTGCAATTGGCGGCAAGATACCAAATGCGTCAGCCGTCAACATGATGATGTTCTTTGGGTGTCCTGCCCGGCTGGTTTTGCTTGCGTTGTCAATAAAATCCAGCGGGTAGGCGCCACGGGTATTCTCTGTAATTCTTGCGTCTTCAAAATCAGGCTCTTGACTGCCTGGTTTGAGAACTACGTTTTCTAAAACGGAGCCAAAACGATTGCAGGCACCATAAATCTCAGGCTCTGCCTCTTGTGACAGACGAATAGTCTTGGCGTAACAGCCACCCTCAAAATTGAAGATACCATTATCACCCCAGCCATGCTCGTCATCGCCAATAAGCTGACGGCGCGCATCCGCGGACAGCGTCGTTTTACCAGTGCCGGACAGTCCAAAGAACACCGCGGAATTGTCATTGTCATCTACATTTGCCGAGCAATGCATCGGCATGACTTTTTTCTCAGGCAACTGATAATTGAGTACAGTAAAGACGCTCTTCTTCATTTCACCGGCGTATGTTGTGCCGCCAATAAGGATGATGCCCTTCTTGAAGTTGCATGCAATGACACGCTCACTCTTTGTACCATGATAGTCTGGCGCTGCGCGGAAACTAGGAAAGTCGAGAATTGTGAGTTGTGGCGTAAACTGCGCTAATTCAGCGACCTCAGGTCTGCGCAACAGCTGGCGGATAAAAAGCGCATGCCAAGCATATTCACAGACCACGCGCACCGACAACTGATGAGCTGGGTCGGCACCGCCATACAAGTCTTGTACAAAATGATCCTTACCGTAACGGAATGACTGGAAATCTTCATAGAGGTGATCAAACTGCGCCTCTGTCATCGACTCTGAATTGTCCCACCAGATCGCATCTTTGGTCGTTTCATCTCGCACGATGAATTTATCGGCCGCAGAACGCCCAGTGTGTGGCCATGTCTCAACGACCAAGGCCCCTGTAGAGGCCAGTTTTCCTTCCCCATGCCGGACGGCCATTTCAATCAGCTCAGCAACTGAATTGTTCCGCTCGACGACCGGCTTGGAAACAGGGCTTGTAGTGACTGCGGGCATTGAAATCTTTCCGAAATTTTGGCTGCAATGCGGCATGCGAAGCGGCCAAGTCATAAGGTTTGGCGGGTCACGCATCCAGAAAGCAAAGCAGATCCGAATTCTGCTCTTTAAGGAGGGCCGTCATATACTTGTCAAGTATACCAAAGGGCGAGCAACTCTGGCACGCGACAACCCGCCAAGCACCCTGCGACCAATAGTTAAAAAGCAGGGCTATCAGGGGCGGCAACGGCGGGTAATCAACCTGATTCGTCAGCTCACCCGCTACTTATGGCTAATTCGCAGCTTCTCAAAGCTGGGTTAAATTATCAACAAGGCGTCAAGTTGCTAGACGCGGGCCCCATCCAATGGCATAGCCGATACGAGAGCTTTTATGGCAGTTGAACGAGTCGTCAGCGCACCAGTGGAGTTACAGGCTGTGACCGCCAAATTTCTTGTGGTCGATGATCACCCCCTGTTTCGTGATGCGTTACAGGTGGCCATTCACTCTGCATTTCCAGAAGCCCAGATTACGGAAGCCTCTTCCATCGCAAACGCTCGCGATGTGCTCGCTGAAAAAGGTAACTACGATCTCATCCTGTTGGATCTGACTATGCCGGGCACGCATGGCGTCGAAGGGCTATTGGAGCTGCGCGCCCTAACACCCAAAACACCCATCGTCATTGTTTCAGCGGCAGAAGAACCACGTGTGATCCATGAAGCCATGACGTGTGGAGCTGCGGGTTATATTTCAAAATCAACACGCAAGCCAGAACTGGCAGAAGCCATTCGTGATGTCATGTCCGGGCTGATTTATTTGCCAAAAGGTTATGAGCCCCCCAAACAAGAGCCAGGCTCGTCTGACAAAGACATTTCGGCACGCGTTGCCTCTCTCACGCCACAACAGCTTCGCGTCTTGATCATGTTGCGCAAAGGGCTTGCCAATAAACAAATTGCTTTTGAGCTTGATGTGGGTGAAACCACGATTAAGGCGCATGTTTCTGAAATTTTGCGGAAACTGCGCGTTACATCGCGTACGCAGGCCGTGATTGAAGTGTCGCGCCTGGATATTGAAACAAGCTCGACCTAGACCAGACTGCCTTAAAATTGGTTTCGAGACAGGGCAGATAATTTGATCTTCATGAACGAGTTTGAGCAATGCAGGTTGCTCTCGTGCAAACACCTGCAAACAAGCAATCACACACGTCTCAGCATTCCAGTCTGATTACGCTAGAAGATGTTGTAACAGCGCGCGAAGCTCAGCCGGACGTACTGGCTTGAGCAACAGTTGGCAATCGGCATTTGCAACCACATCCGCCGTTTCAGAACTGTGATCGGCCGTAACAATGACCGCCTTAAATGCGACAGGACAAAGTCGACGCAGTTGTTCAATAGCTCTGACGCCGGTTTCGCCGCGATCCAAGTGATAATCGGCAAGAACAACCTGAAATTGAAAATAGGGTTCTTTCTCAAAAAGCTCTGCAATTTCGGCTTTACTGCGCAAAAAGCGACAGTCGCACGACCAGTTTTCCAACACCGTCTTCATGGCACCAAGAACAGACGCCTCATTGTCAATCACAAGAATCTTAGCATCTTCAAAGCCATAGACTTGGCTCGGAACGTTCGACACCGTGCCAGCAACATTATCAACGGCATCACCAACATAGGGCGTATAGACTTGGAAACACGTGCCCTTATCTGGTTTAGAACACAGGTCGAGAGTATGACCTAAGGTATCTGACATGCGCTGCGCAATTGAAAGCCCAAGACCAAATCCGGAAATGTCGGCAGCTTCAGAAGCTGCGCCACGTTGAAACTCCTCAAAGATTTTCTCACGTTCCATTGGCTCAATGCCTGGACCTGTATCCCAAACCTCAATACGAACATCACGTCCACGACGGCGCGCCGCCAGTAGAACTTTACCCGTTTGGGCATAGCGCACTGCATTCGCAAGAAGGTTTTGCAAAATGCGCCGCAACATGAGTGGATCAGTCTGAACAATAAAATTGTTAGATCGATACTCAAGCTTAAGTCCCTTGGTGCGGGCGATGGCACCTAGTTCGCTCACCAACGGGCAACAGACATCATCCAGAACGACTTCCTTAACTGCTGGCTTTATGTATCCGTCTTCTAGTTTTGAGAGATCCAAAATGGTTTTGAGTATTTCTTCAATGCTGACCAACGCGTGGTCAACACTCGCGATGAGACGCTCTTGATCCTCATCACCGTCAGTTCCCTGCATCGCAGACAACGATAGCTTGGCGGCATGCAAGGGCTGCAACAAATCATGACCAACAGCCGTGAAAAAACGCGTTTTAAACCGATTGGCACGTTCAGCAGCATCACGTGCCGTAACCAATTCAGTATTGGAAAACTCAAGGCGCTCCAATGTGTTTTTTAATTCGTCTGTTCTGAGGCGGACTTGTGATTCAAGGCTAATCGCTGTTTGAAATAATGAAAACGCGTTTGCCTGCTGGTCCATCGAACGTTCGACACGCTGCATTAGCGCATGATTAATTTTTGCCAGCTTTTCTAATTTTTCCACGAGCAAATCACGCGTGTCCCCATCGTGCGAAACCGTCAGCTCGTCCAATCCATTAAATCTGTCGTCATGATGCATAACCAAATGCAATCCCTGTCAATGTCTGATTTAAGTGCATCGCATTGTATTGCTCGCCATAAGTGTGAAAACCGACCACATTATGCTTACGATAAATTTCTTCTACCGCGTGGTTCACTTGCCGGGTTTCGGAAGAGAGACGTCGCAACACGCAATCAAAGCCCAATACAAAATCAATACTTCCCATTGAATTTTTAATACTATTGAGTGCAGAAGCCGTTGTCGCAACGATATCAGTCGGTGTCGCAACCGTAAAAACAAGCCCTTCATCAATTGCACAGAAGAACGACAAGCTACGGTCTGGATTCATATTGCGAATTGAACGACAATAATAATCACCACCAATTTTGACGACCAAGGGATAAGAGGCAAAGGAAAAGGGGCCTAGGTCATCTGGCATCAAACCTATGGCGCGCGCATATTCTGTTGCTGCAGGCTCAGCATTTAGCTCGTAAACAATGCGATTTTGTGTATCGGCAGCGGTAACCACGAGCTTGGTGGTTGTTGGCTCAAAATTCTGAGTCTTAAAAATGCGAAACGGAACCTCACACTCGACAAGCACGAGTACAGCGCTCGATATAACAACCTGACCGTCGTACATAATTGAAGTGTTCTCAAAAGAAAGCCCGTCCCCTGCAGAACCACCAACAAGTTGAATTTCATCCATCGCCCAATGAATGGCTGCAATCAATGGCTCTTCTGCATTTGAAAGGCCGTCGACCATCATCAACGCAAATACACGATCATGAAGCAGCCGGTCTTTGTCTTCGCTGATCTGAGATTTGAGTTTACGAACAACCTGGACAGCGCGTTCAACACCAAAACTACCGACATCTTCAATCAGGCCGGTGTGAACACGAAAACCATTTTTAGGAAAAGCGACAAGCAAAATGCCACCCTGGGTCATGCCTACAGGTGTTATTTCGCCAGCCGTTGAGCAACCCGTGACGGGAATGTCTGGAAAAGCATATGACAATGCTGTCGACAATTTGTCAGCGTCATAATCGATCGCATAATAAGCCAAAATATGTTGAAAATCACCATCACCTAGGTCTCGCTTGAGCTCTGAGATGGCGTCATTCAAAGATGGCTTTGCACTCGAAACAATGCGAACACCACATTTTGTTAACGGGGAAACTGCCACTGCTGACCTGCACACCACTGAGATTGCTGAGTATCGTCCACTCACATAGATCCGACTGATCCGTGCATCACAGTGTTACACATGCACGACATATGGCTCAAGCTGTTCTGGCGCACAAACCCCGCACCGGTCGCTCTCATCTGCAAAATCTATAATTGTGCTTGGTTTTTGCGATACCTATGAATCGCCACCGAGCCACCCAGATGATAATCACAAACTAATAAGGGCACCACGAAAGTGGTGCCCTTTAAAATAGTCTGATCGTGTTTAGCTTAACGTTGCTGCTCAACAGCAAAGTCCGCACCGAGCTTATATGGCTCATACTGAGGGGCTTCACGACGGCAGCCAGCAACTGCGATAGCAGCGATGACAGTAACAAGAGCGATTGTACGCATGATGTTAGATCCTTAGTTTAGAGTCGGTAGGAATGGGTACGCAATACAAAACGGTGGCAGCTGGAGCGTGCTGCGATTTTAAAAAAAATGGAAACAGGTTGCTCCAGTGCAGTGTTGGTCGTGCGAGAATTCAACCGCAAATTGGTGACAGTTTGCGGCGATATCAACTAACGAAATCGTTTCGCATACCGAGCACGGTCGGCTTTCGAAACTTCACCAGCCGCGGCAAGTGCTTTTACACAACGTGTGGAAAGTTTGCTGCTAGCAGCGCGCATGCAGTGACGTAAGCTTTTGCTACCAACTGCATGGTTAGAGCAGTAAGCAAGATAGTCACTTTTGCAGGCATTTTTAACCGAACTGCTGACGGCAAGGGCTGATCCTATTGGCATAAGTGTCAACGGCACAACGATGACGCTAATCAACCACAACAACGTGGTGAGGCTAGCGCTGGAGAACATGTTTGAAGTCTTACAGGTCATAGAACGCACCTTTCAACGATCGCGATAAATCGCGGCCAGATTACCGCTTCAACTTGAAGTGGCGTTCTACGTATTAAAGCGGGACAATGTTAATAACTTCTTTAACCAACAGCGCGAGAGCGCTCCAAAACACGTTTTGTACGTGCGCGATGGGCTGTTTTCTCCCAATAAAACGGTGCACGCAGCAGTTGCCAAAGGGCGCGGTAGGCGGCAAATGAAATCAAAAGCCAGTAAAAAGGCATAAAAAAACTACTCAGCGCCAAGGCATACCAGCCCCGTCCGCTCACGGCAGCGACACCTAGCGCAACACCTGCAACATACCCGGCGATCAGATTAAATATGGCAACCCACCAAAGCGCTGTCCCTGATGCTCCTTGGGCAGTCATGAAACCATGACCAGCCCAGATATCGAGTATCGCCAGAACATAAAACCAGGGATGAACGAGAACCGACAGTAAAACGCCGCCCATGAAAACCTGCAGCCCTATAAAACCACGCGTTCCAAGCTCATCATGCAAACACTCGGGGCGGCGCATATGTACCAGATAGGTCTGAATCCGACATATGCATTAACCTGTTATCATTGATTTTATTGCCTTTTTCGCTGTTTTTGGTACACAAAATTCTCGATTTTGGTACACAGTTTGGGACACAAACGCAATGGCAAGCAAGCCATCAGCTTCCTATCTACAAGAACGAAATGGGTGGTTTCACTACCGCCGGCGCGTACCGCACGATGTCAGTTTGGTCATCGCAGTTGAAACTTGGAAAAAGTCGCTGAAGACCAAGTCTCAGCGTGAAGCTGAAGTCGCATGTCGTGCATTAGCCGTAGAACACGACAGAATAATTACTCGCGTTCGGCAGCTGTCGGACTTAGAGTGCTACAACGCCCTTCTGAGGCGCCGAGATCACTTCTACGAAACGCCTCACGATCAAAAAGTTGCAGACCAGGCCAACCAAGCAGGAGATGCCGCCTTTGATACCTTCGAAAAATTGATCAAGAACGCTGAGAAAAGACTCTACCTCCTTCCAGTCGATGTCAGAGATGCTATCCAAAACGCAGGCGGCCTGGAAAATTATTACCAGAATTTCCAGAGCGCGCGAGCGTCCTACCACACCGATCAAATCAGTATTCCTCTGCAAACTGAATTCGGAAACCTCTCGTCCGAACAAGGAGAGATTCTAGAAGCGCCACTGAAGGTTCGTGCCAAACACCTTGCACAGCGAGAACAACACCTTGAAAAGCTTGGACTGTTAAATTGTATCGAAACCCAAGAAAACGACCCAGACAACCCACGCATCAAAACAGCGACCGCACAATGGTTTGAAGATCGCAAACAAAATGCCATCACGCAAAATCGGCACACCACGGCCATCAATCGGTTTGTTGAAAAGTTTGGTAACGTCCCCGTTCAAGGCGTGACAAAGGAAATGTGTCGCACATACATAAAAACAATTGAAGCACTTCCAGATAGTCGATCTATGCCAAGCAAGTTACGGGGCCGACTTCACGATCCTGATCCCTCTCTGGCACACATAGCCCCCTCAACTGTTGGGCGGCACCTTTCCTCGATCAAGGCACTATTTGGATACTGCATAGCAAGAAGCTGGCTCATATCAAATCCCGCCACTGGAATTCGCATTGCATCGGGCCAAAGGCCAAAATCACAACGGCGACGTTCATTCACAATTGAAGAGCGGACAATACTGCTTCAACGAGCTTCGTTAGAATATGGACCGACTTCAGACGTTGCGTGGTTTATACGCCTCACTGCATACACAGGCGCGCGCCTTGAAGAGCTTGCTCAACTCGCTAAAGACAATGTAATTCAATGTGAAGGGATTTGGTGTATCGAGATCAATGATAAAGACGGGCGACACGTCAAAAATGAATCTAGCATCCGCCACGTCCCCATTCATAGCGACATCTGTACTGAGTTCTTGGCTTGGTTGAAAGATCAGCCAGGCCCTTTGATTTTTGATTTTGTTAAGCGAGATTCAATAGGTCGATTTGCAAATAACGCGTCTGGTTTTTTTGCAAGGCTCATGGATAGAGCAGGTCTAACAGATAAGACTCTCGTGTTTCACTCATTTCGGCACACATTAAAAACTGAAATGAATAGATCAGGTATTGATAGCGATGTCCGCCGACTAATCTTAGGTCATGGGGCGAAGGACCCACATGATCGTTACGGCGAATATCCGATATCCTCCCTCGCCAAAGAATTTGAAAAACTTAGTCCAATGTTTAATGCATTTATTTCCAATGATAACTAACAATCAGTAGCTTGCAAGAAACCCTAGAAGTAGTTTTCTCCTCTCATCAATTTTGATTAGCATCGCTGCTCTAGTACAGCATCCGCTCTTCATCGAAAAGCCGACATAATTGCCTTGGTTTCACCAAGTCCGCTAAGGGCCATGAGCGGACAAAACCATGGTGGGATTCACCAGGGGTCATAAGTGCGGCAAACTTTTGTCATCGTGAATAAATGAGCGGCCGTTTCTCACCGAAAGCGATCTCGCAAATAGTCAAATAGTTCGCTAGCCAAAGATTGATGCTTAATCTCCGAACCGGGTACAATGCCGCGACCGTCTGTACGCGGGTCACCCGCATACATTCGTTCCCACCAGCGCTCGGCCCCTTCAATGGCGACGTCGATGGGAACACCTTCACCGTCAGCGTTTCGGATCAACAGAGAATCAAACCAAATGCAGAAGTCCAATATCCGGTCATCACTGCTCTGAAATACGCTCAGACTGTGGCTCGCACTTTCATTGCCAGGAGGCCAATCGAGGCTGACGCGACCAGCAATTTCAGCGAGGGTCTTGTCATGCACATCGAAAAACTCCCAACCATAGATTGGCTGCCCGCCGAAGGATTCAACAACACGCAACAACTCTTCGAGTGCAAATGATTTGACAACTTCACGCTCGCTCTCATGCTGTGTTTGACGCAATGATGCGACAACACGTGTGACGGGGTGTAAAAGCAGTTGATACCGGGAATCTGTTGGCGCTGGCCCTACTTCAGGGAGCGTCAGAATGTTGAACGTCGCAGACCCAATTTTGCGATCCGGGTCCACCTCAAAACCAAGCAAATCTGCTTCATTGAGCAACGTGTCTAAGCCGTTCCTCTGTTGGTCGGTAAAACTCATAATCTCTCCCGAGATTTATTTACAGATCTTGGCTTACCGGAATACGTTCCCTACCTCAGGAGGCACAACCGAGTTCTTCCACTTTTTTTACTTTGCAATCAGTGATGCATTTCGTGATCACACGTGCGGCAACGTCATAACCGGCAGCAAATCCCCGACAGAAACCTTCGCATCCTCCGACTTTGGCCAACTGTTGACATTTTGGCGATTGTGACTTTGCCCGCTTTGGCTCGAGCGAATGATCCCGCGCAGGTGCACGACCAGCAGACGATCGACCCCCGAACTGGCAATTGTTTGGACATGTTTCCGGCAGCGCCGCATATGTTGCGAGTTTGCTGAACGCCAGAGCACGTGAAATCTGCATATCCAGCGGATGCGTCGGTGTCGCTGGAATCACGTTTGCGGTCGTAGCTCTATAGCAATAGCAATACCAAGGCGGTACCTTCATTGCGTGGCTTGTTCGATGGACGTACCAGTCGCCTGCAAACGCCGAGGCTGACCAACCTAGTACCATAGACAATACCAAGAGTCTTATTGAGTTCTCCATGGTTATGCTCCCTGAGCTGACCACACAGTCAGAATCCACAACTACCCCACGTTCGTGTGGCAAAGGATTTGAAGGACAGAGCATGTTCCAACCGGAACATTCAAACTGTTACGTAGGGAACAACGCCCTCTACGTGGGTTTCAATGCGCGAGGTCAGAAGAGATTATGCCCATAGCGCTCGTCTTTTTCTGTTCGGGACGACAAGGCTTCACTTTTACGACACAGATCACGCATTTGGCTAGGAACGCCACGCGGCTTGTTGTGAAACTGGTTGTTGATCCGTTCAGGACTTCCGAATGCCAAAGACTTACGTACTCGCGAGCCGCAACTTTGAATTTTCTGGCTGATTGAGCTCAGCGGTTGACCTTTTACAACTGCGGATTTCATGCATGCATAGTCCGCTTGCCACCAATAGAGGTAGTTGCTTATACGCTGACGCCACGGCTGTTAAGGTCCAGCTGACGACCATCGCA
Organism: Hyphomicrobiaceae bacterium; assembly: GCA_021775735.1. Lineage (GTDB taxonomy): Bacteria > Pseudomonadota > Alphaproteobacteria > Rhizobiales > Hyphomicrobiaceae > JAHZKN01. Next base: position 46,390 of record JAJFHG010000011.1, read on the forward strand.
GCTGCAATTTTTGTTGGTCGGTTTAGGTAGTAGAAGCGGAAATAGTTTCGTTATCTTTTTTTCAACAAAAGAAAAACCGGAAATCAACTTTGAGAATACGGCTCAATTGCATCAAGCCGGATTCGGAGGTTCTTTTTTCTCCACATTCTATTTTACTCAATTCGCCAGGACGTAAGTGCATTAACTTCTCTAAGAGTTTAGGAGAAAATCCAAGTTCGATGCGCCGTCCCTTAATCTTTTTTCCGACACGTGCATCAACAGATTTCATAAGTTTGGAATTAGGCGCAGGTCGATTTTTTGCATAACGCTCAATCAAAGTGACAGCATTCATGGCAAGGCCTTGAAGGCCCTCTATACGCTCGATAGATGGATTCTCTCTTGGTAGTTT
>JAJFHG010000012.1 GCA_021775735.1 Hyphomicrobiaceae bacterium
GGCTACAGACCACCTGCTCCGGAAAGCATCTTGCCACCAGCATCCGTCCTGGCTTACGCTCCGCTTCAGCCAGCCCAGATGCTGGTAAATCAACGCCAGGTTCTATCTTAGTAACTGGTGTCACTATCTGGGGCAGGCCAATAGAATTCTAGTGTCTCACGTTTTGATTTTGCGTCGCGTTCCAAGCTGCGCAACTCGACAGAATCGTCGCTGCTACGGGCCACGTTTGACTTCAGGTCATCCAGGCGCGTCCTGACCGCCGCTTCACGCAAAGTTGCCACGTGCACTTCTTTTTGAAGGCTTTCTGATAATTTAGATATCTCTGAGCTAATCTGTTTTTTGATGCTTAGCAAATCAGCATTTAACTTTTGCATCACAGGATGAGCCGGGCGCAGTAATGTTGCGTTTGCGGACACGGACCGTTCAACACGAACCCGTTGCTCGACCAGCCGCTGTACCAATGAAGAGCGCACAACATCTGGCGAGGTTTCCGCATTGTTCGCTAAAACGAGCTGCAGGCGAGCTTCAGCTTCACTTTTTAAAGCCTTTGCTTTGGCAAGTTCAGAATTGATCTCTGCCAGCTCCTGTGAGCTGAGTAAGGTCTGCTGCGTGCCCCCGACAAAAAAGCCTTTGCTCGCCTTATAATCTTCAACAGCCCGTTCCCCATTCTTTACTTCCACACGCAAACGTTCGATTTCGGTGGACAACCAATTGCTCGCAGAGCGATTGGTTGAGATTGATTGTCCGGATAACCACTCAAGATAGAATTCACTTAAGCTATTCGCCATCGCTGCGGCGAGTTGTGGATCGGCTGATGTGAAGCGCACTTCCAGGACACGTGTCTTCTTGGGATGCACGACTTCCAAGGAACGGGAATAGGCCCGAAGAACCTTTTCATCAATGGCCCGTTCGCTCAGAGGCGTATCGCGCCTAAAGTGGCTGGCAATTTTTCCGAAAAACGACGGCTCGGCACTGGATGGATTGAATTCCTTGCGTTGTTTCAATTGGAGAGCGTTGATGACCTTAACCGCAAGGTCTTGCGACTTTAGAATTTGTGCTTGGCTCGCAACGCCTTCTTCGCTCATCGTGGCAGAAATCATATTTCGGCTATTTTGGGCGTCCCGTGCGACGCGAAACGGATCTTGTAGACCCTTCCCGCCGATTAACAGCCGCGCTTCAGATGCATAGCGTGGTGTCAGTGTTGACAGCCCGGCAAATGTGATGGCGCCAACGAGAAGTGCAGCAACAAAAATTTTGTGGGAATTGCGGTACACCGCGCGGCTGAGGGCCGTGAAATCGATATCGAAAACGGTTTCTTTATCGCTGCGGGAAGTCATGATTAATGGCCTTGTCCTAGGCGGCACGGGGCGCGCGACAAGGACGCGCGGTGCCTCAAACGTAGAATTCGCTGTCACACAATCAAACAGTGCAACAAATGTGCCGAGCTTTGAAAAGCGGCGTTGAATTTAGGATGTCTCATTGGATTGACGGCTTCATTCAGGCCAAAACTTTTTGATCCGAGCCTCTGGGCACGGCTTCACCGTCGGGTTCTCCAGAGCACTCTGCGCTCGCTATTAGCCCCCACATTAATCCAAGTAAGATATAGAAATGTCGCCAGTGGTCCGTATCGATGATCACCCCTTCAAGTACAACAGCGACGAAACTTACGTAAATATAGATAAACTGACTTTGCCAACCAGGTCGCGCGAACAACGATCTAAGGGCAAAATTTAGCGTCACCAGAACGAGTAAAATGTAGATCGCACCGCCAAACCATCCAGTATTTAAAAACATGCTCAAATACACGTTGTGGACGTCGACGTCGTGGAGCCTTTTTTTGTAGAACACGCGGGCCCCAAGCCCAGCAGGATTTTGTACTGCGAAATCAAGTGCAGCAACCTGCCCAGCCAATCGGTCAACATCATAGGTCTGGATTAACGATGATCGTTCACGCATCAAGCTGCCGGTCGAGTCAGAATTGGCTGCGATGAGAAGTAACGCAAATAAAGCAAGTAGCCCTGAACAACCAACGATCAAAAGTCTGGAAATGACAACCTTGCGCTTCAAGCGGATCACCGTGATGAAACCATACAAGATCAACGCCGCGATCAGGCATATCCATGCGCCGCGGGAAAAAGCCAAAAAGATTGCCGACCCCAACACCAAAAGGCTGGCGAAGGGACCAAGCGCATGGCGGAGGGGTCGAGATACGAGCCGATCAAATTGGTGCATGATTGCTGGTATGAGAAACGCAGCGAAGACGTTTGGATCTTTGAAGGTTCCGGTTATGCGTCCAAATTTGGTGAATAGGTCATATGAGCCCGGAAGGACGTCAAAATATCCAACAAACCCAACCGTTGTAGCTATCAAAGCAGCAATGACATAACCGGACATCAATAGGCGTATGCGGTGGACGGGATCCCACGCCACAAATGCAGCAATCGCAATCGCTACAAAACCCAGATAGACGCTGACCAGTGTATGGACGGCGGACTTCATTGGAACCACCGATTGGGTCGTTGCGATGAACCCCGCAATCGACAAAAGAACCCAGATGAAAATTAACGGGAGTAAATGCCGGGAAATCTGCGCCGATCCCACAACCGCGAGCAGCCCGATGGCAACGGTCATCACAATGTCAAATGGTGCGGGTTCGAAAAAGACAATTGAGCTGGTAGCCAACGCGAACCACAGGGCACCGTTAACCAAAGTTTCAGCAGGCAAACGAAGTGGTGCTTTTAACGTGGTGGTTTGGCGATCTCGATTTGACACGGAGGTGAAGTATTTTGACACGACTGCAACGGCCTTGTTCGCTCAAAGGACTGCATTAAGGGTGGGACCAACGTGTGATTACCGATCACAGACTCCTGATCGTTAATCCAGAACTGCTGCTCTGACGCGCATTCGTGGACACAGGGTGTTGAAGCCTCGTCTCCCACTAAACGCATGAGAGTTTTGCAAAAGATGTGCCATGGGGTCGTAATTTACTCATTGCCAGCAGTGCCGGTTGGCGGAATTAACCCTGAACGAGGGTTTCGCCAGGTCAATCTCTCACCATAACTAAAGTGGCCCGTTGGTTGCGTAGACCACCAGGTGATCTTTGATATGAACACATGCGGGCGTAGCTCAGTGGCAGAGTGGTGGCTTTCCAGGTCGCAGACATAGGTTCGACTCCTATCGCCCGCTCCAAACTCACTTAACTCTTAGAGACGTTGGTGACTCAAACGTTGGCGGGACGAGCCGTAGACGTTGATCGGGTGTGTGTTACCTCATTCGTCTCAAAGTCTTCTTAACTCTTAAGTCTTCAGAATTTCTGGCATCAGTTTTGCTTAGTTGAGATCGTAATAACCAAGTGGTGGAGGCCGTGTTGAACTAGCTTTTGCTAACAAACGAGCGCAACGATGAATTGCCGGGAGAAAACACCATGCAGCGGGTACGATTTTCTGAAGTAACGCGCGCTACAAGGGTGCAGTGGGCTCAAAATGTCTGGCTCTATGGACTAACCTTTGTGCCGCCCTTGATGCTGCTTGCCATCATGGCGATGCAAACTGTAGTTCCTATCGCCTATCTGACCAAGGATCCTCTTGCTGTTGCCGAGTTGGCAAAGGGCGAGTGCTGCAGTGTTTACTATGGATTGCTGTCAAACTTTGGCGTGCTCCTATGGTGCGCGACCGCCGCCATCTGCCTTTTCACAGCCCTTCTTTGCCTATCCAAGCGAACCAAGATTTCCGATGCAGTATTTTTCGCCGCAGCAGGGATGTTTACGGGTTGGCTTATGTTGGATGACTTTTTCTTAGTACACGAAGACGTTTTTCCAGCTTTTGGTATTTCACAGCCGTTGACTTATGCCGTCTATGCCGGATTGGCGATAAGTTACTTTGCTCTGTCTTGGAAGAAAATCATCACCTACCGCACCAACCTGCTGATAGCCGCGTTGGCGTTCCTTGGTGCGAGCGTGGTTTTGGACGTCATTCTGCATAGTGAGAGCACGACGCATATTCTTTTAGAAGACGGCGCAAAAATACTCGGCATTTCAGCGTGGGCTGCGTTTCATATTGAGGCCGCCTATCTGGTGTTGTCCAAACAATCACAAAGCATTCGCGTGAAGCTCGCAGGCTCCGTCAGCAGGGCGGGCGCGGCGAGCACAACACCTGCTGAATTACCAAGGGGCGCCTAAAACCTTGAACGAAATTCCAAATATTGATGGCGTTAAAACCCATCCGATTTGCCCCAATGAAGCTTTGATCGGTGGCGCACATCCAAAAGGTGCGGTCCTTCTCCTTGGGAACTACCGTCCTGCATTAACCGTGGCGCGCGCGCTGTCGGATGCTGGCTACGTTGTGATCATGGGCACAGGTGGCGGGGAGGGCTACACAGAATACTCTCGTTCCGTATCTGAAAAATGGGTGCACCCGTCCCTTGAGGAAAGCCCCGAACTATTCAAAAAATGCTTGGCGGAATTTCTAACTCAACGGCCCGAGATAAACTTTGTCTATCCTGTTGCTGAGGAGTTTGTTGCATATTTTTCAAATCCAAACAGTAAGCTGCCAAGACCTGTTGTCGTTGTTTCCCCTGGGGCAAACGTCATCGCGAGGTGTCGTGACAAAGTTGGTCTGCTTGATTTGGCTGAAAAAGTCGGGATTCACTGCCCTGCTTATCGCACCCTCTTGTCGCCTACAGATCTGGAAACAATTGCAGAGGCTGTCGGCTACCCATTCATCATTCGCCCCTTACCCCCAGCTCGCCGTATAGGACATAAGAAGGCAGTTATTGTCGCGAACGCTTCAGAGCTAGTGGCTTTGCAGGCGCCTTTGTCTGGGAGAGATGGAACGTGGCTTGTTCAAAGATATATCTCAGGCCCGCGTCATGACGTATTCTTCGCATCACAGAATGGAAATATCCTGAGTTCCATGCAGGTCGAATATCTTCGTACCGATCACATGGATGGTACAGGCTTGTGCGTGTCTGGTAAAGTTGTTGCACTCCAAAGCACTGTGCGTGAGCCCACGGCGGCCCTAGTTCGCGAGTTAAATTACACGGGCATTGGGTGCGCTCAGTATGTGATAGATCCAGAAACTGGAAACGCCTGCCTTCTGGAAATTAATCCACGAACCTCTGCGCTTCATAAAGTGCAAGAGCAGGTGGGCCTTCGTTTTTCAGAACTTGCGGTCTCTCTTGCCAACGGAAACCTGAAACAAGACGGAATCACCCCAGGACCGCACACGACAGGTCAAAATTTCGTCTGGTCCTATGGCGAGCTGCGCGGGATAAAATCTGCCGTTTTCAAAAGGGAAATCGGCGTCGGCCATGCAGTCAAAAAACTAACCCAATTGATTTGGTCAGGCTTGCGCGCCGATATGCATTTGACATGGAGTTGGCGCGATCCTTTGCCGACCATCCTGTTGTACATTGATCAACTTCGCCTTAGGAAAAGAAAAAACGTGCAAGCCCAGGGTGAGATGCAGTCCCTAACTAATTTTGCCCCCAAAACAAGCGAGCACAGAGGCACAAACGCACTTTCCTGGAAGCGCCTTGAAACGTTTTCCGAGGCCCAGGAGGTCTGGACCTATCTGGAGACCGTTTCCAACCACTCTCCATTTCAAAAATTTGAATGGCTTCATGCCTTCTATTCAACGTTTGGCTCGGGAGATAACACCGAGCTCGCAATCATGGTTGGCGAGAGCGACGATGGGGTTCCTGTTGCTCTGTTTCCATTGTGCATCAGAAAACGCTTGGGTGTGAGAACCCTGGAATGGGTGGGCCAGTCTCTCAATGACTACAACATCCCCATCATTGCACCACAGCTGCTTGACGATGGTGGTCCGCTGGAAACCGCGCAAGTTTGGGATGATATTGTCACTTGTATAGGTGGTGTTGATGTCATCTCTTTGTTGCGCCAGCCGTGTGTTCTTGCTGGCCAACAGAACCCCTTTTCTCATTTCAGCAGTGATGTGGAGGCATCAAGCGCCCACGCGCTCAAATTGGGTGATGACTGGCCGTCTTTTGCTAAGTCCACATTTTCAAAATCTACGCTGCGTCGACTGAAAGAAAAGTCGCGAAAATTGGCAAAGCAAGGACAGATTTCCTATACAGTCCACAACACTCAAGACGACAGGGCGCAAACCATGTCGCTTATTCTTGACTGGAAATGTCGACAACTGGAAGCAACAGGTGCACGGAATGCATTTGAGGATCGGCGCTCTTTTGAGTTCCTAACGCGCGCCGCCAATAGGTGTCGTGATGGGCTCGAAATCATCACGCTTGATCTCGATGGCAGTCCCATTGCTGGCGTCGTAACGCTGAGCGCCTGCAACGGTCCACTTATTTACGTTATGTCCTACGACCAGGGCCCATTTACTCGCTCATCACCCGGAATGATTTTGTTGCACCATGTCATTGAGACGGCGGTTAACAACAACCAAGACATACTCGATTTTTCGGTTGGCGATGAACCCTACAAAGTCGCGCTGTGCAATTCAAAAACGGAAATGCGCCAGACTATCAAGGGCTGCAGTACGAAGGGAAAAATTGTTGCAAAATTCCTTCAAGCCCGACTGCGTCTCAAACGTAAGATTAAGCAAAGCGATAGGCTGATGGATATTCTTCAGCGTGGCAACAAGTGGCACGGCCAATTCAAAAATATCGCAACGCGACCTGTTTAATTGGCCAGTCTGGGCAGACCCTTAACAAGATAAAACGCACAAGAGCTGAACATGCAAGATACGACAACTCTAGAACGATCAAGTCATACCTACTTTGAGCCAACAACGGTGTTGACTAGGGATGTTCCGGCCAGTTCGCTTGATGATTGGAAAATCAAAACAATTGAACCAGGCGAATGGGATAAAATTATTGCGCAGTTTGACGATATCAGCTTTGAACAAACGGCTGCATTCGCAACAGAACGCTGGGGCGCACATCGACTGGTTTGCGTGACCATCGAACGGGCAGGAAAGGTTGTCGGTGGTGCGTGCGTGATAATTTTTCGATTACCCGGACTTCGTCGCGGTGTCGCTTATGTGAAACATGGGCCGGTATGGCGCAGTCGTAGTAGCGAGGTTATTTACGAAAACTATCGCTCTGTCATTCAACAGTTGTGTCACAAATTTTGCCATGAGCAGGGTCATGCGCTCGTTGTCGTGCCAAGACCATTCCCTGAAATACTGTCCCGTGAATTCGAAATTCTCCGTGAGATGGGTTTCGAATCCGGTCGACAATCGCGTGACCCGATGCGCTACCTTGTGGATCTCTCACTCGATACGGACGATCAACTTAAGAGTCTCGGTCAGAAGTGGCGTTACAATTTAAAGCGTGCGATGGCAAATGATCTCGAAATCAAATGGTCAGATGATGATGAGGCGATTTCTGAATTTATTGAACTTCATTCTGAGATGGTCTCGCGGAAGAACTTCAACAACACGGACCCAATGGGCGCCGTGCGCAGCATGCAGGCAACTTTGCCTTCGTCGCTTAAGCCTCAAACCGTGCTGGCTTATAAGTCTGGCCGCGCGATTGCAGGTGCGGTTGTCATGAACTGTGGTGATGTCTCGTACTATATTTTTGGCGCCAGCAGAGATGAAGCGCTATCGTTACGAGCTGGCTATGCCATTCAATGGTCAATCCTTCAGAAATTGAAGCAACAAGGTGCCAAATGGTACGATCTGGGCGGTGAGGCTGGAACGGGAGGGCTGCGCCAGTTTAAAAATGGATTGGCAGGCAAGCGCGGAGTCATTCTCGATACGCAAAGTGAGGTCCAATACTGTCGTGGGTTTAAGAGCCAAATGGCCCGCACGCTTGTCATCGGAGCAAGTGAGGTGGTTCGTATGTTGCGCACGCTACGGCCATCAGATGGCAACGGAAAATGAACCAACCGCAAGGCCTGCTAAACTTCTTCTCGACATCAGCGGTGCTCTTAGCTTCACGACTGGGTGGAGCGGGACTTACAGTTCTTACTCAACTCATTCTTGCCCGCATTGTTCCGGTTGAGACACTTGGCGTATTCTTCCTGGCGACCAGTACGGCTAGCGTGCTGGCATTGCTTGCGACATTTGGCTTTCCAAACATCTCGAACCGAATTCTTTCAAGATATCGGGTTTCCCATCGTCCGGAATGTGCAGCGTCCTACGTAAAAACCGTTTGTCTGACGGTAACGATTGCGGGGCTTGTGTTTGCGGTAGGCGGTTTGTCGTGGATCCACGTGATGGCAGATGCCAATACGTCAGCCGCACTTTCGGTAGGCATATCGATCGTCCCGATTATTGCACTCAGTTTTTTCCTGGGGTCGGCCCTCAACGCAGAGCGCGAATTCATTTGGGCGTCCATGCCTGAATTGCTATTGCGTCCACTCGGTTTCTTAACTGTATTACTTTTTTTTGTTGCGTGTGGCGTTGTTCCGAGCGCCGTCATGCTTGTTGTCGTGTTTTGCGGGTTTTGTCTCTTCACCCTAGTTTTGCAAACCGTAAAGGCACGGTCGGTCTTTACGGGTTTTCTAACAGCATCACCTGCACCTCGGCGTATTTGGCAACAGTGGTCCAAAATGGCCTCTCCGCTGATTGCGGTTTCTCTATTCACAAATCTTTTTGCAGATGTCGCGATTGTATTTTCAGGTGCATTTCTTGAAAAAGAGGTGTTGGCACCACTTGCGATTGCAATAAAATTATCACTCCTCTTTGGTTTTTTTGTGCAGATTATCCACCAACAAATTTTACCCGACCTGTCTGACGCTGTCCGGCGCCAAGAGTATGACACCTATACAACAAGACTGAGCCATGCAAACCGTTGGGCAGTCGCCGCCACTGCATTTGCGACGGTATTGGTTGCCTTGTTTGGCGAACAAATCCTCAGCTTGTTTGGAAGCGCGTATGCGCAAGCGAGCACCGCGTTAACAGTACTTGTTGCTTGCCAACTCATACGCGCTTTTTGCGGACCAGCAGCCCAGCTTTTGGTGGTCATCAACCGGCAGCGCATCGTTTTGGCTACAACAACGACAACGTTGGTACTATTTGGTATGAGTGTTGCGGCGCTCATACCGGTGTATGGAACTAACGGTGCGATCGCCGCAATTTGTATGAGCATAATAATGTGGAATGCACTCAATGCAGTGGCTCTTAGTAGATTTACGGGTCTATCAAGTCACCTTTGCGCTTGGAATTTTTGGACAAAGTTAGGGTCAACTTCGTTGGTGCGTTGATTTCAGCGGAACAACAAATTCGTTCCAGTGTTTGAATCAATTTCCAGATGTTCGGCTAATGATCGTCTCGTCATTCACGATTTCAAATGTCAGCCCCGCATGATCCCCCAACCTCGATAGAAGAAGATCTCCCATCGCTGAGGCTGGCGTCCAGAAGCCTCCACTGACGGCCATTCTATCGCCGTCCTCGGCTAAGCAAAGCGCAGCCTCAACAAGAATTCTGCTCGTCGACTCGACGCCTGGGTCGCCTTTGCCCCGAAGTCTGACCCTCATCGACGTACTGTCATCAAGTATGCCGAGTTGCACGATCTCGTAAGTGCTATTCTCGCGAGTTTCTCGCCCCGGTCCTTCCCCGGATTTGGGCAACACGTACCTCTTCAACAGATTGCGTGTCGGAGCCATTGCCATTGCAGTCAGGAACACGCGCGCACCGAGCACGCCGGTCGTTGCCAAAATCCAACCGAACGGACCGGGCCCGGTAAAGATGGCTTCTTCGTAGCGGAACTCTTTCCCGTAACGATAGTTGAGCAGCGCATTGCTGCGGCGAACAATTTTGTTGTTAATCGGGCTCATGAAAAACGGCATGGTCCAACCGTTCAGATGTGGATCAAACTTCACCTCGAACGGCATCATCTTGTCAGGGCGGTCAGGACCGCTCCGTTCACCTTTGGGGTTCAATGCATAGGGCTCTGCGTTAAAACGAGAAATAGAGGGATCTCGACGCCCCTGCTCTGCTGCGTAGACGCCACTCGCCGCCGTGCCGCCGCTGAAACCGCCTCGCATAGTCGTCACTCGCATCCTGACGTGATGGCAGACCTTTCCATATTGTGCTTGTGCTCTCGATTGCAGCAAAAAAACACCTAGATCCGACGGTACAGAATCGAAACCGCATGCAGGGACGATACGGGCACCAGATCTCTCCGCCTCGGCCTGATGGGTGTCGATCATTCGACGCATCCAGTGCACTTCCCCGGAAATATCGCAGTAATGCGTGCCGCTCGTTGCGCACGCCGCAACCAATTCCGATCCGAATTTAGCAAATGGACCAACAGTGGAGCAGACAACTCTCGTGCGCGCCACCAACGCATCCAATGAAGCCCTGTCGAAGTTGTCCCCGATGACGATCGGTATATTTTTGGCACTTTCAGGCAGGCTGGCACCTACGGCCTTGAGCTTTGCCTCGTTTCGACCGCCGATCGCCCATTGCAGTCCGCACGTCTTGTTGCGAGTCGCAAGATGGTGTGCGACGCGGCGACCAACTGCGCCAGTTGCGCCCCAAAGAACAACATCGAACTCCCGGTGAGATGACATGGGTAAAGAGTTACCGTGGACGTGCGATAATCAGCATTGACGTGAGTCAAATCCGCACCTGTCTAATCCACATGACCTACTTTCGCCGGCAGATCATCGGCTCCCAACCCTTGAAATCGGTCGCAGCGCTAACGCTCGGACGGATCAAGATAAATTCCTCAGTTTAAGTTGACTTTAATCAGTGCGGTCAACGTGGCGCTCTGATTGGATTTATCATGAGAGCATTGAAATACGAGTTAGTTGGTGACGCCGTATATCTCTTCAAGAACTTGCAGGAGCATGAAATGATCGAAGAGCATCCGAATGTCTCACTGCTAAAGCGCCTCGATCCGAGCAACTTGGCGAATGCAAACAACCTATTCGCTGAAGATGCGATCTTTCATTACTTCAATCCCAATCTTTCGGAACTGCAGGGCGACTATGTAGGCCGAAACGGTATCCGCACCTTTTTTGAAATAATCGGTGAAAAGACCGGCGGAACTTTCAAAGTAAGTCCCGTTTCCGTCACGGCAGTTGGAGACGAACTGGTTGTCGTGCAGACACGGAATACGCTCTCCATTGAAGGTCAAGACATCGCTTTGGACGTGGTCGTTGTCTGGCGCATCTTGAACGGTCAGATTGTCGAAGTCTGGGATATCGTCCCGACGCGTCCGGCGGAGGTTTACAATGGCTGATCCACAAAGAACCGGCTGGGATGCCATCGTTATCGGTTCCGGCATGGGTGGCATGACGGCCGCTGCTGCACTTTCGAAGACCGGTCACAAGGTGCTGCTGCTGGAGCAGTACAAAACGCTGGGTGGTCTGACCCATAGTTTTTCACGCGATGGCTTCTCCTGGGATGTTGGCATCCACTACCTCAACTATATCGCACCGGGCGATCGTGAACGAGACCTCCTTGACTGGATTTCGGACACGCCGATTGAGTTCGTCTCGATGGGGGCAATTTATGACAATCTGCATATTGGCAATGCCCCACCACTGGCATTGTCTCGACCCTTTGAGGCTCAGGAAAGGGATCTGAAGGATCGTTTCCCAAATGATTTTATGGCAATAGAGGCCTGGACTGAAGCGCTTAAAGCGGGGCGCGAAACTATGCTGAAGATCATTCCCACGCGGGCAATGCCCGAGTTTGTGGGAAATGCGATTCAATGGTGGAACGGACGCGCCATTGAAGAGTGGTGCGCACGGACGACGCAAGACGTCATTGATGGCATCACGCAGAACCCTGAGCTTGCTGCAGTCTTTGCGGCGCAGTGGGTCGACCACGGTGGTAGACCCAGTAAATCAAGCTTTGGCATGCATGCCATGATATCTGGAGGTTATCTTCAAAGCGGCGCCTGGTATCCCGTCGGCGGCGGAGCAGCTTTCGCTGATCATATTTTGCCAACAATCATCTCTGCAGGCGGGGAGGCCCGTGCAAACACTAGGGTAGATGCCCTTCTCTACGAAGATGAGAAAGTCGTTGGCGTCCGCACCGCAGATGGTGAGGAAATCCACGCAGATGTCGTCATCTCGAACATTGGTGCCCGTGAAACGCTGAGCTATCTGGTTCCCGAAAACTGCGGGCAAGACGATTGGATTGCAGAGATCAATTCGCTTCCACCGTCGATTGCCCATTTCAGCCTATTTCTAGGATTCGAGGGTGACGTCGAAGATGCCGGGGCAACCAGGTCAAATCATTGGGTCTATCCAAACGGTGAAGTCGATGCGATTTGGAAGAACGTGCCAGAGAGCAATGCTCCTGGCTTCTTCGTTTCATTTGCTTCGCTTAAGGACCCCAAGCACGACCCGGGCCCCCAGCAGAAACATGCGGGCGACCTCATGGGCTGGACCGACTGGTCCACCGTAGAAGAATGGGCTGATATTCCTTCATGCGCGCGCGGCCAGGACTACAAAGCGTTCAAGCAACAGGTCGAGGACAAGCTGTTTGCACAGTTTGCCGAATATTTTCCGGATCTGGCTGATCTTGTCGTGTTTCGCGAACTTTCAACGCCACTGGCAACGACCGCAATCACCGGCCACCATCAAGGCGCCTTTTATGGGCTGGATGTCACCCCCGAACGAACACTGAGCGGTGCACTCCAAGCTAAGACACCAATTGATGGTCTCTATCTGTCAGGCCAGGACGTGGTCAGCCCGGGCATTCCCGGCGCACTTTGGGGCGGCCTTCTTGCTGCGGCCAGCGTTGACCCACAAATATTTAAACACCTCAGAGGATGATCGCCAAAAGCGTGAACGATCCACCGCACGAAACTTGCGATGTAATTGTTTGTAGACGAGCCCCAAGAGCCAATTGATGATGTGCGACTGACAACTGGTTCGATGTCGAAACTGCACCGACTTTATTCGAGCTACAAACTATGTTGTGTGGGGTCACATGTTGACACTACTTTCGCGCATTCCAGATGTGCGCAGTAGTTTCAATGCATTAAGATTTCTTAATGGCGGAGGGAGTGGGATTCGAACCCACGAGACGGTTCCCCGCCTACACACTTTCCAGGCGTGCGCCTTCGACCACTCGGCCACCCCTCCGCAAGATCAAACCGCCAGGATCATATCGAGGCGGTTGAGTTGAGCCGCTTCGATCCGTTAGAGCAAATTTCCTGCAATAGATTGAACGCAGGCCGCTCTATGACTCATCGAAGCGCGCCGCACTATAGCCGGATGCGCGCGTCCCGCAAGCGCCCTATTGGCCGCAACGTCCAACACCGGCTTGGCGCACATTTTTGGCCAGTGTCCAACATCAATCTGCGCTCTATTGCTAGGTTTTTTTGCCCAATGCAACTGGAAGGGACCACGGCCTTGCCGTTGGCATGGTTTGTGGGCTAGATCAAATTATCGGCGGCTTAACGATGCCCAGATTGCTCTAGGTGCGTGCCATCGAGACGGTGAGCGAGTGAAAAATGAGTGTCCTTAGATTTGTGTCCACGATCTGTCTTCTAGTTGCCGCCATCGCGCTGATCGCCGATTTGACGCCAGCGCTCGCTGGCGCGCAAGATTGGTCGTTTTCCTCGATTGAAGAGCACTGGAAACAAGTAGCTCCTGCAACGTTTCAATCTATGGAGCAGTCACTGTCCGCGGGGCGCAGTGGGTGGGAATGGACCTTTATCTTTGGTCCGATATTGGCAACGCCGACATCTATATTTTTCGCAGTGCTCGCAGTGCTGACCGGATATGCAGGGCGCAGGCGTACGCGGGTTAAAATCTACGCCAATTAATTGCGCGATTTTCCCGTGGCGTTCTGGTGTTTCGTTTGTCCTAAACTCAGTTTGAGCGTGTCAAGCTCAGGGCGACGGGGTCCTGGCTCGCAAAGTCAAGTGCAATACCAAGCAGCAATAAGGCCGCGAGGACTCCGAGCACACCGAGCATAACACTGCGGTGGCGATGATTGAGTTCTGTAATTTGGGCCTCATCAATCGTATCGTCTTGGGGTGCGGTGTCGCTATCGGTGGTCCGGGCTTGGGAGCGTGCACGCAATCCGAGAAATTTTGCCCGCGCAGAGCGGCGTACATTACCCCGATCAATCAACGGCAGCCGTGCGCGATCAGCAATGTGTTTGGCAATGACAGGATAGGGAAATGTCGGGTCAACATTGGCTTCATTCACGTAACCAAGCTTAACGGTTTCTCCGTCTTTTTTGGTGACCTGCGCACCCTTCATCAATACAGGCGCTAAACTTCCCCCATAAACCTCGCGCCGAGTTTCCACGCTTTGGATTTCATCGTAATCCATCTTGTGGCTGCGATAGCGCAACATCGGAGTTGGACCCCGTCCCGATGGCAACGTCATTTTCACGCCCTTCGAGCCAATTACAACACGCGATCTCAGCGACAGCATGAGCTCAACCAACAACAAGAACATCACAGCGGTGAAACACAGGGCAAAGATGGCGAGGCCGACGCTATCAAGCCAAAGCCCATGGGTGATGCGGGCATAGATCATGGCAGGTAGGCTGGTGAAAAACGGCAAAAGAACGAGGAACGCGAAGGAAAAAAATGTCTTGCGTCCGCCGGATGCTTTGTAAACCAGTTTCGGGGCGGGTTTTCCCTCGGCCAAAGCCTGAGCGGAGGCGGTATCATCAATCGTCGTGGAGCTGGCCATGGTCGCTCTTTCCTTAGTCCCTTGCGCGGTGCGTTGTGCTTGTTTTGATTGAATTCCGGCAGCACGATTACTTCGAAGATTCGATCAAATTATCCGCCTAAAACTGTTTCCGATTTATGGCAGTTTGAACTAGTGTTGGCGGATTATAGCAAATCTTATCGCGTCAAACCAAGGTGTTCCAAACATTGTTTTCACGACACAAAACAGAAATGCCTGATGTGCACTCAGCCCTTGAGGGGCGGCCAGAGGCGATTGCAACGGCAGAAATGCACCACATTTTTTCGCGCCCGCTTAAAGGGCCATATCCTGAAGGGTCAGAAAGAGCGCTCTTTGGTATGGGGTGCTTTTGGGGTGCAGAGCGCAAATTCTGGCAAATGGGAGACGGCATCTGGATCACGGCTGTGGGTTATGCCGGTGGGCTCACGCCGAATGCGACTTACAAAGAGGTTTGCACCGGTAAGACAGGGCACAACGAAGTTGTCTTGGTGGTTTTTGAACCTAAGAAGATGTCCTATGACAACTTGCTGCAAACGTTTTGGGAAAGTCATGACCCAACTCAGGGGATGCGCCAAGGCAACGACATGGGAACACAATATCGTTCTGGAATTTATTGGTTTAACGATGCACAACGCACAGCAGCCGAGGCATCGCGCAATACCTATGCAGCAAAGCTGCAAGCGGCAGGTCATGGCGCGATTACAACCGAGATTGTTTCCGCACCAGAATTTTATTTTGCAGAAGCTGATCACCAGCAGTATCTGTCAAAAGTCCCGGATGGGTATTGCGGACTTGGGGGAACCGGGGTGAGCTGTTCGCTTTAGCACGGGGATGTGTCTTCTAGTTTGAGATAAACAAATTATCGCCGCTTTACGATAGGCGTGTTGCCAACACCAACAATTAAGATGATTGAGGTCAAAGACTCATGCAGGCAGCTTTAGAATTTGTAGAAAGCTATCGCTCCTATTTTGAGGCTGTTCAGGCGGTGAGTGCTGTCATCAGCATTGTTGGCTGGTGTCTGGGCGCGATCCTGTTGTGGATCGCTTGGCGTCGCAATGCTGTGAAATCCGTTACCGTTGGGCCAATTGGGTTTGAGATCCAGGACGCGGTGACAGCGACGGCAACAGCGGCGCGTGACTGGCAGTCCAAGTCGCCGTTTCAAAAAATCAACATTGGCAAAATCCGAGAGACCGTGCAGCGTGCCTTCAAGCCCGAAATCAGCGACCGCATGGTCGGCAAGGCCGTGTTGTGGGTTGATGACAATCCCAACAACAACATGCTTGCCATGCGTGCCCTAGAAAAACTTCATCTTGATGTTCACCAAGAGACCAGTACCGAGGCAGGTCTTCAAGCGCTATCACGACGACGGTTTGATCTGGTTATTTCCGATATGGGTCGGGGTTCCAACATGCAGGCGGGTTACGAGCTTTTAAAAGCCATTCGTGATGCGGGAAATCCGGTTCCGTTCTTTATTTTTGCAGGGTCTGATACGCCTGAGTTTCGCAAGGAAGCTGTGGCGCGTGGGGCGGACCTCTCGACCAATGACATGCTCGAGTTGATTGATAACGTTATTCAAAAGTTGAGTGTTTAAGGCAGGCTTTTGCCGGGTTTGGACCGATCACATCTGCCCAAACGTCAATGGCAT
The DNA here is from genome assembly GCA_021775735.1 of Hyphomicrobiaceae bacterium. Lineage (GTDB taxonomy): Bacteria > Pseudomonadota > Alphaproteobacteria > Rhizobiales > Hyphomicrobiaceae > JAHZKN01. The sequence goes on from JAJFHG010000012.1 coordinate 16,245, forward strand.
CGTTTGTTACATCGACATCATTTCGGCCACTTCAATGGTGCCATGCTCGACGTGTGGGCACGACTTTGCCATTTTAAGTGCGCTGTCAATGTCATCGGCTTGAACCACTGAAAAACCCGATAAAGGATCTGGTCCGCCATTATCGGCGACGCCCTCAGCGCTCACGGTTTTTGACTTCCCAACTGGATTTCCGGGGCTGACAACTGCATCACCAAGCCCGTTCAGCCACGCAGTCCATTTGGCCATCAAAGCGGCGCCCGCTTCAGGGGTCTCAGGTTTTTTGCCGCCATGGTAGGCGAAAATAAACTTGGGCATAAGAGGAGCTCCTTTACTGATGGCGACCTGATGCAAGACGTTGCAAAGTGCAACGCTTGTTCGTCTTAATAGGTCTTTCCACGTTGCAAAGACGTTTCGAGACTGGAGGGGCGGGCAGCCAGCACACTGCGGCATTCCAATGGCAGATCGTCCATTGTTTTAGGTCGCCGCTTCTTCACCTTCTTCTTTTTCTTTTTCTTCTTTGGTTTCACCTTTGACGGTGGTCGTGGCTTCACGCGCTTCAACCACCAGGTCAGCTCTTTGCCACAGCCATCGTCAGGTCTGGTTGCTTTTTGGGGCCTGCAATTGGGTGAGTCTGGGGGACACTTCATGCGGACGTGGAAGTGATAGTGATGTCCCCAATACGGTCGAACTTTTCTGAGCCATGCGCGATCACTGCCGGCATGTTTACAGAGCGCGCCCTTGATCGCGGGATGAACAAGAATGCGTTCGACGGATTTATAATGTGCTGCACGCTTTAAAATTTTGACGTGACCTGGCTTGAAGTGTCGGTTGACGTTGACTTTATCGGGCGCGAGCATGGAGCGTGCGGATATGTTTTCCCGTTCTTTGCGCGAAAGCTTGCGCTTTGGCATCGGGCTCATCCAAATATCAGCATCAAGCCCAATCTGGTGACTGGCATGACCTGTCAGCATGGGCCCGCCGCGGGGTTGGGCAATGTCGCCCATCAGCAGTCCTGGCCATTCGTCTTTTTCTTGCACTTCAGTTGCAAAGCGCTGCAACAGGGCAATCAGTTTTGGGTGTCCCCAATGGCGGTTGCGCGACAAGCGCATCGCTTGCCAGGCTTTACCGTTATCAGGAAGCCGGGCAGCACCTGCCAAGCAGCCTTTGGAGTAAAATCCAATTGCCCGCGGTTTTAACTCAGCGGCCTTCCTTTTAGCGCCGAACAGTTTTTTGGCAGGCACCGGTCTCTTTTTGGATCTAGCTGCAACTTTTTTGGGTGCGCTCTTTTTTTGATTGCCTGCAAGCGGCGTTTTTTTGGTCGACGTCGGCGTGGTTGGTTTTGGAGTGACCGTTGCTGTTGTTGCTGGTGCATTTTTAGCTTTGGGGCGTACAGCCGGTTTGGGCTTTTCCGTCAGCCACGGCAGCTCATTCAGCGCTTGGGCGGACGGAGGCGGCAGTTTCATTTGCCCAACTGCAGGCAGCGCTAAAAACGCGCTAACGGCACAACTCAAAAGAACAGGGATTACAGCTCTACGCATAGTGCCTCCCAGTCGGCAAATCGACAAAACATTAACGCGAGGGAAAGGGCGGAAATGGGGCCCATCATCAATCACGTTTTAAAGGCTTGAATGGAACTAATAAACTCCAGCCAAGGCGAGTTGGGGCTTCAGATTGATAAGGCTTCAGCCCGATCACCATTTTCTGGTGCCCTCCCTCTGGCTGTTCACGATAGGTCTGAAACAGTCTATCCCAGATTGATAGATTAAATCCATAGTTGCTGTCATGTTCTCGCTGAATAACGGAGTGGTGGACCCTATGCATATCAGGCGTCACGATCACGGTCCGCAAGATGCGGTCCAGCCAGCCTGGAAGCGCGAGATTAGCGTGGTTGAACATGGCACAGCCGTTGAGGATCACCTCGAAAAGTATGACTGCGAGAGCTGATGCGCCAAGGGCGAACACCCAAATAATTTTCCACAGCATCGACAATGCAATCTCGAGTGGGTGAAAACGGATCGCTGTTGTCACATCGATATCAACATCAGCGTGATGCATTTGGTGCAGGCGCCATAGCGGTTGCCATTTATGGGAGATTAAATGCTGCAGCCACACCGCAAAATCGAGAACTACAATTGCAACGAGTGCTTCAAACCATGTCGGCAAGGCGACGAGATTGAATAAACCGATCGTTTGTGTGCTTGCATAAACGGCAGCCGCAACAGCAGCAATTGGCACCGTCAGGTGGGCCATGGCGCGCACAAGAATACTGCCAATGGCTGTTATGGAAATATTGGTCAACCAACGTTTAGCAATAGCCGCTCTCAGTTCGCGTTTTGGCAACAGACGTTCAAGGATTGCCATCGTGAGAAAAATGGATAGGAACGCGGTCAGTCTAAGCGTTGTTTCATCTATGGTTTCAAATAGATCCATCCAAGGTGTCCTAAGGTAAGATACTGTGTGTTCGCACGCTGTGTGTTCACACGCCGTGTGTTCATACATAGCTGGTATCGCAATGTGCAAACACCGCTTAATATGGGAGGCGGTGAGGAAATCAGGTGCTGACTGCCCTGACAGGATACGCACTTTGGTCGATGACGGGTTTCAATTTTGTTTGATGGCGGGGCATCCAGTGCAGACACAAACAACCGGACCGAGCAATGCCTTGGCGCATCTCATATTGGCCCACGGTGCTGGGGCTCCTATGTCGTCCCCTTTTTTGGAGACTTTTGCGACGATGCTGGCGGCGCGCTCAGTACGCGTGACGCGCTTTAATTTTCCTTACATGGCGGCATTTCAAGACGATGGTAAACGGCGTCCACCGCCTCGCGTTGAGGGGCTTGGTGATGTCTATCGTGCATTCGTCGGCACCCTTTCCGAGACGAAGGGTTCAGGCACACCCCTTTTTATCGGCGGAAAATCAATGGGTGGACGTATTGCAACACTGATCGCAGATGATGTTGCGCGTGCTTTGAAGATCTCAGGTGTTGTCTGTCTGGGCTATCCATTTCACCCGAAAGGAAAGCCGGAAAAATTACGCACGGCACATCTTGAGACCTTAAGAACACCAACGCTCATTGTGCAGGGTGAGCGTGATGGACTTGGCACAAAACAAGAGGTGGCAAGGTATGGGTTGTCGGATACGATTCAGTTGGCCTGGGCTAAAGACGGTGATCATGATCTCAAACCGCGCAAACAAAGCGGCGTGACACTCACCGACAACCTAACTTTTGCAGCAGATGAAACAGCGCGTTGGATCGCTGCTCAGACCAAATCTGAAAAAGATGTATGACTTTCTAAGCTTTCACAGCCTCAGCATCAAAGACATGACCGCTGAGCTGGCGCCCATATTTGCTTGCGAGATAAAGGGCCAGAGACGCAATTTCTGGATCACCTGAAAGGCATGCACCATCCGTTGCTGTTTTGATCAATGCGCGTGGTCCAACCGCATTCACGCGGATTGCATCGTCGGCCCATTTCTTCGCTTCAGCCTGCGTGATTGAGGTTAAGGCTGCCCGCAACACACCTGCGATTGCCGCTTCTTCTGCGGTTTCTGGTGCGGGCATGCTGACAACATTGAGGATCAGACCCTCCGACCAGGTCACTCTCATGCGATTGCCGACAACCTGTGTGATCAGGGTTGGGGCCAATAATTTTTCAGAGGCGAGGTCTTCAATATCTTCCAGACTTTCACGGCCAAATAGGTCTTCGCGGGTTATGGAAACAAGATTGATCACCACATCAAGGCCGCCGAGCACCTGGGCTGCAGTTTGTGCCAAGCGAACGGCGGCATCGCTTGAAGCAACGGTTTCGTTGTAAAGCTGCATTTCCTGGGCGTCGTCAGCCAGCACTGGGACGAGTGCTGTAAATTGGGGTGCGTTATCTGCGGATTGGATCACCAGGCGTGTCTTGTGTTCAGCAAAGGCACGCGCGACATCGACGCCATTGGTATGGCTCAGACCGGTGATAAGGACACGGGCACCAAGGACATCAGGATGGATCTCTGTCTGATCCTGACGTTTTACTACGCTCACAAACATGGCCCACATCTCCCTCTTGAGTTACGCCGGACAATTAAGAGGCTGCCGACCCAGTCATACCACGCCGATTCGCCTAACGATGCGTAAATGACCGGGGATTCGGGAACGCGCATGACACCTCAGTGGCAGCATTGCGGCGGGCCAGCGGCAGGATAATGCCGAATGACCTAAGCAACTGTAAGTTCGTTAAAATTGCCGTTTAACCTACGTAAGCGTTAACGCTTAAAACAGGCAAAAACCGGTGGATAGATTTCATCAGCGGTCAAAACAGAGTCTGAAATTGGGAACGCAATTAAAGAATTGAGGCCCAGTCGACGATTGGGGACGCGATAGTGTGTGCTCAGACCATATGAAATTGAGATTGCACATGGCTCTAAACGCCGGTGGCGGTCCCAATAGGTGCCGCTGGGCCACGGTGTAGATCCAACCTAGGGGTGCGCGTTGTTGATAAGTGGTGAAACCCTGGTCTGCAGAATTGCCTTTGTGCCCATGCCCCGAAAAGCTTGATGAAAAGTCGAATCACCTGGGTTCGGCTCAGTCATGGCATCACATTCTAGGTATTTCTGGGCACTGCGTTATGGACCAAACACTATCTTCTAGAGCGGCGCGATCCAAATCGCAGCAAACGTTGACGGACGTCGCCGTTGTCATCGCTATGGGTTTGGTTGCGGTCGCTATCTCGGTCGCCCTGGCCATGCATTTTGGTCTTCCGACATCGCGTGCCGGTATAGCTGGGGTGCTGATCTTTGCCCTTCTGGTTGGCGCTCACTTCTTTTTGGTGCCGCGTGCAAACACCACACAAGATGTCATCGCGCTTGAAGATGAAGAACTGTGGCGTGCGTTGAAAGAACAGCGCGGTAACGCGCCGGACGCCAAACGGATGGCAATGGCAACGCGCGGTGAAGTGGTTGAGACAACGCCTGAAGTTGACCCAACACAGCAAACGGCATCGCCGCCTCAAGCAGATCCATCCCAAGTTACTCACAAACCAACCGTAGCGCATGTTCCGCGCCGCAAACCGCGTATCCTTTCGCCAGCGCCAACTGCGGACCAGACGTTGCAGGCCCATCCTGGTGCACCAGAAGAACCGGCGCCATTCGAGGCGCAGTCCGACGTGTCCGACCCAAAGTCGTTCTGGTCTTATCGTCCACGCAATGATGCGCTTGTGACTGAGACAGACGCAGAAGAGAATGCACCGCAAGAGCCTGTCCTCAATACGCCACCGCCCGTAACAGAACCTGACGCGGGGCAGGAGCGCAGTGGCGCTGAGATGGCATCCAAGCAGCCAAACGAGAGCGATGTTGAGTTGGTTCAAAGCATGATTAAGAAACTCGCGCAGGAGGTGAATGCCCGCGAAGTGCTGGACCAAACCAAGCCGCCGTCTGTTGAGTCGCATAATGCCACTGGAGCTGCCGATCTAGCTGCAACAACGACAGAGGCTGTAGACCACGTGCTCGCATCAACGCCTCCGGCGGTTCAGCCTCCCAAGTTGCCAAGCCAGGGTGCGCACGAGACCAATGAGCCAGATGTGGCCGAGGCACCCCAACTTAGTGCACAAAATCCACCCTCTCTGCCGCAGCCACCCTCGACACCTGCCGCTGTTGATCTGGTGACGGCGTCTGTCGGTGCGTTGCGAACAACTGCTGATGCGATGCGTGAAGCCGATGACGCTGCACCTGATAATGCACCACAAGTGGAACAATCCGTGCATCCTGCTATGGGCGCTGACGCGGGACAAGTTGCAGAAGCGATTTCTGGAGCACTCGCTGGCGGACAAGTTGGTGTTCTGCTGGAACCGATCGTGGCTTTAAACGGCATGCGCCCTGACCACTACGAAGTGCGTTTGCAAATCTCATCCCCGCTCGTTGTTGATCTTGAAGGTGCTGGCATTGAACGGGATCTGCAAGCGACGGACGTTCTTGCCGATTTGGATCGCGCGCGCTTCATAAAGACACTCAGTGTCGGTGAGTTGCTCCGCGACCGTGGCAAAGCGGGAAGCTTGTTGACCCGGATATACCGCGAGTCCCTTTTGGATCGTGACTTCTGTTTTGCGGTCGCCACCAGCGGTGTCGCCAATGAAGAGCTGGCCCGACACATGGTTTTGACCATGTCGCAAGATGCGGTGCGCGCACTCACCGCCTCAGAGTGGCAGACGATCAGCGAGTTTCATGAGCTTGGTTATCGCTTCGCGGTGAGCCATGTCTCAGATTTGGATATGGATTTTGCGCAGTTGACTGCGGCTGGCTTTAGCTTCGTCAAGTTGAGTGCAGATGCCTTCCTCGGTGGCTTCTTGGATGGCGAGGGTGCTATCACACCGCAGGAACTTTCGCGTTATCTGGAACGTGCGGGTCTTTCCGTCATTGTTGAAGGCCTTGAGAGCAGCGTACAGGGCGCCGAAGCACTGGCGATGGGCGTCGAGCTTGGTCAAGGTCCTGTAACCGGTGGTCCACGCTTGTTGAAAGCAGACGCTGTGACACGTGAAGATCACGCTGTTGCATGACTCATCCCTTCACGTTGCGTTAGGTCCGGCGCGCATGCTGTTCTGATCTAGAGCGTTTTGCTATTCACCTTAAAGCACCCGTGCTCTAGAAAGTGCCGATGTCTCATTCCAATGCGTCCATCCAAATCATCGATCATATAGCGCCGCTTGCCGCTGGGCGGGCGGCTTGGTTTGTGGATATCTGGGGCGTGATGCACAACGGTGTTACGCCTTTTGAAGGCGCGATCGCGGCGTGTGAGATGTTTCGTAAGCAGGGTGGTGTTGTGATCCTGGTTTCGAATTCACCGCGCCCAAACCGTGGTGTGGCGGAACAATTGGATGCGATTGGCGTGTCGCGTGACGCCTATGACCTGATTGTTTCATCAGGCGATGCCTCTAAAAAATTGATCCACGATCTGGGACCCCGCCCCGTTTTCCATCTCGGACCGGCGCGCGATCTGTCGATCTATGAGGGCTTTCAAGGTGAACGGACATCGGAGAGCGCAGCAGAAGCGATTGTCTGCACGGGACTGTTTGATGATGAAACAGAAACACCAGAAGACTACAGTCAACTTTTGACCCATTTCGCAGGACGTGGATTAGCCATGATTTGCGTCAATCCAGATTTGCGCGTGGAACGGGGTGGCAAGCTTGTCTATTGCGCTGGTGCGCTGGCCAAAGCCTATGAGCGTATGGGTGGCACGGTGCAGTATGCCGGAAAACCCTATCCGCCGATTTATCAGATGGCGTGCGCGACACTTTCCGAAAAATTAGGCCGCTCTGTCGGGACCCAAGACATTTTAGCGATTGGCGATGGCGTGCACACTGACATTGAAGGCGCCAGCCGCGCAGGGATTGATGCAGTGTTTGTTGCCAGCCGCGTGCATGTCACGGCCGCCACGTTGGATGGCGCGGCATTGGCCGAGTTGTTCGAGGGGGAGGACTTCCCCGCCCCCATCGCGGCAATGACGGAATTGGTTTGGTAGGGGTTTGCTTCGGAAAACCATGGCCGGTGTGCGCACATAATCAGACATGGATGGAGTGTTTTCTTGTCACGTCCGCTCGGGGCCAATAGCGGACATCAGGGTTTGTTGTGTGAATGTAAAAGATATCAATTTCTAACACCCAGGCGCCAGTGGATTGGAACAACCACCGCCGCCGCCACCGCGACGATGGCGTTTGGCACGTTTGTGTTGCTGATAGGCTTGTACGCCCTGCAAAATAACCGTTGCTGCTGCGGCGGCAGCCCGCGCATCATAATTGGGTTGGCGCCGCACCGTGCGTCGGCGTGTTGTGCGCGGCCGTCGGCGCTGGCTGGCTGACGATCTTGCACGCCGCGATCGTGTTGCCTTGCGGGCCTTCCGCGACGATTTTCTGTAGCAGTTATAGCTGCCTTTGGCGTTGATCTTGCCAGCGTACCAGCCCGACCCCTTGTTATTAGAATTGCACCATCGGCGCGCGATTTTTTTTGTAGGCAAGCAATAGTAACTGCCTTTTGTATCTGGGGTGCCAGGATAGTAACCTGCGCCAAACTTGGTTCGACAGTTGTCTTTGCGCGCTTTTTCAGCTAGCTGGCCAGCCTCAGAGTCCGTGATGCATTGATGCGTTTTTCCGCTTTTATTGGAATGCCACTGAAAACCTTTCGTGCAGCCACAGGTCGTCGAACCATCTTCCTTTAAACTGGCAACGGTGTTTGTACCAAAGCTCCTTCGGCATGCCTCGTTTCCCTTTTGCTGGCGACAATCACTTGGCACACTTTCTAGATTTGAATAGATCTTATCGAGAAACGGGTTTGCCGTTCCCCTGATATGAGACATAAGACCGGCGATCCGTGTTAGGTTACAGTCATTGATCGCGGCCGAGGTTGCATTGTCGAAATCTCTGAGCTTGCCGATGCGCCGGAGGTTCTTGCCAATGCGCGACTTGATGTCGACACAGGTTTCTCTGGATGTATTCCCCGCGATGGTCAATGCACCACGAAATAGTGTTTCGGACCGTTCAATGTTGCCGTTCCAATAGGCTTTTTTTGCCGCCCCATACTTGTTGGCAACAGGCTGGGCCCTGGAAATGCGATTGTACATAGCGCGCAGTTTTTTGTTCCTGGATGTTTGCAGGAGCTCGCTGTGGTGCGCTAGTTTTGCTGGTTCGCAAGCCGTCAGACTGGACTTAATATCGGATAACAGACCTTTGACGCGCTCAACTTTTTTGATGTTCTTGTCAACTCGGTCGCGAAGGGAGGCGCATTCCTCTTTGTGGTCGGGCTTTGCAAGTGAGCCGCGCATATTTTCGAGCGTGCGGCTCGCAACCTTGATGTGACCATCGCTATATTGTTTGTGCGCCTTGTCGAGCTCGGCACTTAGGCCATCGCACCAATTGGAGTCGGTTTTCTTTTTCGTCGGTGAGGCCTTGCCGGGCGGCGGTATATAGACGTAGCTCAACTCTCGTTTGGCAGGACCAATAACCTTGCACCCGTCTTTGTTGGTATCGGTGGGGCCGTCTATGCCACGCGTTGCGTAGTTCTCGACCGGAACGAAGCCGTCGTTGTCCGCAGCACTCTTCTTATTCTTGCTCTTTGGGACGCGTTCACAGCCTTCTTTGCTCGTGTTTTTTGCAGTCTTTTCTTCCTTCTCCAGCTGTTCAATGGCTTGTCCGCGGGTAAAGTCGGTGACTTCCCGCTCCGGTAGATAATCCTCAGTAGGCAACACGCCGACGAGCTCATCGCGCCGCTTGATCCCCAACGCTTTTTCAATCGCCGCCTCTATCATCTCACGGAAAGAGTCCGCTAGCGGATCAAGACTGTTGCCAATGGTCTTGTCTTTTGCGGCTTGCGCTGCAGCAACGCCTTTGCCGATGAGGATATCAGCAAGCCATGACACGCTCGATCCCAGACGGGTTGTAATTTTTGATATGCGGTTTTTAAATTCCTCGTATGGTGTGCGTGCTTGGCGCGTGCCGGAGGGCCGTCTTTTTCTAAGACGATCTTGCAGCCAAGGACTGAAACCGCTAACCGCGTTACCGCGCGGAATGTTGCCTCGCTCCAGTTCTTTTTCATAAATTGGTATGAGCCTGGCGATCTCGTCCAGGTCAACGCCCATTTCGGCAAGGCGTGACGTTTCTCTGGCGCGTCGGAACATACCTTCGCCCGTTTTTCGTATGGCTTTGCCAGGAAGTAGCAACAGATCATCAAGCGCGTTTGTACCAGACCCGTCGTCGCTGGAGCTTGCAATAGGAGGTGTATCAGCCCGTTGATCTTCAACGCAGTCGAAACCGGCAACACCGAACTCTTCCAGCGCATGCGCTGGACCATAGGACCTAGCACGCGCTCTATAGTCACGATAAAGGCAGTCGAAGACTTGCGTGCGAACGGCATTATCAACGCGTTTAGCGGTTTTAGCTGTTTGCTCAACCGCACCAAGAAGTACATCGGCTTGCGTCGTCCCGAACTTTTTTGCGATGCGCCCGCCGGGCATCACGCTATTAAAAATGCCTTTGTAAAAATCTTTTCCGGACTGGATCGCGGTATCAACGTCGTTTTCGAGCTTATCCTTGAGGGCTTTTGTGACGGCGGCTTTCACAGCATCCGGATTGGCATCCAACACGCCCTTGACTGATTTCTTATACAGATCAGGGTTGTCTTGGACCGACGACAACATCTTACGAACATAGGAATCTGGGTCGGGATACCGCTTTTCAAGTTGATTGACGAGTTCGTCTCTCGTTGCCTCTGCGCCAGCGCGCGCCACTTCGTTATACTTTTCTTCGGCAATATTTTGGGCGTGGGTTTTAGCCGTTTTGGCACCAGCAATAGCCTCATCAATGAACGGTTGATGTTGCTCGCCAACAGCTTCGCGTACGGCGCGTTCGGCAAGCTCCTGCGTAATGCTGTCCGTCTCCGCAGCGTCGATCTTCTGCACCAGGTCGGAAAACGGGATGCCGGTCTGCGCCGCTGCCGTACTGCTGCAAACACTTATCAGTAGGCCGACGAATATGAGAGATCTTAGGAGGCTCATCAGATCATCCCCAGCCGGTCGCTTTTAAGGCCAACCAACTGTTGCCTTGCACTCTTCAATCTAACCGCTCAAGATCTTCAACATTATAGTCCATCTGCGAGGGAACGGGTACGGTTTCTTTGCGATTTGCGCCATCTCCCCGCAAATGTGATAGCGCAAACTGCAGCTGCTTATCATCTTTCGGGTTTTTCGGGACATAGCTGGACTTAGCGGTTGCTACTTTGCCTTCCTCGTTCTTGAAGTGCCCTTTTAACGTCGATTCTCCGAATTCCTGCGGCGTCTTTGCTTGAAGAGTCTCCGGTAATGGTTGGTTGACGACGATATCGGGAGTGATACCCACGGCCTGAATGGACCGATTTGCCGGGGTATAATAGTTGGCGGTTGTCAACCTTAACGCGCCACCGGATGCCCCAAGTGGGATAATTGTTTGAACGGTTCCCTTACCAAAAGTGCGTGTACCGATCACAGTTGCGCGCTTGTGATCCTGCAATGCTCCGGCGAGAATTTCCGCGCCGGCAGCCGTGCCGCCATTGACGAGAACGACGATTGGTTTGCCCTTAATAAGCGCGTCAGATTGAGCCTGATATCGCTGACTCGAACCCTTGTCTCGTCCGCGTGTGGATACAATCGCACCCCGTTCTAAGAATGCGTCGGTAACGTCGATAACTTTGCTAAGAAGACCGCCTGGCGTGTTTCTGAGGTCAATAATGAGTCCGCTAAGTTTTTTGTTGGAGGCAAGATCCTTTACGGCCGAGTTCGTTGCATCGGACGCCTGTTCATTAAATGTGGTAATACGAACATAACCAACATCGCCTTCGCGCCGCCAGCGGACAGGTTTTATCTTAATCTGGTCGCGGACAACGCGAACATCAAACGGGTTCTCCCTACCCTCGCGGACAACCGTCAGTTTAAGGGGCGAGCCCACTTTGCCTCGCATTTTTCCAACGGCCTCGGCAAGCGTCTTGCCCTGAATTGGCTCGTCATCCAAATGCGTAATCAAATCTCCGCTTTGGATCTCTGCAATTGACGCCGGAGATCCGTCAATTGGCGCAACAACTTTGACGACACCTTCATGCATTGTGACTTCAATACCAACACCGCCAAACGCACCGCGATTTTGGACGCGCATGTCTGCAAGTTTTACGGCACTAAGATATGCTGAATGTGGGTCCAGAGATGCGATCATACTGTCGATGGACGCGTTGACGAGTTTATCAAAATCGCCGGAATATGAATTCTGGTGGACCTCTAGAACATCACCGAAGACATCAAGGCATTCATAAGTATTGTCGGTTGTGCTTTCCTCTTTACACTTTCTTTCAAATAGTTTGTCTGCAAGTGCTTCCGCTTCCGCTGACGGGTGCTTGTTGAGCGTGCCTTTAACTGCGGCGCGGATAAGTTTGCCATTATCCGGCTTTACTACATAGTCAGTCCGCACCCTTTCAAATATGTCACCAAACCGTTCAAGCGCCTGGTATTTAGTTTTACTACTTTTACCGGACTTCTTATTTGCAGGCTGCTTTGCTTTTTTTGTTTTGTTTTGTTTGACGGTGTTTTTGCGGGGTTTTTCTAACTTCTTTATTCGCAGCTTCGCGAGAGGGACAAACTTGCCTTTAGGGTATGCCGCCAGGTAAGCCTTGATTTCGTCTGCGTCCTTGCTGTCCTTGACGCTTTCCCAAAATGTAATTTCGGCCTCATCGGTTTGGGCAATTGTTATCCGGCCTCCAGCATCAACCAAGCGAGGCGATAGAGTGAGAACGCCACAAAAGACGACTATGATTAAGAAGCGCATCGGGGTCCGTCCTAGTTTATTCGTTGAGCTAAACGATATCCCTTTTTGAAATACAGGAGCCGAATTACTGACTTTCGTCGCTGCGTTGCCCCAACCCCTGCTCAATTTTTTGTTGCAAGTTTGCGCGCTGTTCTTTTTCTTTTGCAACACGAAGTGCCTTCGTCCAACTTTGCTTCGCATCAGACTTGCGCCCGATCTGCCATTGTGCGTTTCCAAAATGCTCCAAAATAACTGGATCGGATGGTTGTATACTAACAGCAGTTTCGAAATAGCCGAGGGCGCGGCGATGATCACCTAGCTTATAAAACGCCCATCCCAGACTATCGACAATGTAACCGTCTTCGGGCTTAAGATCATGCGCCTTCTTGATCAGGGCCAATCCGCGCCGGAGATCTTTGTCGCGATCAACCAGAGAAAAGCCAAGGTAATTTAGCACCAGAGGTTGCTTAGGGTCGCGCTTGAGCGCGGCTTTAAGGTCTTGTTCGGCGCTGTCCCAGTTACCGAGACGCTCAAAACTAGCGCCACGTTTGTAGTAGAGTGACCAATCACTCTTGGAGGAACGAGATAGCTTGTCGATAATTTGGCTGTAGATCTTTATAGCATCAGCATATTTTTTTTGTGCTCGAAGCGTGTCGGCCAAGCCTTCTAGCGCAAGACGATCTTCCGGGTCCTCATCAAGCAATGCGGCCAATATTTTGACGGCTGAGTCCTTGTCTCCGAGTGCGCGATAGCTCGTGCTTTTCAGAATTTGAACTCTGTGCCACAGAGGGGACGTGTTCGGTATCCGGTCCCACACCCTGATGGCCTCTTGATGCTGACCACTACGGTCCATCGCATCACCAATTTCCGTCCAGGCCAAGTCAAAATCGGGCCTGAGCTTTGTGGCAAGCTGCAAATATACAACCCCAAGCGTCGTTCCCCCCTCATCGCGTAACGCTGACCCTATCTCGTAAAAAACCTCTGCAAGCCCTTCTGTGGCGTTGGAGATAAGCAGGGGAACCGATTGCTCAGCCTCTATGCTTTTGCGCATGGCAACCACGGACGGGTGACGTGGCCGCTTTTTAAGTGATGAACCGTCCAATAAGCTCAGCGCCTTATCTGCTTCCCCCTTGGTATAAAAAAACTGCGCTGCGACAAGACTGGATCGCATGGCGCTCTGGCCAGCTTTGGTAAGTGCCAGAAATTCTTTTCGCGCCGTTTTTGTTTGTTTTTTTACAAGCGCAATCAAAGCGCGATGATAGGTGTAATAGTAAACCGCCCACTTTGGCGGGTCTTTAATCATGAGTGTTGCGCGGGCCCGTTTCTGTTTTCTTTGTGCGGCATAGGTCCAAGCCGTAGAAAGGTTGTAAACAAGTTGGCCTATGGGGCTTTTGTTGGTTCGTTTGCATAGCGTTCGAGTTCGCGGATAATCACCGTTTAAAAACGCCTCCGTTGCAAGAACGTGCGCTGCAATACGGTTTGTGGGGCGTTTTGACAGCACGGACTGAGCTAATGGGATTGCCCGTTCCCAATCCCCAAGAATAGCATGCGCAGTTAACGCCCGATCGAAAACCTTATCCGTCGGCGTATGCTGTTCTAGAATCTTATCGTAAAGCTTGGCGGCGTCTGCGTATCGATATTCGTTCCACGCGCGCTTGGCTTGAAGATATAGACTGTTTCCAGAGTCTGAAAACACAGGACTCGGACGAGTGTCCCGCTCTGAATCTGCCTCTTTACTCTTGTTGTGTTTCTGCAACCGGATGCGCGCTAGGGGCGCAAACGTTCCGTTTGGGAACTCTGCCAAATAAGCATCAAGTTGTTCCGCGTCGTTGCTATCTCGCGCTTTTGTCCATGCTTCAATTTCTTGATCACCAGCAATTGCGTGTGTGAGGCTACAAAAGCAACCGATGCTGGCACAAAGCCAGGTCAGCAGAACTGTCCGTGACAGAGAGGATCGCATCATCACTTTTCGCCTAGTCCAATTTTTCGAGTTCCTTTAAATCATCAGAGTCCACGATTTCGTTGCCGAAATTTAGCGCTCCAAAATTCGGCAAGTCTTTGCACCACGCTATAATAGTAACAAGCCTTTAGAGCTCATGATAGCAGTTTCAATGTAGGTCGCTAAAGCGCAAATTTAGCCACAGAAATTTGTCTCACGCATAAAATGGGTGTATTTTGTACAGAACACTACGATCGCCGGCTTCATCCGTCAGTCGCGCGAAGGGTCTTCTGCGACCCGGTCCACTTGTCAGCCATCTTAACTTCAGTGGGGATGGGATCATCAAGACCGATACCGTCAATTCAATTTGTTATTGCTGCTTTCCGACAGGTTCTCCAGCTGTGAGACGTGGTGTGCTGTCGATGCTTGAAGCGACAAACTCCGTGGTAACAAAGTCCGATCCGCTTCCAAGATCCAAGTCTTTGCGCCAAAGCCATGTGGTTCTTGTTCCATCTTCACCACCATTTGCCGTTTGGCAGGAAAAGCCCGCGTCCTTAAATAAGTCACGAGAGGGTGCGTTTCTTTCTGTGGGAATGACCGTGGCCTCGACTTCATCAATCCCGCACTCCGTAAAATGTTGTACGAGTGCTGCAAGAAATGCGCGTTCGATTTCTCGGCCGATTACGCGGCAACTCATCAAAAACGTGATGAGGTCTGCACCGTTGCTGTCTAAACGTGCAGTGGCACAGGCCACGATTCCGTGACTACCAAAGTTATCGTTGAGCCGACCTAAGAAAACGCGATACTTGCGATTGTCAGCCAACATGGCAGCCAGTTCGGCCTCGCTTATGCGTCGCGCGGTGGGGTTAAACTGATTGGTGCGCGCGTGCATTTGAGCGATGCGTGGCAGTGTCGCTGTGGTCATTTCCTCGACGTAGAGCCGCTGACCAAGCTGTGTTAGATAATCCTCAAAACTAGCCGTCTTGCTTTTTAAGGCGCGCCCTCTGCTTTGAACGGCGTAGAGATCTGACCGTTGTCTGTCCTCCTCCGTCAATCGGAGCGGCCATGTCGGTGTGTAGTTGCGCAAAAAATCTGACCGAACCGCAGGATCAGCCGGCAATTCTGGAACGCGCACTTCTGGAGCCAAGTGGCGCATCGCTTCGCGTTCATGGGGGCTATCGTCAAGAAATACAAAACTGTCGAGTCCAAGATTAAGCTCCTGAGCAAGAGATCTGATGTTGTCGGACTTGAGGTTCCAGTTAATTCGGTGGCCGACAAAATCATCGCGCCTCAGAACCATACCTGGATGTTCGTCGAAAACATTCAGAACGTCTTCATCGTTCTTGCTCAAAATCACCAGCAACAGTCCCTGTCCCTTCAAGCGCAAGCACTGTTCTTGAAAGGTCTTGAATGCGTTGCCGGGAAAGTCGTCGTTACAGTCAAGCCCTGACATGCCGTCTTCACCGTAGGTGCCGCGCCATAAAGTATTGTCGAGGTCGAGTGCGAGTACTTTGACAGGTTTTGAATTCTGCAAAGCAAACGCGTTGGAAAACCCTTGTGCGAGTGCCTTTGTTGCCTCCATCGAATAGGGGATGCGGCCGTAAAGCCAGAGTTTTGCATCCGACCTCTCGCAGGGAGCGATGGTTGTCATGGCAAGATTCGTATCGATCAACGTAATACGATTATGTCTTTGTGCTATCTCGCCTAGTTGTTGGTTGAAATAGCTTGCAAGATAACCTGCGCCATCGGTGTGAAATGGATCGAGAAAGCCAGCCGACGGCGAAGTGGGTGATGGCAGGCTATTAATGAAGAGTGGACAGTTGTGCGAGTCCATAAATTTTTCGATTGCAGCCATGAACGTACTTGTTTTGGTTTCAAGTAAGTGCCGGGCGTGTTCGGGAGCATGGCGCCAATCGCGGTCGAAAAACCCTTGTGAGTCCATTTGAATGATAACCGCATCCAAACCTTCAACGTTGGACTCAAGCAACTCAGGAATTACGTTGCCAAAACCACCGCAACTTATTTGCGCGTCGTAGTGAGGTACGGCAAAGGCCGGTGCCAGCTCCTGCTTCAACAGATCACTGGTGGCAAAACTCAACAGACGCAGTTGAACAGGCGCCAATGTATTTTCATTTGTTGAAGCGCTTATGGCGATGACTTTATCTCCGAGGCATTGCGGGGGCAGATCTTTGCGAAATCAATAGGGCAAAGCTGCTAGACCATGACCTCGCCTCCGGCAACGAGCAGGTTCTCGCCAGTAATAAAATTGGCATAGGGTGAAACGAGTAAGAGAACGGCACCTGCTACATCTTCCGGTGTTGCTAGGCGCCGCAATGGTGTCCGCGACACCATCATTTGGCGTATTCTATCAGGAATCTCTGTCGTGAGATCTGTCTCCGCCATTGAGGGCGACACCATGTTTACGCGCACACCCTTTGGACCAAGTTCTTGTGCGAGATTCTTGCTCAGCGCCAGGAGTGCTGCCTTAGCGGAAACATAGGGCGCCCAGCTGTATGCCGTGCGCCCGAGCGCTGCTGTGCTGAGCACGTTAACAATTTGTCCCTTGCATGCCTTGAGAGCGGGAAGCGCGGCTTGCGTCACATGGAATACGGATCCAACAATCTGCTCGTGAGCACAAGACATGTCGTCCCAGTTGAACGATTCAAATGATCCAGATCGAATCTTTGGACCAGCATTGTTGATCAAGATATCAATGCTATCTTCAGAACCAATATCCTCAATCATCCGTGAGACCTCAGCAGCTTGTGTAACATCGGCCTTTATTTTGACTGCGGAGCCTCCACGCTGTTCAAGCTCGCGGACTAAACTCGCAGCAGCATGTTCGCTTTTGTGATAGTTGACATAGACTTTTGCTCCGTGTTGGCAAAGAACGGTAGCAGTAGCCCGGCCAATACCACGCGAGGCTCCGGTGATCAGTGCGGTACGATTTTTTAGAAGGTCTCCTGAAAATTGCGCATTCAGTCTGTCCGACATGACCGCATCCTCTGCTTTAATGCGCAACACTTTGACTTTTGCAGTTCCCTTGAGAACGCGGTCGCCATGTTGGTTGATGATCTCTGTTTCTACAGTGAGTGTTCGTGTCGCACGGTCGACCTTCTCGACAACGCCACGGGCTTCCACGGTGTCCCCAATAAAAACCGGTTTAGTAAAGTCAAAACTCTGCGAGAGATAGAGTGCACCATGTCCGGGAATTTTCATGCCAACGAGTGTGGACAGTAGGCTTGCATGCAGAAAGCCATGGACAACTCTCTGCTCAAATTCAGTGCGTGCGGCAAACTCATCGTCGACATGCAAGGCATTATAATCACCACTGAGACGCGCAAACGCGGCCACGTCCTCGGCGGTGATCGTTCGACTGACACTATCGCTATAACCTGGGTGAAGCTCCTCAAGCCTATCCCTTTGTCGACCGGTTTTCAGCACTGATTGAGTGTTCGGCCGCTGATCTTGGTTCATAAAGGGCAAGATCCTTCCCTGTTGGGTTAATCGTCATGGGTTGAATTCGTCGCAACCATAATTTGGTGGACACAGCATGAATGTGATCCAGATCAGTTTGTCTCTGTGATGGTCAGACTAACGTTCGAAGTGAGGCGTTTGGAGAAGCACACGCAGTGTGTTTTAGGCGTTGCCTCAAGATGTACTGCGTTGGTCGTCAGGTGTTCTTGAGTTTGCAAAGTCAACTTGCCGCACTTGGCGCCTCAGGATCAATAAATGATGGGGGTTCTCGTGTCTTCGACATTTGAAACGGTTGCCGAATATATTTCGGAAATTTGCGACATACCTCGAGATAAGATCACGTTAGAAAGTCATGTAACGGAGGATCTAGGTGTTGATAGTCTCGATTTTCTAGATGCGGTCTTTAACATCGAGCAGGCCTATAACATCAGTGTCCCGCTTGAAGACTGGACTCAAGAAGTTAACGACGGAAAGGTCAAAGGCTCACGTTATTTCGTACTGAAGAATTTTTGTGCTGAAATCGACAAACTGATCGCGTCGAGCGGTACCCAAGTCGCGGTATAATGCTCTTGCAAGTTCCCGATCCACCGGTCCAGGATATGCAGATTGACCACTTTCAGTTGGTCAGTGATGTCGAGCATCTTGATAAGCAGGCTGTGAAAATTACGACGCGCGCGCGCGTACCAGAGGATCACACGATCTTTTCCGGACATTTCCCCGGTCGTCCTCTTATGCCCGGGGTTTTGCTGTCAGAGTTGATGGCGCAATCGTCCGGCTTCCTGCTGCTCTCGCTCGCCGATTTCAAGAAGATGCCGTTTCTTGCCGCGTTAAAGGAAGTAAAACTGCGAGAATTTGTATTACCAGGAACAGACCTCACGTGCCAGGCGGAACGAATACATGATGGTTCTGGTTATGCAGTGATGAAAAGCCGGATTTTGCGATCCGTGGACAAAAAACGCGTTTGCGATGGAACGCTGACATTTCGAATTGTGCCTTTTGCAAATGAAGAATTGCACCAGCACATGCTCGCGCGTGCGCGCGAGGTGGGGCTTGCAAGCAACACGTCCGGCATGGAGGGGGCAGATTGAGCACCAGTGTCATCATTAGCGGGATTGGTCTTCTTAGCGCACTGGGTGAGGGCCCGGTGGCTCATTGGGACAAGCTTCAACACCGGGGTGCACAACCTGTTATCGAGACCAAGAGATTTGCGCCCTATCCTGTACATCCCCTGGGACCAGTCGACTTTTCATCACAAATTTCAAAAAAGGGCGACCTGCGGCAGATGGAGCCGTGGCAGCGGATTGGAACGTTCGCGGCCGGCCTTGCGCTGAACGATGCTGGGATTGCTGGAAAGTCAGACTATCTCGACAAAACCGATATGATCGTTGCAGCGGGCAGCGGTGAACGTGACACGGCGACTGATATGAAAGTGTTGGCAAACATCGCCGATCGTGATGATGGGGACATTCGTGCGAACGAGATTTTGCCAAGTAACTTGCGGCCCACGCTGTTCCTAGCGCAACTATCAAATCTCTTGGCTGGAAATATATCTATTGTCCACAAAGTGACGGGATCGTCGCGCACATTCATGGGCGAGGAGATGGCCGGAGTAAGCGCCGTTGAAACAGCGGTGCGCCGTATCAAGATGGGGCAAGGTGAGTTATTTCTCGTCGGTGGTGCGTTTAACTCAGAGCGTGAGGACATCCTGCTGAACTTCGAGCTTGGTGGCATGTTGTTGCAGGGTGAGTTCAAGTCAATCTGCGAACGCGCACGCAATGGGGCGTCTGGCTTTGTTCCCGCCAGCGTTGGTGCTTTTCTCGTGTTGGAGGAGAAATCTCATGCTGAGGCACGTGGCGCAAAAATCTACGCAGAAATTGAGGACGTTCAGTCGACACGGTGCAATCGACAAGAGGGAACCGCAACCGACAACGTACGTGCGCTGTTCACGCGCATTGAACCAGAACTATCTAAGGGTCCGCTGCCTGTCTTAAGTGGTGCGAGTGGTGTTCAACCCATTCTAAATGAGGAATTGGCATTCCTTAATGACCTCACCGAGAGAGGCTACGACCCCGCCATCCGGTTCTATGGTTCTGTGCTTGGTCACGGTGTCGAGGCTCAATTGCCCGTTGGCATCGCCCTGGCCGCGATAACAATACAACAGCGTAGATTTTTTCCGCCGTTTGATGCGGGTAGTGAGGAACACGATTTCCCAGGTTCTCCTGAGCAAGTTCTCGTTACAGGCTTGGGTCATTGGCGCGGTGAAGCGATCGCCCTCGTTACAAGAGCGGGGCATTGATGGCAGGACAGCGACAGCTGGACAAAAGAGGGCGCCCGGTCGTGGCCATCACAGGGATGGGCGTTATCACGTCTGCCGGACGTGGCGTCGAAGCAAACTGGAAAGCGCTTACCGCCGGCACCTCTGGATTACGACAAATCAGCCGTTTTTCAACGCAGGGATTGCGGTCTGACGTTGCGGGATGTGTGGATTTCATGGACGTTGAACCTTATTCGGCGTTCGATCTCTCTCACGCAATGGCGTCAGCGGTTGCTCATGAGGCACTTTCGCAAGCGGCCATCGCCAGCAAAAACTCTTTCCCAGGCCCGTTGTTTATTGCAACCCCTCCGTCGGAACTCGAATGGCCACAATTGAAAGCGCTATACGAAAGAAAACCAGCCGGGAAATCTGACAATGTTTATCGGCATATGGCGGCCGTTGCGCGCAATGGTGGGCAAAACAATCAATTTAATTCTTTTGCTGATCATGTCCGGTTTGCAAGCCTTGGTGCACACATTGCCGACAGGTTCGGCACACGCGGACAGCCAATTTCGGTGTGCACGGCGTGTGCTTCTGGCGTCAGCGCTGTTCAACTCGGCCTCGAAACAATCCGGCGCGGAGAAACAGATGCCGCATTGTGTATGGGGGTCGACGCTACCGTTCACCCAGAAGGTCTAATTCGTTTCTCATTATTGTCTGCACTATCAACTCATACCAACCCAGCAGCAAAGGCATCGCGCCCGTTCGACAAAACCCGCAACGGTTTTGTTATTGCCGAAGGTGCGGCTGCGTTGGTTCTGGAGTCTTATGATGGTGCTAAAGCGCGCGGCGCACAGATTTTAGGAATAGTCCGCGGTTGTGGTGAGCGCGCCGATCATTTTCACCGCACGCGCTCAAAACCCGATGGATCAGCTATCATCGGAGCAATCGTCAACACTCTAGCTGATGCGTGCACAGAACCTGATGACATCGACTACATCAATGCACATGGCACAGGCACACCTGAAAACGACAAGATGGAATATCACGCCCTTAGATCAGTGTTCGGCAACTCGATCACGACCCTGCCTGTCAGTTCAAACAAGTCGATGATTGGACATACCCTGATCGCAGCCGGTGCCGTTGAGGCCGTTTTCTCCCTCAAAACGATACTGGCCGGCACGCTGCTGCCAACAATAAATTACGATATGCCCGACCCAGATATTCCACTTGATGTGGTGGCAAATGAAAGCCGATCGGCACGCGTTGATACGGTTCTGTCCAACTCCTTCGGATTTGGCGGACAGAATGTATGTGCCGTGTTTGCCGCCGAACCTGCGTAAAAAACCGAATGAGATCTGGAGAGCGGCTTGTCAACTACATTGAATAACAAACAAGTGTTTGTAACCGGCGGTGGTCGCGGGATTGGCGCCGGTGTCGTTCGTATGCTCGCCAAAGAAGGATATGATGTAACGTTCAGCTACCGAAGCGCTGAAACGAAAGCAGACACGCTGCTCTCTACTCTGATCGAACAGTATCCAGATCAAAATTTTGCGGCCCTCCGTGCTGATTTTGCCATGCGTGAAGACGTTGAAAAAATCGCAGCGCACCTTTCGAAATCAAATCAGCTTTATGGTTTCGTTCACAATGCCGGCATGACCTATGATGCGCTTGCACCAATGGTTGACCAATCACGCGGTGAAGACCTTATGCAGGTCAATTTCTGGTCGATGACGCAACTGATAAAGGCAGCGGTGCGACCAATGATGCGAGAAAAATCCGGCCGCATTATTGCGATTGGTTCGATCACGGCGCGCATGGGTGCGCAAGGTAACGCAACTTATGCCGCGACCAAAGGCGCGACGGCCAGCTTTATGAAGTCACTGTCGGTGGAAGTTGCCCGAAAAGGGGTGACTGCAAATGTCGTGTCTCCGGGTTATGTCGACACCGAAATGCTTGCCACCTACGCCGACAAGCGTGAAGCGGTGGAAAAACGAATTCCAATTGGCAGATATGCAAAGTCAAACGAAATTGGATCTCTGGTCGCCTTTTTGGTCGGCCCCCAAGCGGCCTGCATCACCGGCGCGGAAATCCCCATTGACGGCGGACTTTCTGCATCGATCGGGTTTAAGAACTAAAGTGGGATTATATTATGCAGGCACTGCGGATTGAAGGGGAACGTGATCTCAAGGTCGTCGATGTTGATCCACCATCTGCTCCCGTTGAGGGTGAAGTTCAGGTGCGGATCAAAAATGTTGCGCTTAATCATATAGATGTTTGGGGCTGGCGAGGTATGGCGTTTGCCAAACGCAAGTTGCCAGTGATCGCTGGTGCTGAAGCGGCTGGCAACATCGTGGCGGTTGGCCCAAATGTAACTGGACTTGATATTGGACAAACGGTGGCGCTTTATGGCGCACTGACCTGTGGCAATTGCAGTGCCTGCAAACAGGGACGGGACAATTTCTGCGAGTCTGGCGGTTCGATCGGCAACATTTATGGATTTCATATCGACGGATTTTGTCGTGAACTCATGAATATTCCGGCGCGTCTTGTGGTTCCTGCTCCGGACGGAGTCGACTGTGTTGGCGCAGCACTTTCTTCAATTACGTTTGGCACTCCTGAACACATGCTGTTTGACAATGCCAAACTGATGTCGGGTGAAACGGTGCTGATTCATGCAGGCGGGTCTGGCATTGGTTCGGCGGCCATTCAGCTGGCCAAAGCCGTCGGAGCCATTGTCATAACGACAGTGGGCAGCGATGAAAAAGGCGATAAGGCCAGTGCACTCGGTGCTGATCATGTCATAAATTACCGAACTCAATCCTTCGAGAGTCGGGCACGACGATTGACCGACAAACGCGGTGTCGATGTGGTGTTTGAGCATGTCGGCCCCGAAACCTGGTCAGGTTCAATCTTTTCTCTCAAGCGTGGCGGACGCCTTGTAACCTGCGGTTCTACCACTGGCATCCAGGCCAAAATGAACCTATTCACGCTGTTTCAACAGCAGTTGAGAATCTTTGGAAGTTTTGGTTGTAGTTTGGCCAATATGCGCGAGGTGATGGACAAAATGGCACGCGGTGAGGTCAGCCCGGTTGTCGACACGACGCTTTCGCTTAAAGATATTGAATTGGGACTTGAACGCCTCGAAAAACGTGATGTGTTTGGTAAAATTATTTTGACGCTGTGAACGGTCAATTTTGCTATTATGACTAATTACCCGCGTCACTTCCACGCGCGTGTGAACGATTATCGATAGGCCTGTAACATGATAGATTTTGAATTTGGCATCAGGCCAGATTTGGTCGATCAGAGTGTTCGTCAGTCATGCAGAAAAAAGACAAGATGGAACCAACGAGTGACGACCAGCAGGTGCCTGAGAGGTGCGGCACATGTGCGATTCGTCAAAGCGGCATTTGCAGTGTCCTGACTGGCGAAGACGTAGATCGCCTTAGTGATATTGCCTATCATCGTCAATATCGTCCAGGCGAAACAATTCTTTTGTACGATGACAGTCCCGACTTTCTTGCTGCCATGCGCTCAGGCGTAGTTAAACTGTCCAAAGTTCTTCTCGATGGCCGTCAGCAGATTGTTAGCTTATTGTTCCCCCCAGATTTTCTTGGCGGAATTTTTTCGAGGCCTACACCCTACTTTGCGCATGCCGTGACAGATGTCGAGTTGTGTTGTTTCAGGCGGGCTAACTTTGAGTCTATGCTCAAAGACCAACCGGAGATGAGCCGGCACATGGTGGAGCATAGTCTTGACAAGCTCAATACGGCGCACGACTGGATGGTATTATTGGGGCGCAAGACAGCTGAAGAGCGCGTGGCAAGCTTGCTTTATCTGCTTGTTACCCGCTCGAAACTCATGAGAGTTGGCGACACTCAAGTAGAGACAGCCAATACAGGGTTTGAAGTGCATCTTAAGCGCGAAGAAATGGCAGACTTCTTGGGTTTGACCTACGAAACGGTCATTCGACAAATTAAAGCGCTCAATAACGAGAACATAATCCGCTTAAATGGGCGGCGAGAATTTTCTGTTCCAGACGTTGCAGCGTTAGCGAAAGCTGCCGGATAGCAAGTGGCATGCTCGTTGTCTGAGTTATGGCAAGAACCATATCCAAACTGAAATTCTCACCGTATCTATGATCTGCATCAGAACAGCGGCGCCGTTTCAAGCGCAAATTCTCCACAATAAGACAATTGGGTTGTCCGTATGCCCAACAGTCTGTTTTTTTGGTGGAGGTAAAATTGCTGAATTTTGATGCTATTGCACGTGCACCGGTAACGACCGAACCCATCAGTTGTTTCATCGTTCCAGGTGTTCTGAGCGCAGTGGATCTTGCGGCAGTTCGGGCGGATTTCCCCCCTATCTGCGGACCCCGGGAATATAGCTTATCCGAGCTCATCTATGGACCTGCGTTTGCACACCTAGTTGATGAGATCATCGCTTCCAAATTTATGAGCACTGTTGAGAAGAAGTACGGTGTCAATCATTCCGGGCGTGAGATGGTTATTTCAGTTTGCAACCAGTACGGTGAACAAAATCAAGAGCACCGGATGAATTCGGCTGGGGAAACCATTACATGCTTATTTTATCTCAATAGCATCTGGAACAGTGATGATGACGCGTCTCGCGGCGGCGACGAATACAATAATTTCTTTGCAAAGCGCCAACTGAGTGGCGGTACACTGGCTTCATTCATCACAGGCGATAACTCGGGTCACATGCATCAACCGCACAAAGGGGAGCTTTGCTGTGTCACAATGACCTGGAGCATAACGCGGCACCGTAACGACGACCTTTTAGCTGCGGTCGGAACGCGTAACCGTGGTCACCACAATACAGCATAGTGCGTCACTGGTCGTTCAATGCGCGTAATTTGGAAAAACCGCTGCGTCGCTTGCGACGTTTTCTTCCCAATGTGATCTGGATCAGCTTGTGTTGCTTGTCACTCGGGCATTTTCCCGTCCGTGTGATGAATGAGATTTTGGGGACTCATGACCCAACGACAAGAGACGCGACAAGCGCGGGATGGACCCGAGGCCTGGATTACAGGCATTGGGCTTATCAGCTCACGTGGCGACAGTGGAGAAGCACACTGCGCTCTGCTTTCAACGGGTGCAGGGCGTCCGGTGGTGGATGAAGAGAGTTTTGCACCCTATTCGGTGCACCCGCTGGGCGATATCGACTTCCCATTGCAGATCCCGCGCAAAGGAGACCTGCGTCAGATGGGTCGGTGGCAGCGCATTGGTGTCTACGCAGCTGGCCTGGCACTTGCGGATGCAGGTCTGGTCGACAACCAAGATTTACTGGACAAAACAAACATCGTTGTAGCGGCCGGCAATGGCGAGCGCGACGAGGATGCAGACGGGGCTGTGCTTCGCGCAATTATTGAAGCTGCAGAGTCTCATGATGCGCTGGAAGATGTGTTGAACGAGACACTGCAGACATCGTTGCGGCCGACATTGTACCTATCGGAATTATCCAACCTTCTAGCAGGCAATATCTCTATCGTTCATGGCGCAACGGGGTCATCGCGTACGTATAAGGGCGAAGAAATGGCTGGCGTTAGCGCCGTTGAAGATGCCGCTCGGCGGATCGCGTCCTCACAAGGCGAGCTTTTTCTTGTAGGGGGTGCCTTCAACAGTGAACGCGCGGATCTCACCCTGACGTTTGAGCTCTGCGATGCACTTTGGCGCAAGCCCTTTAAATCTGTGTGGGAGCGCGCGCGTAACGGTGGTGGCTTTGTCATGGGGAGTGTCGGCGCCTTTCTTTTACTCGAGGCAGACACACATGCGATTGCACGGGGGCAAAAGCCCTATGCGAAAATCACCAGCATTACATCAGGGGATGGGAGCCGGTCACCAGACGCAGACCGTAACCTGAGTCGTATGGAATCGCTGGTGGACGAACTCGTTGCAGGCGACACGACCGGATCACTTGGCATCTTAAGCGGAGCAAGCGGTGTAGAACCGGCCACCAGTGATGAACTGAAATGGCTCAATGGACTTGGTCTAGACGCAAGGGGCATTACAACAGCGATCCGGGCTTATGGAACGATGGTTGGACATTCGGTCGAAGCTCATTTTCCTGCCGGGATTGCCCTTGCTGCTTTGGCGATCTCAAAAGGTCAGTTCTTTCCGCCTTTCGATAAATCCGGACACGAATGCTCAATTGAGGAGACGCCGGATCGTATTCTTGTTTCTGGTTGGGGGCATTGGCGTGGCAATGGCCTAGCGCTCGTTGAAAGCGCTGTTGCGCAGTGAAGGGGGACAGGATGGTAACGCATCCACGAGATCACAGAGGCCGTCCAATTGTGGCAGTAACCGGATTTGGCGTACTGACCTCTCTTGGAACGGGAAAAAAGCAAAATTGGCAAGCAATTACAGAGGGCAAGTCAGGCCTCCACACCATCACGCGCTTTGCAACCGATGGACTAAAAACGACTGTTGCGGGAACAGTCGATTTTATGGATCTGGAGTCATATTCGGCCCCTCTGCTTTCTACGGCGATGGCTGCCGAAACCATACGAGAGGCTGTCGATGAGGCAGGACTTGGCACGAAAGGTCAATTCCCCGGACCGCTCTTTCTTGCAACACCGCCCACAGAGCTTGAATGGCCGCAACGGAAGGCTTTGTTTGCCGAGTCGAATGGTGCCAAGCCCGATCCGGACTATCAGGATTTGCTGAGGGCGGCGAGAACGGGTCGCTTCAAAAATCTCTATCCATATTTTCAATTTGCCAGTGTTGGTGAAGCACTCGCCGAAGAATTTGGAACTAAGGGATTGCCGATTTCACTCTCAACGGCATGCGCCTCTGGCGCCACAGCAATCATGCTTGGTGTTGAGGCTATCCGTCGAGGTGACACAGAGGCGGCATTGTGTGTGGCGACTGATGGTTCTGTTCACGCAGAAGCGCTCATCCGATTCTCATTGCTGTCTGCGTTGTCGACCTACAACGAGCCACCGCATAAGGCATCGCGTCCATTTGCCAAGGATCGGGCGGGCTTCGTAATGGCTGAAGGTGCTGGCGCATTTGTTCTGGAATCATATTCAGCAGCAAAAGCTCGTGGCGCAAAAATCCTTGGTGTTATCAGAGGCTGTGGAGAACGAGCCGATGAATTTCACCGCACGCGTACCCACCCTGAGGGCAAACCCATTATCAACACCATTCGTGGCGCGCTCAACGATGCCGCGATTGCTCCCGACGAAATTGATTACGTGAACGCCCACGGTACTGGCACCCAAGAAAACGACAAGATGGAGTACCTCGCCCTCAAGGCTGTACTCGGAGATGCGATCGAGACAACACCGGTTAGTTCTAATAAATCAATGATCGGACATACGCTGACAGCAGCCGGTGCCATTGAAGCGGCCTTTTCTCTGATGGCTATACATAACAGCACCTTACCTCCGACCATGAACTATGACATTCCCGACCCCGATATTCCGCTTGATGTCGTTGCCAACAAGAGTAGGGCGGCCACAGTCGACACGATACTTTCCAATTCATTTGGCTTTGGCGGACAGAACGCAAGCCTCATACTGTCGGGAGAACCGGCATGATACAGTTTGGGACGCTGCAGAAAGGCGATCAGGCTCACGATAAATTATGTTGGGAAGACTTCTCGGTCGGGCAGACGTTTCACTTTGGACACAACGAGATTAGCCGAGATGAGATTGTAAGATTTGCACGTCTCTATGATCCCCAGCCGTTTCATATCGATGAACAAGCCGCAAAGCTGACGATGCTCGACGGTTTGGCCGCCTCTGGTTGGCATGTCTGCACAATTTTTATGCGCATGCTTGATGAGGGTTTGCTGTCACGGTGCCAGTCTGCGGGAATTGACATGATAGACGAAGTCCAGTGGCGGGTTCCAGTCCGGCCCAACGATCAGTTGCGTTGCCGTGTCACCTGTTTGGATATGCACCCTAATTCAGGCAAGTTGGGTTATGGCCTTTGTGCATTCTATTGCGAGGTCATAAATTCTCACGCGCATACCGTGATGACTTGGCGTTTGCAGCTCAAGCTCGTAAGTCGCGACGGGATTAACGCCCAATGCGCCGCAATCCCTACGAGCATAACGCGGGCTTCAAGCGTTACCCGACGGCCGAAAGAGCACGCAATCAACTATTTCGAAGATGTACACCCCGGAGACGATATCGCACTCGGAAGCTACACGCTGTCGCTGGAAAGAATTCAGGCATTCAAAAACAACTATGGTCACCAACCAATTCATCCTGACGCCAAGTTGGGACATGTCAGTGCGAGTGGTTGGCATCTAACTTCGATTTGGATGCAGCGTTTGGTTCAGTATTATTCTCGCGAAGCACACTGGCTGAAGAGTAGCGGGTGTGAAGTTCCCCAACTTGGTCCATCCCCGGGGGTCAAAAATCTGCGTTGGCACCGACCTGTGTATGAGGGTGATACCTTGAACTTCTCGTGTTGGGCTGAACGAAAAATTGGAATGACTTCAAAACCTGGTTGGGGGTTGTTGTACGTTGGAAGTGATGTGTACAACCAGAACCGCCAGCGCGTTCTGTCTTTTCATGCCTTCTTATTCTTAGAATGCCGCAAGAAAAAATGATGGTGGTTTAGTGAACCATTTGCCAGTTGTTGAAGGATAACATGCTCGATCCAATGACAAAAAATGAGAATCTTAAACTCAGCGAGGATGCAACCATGCGACCTGAAATTAGGAAAATATTTTCCGATGTCTTTCAGTTCCATAACGTCCATTTTAACACGTCACGCGAAGAAGTTGAAAAATGGGATTCGCTTCAGCACGTTGCTCTGATCGCTTCGGTTGAGAGCACGTTTAGTATATCTCTGTCGATGGATGAGATGATGGAGATGGTTAGTGTTCCCGATATTCACGCAATTTTAGATCGTCACGGCGTCTGAGGGAAATTTCGTTGAGGCCTCGTGATCGCTGGCCAGACACAACAATGACGTCGGCATCGGTTAAAGGATCTCGTTGTCAGGACGGAGATTCGAGGGGACATGGGTGGCTTCATTTTATGATCTAGGTGATTAATGTTTGTGGGCCAAGCCCTGCAAAAGTCACTTAGATAGAACACCCCTAAACAGCAGGCCTGTATACAGGAAGCAAACATGCCAAATTCATCACATCAATTCGACCAATCGAATGGATGTCAGTCGAACAGGCCCCACCTCGCTCGTCCCTGGAGCCAGCGTGCTAAACACTACGACGTTATTGTTGTTGGGTCGGGTTACGGGGGCGGTGTCGCCGCCGCGCGCTTGGCGCGCGCAGGCAAACGTGTTGCTGTTCTTGAACGCGGTCGCGAATACGTGCCAGGTGAATTTCCCAACCGTTTTTCCGATCTAAAAAGTCAAATACGGATTTCAAGCGCGGGCAAAAGCGTTGGTCCATCCGCAGCGCTTTATGATATTCGAGTTGGCGCGGATATGCATGTTATGGTTGGGTGCGGACTTGGTGGTGGCTCTTTGGTCAATGCTGGCGTTGCACTGCGCCCGGACACCCGGGTCTTCGACGATACGATCTGGCCCGAAGCTCTTCGTCGCGACGGCCTTCTGGATCAGGGTTTTGAGCGCGCGGTGCATTGGATTCGGCCAGCCCGTCACCCGGGCGCATCAAGTATGAGCAAATACCGAGCGCTGAAGGCGGCTGGTGACAACCTTGGACACGTTATCAATGATAGTCCACTTACCATTGGTTTTGATGAGACAGTCAATCCCGCTGGCGTTGCACAGCCTGCGTGCACCTTGTGTGGAGATTGCTGTGGTGGATGCAACGTTGGTGCAAAAAATACCGTTGCACAGACGTACCTTGCAGAGGCCGCGCGCCACGACGCTGACATGTTCACAGATGTTTCAGTCCATCATATCGAGAAACAATCTTGCGGTACGTGGTCCGTCATCACACAACAAGACGGTCAATATGGTGCAACAGAACGCTTAGAGGCTGACGTTGTCATGCTTTGCGCTGGCACGCTGGGTTCGACGGAGATTCTGCTACGGTCCGCAGCTCAAGGATTGGCTTGTTCCAGTCAGATTGGGCAGCGCTTTTCAGCCAACGGCGACGTCATCGCTTTCGGCTACGGTGCCAAAACAACGATCAATGCGATCGGCGTTGGTTATCCGTCAAAGCTTGATGACCACCAAGTTGGCGGGGTGGTCTCCGGTCACATTGAGTTCAACGACCCGGACAAGCTCGAAAATAGTGTCTGCGTTCTGGAGGGTGTTATCCCATCCGCGCTTGCTCCAATCTTACCGGTCTTGTTCCTGCCGGATGGGCGTCTCGTCGGTGCACTCAAAAGTTTAATCAAGGGTGTCTACAAAGGTCCGTTTGCGCATCTGCAAACATTTTTTGCGGTGTCGCACGATTCTGCCAAGGGTTGGTTCACGCTTGAGAATGATCGCATCTGCCTCAACTGGCCAGGCGCAAAAGACGAGCCGGTCTATGCGAAAGTCGATGCTGTGCTCTCCGACATTGTTGCCCATTCAGGTGGTGACTATGTTAAACATCCGCTTTCAGAAACGATTGCCGGCAACAAACCATCGACAGCGCACCCACTTGGAGGGTGTGCAATGAGCGAAGATGCTGCGCACGGGGTCGTCAATCACAAAAGTCAAGTTTTTGACACAACGCATGGAGCGACGACACGCAATGTTCACAAAGGACTATATGTCGTTGATGGCTCAATCATCCCACGCTCGCTTGGCGTCAATCCGCTTTTAACAATCACCGCTCTGAGTGAACGTGCGCTGTTGCATTTTGCCAGGGATCACAATTTGCCCGATGATGATGAGCAAGCCGCCGACATGCCGTCCCATCTTGTGTGTTAAGATCGTTTGTATGAAAACCAACCGTAGCTGTGGTGTCGTGATGACAGATATGAAAAAAAAGCCCGACTCTTCGATGCAGATTGCCGCCGTTGTAAGAAATGGATCGTGCGATGTTGATCAACTTCTCAAGGATGCCGCACGCGATCTTCAAGAAAAGGGATATCGCGTCGGAGGTGTTGTGCGGGTCAATGAACGCCAAGCAGACACCCACCCATGCGATGTTGTTTTAGAAGAACTTACGACAGGGAATACAATTCCGCTGTCTCAAGATTGCGGACCAACAGCAACCGGGTGTCAGCTAGATACAGCAGCTCTTGCTCGGGTTGCTGGATTGGTTGATGCATCAATTGAACAAGCGCTCGACCTCTTGATCATTAATAAATTTGGAAAACGCGAAGCGGAGGGGTCAGGATTCCTCGAAACGATAGCCCGCGCTGTTGAAATTGGCATACCAGTTATTGTGTCTGTGTCTGAAGATCATGGTGAGGCATGGAATACGTTTTGTGGTAAAAACAGTCAGCTGCTCGCGCCAGAGCGCGATGTCGTCAAACATTGGCTCGACCAGACACTTCGTGACATTTGACCCAAGCGGACCAATCGATGGGGGCAGGTCAACGTTGTGAGAAATATCCTAAGATTTGAAGATCAATCGTTAAATTTTGGGCGATCACTTTTTAGCAACAGGCTCCAGAGGTCCTCCGTTCTTTGACCACGCTGTAAAACCACCTTCAATGTGCGCCACGTTTGTCATACCCATGTCAACAAGGGCTTTTGTCGCCAAAGCGGATCGCCAACCACTGGCGCAAAACAAGAGGAATTTATTGTCGCTGGCAAAGACAGGCTTATGATAGGGGCTTTCGGGATCGACCCAGAACTCAATCATCCCGCGCGGAACGTGCAGCGCGCCTGGGATTGTGCCTTCACGCCACAATTCACGAATGTCGCGCAAATCGACGAACTGTGTATTTTCGTCCTTCAAGCTACCGCGTGCATTATCAAAACTTACAGTTTCGATATGTTCGTTTGCCTCACGAACGAGTTCGCGAATACCTTTAGTGATCGCCATTTATTTACCTCTCATTGCCAACGCTCAATAACGCCATTGAACTGCCCTTGGATAGCTCTCTTTTAGAGCTTAGCAGACGAATCTGGTGCAGTCGTGATTGAGCGGCAAAGCTAAAAATAGAGATAACGGGTTTGTTTCCACGCTTCTGTTGTGGGTACGATGCAGACACTAGATTATAAATTGCGGCATACGGTTTCAATTCTGTGAAGCACAGTTGAGCTGTCTGTGAAAGTTGCTTAGGTATAGCAATCTGCAAGAACCACCCAAAGGCCCCTATGTCGGCAAAGCAGCTCCCAGTGATCGCACTCATATTGATCGTCCCGGTCGCGGTTCTCACGTTTTTGGCTGTGCGCTCGCTATCCCTTGAGAATGATGCGTTGATCGTGCGACGTGATCGCCTCGCCAAACAGCGCATGGACGCAGCTGCTGCCCTGATTCTTTCGCGCGTGCAAAATCTAGGCACAGACGTACTGGCACAAACTCGGGTCGCCTATGCCACAGGTGGCACTGATGCGCTCTCCAAACTGATGCGAAAACGAGTGTTCACTTATGCGTACGTCTCAAAACTAGGGACACAGCTTTATGCGGCAACCGCTCTAGAACATCAATATGACAGCGCCCGGCTTATGCAGGATAGAGCTCAAGCACTCGTTACAACGTTGAACAGTTCAAAGTCCTCTGCAGCGACCTTGGTGCCTTACAGTGGTGGGTTCACTATTTTGCGCTGTTCAAGAGATGCAACGGACACAAATATTTGTGTTGCTGTTGATAAGAACAAGCTAATGCATGCGCTTCAGGCGGGGCTTGGACCTGTCGCACGCAGTGCCGGGCTCAAGCGGGTCGGGCTTGTCGATCCAAATGGCACTGCGATTGGCTTGCTAGATTCAGGGGCGCTCAAAGTTATTTCACAACCACTCGACAGGCTCCTAGATGGCTGGAAGTTGCGGGTTGAAGAACCGAATTACGACGATACCGTCCTGCATAATATCCATTTTCTTTACATAATTGCAGGCGCTCTAATTGCTGGATGGTTAGCCATGACTTGGATGTTGCACCGGTCCAGGATTCTAAAAGAAGAGGCGGCATCTGCACGCGCCAATGTCATTGCACAACTGGCGCACGAATTGCGAACTCCACTCACGAACTTGAAGCTTCACACAGACTTGCTCAATCGCAACTCCTCGGATGGGCCGTCCGTGAAGCGTTATGGTGCCATCCTTGATCGTGAAATTGACCGGCTTTCTCTTCTTGCGGAGAACGCGATTGCAGTTGCACGTGGCGCTATTGTTCAGCCCAAACTTGAGACGGCCGTTCCTGATGATTGTCTGCGCGCGATTATTGAGCGCTTTGAGCCGACGCTCGCGGATGCGTGTTGTGTGGTGGAGCTCAGGTTTGGTGCCGCTAAGCCAAGTCGCTTTGACAAGACATCATGGGAGCGCTGCATCGTCAATCTCATTGATAACGCCAGAAAATATGCATCAGGAACGCCTATAAAGATCACAACTGCGCAAACTTCCTGCATGTTGCGACTAGATGTAAGTGATTGCGGTCCGGGCATTGTTGCCAACCAGCGAGATCGGATATTCGAGCCACTGGAACGCGGAACCACAACAAAATCTTCGGGCTTCGGCCTTGGACTGGCTGCTGTACGTACGCTTGCGCGCCAGAATGGAGGCAACTGTTGGGTTGAGGATTTGAGCCCGGGATCTAACTTTGTTCTCACCATGCAAGCCTATCCCGTGGAAGACCGGCGACAGGAGCACGTCTCGTCATGATGGTTCTAATAGCGGAAGACGATGCAAACCTGCGGCGTGGTCTGGCTGAGTTGTTGCAGCTTGAAGGCTTTGAAACAATCACGGCAGAGTGCGGTTTAAGCGCTGTCAGCACTTTTCAAAAGACGCAGCCAGACTTCTGCATTCTTGATGTTACCATGCCCGGAGTTGACGGTTTCGAAGCATGCAGACAAATTCGAAAATGCAGTCCGCAGGTTCCTATCCTGTTTTTGACTGCGCGAAATGAGGAGATCGACAGGGTTTTAGGATTTGGACTTGGTGCGGATGACTACATGGGCAAACCCTTCAGCGCCCAGGAACTCATCGCGCGTATTAAAGCAATCAGTCGGCGTTCCAGCGCACTCGGCGCGATCAATGACGTCTTCGAGATGGGTGATTTGAAGATTGATCCAGGTGCGCTCCGCGCATGTCGGGCCGGGATTGCCATTGAACTCTCGCCGCGCGATGTTGCTGTTCTAAAATTTTTGTACCAGCGCGCAGGGCGAGTTGTCAGTCGCGACGAGCTGTACGACCATTGTTGGGGTCAGGAACATTTTTCCAATAGCCGCGCACTTGATCAGTTTATTTCGACGTTACGGCGCAAAATCGAAACCGATCCTGCTGCTCCCTGCATCATTGCGACCGTACACGGGGCGGGCTACCGGTTCGACCCCTAAAACTGTCTAGGCCCACAACAGTTCTCCTGACAAATTCCTTACAATAATCTTCCGGACACCTGACCAAATGCGACGTTTGTTTGGGCAGGGTGTGTTCCTCACAGAGGTGCCGACCTTGTTAGACCGGCAGCCTCATAGATTTGGGAGATACATCCAATGAAGAAACTTATCATGGTCGCGATCATGACCGCATTTTCAACAACGACTGCAGCAGCCATAGATGCCCACTACAGCAAAGACACACCTGCGAGTCCCGCCAAGGCGTGGGCAGCGATTGGGGATTTCTGTGGTATTTTGACCTGGCATCCTGCGCTTGAGAAGTGTGAACTCTCGAACAAAGATGGTGCCACACTGCGCACTCTCCATCTCAAAGGTGGCGGCACGATTCTGGAAAAACTCATCGAGCAAAACGATAAGACGATGACCCAGACTTACGTCATCCTGGAAGGGGTTCTTCCTGTCGCCAATTACAAATCCACACTGAAAGTTGTGCCCAAAGGCGATGCGGCAACCTATGACTGGTCAGGTCGTTTCGATGCCAAAGGCGCTGATGATGTCGAAGCCAAAAAAGTGATTACTGGCGTTTACACCGCAGGCGTCGACGCATTGGTTAGCAAGACATCTAATTGATTGCATGTTGTTTTGGCTGTGGCAGCAGAAGCAACTTGCACCGCGACAGCTATCTCAATGCGACGGTGCATCGTCACAAGACGGTCAGCACGGGTCGAGAAAGAAAAAGGCTGCCCGGATCGGGCGGCCTTCTCAGTTGGGAGATATATCAGGTAATCAGATTAGAACTTGATGCGTGAACCCATGATGACGGTTTGCCAAGGCTCACTGTTCACGCTGCCCAAGTTAGAGTCTGTGATTTCTGCATCGTAGTGTTTGTAGTGAACATAAATGTCCATTACCGCGGCAGAAATATGCTGGTTGAAACCAACTTCCCACATATCGAATTCAAAGTTCGTGATGGTTCCATTGAAGTTGTTCAAGTTGCCGTTGTTGTCGCGTACGGCAAATCCAGCTTCGCGATTATGATAGCCACCAAAAATAGTGGTCGGACCCAAGGACACCCACTTTTGCTCAATACCAGCCTGAATGTGATACATCTTGAGTTCTTCAGTGTCGCCTGCGCCGGCTGATGCAACAAGTGCGGCTTGACCAGCGCGGAGGGCTGCATCACGACCTTCATCCCAGCGAATGCCATAAGCACCTGTCAGGAAGAGACCGGTTGGTTTGTGCAGGACACTTGCAGACATGCCAAGTTCGCGACAGCGGGCACCATGAGGAACCACTCCTCCACCAAGGGCTTGAATGCCAGCTTCAGATAAGCACTCTTCGTCACGTTCTGAGATTTGGCCGTAGCCAATACCGGCTCTGATTTTGAAATTGCCGACTTTGTCTTTGTATTTCAGAGCGATGCCCCAAATGTCGTCCTCACCCCAGTGGGCGTGAGCAGTAAAACCGGCAAGTTTTGGTGAGTCATAGCGGACCAGGCTGCCGCGAGAGCCTTCGCCCGGCTCAAGCACCATCGCAAGGTTGTCCCACTGGCCAATATTAGCACCGGTTCCAGATTGGCGAATCGCGAATGAGTCGTTGGCGTCGAGCACGTCTGGGTTCGCGAAGTGACCAATTTTCGCAGTTTGGTTCTGCGTGATCCCATCATGTGCCATTGATGTTTCGCCGACATTGATCTTGCCGTATTTCTTGTTTCCGATGTACCAGAACGTGTGGCGAATATCGAGACCGGTTCCTCCGTCATCGTTATCTGCGCCCAAAGCACCTTGGTCTTCTGCGCGAACGCCGATTTCAATACGATAACCCGCTTCCCAGCCACTGCCGAATTTGGCTTTTCCTTTAAAGCCAAAGCGCGTGCGAGATGTATCGTTAGTGTAGTTATAGGTGTTTGTTTCAACACCGTCGTCCCAATACCCGATGGCTTGGTTGACTTGACCATAGATCGTAAGGCTGACCTTGCGGTTGCCTTTGCGTGCCGTTGTCGCTTCAAGTTCAGCGATACGTTCTTCAAGATCGGCACAGCAATTGCCGCCAAAATCAGCAGCCTGTGCAGATGTGAGTGCAAAACACGTCGATAACGCGATGCCAGCACCGAGAATTTGTCGTTTCATCTTTTCCCTCAACGGTTACTCTGTTTAAAGCCCCAAATCGTTCCGCGGCGGGCTTTTGCCCGCCAAATTGTGTTGTGGAACAATCTCAAGCCTGCGATAGCCAGCCTTCATTACAGTTCAGTGACAATTCGGTATTTGCTTTGGGATTGAAGGAGGGATATCGACGAACAACGGAAGGGTGTTGCCAATCAGCACTGTCACAATTGGTCTGAGTTTGAAAAATTGTGCAGCGGACAGGCGTAGACGGGGCAGGGTCTCGATGGCACCCACCAAGTTATCTTAAGGCGCTTGCTAACATGACTGTGACAATCAGCGTATGACACATCAAACCGTACGATCGATTCTGAATACGCTGTCCCACCCAGTAATCTTGGTGGATGCCGGTCGGCGTATCAGATTGCTCAACGCTGCTGCCATTGAACAATTTGGCGATGAACTGGAGGGGCAGGATTTTGTCCATGCGCTACGCGACCCGGAAGCGCTTGATTGTGTCGAACGTGTTCTTTCAGGCAGCCAGTCAGCCGAAGCTATTATTCAGTCAATGCTGCCAGTCCGAACAACACTGAAGATTTCTGCGGTACGCCCTGAAGGGGCTGAAGAACTTGATTGTCGGGCAGTTGTAACCGTCACCGACATTTCGCATATTTTCGAGGCTGAACAGATGCGCAGCGACTTTGTTGCAAATGTCAGCCATGAATTGCGTTCTCCGCTGACATCGCTCACCGGCATTATTGAAACCCTGAAAGGTGCGGCAAAGGATGATGAGTCCGCACGACAGAAATTTCTCGAAATCATGGGCCGAGAAGCCGGCCGGATGAACCGTTTGATTGGCGATTTGTTGTCTTTGTCGAAGGTTGAAGTGAATGCGCATGTACGCCCCGCTGGTCTGGTCGATCTGCCGAAATTGATGGAGCAAACCGTTGCAACCTTCACGTCACGCAGTAAATCCAATCCACCTGACATTCGCTTCGAGACGTTAGGGTCACTTGATCTTGTTCCAGGGGATGCAGATGAGTTGACGCAGGTGTTTCACAATTTGATTGAGAATGCGGTTAAGTACGGAGTAGATGGCGCTCCGGTAAGGATTCGTCTTAGCGTTCTAGAGCAAGCTCCAGGGTTTCGTGGGAAAGCTGTTTCGATCTCTGTACGTGATCAAGGTGGTGGCATTGCGCCGCATCATATTCCGCGACTCACAGAGCGATTTTATCGGATTGACGAGGGCCGCTCACGCAAACAAGGCGGCACGGGCCTCGGACTTGCGATCGTAAAACATATCGTCAATCGCCATTTGGGGCGCCTCCACATCGAAAGCGAAGTCGGTGTCGGCACGACGTTCACCGTGCACCTACCTGCTGCTTAAGCGTATATTTTGGTGTCCTCGTCTTCACCCGTACGTGTGCCATCCACAGCTGTCATCTAACTGTTACAAAACTGTCATATCTCCTATGCATCCAGCGCTTAGGGGAAGCGCATCGGCTGACAAGTGTGATCGGTCGAAGCGCGCCAAAGGAGGGCGTTTACACAATGTTGAGATCGAAATCTCTGTTTACAGTAGCGATTCTCAGTGCAGGGGCACTGACAGCCGTATCCAATGCAGCAGTCGCTCGCGATCAGATCAAGATCGTTGGGTCTTCAACGGTTTTTCCATTTGCAACAACGGTTGCTGAACGCTTTGGAAAATCAACTGACTTCAAAGCTCCGGTTGTTGAGAGCACAGGCTCAGGCGGTGGCTTGAAACTTTTCTGTGCTGGTGTTGGTGATGCGCATCCCGATATTACGAACGCATCACGTCGAATCAAAAAATCTGAAGTTGAGAAATGCGCTAAAAACGGCATCAAAGACATTGTTGAGGTCAAAATTGGCTACGACGGTATTGTTCTTGCAAATTCGCGCAAGTCTAAGCGCATGGAATTGACACTCAGGGACATTTTCTTGGCTTTGGCCAAGGATGTTCCAGACGGAGACGGCAAAACAAAACCAAATCCATACAAGACCTGGAAACAAGTCAACGCAGATTTGCCTGACGTGAAGATCGAAGTTATGGGCCCACCACCAACGTCTGGTACGCGCGACGCCTTCGTTGAGCTCGCGATGGAAGGTGGTTGCAAGTCTTTTGACTGGATCAAAGCGCTCAAAAAATCTGACAAGAAATCCTACAAAGCACTGTGTCATCGCATTCGTGAAGACGGCGCCTTTGTCGAAGCCGGAGAAAATGACAACCTGATTGTGCAAAAACTGAACGCAAATCCATCTGCCTTCGGTGTGTTTGGCTTCAGCTTCCTGGATCAAAACTCAGATACGGTTCAAGGAAGCAAGATCAGCGGTGTTGCACCGGAGTTTGAACTGATTGCAGATGGCAGCTATCCGGTTTCACGCTCCTTGTTTTTCTACGTTAAAAAAGAAAACATCGGCTCAACCCCTGGCATTAAAGAATTTCTCGCAGAGTTTGCCAGCAATAAAGCATGGGGCCCGGAAGGATACCTTGCTGACAAGGGATTGATCCCAATGTCTGACCAAGAACGCAAGGAATGGTCGATGAAGGTAGAGAACCTTCAGAATCTTTCTATGTGACTCGCTTTTGTAGGCAGGCGTTTTGCCTGCCTACATCGACTTTGATGTTTTGTAGAATAATCTTCGAAGGGTCCAATTTATGGCTGACGTACGCAGCGGCATAACAGATCTGACAAACAGTAAACGCTCTAGAACGCCAGAGCGATTGATCATGCTTGTTCTGATTGCGTGCTCGCTGGTTGCTGTATTGGTGACCCTTGGTATTGTTTTTTCACTTGTTTTTGAATCTATTCGATTTTTCAACGCTGTGCCCGTTTCAGATTTTTTGTTTGGGCTTGATTGGAGTCCACAAACAGCAATCCGTGAGGATCAGGTTGGTTCTGGGGGAAGTTTTGGTGCGGTTCCATTGATTACAGGAACGTTGCTTATCAGTGCGATTGCGATGGCCGTCGCAGCGCCACTGGGTTTGGCATCGGCAGTTTACCTTGCTGAATATGCAGAAAAACGCACACGCGATATTGTTAAACCCATCTTGGAAATACTCGCTGGTATCCCAACGGTGGTTTACGGGTTTTTTGCAGCGTTGATGATTGCGCCCTACATACGCATGACCGGGACGAGCCTCGGCTTAGAAGTCGCCTCAGAAAGTGCGTTGGCAGCAGGATTTGCAATGGGCATCATGATAGTCCCGCTTGTGTCCTCTCTATCTGATGATGCCATAAACGCAGTACCTCAATCCCTACGTCATGCTTCTCTTGGACTTGGTGCGACACGTGCAGAAACGATCCGTCAGGTTATTCTTCCCGCTGCAACACCCGGCATTGCAGGCAGTCTTCTGCTGGCAGCGTCAACCGCTATTGGCGAAACCATGATCGTCGTGATGGCGGCAGGACTAGCCGCCAACTTGACAGTCAATCCTTTGGAAGCAGTGACGACTATTACAGCTCAAATTGTTGCGCTTCTGACAGGTGATCAGGAGTTTGATAGTGCGAAGACGTTGTCTGCATTTGCACTTGGATTGCTGCTCTTCGTAATAACGTTGCTGCTGAACGTTGCTGCCTTGAAAATCGTGAAACATTATAGAGAGCAATATGACTAAAAGTTTCACAGAAATGACCCCGGCGCTGAAGCGCAGGCACGCTGCTGAAACACGATTTCAATGGCTCGGTCGTCTGGCAATCTTGTTGGCAATTGGATTTCTGGTCATCATGGTTGCGTCTATTGCATTTATTGGTGTTGGTGCACTTCGCCAGACTCATGTTGCTTTGGACGTGTTTCTGGACCCGGCCGAAATCGATTCTTCAAAGTTGAAAAACGCTGATTATGATGGCTTGGTCAAAGCGAGCCTCAGGAAAAAATTTCCGGAGATCACAAAACGCCGCGAGAAGCGCAAGCTCTACGGACTTGTTAGTTCTGATGCAGGTTACACACTGCGCGAACGGGTTCGCAATACTCCTGATCTCATAGGTCAAACTCAAAAGTTTTGGTTCCTGATGTCTGATGACGTTGATCTTTTTATAAAGAGTGCCGCACCACCTGATGCAAATGAACAGGGACGTCGTATCTCCAACAAGGAATTGGCTTGGATCGACGCGTTCAGGAGTACCGGTGATATCGAGACTCGGTTCAATTCACGCTTTTTTACATCAGGGGATTCGCGTGAGCCTGAGCTTGCAGGTATTTTGAGCGCTCTGGTCGGGTCGGCCTTTAGTCTGGTGGTTTGTTTTGCCTTGTCGTTCCCGGTTGGAATTTTGGCAGCTATTTATTTAGAAGAATTTTCACCTAGGAACCGATGGAGTGACCTCATTGAGGTCAATATCAATAATCTGGCTGCGGTACCCTCGATTGTGTTTGGTCTTCTTGGGTTGGCTGTCTTGTTGAACACGTTTGGATTGCCCCGGTCTTCACCACTGGTTGGCGGCATCGTGCTCGCTCTGATGACACTTCCAACAATTATCATTGCATCTCGTGCTGCATTGCGAGCTGTCCCGCCATCTATTCGTGAAGCAGCGCTTGGGCTTGGTGCAAGTAGAATCCAGGCAACCTTTCATCATGTCGCGCCGTTGGCACTACCGGGTATGTTGACTGGAGCAATTGTTGGTATGGCGCGTGCGTTAGGAGAAACGGCACCACTCCTAATGATTGGAATGGTGGCCTTTATCGTTGATGTTCCTAAATCCGTGGTTGAACCTGCGACAGCACTTCCCGTTCAGATCTTTTTGTGGGCCGACAGCCCTGAACGGGCCTTTCTGGAAAAAACATGCGCGGCCATCATTGTTCTCTTGGCTTTCTTAGTCTTGATGAATCTGGCTGCAATTCTTATGCGTAGAAAATTTGAACGGCGGTTTTAAAATGTTGAGCATAAATACGATGCAAGAACCTGTATACGTTGAGACCCTGAGCGTTAAATCTGTGCACGACGAGGTCAAGCCGGTCATATCGGCCAAAGATGTCACTGTATCTTATGCCGACAAAGTTGCCCTCAATAGCGTTACATTGAATGTGCCAGCTAACCAGGTCACGTCTCTCATTGGTCCTTCAGGTTGCGGCAAGACAACATTCTTGCGCTGCTTGAACCGAATGAACGATCTCATCGACATTTGCCGTGTGCGCGGTGAAATTATTGTCGCTGGCCAGAATATCTATGATCCAGCCGTTGATGTCGTGACATTGCGTGCACACGTCGGCATGGTGTTTCAAAAGGCGAACCCGTTCCCGAAGTCGATATTCGAGAACGTTGCTTACGGTCTTCGTATTCACAATATGGCAGCATCAAAATCAGAGCTTGAAGACCGTGTCGAGCTGAGTTTGAAGCGGGCCGGACTTTGGGATGAGGTGTCTGATCGTCTCAACGATACAGGAACCGGTTTGTCAGGCGGTCAGCAACAAAGATTGTGTATTGCACGCACAATTGCCGTTGAGCCGCAGGTCGTATTGATGGATGAGCCGTGTTCTGCCCTTGATCCGGTTGCGACAGCGCGTATCGAAGAGTTGATTGATGATCTGCGTGAAAAGTTCACGATCATTATCGTTACACACTCCATGCATCAGGCGGCTCGAATCTCGCAATCAACGGCGTTTTTCCACATGGGTGAATTGGTCGAGCATGGCCCGACCGAGAAAATTTTTACAACGCCGAAAGATACACGCACCGAAAGTTACATCACTGGTCGGATTGGCTAAACAGGAACAGCGCGATGAATACTGAACATATCGTCAAATCATTTGATGACGACCTCAAGAAAATCGAGAGCCTGATAGTTGAAATGGGCGGTCTCGTGGAAACACAAATTATTGACGCGATTACAGCGCTCATACGCCATGATCATGAACTTGGAAAAAGAGTTCTCGCAAAAGATGTACGGATTGATGATCTTGAACTGGCTGTTGACGCAGCTGTTGTGCGCACCCTCGTTTTGCGCCAACCCAAGGCGCAAGATCTTCGTGCTGTTATTGCGGTCTTAAAGGTGGCTGGAAATCTTGAGCGCATTGGAGATTATGCCAAGAACATCGCAAAGCGGTCTGCAGTACTTGGCGATATCCGTTCAGTTGGCTCTTCTGACACTGTCCTGCGTGGTATGAGCCGGATTGTACAGGAAATGCTGAAAGATGTTCTGGATGCCTATGTGGCACGCGACATAACAACTGCTGATCAAGTGCGACTGCGGGATGAGGATGTGGATCAAATGCATAATACGCTGTTCCGCGAACTCCTCACCTACATGATGGAAGATCCACGCAGCATTACTCCGTGTATGCACCTGTTGTTTATCGCTAAAAACATTGAGCGCATGGGGGATCATACAACAGGCATAGCTGAGCAGGTTCACTACATTATTGCTGGTTCTGTTCCTGACGACGAGCGTCCTAAGCATGATGTTACCAGCCTAGCCCTTCTTGAAGGCGACGGCACTAATGGTTCGAGTTCGAGCACGCTATGAGTAAAGCTACCCAACCTCTCGTTCTCATCGTTGAAGATGAGCCTGACCAGCTGGAAGTATTGTCATACAATATCAGTTCGGAGGGTTTTCGCTTGGTGACAGCCAAGGATGGCGATGAAGCATTGTTGATCGTTGAAGAGCAACGACCAGATGTGATCATACTCGACTGGATGCTGCCCAATGTTTCAGGAATCGAAGTTTGTCGTCAGTTGAAATCACGCAGCACTACGAGATCAACGCCAATTCTTATGCTGACCGCACGTGGAGATGAAACGGACCGCGTTCGTGGTTTGGAAACCGGTGCCGATGATTATGTTGTGAAGCCATACTCGGTTAACGAGCTCGTCGCACGTGTGCGCGGTCTTTTGCGTCGCTCACGTCCCGCCAGCGTTGATCAAACACTTTCTTACGGCGAGCTGCACATGGATCTTGTTCAGCACAAGGTTGTGCTAGCCGGAACAAGAGTAAAGTTAGGCCCAACTGAATTTCGTCTCCTCACGACCTTCTTGGAAAATCCAGGGCGTGTGTGGGAAAGAGAGCAGTTGCTCGATCGCGTTTGGGGCCACGATGCCGATGTTGACCTTAGGACCGTTGATGTCCATGTGGGTCGTTTGCGCAAAGCTCTGCAAGTTCCAGAGCAACGGAGCTCGCTCATTCGAACCGTACGCGGTGTTGGTTATTCACTCGATAGCGAAGGCTAAAGCGGACGAACGCCTTAGTTCGAAAGATAGAGTGCTGAAATTGAGAGTGCGATATTGCGAAACGCCTGCTTGAGATCATCGCCGTCGGCAGCATCAAAGTACTTATTCGGGTCTGTTGCGCAGCTTGTCAAAACCTCTTCCGCTGTAGAACCCTCGCCAAGTTCAAAGCCGACCGTATATACCGTAATTCCGCTCGCCTTCATGTTCGTGCAAATTGATTTTGCTTGCGCGGAGGCGTCGCCATCACCATTGCCATTGTAGTGCGTGTTATACTCACCATCAGTCATCAAAATCGCGATCTTCCTGGTCGTCTCTGTGTTGTAGGCCGCCGGGACGCTCTCAGCCGGCCAAACATTGGCCCATTTGGGAGACAATGCGTACCAAGCAAAAGCGGTTCCGATATGTCCGGCGGTGTAGCCATTGGCCACAAAGCTATCAACAAGACTATTGAGAACGGCTTTGTTGTTGGTCAGCGGTTGAATAGAGGCCGTGCTTGGGTTGCAGGGCAGCATCGCTGTCCACGAGTTTATATTTTTCTTTTGTTCGTAGACATGGACCTGCTTTCCAGGACCAGGGGCATCATCGGTTAGCTTTGCTGAGTCCGTTCGGTCGACTGCGCAAGGATGGTTGAAGTCAGCTGGATCTTTTCCGGTGATGGCACTGAACAATGGTGCACCAACGTTGACGGCATGCGCGAATGGGATGACGGCGACTTTTGATGTATAGCTAGACTGATTGTCCCAAACGACAATGTCGATTAGATCCTTAGCGGCAATTTTCATATCTGAAATTTTAGTTCCAGCCATGGACCCGGTTACATCTAGCATCAATGAGATTTCAAAATTCACGCCAGCATTTCCGTTTACGGCCAGCTTGGCTTTGGAGTAGTCCGATCCGGATTCATCCAGAAGGGCTAGCTTGTCAATTTGAACGAGCTTGAGAAGGTACATCTCAATATCTGCATTGCCTGTCGCAGTCACTGCGGTCTGATCGTCTGTGACGATAAACGAGATGGTGTCATTCATTGTAGCGATGCGGTTTTCGACGTTTTTATCGTAAACGCTTTGTGCTGCTGC
The DNA here is from genome assembly GCA_021775735.1 of Hyphomicrobiaceae bacterium. GTDB lineage: Bacteria > Pseudomonadota > Alphaproteobacteria > Rhizobiales > Hyphomicrobiaceae > JAHZKN01. The sequence continues at coordinate 60,914 of JAJFHG010000012.1, forward strand.
AATAGCGCCATCGATATCAGATGAATCAATTTGTAGAGCACGACCAGCTGCGAGAACGGCGGCATCTAAAGCCGAAATGGTTTGCTGGCGCGCGTTATTCCAACGACCGATGTCAACCGCGCCACCGGCAGTGGCAAATAGCACGATTGCGAGAAGTCCAAAAAGTGGAGCCACTGCTCCGGAACGGGACTGGGCGAGGGATTTGATGTGAGCGCGCATTCTTATTTCCATTAAACTCAGCGGATGTCCGGCATTGGTTTTTTTGTCGAGGCAAGCAGAGACTTTACCCGGATAGTTGGAAATATATTCGGCTCTAAATATTTACAATTTTATACAGATTTGATCGACCCGCAGGGGTTGTGCAAGAACTCTGTTGGCAGACTAAATAAATTATAAATGAAGGCTCCATATCTGCACATGCTCTTGACACGGTAGTAACCAATAACGTCACTGACCGGTTTCGTTTTTTTGTTCGCTTGTCTTTGTGCGTTGGTGAAATTTATCTTCGTGAAACACTAAAAACAGTGCAATCTAGCCTGGTTGCACTATACACCGCTCTCTCTGACAAGGACTTGCAGTACGCGCCGCCAAACAGCAGTGGCAAAACTCTCTGGCTTTCCTGTAAGATGTATCGTACCGCGGACAGCACGTTGCCAAGGGACTTCGTCGAGGGTGAGGCGCACAAGATATTGGCCTGAACGAGGGACAATTTCATGATCTGCGTTGCGTTCAGAGGCGACTTCGCCGCCATAGATTGACGACAGATAACGCACATCAAGTCGATGTGCAGCAGCTTTGGAAATCTCGACGAGTTTTGCAGATTGCCGATCCATTAATGGATCTTCTGGAATGAATGTCGCATTGTTGTCTGTTCCAAGGCGCCATGCGTGGTTTTCATCAACATAACCGCGTGCTTCCAGGCTGCCAGGGGCAACGACACGGGCGATCGGCGTAATATGGTCGATCCACTGGCCAGCAGAAATGTCATCATCGACTTCTTTGACCGTGCCTGAAAAAGGCGCGCGGATGGTTAGGAGATCTTGCTCGCGGTGAAGGCCTGACAGCTTCTGGCGTTGTGCGTCAAGTTCGCTCAATATCACATCTAAATAGAGGCGGTCTTCACTGTCTCCAGCAATACGTGCCCGTCGCGCCTCTAGAAGTGCGATTTGGCGCTGCGTCTGGGTCATTTCAAAATCTAAGTCTGGCGAGTTTAATTCAATCATGACGTCACCCTTGGTGACTTTCTTGTCATCAATGACATGCACCATGCGGACATAGGCCGGACGCGGTGAGAAGATTTGTGTTTCATGATCTGAGGCAACAATGGCTTGAAACGAAACACTACCGCTCCATGGTATAAATGCCAGCAGTGCAAGTGTAGCTGTAACACCTGCTGTGATAAGTGATCTTTTTTGCTTTCGGATGTCTTGGCGCATATCCCACCACTCCATAAGTTCCCGCCAAATTGGCAGGACGATAAACCATAGAATTTCGACGGCGAACAGAAAGATGCCCAGAGCCTTGAAGAAGAAGTGATAGACGAGCAGGGCGATACCGATGAACAGAACTAACCGGTAGATCCAGGTGCCAACGGCATAAGAGATCAAGGCGTGTCTCTTGAACTTGTCAAATTGTTCAGGCGCGCGTTGACCGAGTGAAAATAGTTTTTCCCTTATCCACCAACGGGCCATGGCGAATGCGCGCGTTTGCAGATTTGGGATGCCCCAGGCATCGGCAAGAATGTAATAGCCATCAAAGCGCATGAAGGGATTGAGGTTGACCAGCAGGCTCAAGACCCAACTCGTTGTCGCTAAAACAAATGCGATAGAGCGTAGATGGCCGTCAGGCAAAAACGCCCAAAGGAATGTAGCAAGTCCGGCGATGATAAGTTCCACGGCCATGCCGGAAAAGTCGATGGCTAGCTTTTTGCGGCGTGATTTCAAACGCCAGGCGTCGGTGACATCTGTAAACAAAAGTGGCATCATGACCATGAACGCAATGCCCATGGAGTTGACTCTGACGCCATGGCGCGTCGCCGTGTACGCATGCCCCAACTCGTGCAGTGTCTTTATAAAGGCAAGGCTGACGGCGTAGTAGAACGCGCCTTCCCAAGACAGGAAGTCGAGGAATGTTGTTTTGAACTGATCCCACTGTCGCGAGGCAAGATAAATTCCGACGAGTGAAAAGGCAGCAAAGATCCATAGAGTAAGACGCGCATAAAGCAGGTCTACAAATGGCATGGTGGCGCGCAAAAAGCGATCAGGGTGTAAAAGAGGAATTCGGAAAAACAGGTAGCTGTGAACTGCTTGTTTCCAAAATGTCTTCTTCGTTGCCGAGATCTGATCGGCATAGTCCTTGCTGTTCCCGCTGGCGGAGGTTTCGGTCAGATTGTTGGTATGCAGAAATTTAACAAGATCGTTGATCTCATCATTTTCAATGCGACTCTTTAGACGACCCTGAGCTGCCGCTTTAAGGTCTTCAGCGGTGATATTGTCCCACAGGCTGAGAAGTTCAAAGACATGCTGGGTAATGCGAAAATAGCGATGCCGGATGGGATCATAGATTAGCCAGCAGGGCTCACCCTTATTGGTCACAGGACCTTCAAAGAGGCGCAACTCTTGGCGGAGATTAGGTAGCAGTGGGGTGTTTGAGGACATTACTGGCTAGAGCCCAAAATACTGCCGGAACGCGGAAATTGGCTTGCGGAGCAGGAAGAAAAATAGAGGTACATTCTGGCCATATATTTGCGCAGTGCCGCGTGCGCCGATGCGCGGGTAGAATTTTTCTTCGTCAAGACGTGCTTTGATTTTATAGACCAGCTGTTGAGATGCGTTTGGTTCAGCGTGATAGGATTCACTCATTATAGAAGCAAGCCTTGGTTGGAACGGAGCTGCATCCAAAAACAAGCGTACCTTGGTGTCCTTCGCTAGAACGATTGCGTCCGCGACCGGAAGGTCAATGCGTGCCTGAATTTCATTAGGCGCACCAATCTTCATAAGCCGCTCACCCGTTTTTACCGGTCGTCCGATCAATTTATTCTTGTCCGAGTAGATTAGAATACCTTCCCTTGAGGCTGTAACTTCTGCTCGTGCGAGAATGTCGGAGGCATAATCGAGTTCGGCTTTTTTCAGTTCGTATTCTGTTTTTGCCAGCTGTAGTTCATGTCGTGATTTTGGGTCTGAAAAAGCTGCTCGTTGAGCGCGGTCATATTTTGTCTTGGCAACATGCATTTCGCGATCGGCGATTTCAAAGCGATTGCGCAGATTGGTGTCTTCAAAACGCAGGATTGGTTGTCCAAACTTCACTATTTCGTTGGGCTTGACGAGGATGCTGGCGATCACCCCATCAATTGGAGCAGCGACGATGCCGGCATTGCGTTCGACAATTTCAACGGGAGCGAGGGCTGTTAAAGGTACGGGTATGAGTGCCACGATCACCAACGCGGCCAGACCCACATAACTTAGATTTTTGCGTAGTTTTGGCTGAAGGCGTAGACGCCTTTTACCAGAATGTGCTTGCCAGGCGTTGGCATAGACGTCTGCTTGCCGTGCGATAACACGCATCTCTTGGGGGTGCCAAACGCGTTCACGGGCAAACAGAAGTCCAGCAAACGTTTCGCTTGACGTTAGTTTCAGAGGTTGCCAGACAAAATTACGGAATGGATAGGTCTTCGTTTCGTCAGCGTCTGGATCAACATACGCTGGCAGCGCAAATTCAACAGGCGCATCAAGGCCGCGTTCATTTGCAATATTTTCAATAGCACTCTCAACCCAGCGAACGAGTGGTGTGTCACGTTCTACTAGTGCCAGACTAGATACAGCCCTGACCTGGATTTTCCCGCCACTACTCAGGCGGACCAAGAATATCTGCCGCGCGCCGGTTATCTTGCGGCTTTCATTGACAATAACGTGTTGCAGCTCACGAGTAGATTTGGCGCCGCGCACACGGTCATCAACGGCTAGGATTGTTTCCAGGCCTTTGGAGCGCTGTTGAACTTCAGAGCCAATATCACGCGCTGTTTCGATGCGTACGTTCTGCTTTGGCGCAGATGTGTCAATTTTTTTATGTGCCGATTCTGGCATTTCTTTTTTTGCAACTGACATGAGACTTACCCGTTTGGCGGGGTGAAGGTGGCGGTTCCGCTCATGCCTGGTCTGACAGCGTCTGTCGCGTCGACAAGTTTGGCAGAAACCATAGCTGTTTTACTGATCGGATCGACCACGGCGCCGATCTGTAAGATGCGGGCCGTCAGAACCGATCCGATTTCATCAATCTTGAATAAGAAAGATTGCTCAGAACGTAGCCAAGTAAGCCAATTGGATGGAACAATCAGTTCCAATTCCAGATTTCCGTCCTTTACAATTTTTAGAAGTGGGGAACCAGCTTCAGGCATTTCATGTTCGTGGATCTTGCGTTCCACGACGCGACCCTGAAAGGGTGCGTGAATGGTGCATTGATCTGTTTTGACAGACAACGCTTCCTTTGTCGCAACGGTTTGATTGAGTTTGGCATTTGAAATTTCGAGCTCTTCGGCACCAACGGCGTTATGGCGCTTGAGCGCAGTGTTGGTTTTGACTTTCACGCGTGCAGTTTCAACATCGGCTTCTGCCGCACGTAAGTCTGCAAGGTAGCGGCGACAGTCGAACTCTAAAATGATATCGCCTTTATCGAACCTTTGTCCTTCTTTGAATGGTAGAGATTTGACCTGAGCAACGAGCTCGCTAGAGATCATTGCCTCAGATTCTGCTTTGACAATCCCACGAACGGACCACTTGGAGACATCGTCAAAATCTGCTTCTACAATTGCAGAAGGCAGCAGCGTGAACACGCTCGCAAGAAAAGCCATGCTGAGAAATGTATTGGTGTTTTTATTCATTTTATGGCCCGGTGGTTGAGACACTTGGTAGTGGTTAGTTAAGAGATTGCCCGCCCGCGTTAGGGCGCCCATTGCAACACTTATAAATAAGCTGTTTGCCTTAATTTTGTGAGAACGTGCGTGCCGACGGACACTTATTTAGGCGTTATCTAAAGCAACGTCTGGTGCCATTTTGAGTCTTGCAGGCGGTTTTGCTGGTACAAGCTTGTCCGCGCCCCGTGAACTGATCACAACAGGAAAGCAGCGCTCAGATTTTGCGGTCTGAGCGTTGCTAGGATATTGCACAAGGTATGAGAATGAGCCGTTATTCAGCGGCTTTCTTTGTTGGATCAACCTTGTTGCCAGTGAGGAAGCTGTCAACTTCGCGAAGATCTGAAACATCACGACTTTCAGCAGTCTGCAGTTGCTGGTTAAAGTTCACAGCGTGATCTTTTTGAGTCGCATCAAAGGGCTGTACTTCGCCCGTTGCCGTTTGAATAGTAACCGACCGTGTCGTTGTCGTGCCATCCTCATGGAGAGCGATGATTTTTATACTAATTGGGCTATTGTCCGCTGGCACCTCTCCGAGCAGTAAGCCTTTCTCACTTATAGACAGCCACTCAGGCATAGGACGTCCGTCAGCCTGCATGATCTTGTAGCTCAAAACACGTCCCTTGTCGGTCGAGTCGAGTGTGTTGGTGATTTGGATGTACAAGATGTTTTTACGCATCAATGTATCAACGATAATTTGTCCATCTGTATCACCGTCACTAAGACCTGACAGACCACCTACATCCATACGTAGCGAGAAACCAACCCAGGAGTTGATGTCAATCTCCGTCGCCGTGCGACCGAAAATACGATCAGCTTCATTGGCGATAGCGCGCATTACATCGACATCCTCGATAACCGTTGCAATGCTGCCCTCGCCGTTTCCGAGAGACTTCATGCCGCCAAGCGTGTCGACGGAATTGACCGTATCAACCACAATTCCATCCACACTTGGGCCTAATGAAGTTGACCGGATTTGACCAAAATCTTCGACAGTGTCGACGATGATCCCCCCAACCTCAATATCATCGAGCGAATTCGACTGAGGTTCGGTTGTTAGATCGTGGTCTGGTGGTAGAACGACATCAAAGTATTCAATGTTGATTTGTGTGTCGTCTGGGTTCTGGACATTAACAGTGACGTTTGAAGACACTGGCGTGCCGGATGGATCTTCAGCTGTGTAGGTGAAGGACGGTGTTCCGTTGAAGTCTGGTGTTGGCGTAAAGGTCACCGTTCCGGTTGGGTTGAGCGTAACCGCGCCACCCGTGACAGGCACCCCAGGTCCACCGATGGTGATTGGCGTACCATTAATTTCTGTGACGGTGAGAGGTTCACCATCTGGATCGCTGTCGTTTGCGAGTACATCAATGATGACCGGCGTATTTTCCGGCGTTGCTGCTGTGTCAGGATTGACAACAGGGGCATCATTCACAGGTGTCACTGTGACAGACGCTGTACCTGTACCCGTACCACCATCCGGATCTTCAACCGTGTAGGTGAATGATGGTGTTCCGTTGAAGTCTGGCGTTGGCGTAAAGGTCACCGTTCCGGTTGGGTTGAGCGTAACCACGCCACCCGTGACAGGCACCCCAGGTCCACCGATGGTGATTGGCGTACCATTAATTTCTGTGACGGTGAGGGCCCCACCTTCCGGATCACTGTCGTTTGCGAGTACATCAATGACGACTGGTGTATCTTCTGGTGTTGTTGCTGTGTCTGGGTTGGTAACAGGCAGGTCATTGACCGGATCAACGGTGATGGTCACCGTCGCGGTATCGCTACCCCCGTTGCCATCAGACAGCGTGTAGGTGAAGGTATCGGTACCATTGAAGTCAGCGTTTGGCGTGTAGGTGAACGAACCATCGCCATTGACCACGACCGTACCATTGCTGGCTGCGGTATGCGATTGCACGGTGATGGTATCACCATCAAGATCGCTATCATTGCCTAAGACACCATTGGCCGGAATGTTAAGTGCCGTGTCTTCATTGGTGGTGTAGCCGTCATCAACTGCATCCGGGTTATCATTGATGGCGTTGATGGTGCCGTTGACGGTGCCGGTATCGGTGCCGCCGTTGCCGTCAGAGACGACATAGGTGAAGGTGATCGGGCCGTTATAGTTGGCATCCGGTGTGAAGGTGACAACACCAACTGCTGAGACATTGACGGTACCGTTGGTGACCGCAATGGCCTGTGCCGTACCCGGTGTGATGGTGGTGCCGGCAATCGACTGCACAGAGAGCGTATCGCCATCGACATCGGTGTCGTTGCCAACAAGATCAATCGCTGCAGACGTGGTGTCCTCATTGGTTGCGAAGGCATCGGTGACGGC
>JAJFHG010000013.1 GCA_021775735.1 Hyphomicrobiaceae bacterium
TATAGACTGTCTCCACACGCATTTAGAATGTGTGGAACGACTAAAGATAGACTGTCTCCACACGCCTTTAGAATGTGTGGAACGACTAAAGATAGACTGTCTCCACACGACTCTAGAATGTGTGGAACGACTAAAGAGCGACGCGGGTATAGCACAATGGTAGTGCAGCAGCCTTCCAAGCTGAATATGCGGGTTCGATTCCCGCTACCCGCTCCATCATCCCCTTGATATTGTCGTGCCTGTATTGCCCTGCGAGTGCCGATTGACGTACGGGTGTGGGGAGGTGCTGTCCCATGGATGGGCGCAGTTTGAGGCGGGATCGCATGTCCGACGACAGGCAAAATTCAAGCGTAAACAAAAAAGCGGTTCGTATTCTCACGCTTGGTACGGCGGGTGGGCTGCGATCGGTCATCGAAGCCCTCAATCAGTCCGGAGAGGGAGAGGGTCTGTCGTGGACCGAGCTGGCCAAGCCCGACGACGACCTGGCCAACCTTGTTCGTGCCGGGTCGCAGGCGGATGTCGTTATTGTGGGATTTGAATCCGGCACCACAACGTTAGACCATCTCCAGCGCTGGGTCTGGTTGGCCTCAGAACTCGGTGTTCCACATGTGGTGCTCACGGTTGACAGTGGTCGTATTCCGCCGCAAGGGCACACCGGGTTCGATGCCTTGATGCGCCCAATGATGGTCTTCATGAAAGACCGTTGTGATTTTCAAACTGTAACTATGGTGCCGATTAACACAGCAACAGCGGGAAATGTGGTTGCACGCGACGGGAACCTCGGCTGGTACAGCGGGCCAACGTTAAGCACCCACCTTCGCGACTGCGCGGCGGCCGCGCGCGGCGCCCAGGACCACCTTCAGCCAACAAAGCCCATACAGTCTGATCACATTCAGGCGCGATTGTTTTGGGTGGATGATGCCGCCCTTTTGCCCTGGCGTCCGTTGCAATTGCGCACCGATCAGAGTCAGCGTGAGGCAACAATTACGTCAATTAAATACGAACGCGATCCACATGCTGTAGAGCGCATTGCGCGCAACAGATTGCACAAAGGCGACGTCGGCGTTTGCAACATCAACACAACCGAGGCGTTTAAATGCGTGCCGTTTGCGCAAGACCGACAGGCGGGACTGTTTACACTGGCAGATCCCGAGACGCATAACGTTGTTGCGTTGGGTTTGATTGATTATTCCCTGCGACGGGCCAGTAACATCAGGTGGCAAGAAACAACCGTTACGTCTGATGAGCGCGCGCGTGCGAAGCAACAAAAAGCCTCTGTGTTGTGGTTTACGGGCCTTTCCGGGGCCGGCAAGTCGACGATTGCAGACCTGGTTGAGAAACGCCTTACCGCAGCGGGGCGGCACACAATGCTATTGGATGGCGATAATGTGCGCCACGGCCTGAACAAAGACCTGGGCTTCACCGACGTCGACAGGGTCGAAAATATCCGGCGTATTTCTGAAGTCAGCAAGCTGATGTGTGATGCGGGCTTGATTGTGCTGGTCTCCTTTATTTCACCCTTTCGTGCCGAGCGACAGTTGGCCCGTGAAACTGTCGAGAGGCATGATTTTTATGAGATCCATGTTGCAACACCGCTTGAGGTTGCCGAACACCGCGATGTTAAAGGGCTGTACGCCAAGGCGCGGGCGGGTGAGATCAAAAATTTTACAGGCATTGATAGTCCCTATGAGGTGCCGACTGATCCTGAGATGACCGTTGACACAACAAATGAAACAGCCGATCAGGCCGCCGAACGTATTGTCACTGATCTATTGAAGATGTGATGTCTCCGGTCGCGTGTTGCCAAACAGGTGCTGGGATGTTTGTTGGCTGTGACCTGTGTTTGAACAGTGGTACGCGTGTGGTTTGCCGCGACCCTCAGCAAAAGAGATGCTACAGCCATGATCGTCGTCACCATCAATGACCTGCCAGGTTATCGCGTCGAGCGTTATTTTGGCGTTGTTCGCGGACTGTCAGTGCGGTCCCGCTCAATTGTTGGCAATGTGCGCGCCAGTATCCAGATCCTGTTTGGCGGCTCGATCCCGCTCTATGCCCAATTGGCTGAGACCACCCGGCAAGAGGCGTTTGACCTGATGATCAAAGAAGCCGAGGCCAAGGGCGCAAATGCGGTCCTTGCGATGCGCTATGACGCCAATGAGATCGCCTCTGCTGTGACCGAAGTGATCGCTTACGGGACTGCGGTCACTGTTGTGCCTGCGACCTGACCGGTAAATTGGCCACGCCCCCCGTGACAAAGCGCAAAACTTCAGTTACACAAACGCGCCCCGAGGTCTGCAGGTGATGCTCTGAGGCGTTATTAGAGCAAGCTGGATTTGGTTAAACGCAGATAACTTGCTTTAAGACTTAGGAGTTGATCAAATTTTCCGCTGAAAATCGGTTTCGATGTTGGCTGTTTTGATCTAGGGGTGTAGCTCAATTGGTAGAGCGTCGGTCTCCAAAACCGAAGGCTGGGGGTTCGAGACCCTCCACCCCTGCCATTTGTTGAGGTGCGGGTTCCATTCGGGGCTAGAGCAACCTGCGTTTTTTTTAAGCGCAGATAAGTTGCTCTAACTCCTTGGAGTAGATTGAAGTAGGTGTTCGAAATTACTGTCAATTTCGATCGCTTTGATCTAAACCGCTGGAAAAGGTTGTGCGATGCCTCCCGAAACCCGGGGTGCGTCGCTTTGACGCATGGCGTCACAGGAAAAGTTTTGATGGCAAAAAATCCATTCGAGTTCATACAAGAAGTTCGACAAGAGGTCTCGAAGGTCACGTGGCCTTCGTGGAGTGAGGTGTGGATCACCACGGTCATGGTGCTGATCATGGTTACACTGGCAGCCATCTTCTTCTTCTTTGCCGACATGTTCCTCAGTTGGATTGTTGGCATGATTTTAGAGCTCGGCAAATAATGGTCGCTCGAGTTTGATTAGTGCGGGGGTCGCTGCCTGTTCGGCGGCGGCGAAGAAAGAGAGCAAGATGGCCAAGCGCTGGTACATCGTACACGCCTATACGAATTTTGAATCCAAGGTGGCCGAGGCCATTAAGGAGCGCGCCAAGGCGGCGGGCTTGGAAGGCGCATTTGAAGACGTTGTGGTTCCAACTGAAGAATACGTTGAGATCAAGCGTGGCAAGAAAGTGCAGTCAGAACGCAAGTTTTTGCCCGGTTACGTGTTGGTCAAAATGGATATGACGGACCCGGCCTTCCTGTTGATTAAGAACACGCCGAAGGTCACCGGTTTTCTAGGCGCTGACAGCAAGCCGATGCCAATCTCTGAAGAGGAAGCAGCCCGCATCCTCAATCAGGTCGAAGAAGGTGTTGAGCGGCCGCGCCCAACCATCACCTTTGAGGTTGGTGAGCAAGTCAAAGTGGCGGAGGGACCGTTTGCATCTTTCTCCGGTCACGTCGAAGAGGTCGATGAGGAGCGGGCTCGGGTCAAGGTTGCGGTGTCGATCTTTGGTCGTCCGACACCGGTGGAATTGGAATTTGGTCAGGTTGAGAAGGTGGCATCTTAGATGCCGACGTCTTGTGCACTGGTCTGGGTGAGAGATTGAGAGCTAAGAGGAGTGGTAGGCCGCCGGGGTAGGTGGCCTTACAGGATAAAGCGCCACATAGCCAAGTGGGCGGCGGAGCCTTAGACAGGCCCGACGCGCCTTGAGCCAGCGGCGCGACTTCATATGCAACTTGTGCGGGAGGGTGGCGATGCCTTTTGGGCATCTAAAACCCGCTAACCGCTAACCCTGGGTGACCCGGCGAAAGCCTGGTCATCCCGACAACGCCAGGGGATACGAATGGCAAAGAAAATAGACGGCTTTATCAGCCTGCAGGTGCCAGCGGGTGCTGCAAACCCATCGCCACCTATTGGTCCCGCGCTCGGTCAGCGCGGTGTCAACATTATGGAATTCTGCAAAGCTTTCAATGCCAAGACAAAGGACGTTGAAAAGAATACGCCGATCCCAGTTAAGATCACGGTTTTTACGGATCGCTCCTTTACCTTTGTAATGAAGACGCCGCCTGCGTCTTTCTATCTCAAAAAAGCCGCCAAGCTTAAGTCTGGCAGCAAAGAGCCAGGCCGTTCTGTGGCTGGCTCGGTAACGATGAAGCAGGTTCGCGAAATAGCGGTTTTGAAAATGGCAGACCTCAACACCGATGATGTTGAACAGGCAGCACACACAATTGCCGGTTCAGCTCGGTCAATGGGCCTAACGGTGGTGGAGTAGGATCATGGCAACAAGCATGACAAAAGAAGAACTCGCAAAGGTGCGTGCGGCAGGCGGCAAACGTCTCCACAAACTGCGCCAGGGCGTTGCGGCGAACAAAGTGTATTCCATCGATGAAGCTGTGAAGCTCGTCAAAGATGGTGCCAAAGCCAAGTTTGATGAAACCATTGAGATCGCCATGAACTTGGGCGTTGATCCAAAGCACGCTGACCAGGTTGTGCGTGGGGTCTGCAATCTACCAAATGGATCTGGTCGCAAGGCAACGGTTGCTGTTTTTGCACGTGGTCCAAAAGCGGACGAAGCCAAGGCAGCAGGCGCCGACATTGTTGGTGCGGAGGAGCTTGTCGAGGAAGTGAAAAAAGGCAAGATCAACTTTGATCGCTGTATTGCAACGCCCGACATGATGGGCCTCGTTGGTCGTCTTGGTAAGGTGCTGGGTCCACGTGGCCTGATGCCTAACCCGCGCGTTGGCACAGTTACGATGGATGTTGTCACCGCCATCAAAGGAGCCAAAGGCGGCTCGGTTGAATTCCGCGTTGAGAAATCCGGCATTGTTCACGCAGGTGTTGGCAAAGCCAGCTTCACCGAACAAGCGCTGGCTGAAAACGTCAAAGCGTTGGTCGACTCGGTGATGAAAGCCAAACCAACCGGTGCCAAGGGTACGTATCTTAAGCGCATTTCACTCAGCTCAACGATGGGCCCGGGTGTGAAAATTGATACTTCGAACATTTCCGCAGGCGCTTAAGCCTCGGGAAACAGTTTCAGCCTCTCGGGGCTGAAACTTCAAATCTTGGATCGATTAGGATTTTTGATTTGGAGACCTGTCCGAGATTGTTGGTGTGGTGAACACTGCTGTTTGGCGACAAACAAACGTGCCAGCCGCTTAAGCCTTAAAGCGAAGAGGGCCAGCATGAGATGGGAGATCAATCGGATTTGCGCCAAGTAATTGGCACGCTTCCGGTTTGAGCCTTCTGGGTCAGCACCGTTGCCAGGTTCTTTGGTTGCGGGAAGGGCAGGACAAGTGGCGCAGACCATGTGAAGTCCGTTAGGACTTTGATGTTTGCGCTAGGTGCAACCCGCAACAGACCTTCAAGCGAAGGTGTGTTGCAAAATAAGGAGCGAGCCTAAGTGGAAAGAGCCGCGAAACGTGAGCTCGTGTCAACGCTGCACGATGTGTTTAAGGACACAGGTGTTGTGGTTGTCGCCCACTATGCTGGTTTAACCGTCGCGCAAATGACGGACTATCGCCGCCAAATCAAAGAGGTGGGTGGTTCTGTCAAAGTGGCGAAGAACCGGTTGGCGAAGCTTGCGCTGAAGGACACCGACGTAGCAGGTATTGAGGATCTCTTCAAAGGGCCAACGTGTATTGCCTATTCTGAAGACCCGATCGCTGCGCCGAAAATTGCTGTCAAGTTTGCAAAGGAGAACGACAACCTCGTGATCCTTGGCGGCTCGATGGGAACTGATGTTCTTGATGCTAAAGGCGTGGAAGCGCTTGCAGCGTTGCCATCACTTGATGAGCTGCGTGCCAAACTGATCGGCCTACTGAATGCGCCGGCGACCAAAATCGCCCGCACAGTCAAAGAGCCAGGTGGTCAATTGGCCCGGGTCATTCAAGCCAAGGCAAGTGCCGGCTAGACCTAAGGTGGAAATCATTTGTGTGTGTTTGCTAGGTGGCGGGCGCGCACTTAAAACAGGTTCAAACTTGGAAGGAAGACTAACATGACCGATCTGGCAAAGATCGTTGACGATCTGTCAAAGCTAACTGTGATGGAAGCTGCTGAGCTTGCCACAAAACTGGAAGAAGAGTGGGGCGTTTCCGCTTCCGCTGCTGTTGCTGTTGCTGCAGCTCCTGGTGCTGGCGCTGCAGCTGCTGAAGAGCAGACAGAATTCAACGTCATTCTGAAAGCTGCAGGCGACAAGAAAATCAACGTCATTAAAGAGGTTCGCGCGATCACAGGTCTTGGCCTGAAGGAAGCAAAAGACCTCGTTGAAGCTGGTGGCAAGCCAGTTAAAGAAGGCGTGGACAAGGAAGAAGCAGAAAAGCTTAAAAAGCAGCTTGAAGATCAAGGTGCTCAAGTTGAGCTAACCTAAAGACATGTAGTCTGTTGGTGGTGGGCACGAGATAAATGTCTCTCGCTCGCCGCCAATGGACAACATGCGTTGCGTAAAGAACGGTTTTCCGGAGCCTCTCCAAGCGATATCGCATCGCTTTGAGGGGTTCCGGTAAGCCGTTTGAAGAACACATCTCAAGTGAGGCGCCTTGGCCAGTGCTATCGACTTGAGGGGGTAGATCGCGCGGGCCGGCAGCCGCGCTAGAAACGTGAAGGAGCGGACATGGGCGAAGTCGTAACGGGGCGCAGGCGCATCCGGAAAAAATTCGGGTCCATTCGCGAAGTGGCAGAGATGCCAAACCTCATTGAGGTTCAGAAGAGTTCCTATGATGACTTTTTGATGGTCAAGGAACCAGAAGGTGGTCGTTCCGACGACCATGGACTGCAAGCGGTATTCAAGTCGGTTTATCCGATTTCTGATTTTTCGGGTCGTTCAACGCTTGAGTTCGTCCGCTACGACTTTGAACCACCAAAATATGACGTTGATGAGTGCATGCAACGTGACATGACCTACTCAGCTCCGCTGAAAGTCAAGTTGCGTCTCATTGTGTTTGATATCAATGAAGAGACCGGTGCCAAGTCGATCAAGGACGTCAAAGAACAAGATGTGTTCATGGGCGAAATTCCGCTGATGACGTCAAACGGTACGTTCGTCATTAACGGTACCGAGCGCGTTATCGTTTCGCAGATGCACCGCTCGCCTGGCGTGTTCTTCGATCATGACCGTGGCCGCACACATGCCAGCGGCAAACTTCTGTTTGCTGCCCGCATTATCCCCTATCGTGGCTCATGGCTCGACTTTGAGTTTGACGCTAAAGACATCGTCCATGTTCGCATCGACCGCCGCCGTAAGCTGCCGGTAACCGCACTGCTCTATGCGCTGGGCCTTGATGACGAAGAAATCCTGTCCACGTTCTACGACCACATTAAGATCAAAGACAGCCGTCGCGGTTGGAAGATGCCGTTTGTGCCTGAGCGTATGCGCGGTGTGACTCTGATTGGGCCGTTGTTGAATGCTAAAAACGGTGATGAACTGGTGCCTGCTGGTGAAAAGATCACAGCACGCAAAGCCCGCGAGATTGGTAAAGACGGCATCAAAGAAGTCATCGTGGCGCCCGAAGATTTGGAAGGGCGTTATCTGGCTGAAGATATCGTTGATATGGAAACTGGCCAGATCTATGCAGAGGCTGGTGCTGAGATTGATGCTGAGATGTTGGAAAGCATCAAAGAGCAGAAGATCAAGGAATTCCCGGTTCTTGATGTTGACCACGTGAACATCGGTTCGTTCATCCGCAACACCTTGATGGTCGACAAGAACTCCAATACCGACGAAGCATTGATGGATGTTTACCGTGTGATGCGTCCCGGTGAACCGCCCACAGTTGAGGCGGCAACAGCACTGTTCAACAGCCTGTTCTTCGATCCAGAGCGTTATGACCTGTCTGCGGTTGGTCGCGTGAAGATGAATATGCGCCTTGAGCTGGATGCACCAGACACGATGCGTGTTCTGCGAAAAGAAGACATCATCGCGGTCATTAAAACAATTGTTGATTTGCGCGACGGTCGTGGCGAAATTGACGATATTGATCACCTTGGCAATCGGCGTGTGCGCTCGGTTGGTGAGTTGATGGAGAATCAATACCGCGTTGGCTTGCTGCGTATGGAGCGTGCGATCAAAGAGCGTATGTCATCGGTCGATATCGACACGGTGATGCCGCAGGATTTGATCAACGCGAAACCGTCCGCTGCTGCTGTTCGCGAGTTCTTTGGCTCCTCGCAGTTGTCACAGTTTATGGATCAGACAAATCCACTGTCTGAGATTACTCATAAGCGGCGCTTGTCAGCGCTTGGTCCGGGTGGTCTGACGCGTGAGCGTGCTGGCTTTGAAGTGCGCGATGTGCATCCAACTCACTACGGTCGCATCTGCCCGATTGAAACACCTGAAGGTCCAAACATTGGTCTAATCAACTCGTTGGCAACTTTTGCGCGCGTCAATAAGTACGGTTTTATTGAAAGTCCGTATCGCCGTGTGAAGAACAACAAAGTGACAGACGAAGTTGTGTACCTGTCGGCTATGGAGGAAATGCGCCATCACGTTGCGCAGGCAAACGCTAAACTCAGCGACAAGGGTGAGTTTGTTAACGACTTGGTCACCGTACGCTTTTCTGGCGACGTCATGCTGGTCCCACGTGATCGTGTTGGCTACATTGACGTGTCGCCTAAGCAGCTTGTTTCTGTTGCCGCAGCGCTCATTCCGTTCCTTGAAAACGACGACGCCAACCGCGCGTTGATGGGTTCAAACATGCAACGCCAGGCGGTACCTCTTATCCGTGCTGAAGCGCCATTGGTTGGAACTGGCATGGAAGAGGTTGTGGCGCGCGATTCAGGTGCTGCAATTGCTGCGCGCCGGACCGGTGTCGTTGATCAGGTTGATGCAACCCGTATCGTGATCCGGGCAACGGAAGAAACCGATCCATCGAAGCCGGGCGTTGACATCTATCGTTTGCGCAAGTTCCAACGCTCGAACCAAAACACCTGTATCAACCAACGTCCATTGGTGAATGTGGGTGACCGCGTGACGGCTGGCGAGATTGTTGCAGACGGCCCGTCAACCGATCTCGGCGACTTGGCGCTCGGCAAGAATGTGCTCGTCGCGTTTATGCCGTGGATGGGCTACAACTTTGAAGACTCCATTCTGCTGTCTGAGCGGGTTGTGTCTGACGATGTCTTCACTTCAATTCATATCGAAGAATTTGAAGTAATGGCACGCGACACCAAGCTTGGTCCGGAAGAAATCACCCGCGACATCCCGAATGTATCTGAAGAGGCGTTGAAGAACCTGGATGAGGCGGGCATTGTATCAATCGGTGCTGAAGTCCATCCTGGTGATATCCTGGTGGGTAAAATCACACCGAAGGGCGAGAGCCCAATGACGCCGGAAGAAAAACTTCTGCGCGCCATCTTCGGTGAAAAAGCGTCCGATGTCCGCGATACCTCGCTGCGCTTGCCGCCAGGTGTTGCTGGCACCATCGTTGAGGTTCGTGTCTTCAATCGCCATGGCGTTGATAAAGACGAACGCGCGATGTCTATCGAGCGTGAAGAAATCGAACGCCTTGCCAAAGACCGTGACGACGAGATGCAAATTCTCGATCGCAACGTCTACGCGCGCTTACGTGAAGTGCTGATGGGTAAGGAAGTCGCCAAGGGCCCGAAAGAAGCCCGTAAAGGCACCAAGCTTGATGAAGCCATTCTGGATGACATCCCGCGCAGTCAGTGGTGGGAAATTGGCCTTGCCAACGAAAAAGCACAAGGCGAAATCGAAGCCATTCAGAAGCAGTATGAAGACGCCAAGAAGGGGCTGGAACGCCGCTTCGTGGATAAGGTCGACAAGCTGCAGCGCGGCGATGAGCTGCTGCCGGGTGTGATGAAGATGGTCAAAGTCTTCGTCGCTGTGAAGCGCAAGCTGCAGCCTGGCGATAAGATGGCCGGACGGCATGGCAACAAAGGTGTGGTCTCGATGATCGTGCCAAAGGAAGACATGCCGTTCTTGGATGACGGAACGCCAGTTGACGTTGTGCTCAATCCGCTTGGTGTGCCCTCGCGCATGAACGTCGGACAGATTTTGGAAACGCACATGGGTTGGGCGTGTCGGGGTCTGGGTCGTGTGATTGACAATGCACTAGAGTCCTACAAGGCCGAAGGTCGTTCGGAAGAGCTCAAAGAGGCGGTCGACAAAATCTACGGTGAGCAGCTTCCATCAACAAAACTGAAAGATGACGATCTGGTGGAGCTCGGCGAGCAACTGAAACGTGGTGTGCCAATTGCAACGCCTGTGTTCGACGGTGCCCATGAGGGCGACGTTGTAGATCTGCTTGAGAAGGCTGGCTTTGACTCGTCTGGTCAGGTGCAACTGTGCGATGGCCGCACTGGCGAACAGTTCGATCGTAAGGTCACGGTTGGCTACAAGTATCTGTTAAAGCTGCACCACTTGGTGGACGACAAGATTCACGCTCGTTCCATCGGTCCGTATTCCCTGGTTACCCAGCAGCCGCTGGGTGGCAAGGCGCAGTTCGGTGGTCAGCGCTTTGGGGAAATGGAAGTCTGGGCACTTGAAGCTTATGGCTCCGCTTACACCTTGCAGGAAATGCTGACGGTTAAGTCGGATGACGTGGCAGGACGGACCAAGGTTTATGAAGCCATTGTTCGTGGCGAAGATGCCTTCGAAGCTGGTGTTCCGGAAAGCTTCAACGTGCTTGTAAAAGAGATGCGAGCACTGGGTCTCAATGTTGAACTGACCAATTCTGATGTTGAGGCATTGGAAGAGGCGGCATCTGAAGAGCCTAAAGCACCAACACCGCAACTGCCACCGGCAGCGGCAGAATAGAATTGAGCGGCAGCGGCTAAAGCTGCTGTCGCAGAGTTGCAGTTTGAGGACTACGCGCGGTCCTCACAACAAAGAAGCCTCAGACCCGTTAGTCGAGGCACCTAATTGAGCCAAGAGATAAAGCGTATGGCGCTGCACTTTATCTCGTCGGAGAAAACGAATGAACGAGATCACAAACCTGTTTAAGACTCAGGCACCTTTGCCGACGTTTGATCAAATCAGGATCTCGATTGCGAGCCCTGATGACATCCTGTCGTGGTCATTTGGTGAGATCAAAAAGCCTGAGACGATCAACTACCGGACGTTTAAGCCGGAGCGCGATGGTCTGTTCTGCGCGCGCATCTTTGGTCCGATCAAAGATTACGAATGCTTGTGCGGCAAATACAAGCGCATGAAATACAAGGGTCTGATCTGCGAAAAGTGCGGCGTTGAAGTCACGCTTGCCAAAGTGCGCCGCGAGCGCATGGGCCATATTGAGCTTGCTGCTCCAGTGGCTCACATCTGGTTTTTGAAGTCGCTGCCATCGCGTATTGGTTTGCTGATGGACATGACGCTGAAGGATCTTGAGCGCGTCCTCTACTTTGAAAATTACATCGTGATCGAGCCTGGCATCTCACCGTTCACTGAAAAGCAGTTGCTGACAGAAGAAGAGTACAACGCGGCGCTTGATGAGTATGGCCCTGACAGCTTTACAGCCGGGATTGGCGCTGAAGCCATTCGCGAGTTGCTGATGGCGCTTGATCTCCATCAGATCCGCGAAGATCTGCGTCAGGAAATTGCCGAAGCAACCACAGAGCTCAAGCCAAAGAAACTTGGCAAGCGGCTCAAAGTAATTGAATCATTCATTGAATCGGGCAATCGCCCGGAGTGGATGATCCTGACCGTTGTTCCTGTGATCCCACCTGAGCTGCGTCCGCTGGTGCCGCTTGATGGCGGTCGCTTTGCAACGTCCGATCTCAATGATCTCTATCGTCGCGTTATCAATCGTAACAATCGCCTGAAGCGCTTGATGGAGCTCAGAGCACCTGACATCATCATCCGTAACGAAAAACGGATGTTGCAGGAGTCGGTTGATGCTCTGTTCGACAATGGTCGTCGTGGTCGCGTCATCACAGGCGCTAACAAGCGTCCGTTGAAATCACTCGCCGATATGTTGAAAGGTAAGCAAGGTCGCTTCCGTCAGAACTTGCTCGGCAAGCGCGTCGATTACTCGGGTCGCTCAGTGATCGTGGTTGGTCCCGAACTGAAACTGCACCAATGCGGTCTGCCAAAGAAAATGGCACTGGAGCTGTTTAAGCCATTTATCTATGCGCGCCTGCAAGCGCTTGGCCAAGCTGCAACTGTCAAACAAGCCAAGAAGCTCGTTGAAAAAGAACGCCCTGAAGTATGGGACGTGTTGGATGAGGTGATCCGCGAACATCCGGTGATGCTCAACCGCGCACCGACCTTGCACCGTCTTGGCATTCAGGCGTTTGAGCCTGTGCTGATCGAAGGCAAGGCCATTCAGTTACATCCGCTTGTCTGCGCAGCTTTCAACGCTGACTTTGATGGTGACCAAATGGCTGTCCACGTGCCGTTGTCGCTTGAAGCGCAGCTTGAAGCGCGTGTTTTGATGATGTCGACCAACAACATTCTGCACCCCGCCAACGGGCAGCCGATTATTGTTCCGTCACAAGACATCATTCTCGGTCTCTACTACCTGTCGATGATCAGCGATGGCGAACGTGGTGAAGGCTCTGTCTTCGGTTCGGTTGCTGAGGTCCGCCACGCTCTGGATGCGGGTACGGTTTCCCTGCACGCCAAAGTCAAAGCACGCTTTGAATACATTGACATCGATGGTGAAACCAAAACGGACATCTTTGACGCAACGCCAGGCCGGATGATTTTGGCGGAAGTGCTGCCGAAGAAACCAGGCGTGACGCTTGATTTGGTCAATCAACTGATGACCAAGAAAGCCATCTCTGGTCTCATTGATTCCGTTTACCGGACGTGCGGTCAGAAGGACACGGTCATCTTCTGTGATCGTATTATGGCGCTCGGGTTCCATCACGCGTTTAAGGCTGGCATCTCGTTCGGTAAGGACGACATGCGCATCCCATCAACCAAATTCAAAATCGTCGACAAGACGACAGAGATGGTCCGCGAATTTGAACAACAGTACAACGACGGCCTGATCACCCAGCTTGAGAAATACAACAAGGTGGTCGACGCTTGGTCGAAATGTACCGATCAAATCGCTAAAGAGATGATGGATCGTATTTCGGCAACGGAGAAACATCCAGAAACCGGTGAAACGTTCGTCAACTCGATCTACATGATGAGCCACTCTGGTGCGCGTGGGTCGCCTGCTCAGATGAAGCAACTTGCCGGCATGCGTGGTCTGATGACCAAGCCATCGGGTGAGATTATTGAGACACCGATTATCTCCAACTTTAAAGAAGGCCTGACGGTTCTTGAGTACTTCAACTCAACCCACGGTGCCCGTAAAGGTCTGGCAGATACGGCGCTCAAAACGGCTAACTCTGGTTATCTGACCCGTCGTCTGGTTGACGTTGCGCAAGACAGCATCATCACTCTTGAAGATTGCGGTACCGATGCTGGCATCAGCATTCAGCCAGTGGTGGATTCTGGCCAGGTGATCGTGACGCTTGGCGCACGTGCGTTGGGTCGCACGGCGGCTGAAGATATCATTGAGCCAGGCACCAAAGGCAAGAATGCAAACGTGTTGGTAAAACGTGGTGAGTTGATTGAGGAACGCCACGCTGAAGCCATTGAGAAAGCAGAAGTGCAGGAAATGCGGATCCGCTCCGTTCTCACTTGTGAGACGGACGTTGGTGTTTGTTGCAAATGCTATGGCCGTGATCTTGCGCGTGGTACGCCCGTCAACATCGGCGAAGCGGTTGGCGTTATTGCTGCTCAGTCGATTGGTGAACCTGGTACGCAGCTCACTATGCGCACGTTCCACATCGGCGGTGCTGCCAACTTGGTCGACTCGTCGTTCATTGAATCCAAATTCAATGGCACCGTTACTTTAAAAGACAAAGCTGTTGTTAAAGATAGCCAAGGGCGCAACATAGCGATGACACGGACCATGTCGGTGGTGATCTCTGATCAATCCGGCAAGGAACTGTCGTCCACCAAGGTTCCGTATGGTGCGCGCGTGTTCATTGATGACGGCGATGAAGTCAAGCGTGGCACTAAGCTCGCGCAATGGGATCCATACACCCGTCCAATCATGACGGAAGTGGACGGGAAGGCTGACTTTGAAGACCTTCTCGAAGGTGCCTCTGTTCGCGAACAGACCGACGAAGTGAAGGGCACAACCAATCGGGTTATTATCGATTGGCGTGCGACACCGCGTGGTGCTGATCTCAAACCATCAGCCGTGGTCAAAGACGGTAAGGGTAATCTGATTCCGGTTGCTCGTGGCGGTGACGCTCGTTACCAACTGGCTGTGAACGCGATTTTGTCTGTTGAACCGGGTCAAACGGTGAAGGCTGGCGACGTGTTGGCGCGTATTCCGCTCGCATCGGCGAAATCTGGTGACATCACCGGTGGTCTGCCACGCGTTGCTGAATTATTTGAAGCACGTCGTCCAAAGGACCACGCGATCATTGCTGAGATTTCAGGCACCGTCGAATATGGCAAGGATTATAAAAACAAGCAGAAGATCCTGATCAAGCCGGATGATGAGAATGAAGAAAACTCAGAATATCTCATCGCGCGCGGCAAGAGCTTGGCGGTGCAACCTGGTGATCGGATCGAAAAGGGTGAGTTCATCTATGATGGGCACCCAGCACCCCATGACATCCTGGCTATTAAGGGTGTTGAGGAGCTTGCCAATTATCTGATCAAGGAAATCCAGGACGTCTATCGACTGCAAGGCGTCACCATCAACGATAAGCATATCGAGGTGATTGTTCGCCAGATGCTGCAGAAGGTGGAGATCACAGATGTTGGTGAGACAGCCTTGATTAAGGGAGATCAGGTCGATCGGATCGAGTTCCGGGACATGAACGCGGCAGCAGAAAAAGAAGGCAAACGGCCAGCAACGGCGGTGGCCGTGCTGCTTGGTATCACCAAAGCATCACTGCAGACCAAATCGTTCATTTCTGCAGCCTCGTTCCAGGAGACCACCCGTGTGCTGACGGATGCCGCTGTGATCGGCAAGGTCGACACCCTTCAGGGGCTCAAGGAAAATGTCATCGTTGGTCGCCTTATTCCGGCGGGTACGGGCGGCATGTTGCGCCGTTTGCGCAAGGTCGCACAGAAGCGTGATGACCTCATTGAGCGCGAGCAGGCCAAGGATCTGGCAGAAGCTGCTTTGGCTGGTCCTGCAGCAGCTGAAAGTGATGGCGTGGATCAACGCCGCGGGCGGAGCCCAGAGGCAGAAGAATAGCCTTTAGTTTAGGGCTTTTCTGACCGCAGATAAGAACTGAAAACGGCTGCTCATCTTGGGCAGCCGTTTTCGATTTGGGCCTGCGGCAAAAAATAAGCGATATCGTTGTCACAAGCTGTTGACCGGGGTTGGAGCCTCAGTATATACCTCGCCCACTCTCACGGTTGGCCGTAGGCTGATTTGGGTGCCGGAGATTGACCCAACGGGTCTTGATTTCTTGGCATTTTCAGACCTAAACGCTGCCGTCGCAAAGCAGAGGACATGTTTGGGACACGATCGGCGGGTGGCGCGAGCTAACCGGTCGATCCTCTGGTATTTCAATGTCAGGCCCGTTTTGGGGTTGGCAGGCTCATTTTGCCGTATGCGCTAACGCATAGAGGCATGGGGATGGACGAGGCGTATGCCAACGATACAACAGCTGATCCGCAAGCCACGGCGCTCTAAGGTCAACCGCTCTAAATCACGCCATATGGAGCAGTGCCCGCAGAAGCGTGGCGTGTGCACGCGCGTTTACACAACAACACCAAAGAAGCCAAACTCGGCGCTGAGAAAAGTTGCCAAGATCCGGCTCACCAATGGCCATGAAGTCATCGGTTACATTCCAGGCGAAGGTCACAACCTTCAAGAACACTCTGTGGTTTTGATCCGCGGCGGCCGCGTTAAGGATTTGCCCGGTGTTCGTTATCACGTCGTGCGCGGTGTACTCGACACACAAGGTGTTGCAGACCGCAAGCAACGTCGCTCGAAGTACGGTGCAAAGCGACCGAAGTAGAATTTCAATTCACCCGCCGGCGGGCTCTTTTATGAGACGGTCGGCGAACTGGTTTTCACTAACGCAGGGCTGATAGCAAGTATGTCCCGTCGTCACAAAGCAGAGAAACGTCCGGTCAATCCAGACCCGAAGTTTTCCGACATCATCATCACCAAGTTCATGAACGCGGTGATGGAGAAGGGGAAGAAGTCGGTTGCGGAGCGCATCGTTTATGGCGCCTTTGATCGTATGGAAGACAAAGCGAAGTCGGATCCAGTGCAGATGTTCCATCAGGCACTTGAAAATGTGATGCCGGCTGTTGAGGTGCGTTCACGTCGTGTCGGCGGTGCAACTTACCAGGTTCCGGTTGAAGTGCGTAATGAGCGTCGTCAGGCATTGGCGATCCGTTGGATCATTAAAGCCGCCCGTGGACGCAACGAAAACACAATGGTTGAGCGTTTGTCAGGTGAATTAATGGATGCGAGCTCTAATCGCGGCTCGGCTGTTAAGAAGCGTGAAGACACTCACAAGATGGCCGAAGCCAACCGTGCATTCTCGCACTATCGTTGGTAGCAGAAAAAGGTTTGAGGCAAGCTCATGGCTCGCGAATTTCCGATCGCAGATTACCGTAACTTTGGCATCATGGCTCACATTGATGCTGGTAAAACGACGACGACAGAACGCATTTTGTTCTACTCCGGCCGTTCCTATAAGATCGGCGAAGTGCATGATGGCGCGGCCACCATGGACTTCATGGATCAAGAAGCAGAACGCGGTATTACAATTACGTCTGCTGCCACGACATGTTCGTGGCCTGGCCGTGATGGTAATAAGCGTCGCCTGAACATCATTGACACCCCGGGACACGTTGACTTCACGATTGAAGTTGAGCGTTCGTTGCGGGTGCTTGATGGCGCGGTTTGTGTGCTCGATTCCAACCAGGGCGTTGAACCTCAAACGGAAACTGTTTGGCGTCAGGGCGACAAATACAACGTGCCGCGCATCATCTTTTCCAACAAAATGGATAAGACCGGTGCTGACTTCTTTATGTGCGTTCAGGACATCAAAGATAAGCTTGGTGCACGCCCTGTTCCGATTCAAATTCCAATCGGTGCTGAAAACGATTTTCGCGGCGTTGTCGATCTCATTGAGATGAAGGCCTACGTCTGGGACGGGGGTGACAAAGGCGTCAACTTCGAAACCATCGACATTCCTGAGGACCTGGCTGACAAGGCAAAAGAATTCCGTGACCTCATGATTGAATCCATCGTTGAGGTCGACGATGATGCGATGGAAGCCTATCTGGAAGGCAATGAGCCTGACATTGATACCATTCGCAAGCTGCTGCGCAAGGGAACCATCACGTCGGCCTTCTATCCGATGATGTGTGGCTCCGCGTTTAAGAACAAAGGCGTTCAGCCATTGCTCGATGCGGTCGTAGATTTTCTGCCAAGCCCTGTCGACGTACCGGCTATTAAAGGCGTCAATCCAAAAGACGACAGCGAAACAGTGCGCAAGTCATCAGACGATGAGCCTCTTGCACTGCTGGCGTTCAAGATTATGAATTTTGATCACGTGGGCTCGATCACCTTCTGCCGTATCTATTCTGGTACGCTTGCGCAGGGCACGGGGTTGATGAATTCGACGCGGTCTAAGAAAGAACGCGCTGGGCGCATGTACATGATGCATGCCGATGATCGCGAAGAGATCAAGGAAGCGTATGCCGGTGACATCATTGCGTTGCAGGGTCTGAAAGACACCCGCACCGGTGAAACACTGTGTGATCCAAACAATCCTGTGATCCTGGAAAAAATGGAATTCCCGGATCCGGTGATTGAAGTGAAGGTTGAGCCGAAGACCAAAGCTGATCAAGAAAAAATGGCCTTGGCGCTCAATGAAATGTCATTGGAAGACCCATCGTTCCGGGTGTCGGTTGACCAAGAGTCTGGTGAAACCATCCTCAAGGGCATGGGCGAGCTTCATCTCGATATTAAAGTCGACATCCTGAAACGCACACACAATGTCGATGCCTCAGTTGGTGCGCCACAGGTGGCCTACCGCGAAACGCTCGCCAAGGCGACCGACATTGACTACACGCACAAAAAGCAATCCGGCGGTACCGGTCAGTTTGCGCGCGTCAAGCTCAAAGTCGAGCCCAATGAAACCGGCGCGGGCAATGAATTTGAATCAACCATCGTTGGTGGTGCTGTGCCGAAGGAATTCATTCCTGGCGTTCAAAAAGGCATCAGATCGGTTTGGGACAACGGTGTTCTCATCGGCTTCCCAATGGTTGATATGAAGGCGACGCTTTATGATGGCGGCTACCACGAAGTCGACTCGTCTGCCATCGCCTTTGAAATCGCAGCGCGCTCTGCCATTCGTGAGGCGTGTGAAAAGGGCGGCGTCAAGTTGCTTGAGCCGATCATGGACGTTGAGATTGTGACACCAGAGGAATTCCTTGGTGGCATCATCGGCGATGTCAACTCGCGTCGCGGCCAAGTTCGGTCACAAGAAATGCGCGGAAACGCAACTGTCGTGCGCTGCTTGGTGCCGTTGGCCAACATGTTTGGTTACATCAACACACTGAGATCAATGTCTACTGGGCGGGCCCAGTATTCGATGCAATTTGCGCACTACGATGAAGTGCCAAGAAACGTCGCTGATGAAGTGAAAGCAAAGTTCGCGTAATCAGCAAAGCCGACCAGGTTTTTTGTCCTGGTTTTGAAAGTTCTTAACCTGTCCCATTGGGACGAACTAAAAGACGGAGAGCCAAGCCATGGCTAAAGAAAAATTCGAGCGGAATAAGCCGCACTGCAACATTGGAACGATCGGTCATGTTGACCATGGCAAGACATCGTTGACAGCTGCGATTACTAAAGTGCTTGCTGAAAGTGGCGGCGCAACATACTCCGCTTATGATCAAATTGACAAAGCACCTGAAGAGCGTGAGCGCGGCATCACCATCTCAACGGCACACGTTGAGTATGAAACAGAAGCGCGCCACTATGCACACGTCGACTGCCCAGGCCACGCTGACTATGTGAAAAACATGATCACGGGTGCTGCTCAGATGGATGGTGCGATCCTGGTTGTGTCAGCTGCTGACGGCCCAATGCCTCAGACCCGTGAGCACATTCTGCTTGCGCGTCAGGTTGGTGTTCCAGCGCTTGTTGTGTTCATGAACAAAGTTGACCAAGTTGACGATGCGGATCTGCTCGAACTTGTTGAAATGGAAATTCGTGAGCTGCTGTCAGCTTACCAGTTCCCAGGCGACGATATTCCCATCACGCAAGGTTCGGCTCTGTGCGCTCTGGAAGACAAAAACCCAGAGATCGGCAAAGAAGCTGTTCTGAAATTGATGGCATCCGTTGACGAATATATCCCAACGCCAGACCGTCCAAAGGATCAGCCATTCTTGATGCCGATCGAAGACGTGTTCTCGATTTCTGGTCGTGGCACTGTTGTGACCGGTCGTGTTGAGCGCGGCATCGTGAAGGTCAACGAAGAAGTTGAAATCGTTGGTATCAAAGACACTCAGAAAACGGTTGTTACCGGCGTTGAAATGTTCCGCAAGCTGCTCGATCAGGGTGAAGCTGGCGACAACGTTGGCTGTCTGTTGCGCGGTATTGATAAAGAAGCTGTCGAACGTGGTCAGGTTCTGTGTCACCCAGGTACGATCACGCCGCACACCAAGTTTAAGGCAGAAGCCTACATTCTGACCAAAGAAGAAGGTGGTCGTCACACACCATTTTTCACAAACTACCGTCCGCAATTCTATTTCCGTACCACCGACGTTACCGGTGTTGTGACCCTGCCTGAGGGCACGGAAATGGTGATGCCGGGCGATAACGTTACAGTCGATGTCGAACTGATCCAGCCAATCGCAATGGAAGAGAAGCTCCGCTTCGCTATCCGCGAAGGCGGGCGAACAGTTGGCGCCGGCGTTGTAGCGAAAATCGACGCATAAAGGTTGAGGGACAAGAAAGCGCGAGGCGGTCAAACAAATCGCGCTTTCTCTTTTTGGTGAGTTAGGAAACCATGAACGCTCAGAACATTCGCATTCGTCTTAAGGCGTTTGATCATCGAGTACTCGATGCTTCAACGCGTGAGATCGTAAATACGGCGAAGCGCACAGGTGCGGACGTTCGCGGGCCCATCCCGTTGCCGACCCGCATTGAGCGATTCACTGTCAACCGTTCACCACACGTCGATAAGAAGAGCCGTGAGCAGTTCGAAATGAGAACTCACAAGCGTCTCTTAGACATCGTTGATCCAACCCCACAAACGGTCGATGCGCTGATGAAGCTCGATTTGGCCGCAGGTGTGGACGTTGAGATTAAACTTTAAAATTGCCTTTTGTCCTCTGCGGTGTGGGCTCTCTTTGCCCCTCTCGCATGACACCAGCTAGGGAAGGAATGCGCACCAATGCGTTCCGGAGTGATTGCACAGAAGGTGGGTATGACCCGCATTTTTACCGACGCAGGGGATCATATTCCTGTGACGGTCTTGAAGCTTGAAAAGCTTCAGGTTGTGGGACAACGCACTGAAGATAAGAATGGCTACACCGCGTTGCAGCTTGGTGCTGGTACGCGCAAGCCTGCGCGGCTGAACAAGTCAGAACGCCAGAGCTTTGCCGTTGCTAAGGTCGAGCCAAAACGCAAACTCGCTGAGTTTCGCGTTTCACCTGACAACATGATTGAAGTCGGCTCTGAGATTACCGCCGACCATTTTGTGGCTGGTCAGTTTGTTGATGTCACTGGCACCAGCAAAGGTAAAGGCTTCCAAGGCGCGATGAAGCGTTGGAACTTTGGCGGTATGCACGCCACTCACGGTGTTTCGGTTTCTCACCGTGCGCATGGTTCCACTGGCCAGTGCCAAGACCCTGGTAAAGTCTTCAAGGGCAAGAAGATGGCCGGTCACATGGGCGACGAGCGCGTTACGACGCAAAACCTCGTTGTCGTACAAACTGACGTTGAGCGTGGTCTTTTGATGATCCGCGGTGCAGTGCCTGGTGCCAAAGGCGGCTGGGTTGTTGTGCGCGATGCCGTCAAAAAGGCCCTGCCAAAAGACGCGCCAATGCCAGCTGCCCTGAGAGATGGCGGTGCGGGTGCTGATAAGAAGGGCGAAGCGTAATGAAAGCCTCAGTTACAACATTGGACGCGAAGTCCGCAGGTAAGCTGGATCTGCCTGATGCCATTTTTGGTCTGGAGCCACGTCAGGATCTGCTGCAGCGCATCGTCCGCTATCAACTGTTGAAGCGCCAAGCTGGTACGCATTTCAGCCAGGATCGTTCACAAGTCACCGCCTCGACCCGCAAGATTGTGCGCCAAAAAGGTTCCGGTGGTGCGCGACACGGTGCCAGGTCTGCACCGCAGTTCCGTGGCGGCGGTAAGTCGTTTGGTCCAAAACCAAGAAGCCACGCGATAGGTATGCCAAAGAAAGTCCGTGCGCTTGCCTTGCGTCACGCTCTTTCAAGCAAAGCAAAAGCCGGCGAGCTGATTGTCCTTGATGCAGCCCAATCGAAAGATGGCAAAACCAAGGATCTGCAAAACCAGTTTGACAAACTTGAAGTCACAAACGCGCTGATCATTGATGGGGCAGATTTAAACGAGCCATTTGCACGCGCTGCCCGCAATATTCCAAATATTGATGTGCTGCCGATCCAAGGCATCAATGCCTACGACATTATGCGTCGTCGTAAATTGGTTCTCACCAAAGCAGCCATCGAAGCGCTGGAAGCGCGCTTTGAAGGTCAGGTCAAGGGAGCGAAATAATGAACGACAAAATCCGCGCCTACGACATCATTCTTTCGCCAGTGATCACGGAAAAGTCGACGCTGGTTTCTGAGAACAATCAGGTGATCTTCAATGTTGCATTGAAGTCTACGAAGCCTGAGATCAAATCAGCGATTGAAAGTCTTTTTGGCGTCAAAGTAACCGCCGTGAACACTCTGGTCCGCAAAGGTAAGACCAAGGTTTTTCGCGGAATTAAAGCGCGTCAGAGCGATACGAAAAAGGCCTTTGTCACACTCGCCGAGGGTGACTCGATTGATGTGACCACGGGTCTTTAGGGAGAAGTTAAATGGCGTTAAAAACATACCGCCCAACATCGCCTGGCATGCGCCACATGGTGCGCGTTGATCGCAGCCAGTTGTGGAAGGGTGCGCCTGTTAAAATTCTGGTTGAGGGTAAATCCCGAACCGGTGGCCGCAACAACGATGGCCGTATCACGACGCGTCACATCGGCGGTGGCCACAAGCAGTCTTACCGCAAGGTGGATTTCAAGCGCCGCAAACACGACGTGGCGGCAACGGTCGAGCGTATTGAATATGATCCAAACCGGACCGCATTCATCGCGTTGATCAAATATGAAGACGGCATTTTGTCTTACATTCTGGCGCCACAACGCTTAGGTGTTGGTGACAAGGTCATCTCAGGTGACAGCGTTGACGTGAAGCCTGGTAATGCCATGCCGCTGTCTTCAATGCCGATCGGTACCATCATCCACAACGTTGAATTAAAACCTGGTCGTGGTGGTCAGATCGCACGTTCTGCTGGCGCTTTTGTGCAACTCGTGGGTCGCGACTCTGGTTGGGCAATCTTAAAACTGAATTCAGGTGAAACACGCAAAGTTCGCGCCGACTGCATGGCGTCTGTGGGTGCGGTTTCAAACCCTGATCATGGCAACGAAGTTATCGGCAAAGCCGGACGCGCACGCTGGAAGGGCACGCGCCCGACCGTACGCTCGGTTGCAATGAATCCAATTGATCACCCCAACGGTGGTCGGACTAACGGTGGTAAGCACTGGGCAACGCCTTGGGGCAAACCAACCAAAGGTTACAAAACACGTCGTAACAAATCGACCGATAAGTACATCGTACGTTCGCGCTCGAAGAAGAAGTAGCCACTAGGCACTAGGAGAAGACAGTGACACGCTCAGTGTGGAAAGGCCCGTTCGTTGATGCCTACCTTCTTAAGAAGGCAGACAAAGTGCGCGAATCTGGCCGCAACGAAGTGATCAAAATCTGGAGCCGGCGCTCAACGATCCTGCCCCAGTTCGTTGGACTGACCTTTGGCGTCTACAATGGCAAAAAACATGTTCCAGTGAATGTCAACGAAGACATGATTGGCCACAAGTTTGGTGAGTTCTCGCCAACCCGGACCTACAACGGTCACGCTGGCGATAAGAAAGCGGTGAAACGATAATGGGCAAAGCAAAGCGCGAGCGGGTTTTGGCCGAAAACGAAGCAATGGCCATTTCCAAGAACCTTCGGGTTTCGCCTCAGAAATTGAATTTGGTTGCTGGTTTGATCCGCGGCAAGAAAGTCGACAAAGCGGTTGCTGACTTGGAATTTTCACGCAAGCGGATCGCGATTGATGTGCGCAAGTGTGTGATGAGTGCGGTCGCGAACGCTGAGAACAACCATAACCTGGACGTCAACGATCTGGTGGTGGCTGAAGCCCACGTTGGTCGTAACATCGTGATGCGCCGTTTCCATGCACGTGGCCGTGGTCGCGCGGCTGTGGTTGAAAAACCATTCTCGCAGATCACCGTCGTTGTTCGTGAAACGGACGCTGAAGCGGAAGCGGCAAAAGCAGAAGAAAAGAAAGCTGCCAAGGAAAAAGCAAAACCTGCTGAAAAGCCGAAGGCGAAGAAAAAGGCAGCACCTAAAAAGGCGACACCTAAAAAAGCTGCCCCTAAAAAGGCTGCGCCAAAAGCTGAAGCACAGAAGGAAGCCGAATAATGGGTCAGAAGATTAATCCCGTTGGCCTGCGCGTCGGCATTAACCGGACATGGGACAGTCGTTGGTTTGCTGGTGGTGCGGAATATGGCCGCTTGCTGCATGAAGATCGCGCTATTCGCAATCACATCATGAAGTATCAACGCCCGGCTGGGATTTCGAAGGTTGTGATCGAGCGTCCGCACAAAAAGTGCCGGGTAACTGTTCACACGGCGCGCCCAGGCGTTTTGATCGGCAAAAAGGGTGCTGACATTGATAAACTCAGAGGCCAGTTGGCGCATCTGACGGATTCCGAAGTGCACTTGAATATCGTTGAAGTGCGCAAGCCTGAAATCGACGCCACGTTGATCGCTGAAAATATCGCTCAACAGCTTGAGCGCCGCGTTGCTTTCCGTCGCGCCATGAAGCGCGCTGTGCAATCTGCACTGCGTCTTGGTGCTGTTGGTATTCGTATCAATGTTGGTGGTCGTCTTGGTGGCGCTGAAATTGCGCGTACGGAATGGTATCGCGAGGGCCGTGTGCCATTGCATACGCTGCGCGCTGATATCGATTTCGGTTACGGCAAAGCCTCAACCGCTTACGGTATCATCGGTATCAAGGTTTGGGTGTTTAAAGGTGAGATCATGGAGCACGATCCCATGGCCTCAGAAAAGCGTGTGTTGGAAGCGCAAGAAAGTGGTGGACACCGTCAACGCCGTGACCGCGATAATCGCAAGCCAAACGCTTAAAGGAATTCAAAGGGTTTAGACGATGCTGCAACCGAAAAAATTCAAGCACCGTAAAGTGTTCAAGGGTCGCATCCATGGTGCTTCCAAAGGCGGCACGGCACTGAACTTTGGCTCGCATGGTTTGAAAGCCATGGCACCAGAGCGTGTCACGGCGCGCCAGATTGAGGCGGCACGTCGGGCCATTACGCGTCACATGAAGCGTGCTGGTCGTGTCTGGATCCGGATTTTTCCAGATGTGCCTGTCACATCCAAGCCTGCTGAAGTCCGCATGGGTAAGGGTAAGGGCGCGGTTGACTATTGGTGCGCACGTGTAGCGCCGGGTCGGGTCATGTTTGAGCTTGATGGTGTGCCGGATGATGTTGCGCGTGAGGCGCTGCGTTTGGGTGCTGCCAAGCTGCCGATAAAAACCCGTGTTGTGACACGGATCAGTTAGGCAACGTTGAAGATTACCCTGCGCGCCAAGGCTAGCGCAGAAGAAGAGATGAGGAAGACAGATGAGCGCCGCAGACATTAGAGATATGTCGCTCGATCAATTGGACGACCAACTGGTCAAGCTAAAGAAAGAGCAGTTCAACCTGCGCTTTCAAAAGGCTTCTGGCCAGCTCGAAAACACATCGCGTGTACGGCAGGTGCGCCGTGACATTGCACGAGTTCAAACGATTGCGGGCGAGAAGCGGGCCGGCGAAACCAAAGCCGCCGGTTAAGGGAGACAGACATGCCAAAGCGGATCCTAAATGGAGTGGTTGTGTCGAACAAGACCGACAAAACGGTCGTTGTTCAGGTGGAGCGTCGCTACACCCACCCACTGCTGAAAAAGACCGTGCGTCGTACGAAAAAGTATCAAGCGCATGA
>JAJFHG010000014.1 GCA_021775735.1 Hyphomicrobiaceae bacterium
TACTCGCCACGGACAGGTCTTTACTACGTGCCAATCAACAACGTGTGCATGGACTACGAACCATTTAAAGTTTCGTACACGCCTGGCCAACCTTATGTTGGTGCTACGTTGTCGATGTTCCCACCAAAAGGTAAGACCAACACAGGTCATATCATCGCTTGGGACGCTGTTAAGGGTGAAATCGTGTTCTCACACGACGAACGCTTCTCAGTCTGGTCAGGTGTTCTGACGACTGCTGGTGGCATCTTCTGCCACGGTACACTTGAAGGTTATATCAAGTGCCGTGACGAGAAGGACGGTTCGGAGCTATTTAAGCACCGCACTCCATCCGGCATCATCGGTAACGTCTTTACCTACAGCCACAAAGGCAAACAGTACATCGGTACCTTCTCAGGTGTTGGTGGTTGGGCCGGTATCGGTCTGGCAGCTGGCCTTGACAAGCCAACAGATGGCTTGGGCGCAGTTGGTAACTACGCCGGTCTGAAAGAATTCACCGCTCTTGGTGGTGTTCTCACCATGTACTCACTGCCATAGTTTAGTGAGATAAATGGACAATGGGCCGGCGCGGGGAGACCCGCGCCGGTCTTTATGTTTCAGATGGTCTTCAGGCCATTTGCGTTAAAATAAACAATGCGTCACGGTAAAGTGACCGAAGTTGAGGCCCTCACGACTGGCGTATTGCCATTTGAACGTGGGATATCACAAACGCAAGACTTGCGAATAAAGACAGGGGAAACGCGCGTGAATAAGTTTGGAATTGGATTAGTTTTGGTGCTGGCCATTGCCGCGGGTGGTGCCTACCTGGTGACTACGAATGCCAACGTAGGTGAAACAGGAATTACAACGGCCACGGTCAAGGAGACAGCTTCGGACCTGGCGACAAAAGCGAAAGACAAAGCCAAAGATTTGGCCGAGAAAGCAAAAGTTGCCGCTGTCAAAACAAAAGAAGTTGCCAAAGAAGCTGCCGCAAAAACAGCCGTTGTAGCGACTGACGCTGCAAATAAAATTTCTGAAAAAGCAGCTGAGACTGTCGACAAGGCTAAAGCCAAGATGGCAGAGGTTAAGAAAACAGTTGTTGCAGACGCAGGTGAAAAGAAAGCCGCTGAAGGTGGCGATGGCCCAGCGAAACTAGGCCCGAACCTGGACAAAGAATGGTCCGAAGGCAAGTGGGAAGATGAAGATGGCGCGCCAACGTACAACATCGACGGCGATGGCAAGGTCGTCAAAAAAGTAGATTGGTACACCTACTCAGGTTGGCGCCGGTATCATGCCGAATGCCATGTTTGTCATGGTCCAAATGGTCAAGGATCTACATTTGCTCCAGCTCTTGCCGACAGCCTGAAAAAGCTAAGCTACGAAAAATTCTTACAGGTTGTATCGAGCGGCCAGCAAAATATTTGGGGCGCTACCAATTCGATTATGCCGGCGCTTGGCGATAACAAGAATGTCATGTGCTATATCGACGATATCTATGTTTATCTGCGTGCACGTTCCGATGATGCGATGCCGCCAGGTAAGCTTGGTGCAAAACAACGCTCGAAAAAACCGCTCGAAGCGCGTGAGTTTGAAAACGAGTGCACCGAGGGATAAAACCCGATTTAAGGAGAAACCTCTGACATGAACGGTCGACTACTTAGTGTCCTGTTGATCACCAGCCTCGGCGCATCAAGCGCCGTGGCTATCGATATCAATCTTCCAGATCTTGTGAACCGCAAGGTGCTTCGCGTTTGTGCTGCGCCGGGAAACCTGCCGTTTTCGGACAAGAAGAAGGAGGGTTTTGAAAATAAGATCGCCAAGATTGTTGCAGACGAACTTGGCGTTCCAGTTGAGAACTTCTGGTATCCGCAGGGCATGGGCCTTGTTCGCCAGACACTCAACAAGAAGCGCTGCGATCTTGTGATTGGAACAGCGCAAACCGATGAGTTTACGCTAAACACCAATCACTACTACCGAACTTCTTACGCGCTGGTGTACCGCAAGGACGATGCATCGCTAGCGGGTCTCGATACGCTGTTTGACCCACGCCTGAAAGACGGTGGCAAACGCGTTGGTGTTCAAGCTGGTGCCCCTCCAGGTGACTATGTCGCCAAAGCAGGCTTGATGGTGAAAGCCAGACCTTACGTCGGCATGCCGGATCGGCGTCATCATCCAGTTGAGCAACAGATGATTGA
Organism: Hyphomicrobiaceae bacterium; assembly: GCA_021775735.1. GTDB lineage: Bacteria > Pseudomonadota > Alphaproteobacteria > Rhizobiales > Hyphomicrobiaceae > JAHZKN01. The sequence continues at coordinate 2,172 of JAJFHG010000014.1, forward strand.
TGATCTCGTCAAAGGTGAGATTGACGTCGCAACGTTATGGGGCCCGTTTGCAGGTTACTACGCTGCGAAAAGCGGGGCCGATCTTGCCGTTGTTCCGATGTTGAAAGATGAGCAAACCAAAAAAGGTCCTAAGCTTGCTTACCGGATCACCATGGGCGTGCGCCCAAAAGAAACCGGCTGGAAGCGTCGACTGAATGATATCATCAAGAAGCGACAATCAGATATCGACAAAGTGCTTCTAGACTACGGTGTGCCGTTGTTGGATGAGAAGAACAAACGGATTAAAAAGGCAGGACCATAATCCCGGCCGGTAAACTTGAAAACGTAAGCCGGAGCTGATCGCATGCTCCGGCTTTTTTATTGGGCAATCGCGCACGGCATCACGCGGTTTGGCACCAACAGAAGGCGAGCATGACATACGGAATCCGTGAAATTTTTGGCTTTCACTCAAAATTAGCGATGAGTTTTGCGTCACTCGTGTTCGCAGGGCTCGTGGCCTCGTGTGCGGATGCTGAGGATAATGCTCAAGAGAAAGATGTAAAACAAAATCCAACTACAACGGAAAAAAGTGTGCCGGCCGATGAGTCTTCTTCTGCAAGCCATAAACCCGTCAGTGCAGACGTTTTGGAACCAGCTGATTATCGGTTGAACGATTACCGATCACCTGTGCCAGCCACGTTAAAAGGTGCACGCGTAATCGACGGTGAAGAGGCGCGCGTTCTGCATAAAGACAATGCGGTAGTTTTTATTGACGTTTATCCACGTGCGCCAAAGCCACCCAACCTACCTAAGAACACCGTATGGCGCGATCCCCCGCACATGAGCATTAAGGGTGCGCACTGGTTGCCCAACGTTGGCTATGGCGTTCTAGCACCGCACGTTGAGACCTATTTTAAAAAGCATCTTGAACGGCTAACTGGTGGCGATAAAGCCAAACCGATCGCATTCTTCTGTCTCAAAGACTGTTGGATGTCGTGGAACGCTGGCAAGCGTGCGGTTGAGTGGGGCTATACCTCTGTTATTTGGTTTGCAGATGGAACGGATGGTTGGCAGGAAGCTGGTGCGAGCCTGACGCCTATCAAAGTGGTCAAAGACTAAATCTGATGCGCAGTAGGATGGTGGCTTTTTCTTTGGCGTAATTCAATTCTCTGCGCTGGCAGGGTTTTGGGCTGCTGGCTTATCTCTCATGCTCGTTTCTGCAACCAATTTCCGCAATACTAAGAGATGTGGTTTAAGGCGTTTGCCCGGACAGTCGGTTTGTGCGTGATCGTTATGCCCTGAAATGGCTTTGGCTGGAATTTTGTGTTTGTGTGCTAGCCAAATGATCAGAGAGTCTAAGGACGCCAGTTGCGGCTTGGTGGGCCGATCACGGTCAAAATGTCCCTCGACAACAACCTGAATGCGATCTTGGACACTATACTTTGTGTTGGTATCTCCAGCGAAGGCAACGTTGCGCGCCTCGCCGATGCGACCAGAAACACCAATGTAATAGTGGTATGGGGAATCGCCCCACGGTTTTTCACCTTGTGAATAGCCTTGCAAACCGCGCAGTTTGCGCTCCAGAGAAATCTTTGGCTGTTGTCGCACGCCGGTGTGATGAATGATAATCTCCCGGGCTTTCTGGCGTTTCATGCGCTTCAGGATTGGCTTCTTTGCACCCCATGTTGCGCGATCCACAATGTCAGGTTTATCAGCGCTTAATACCGGCGTAGCACCAAGAGCGCTGAAGGGAATGGCGGCTGCTGCACACAAAATGATGGCCCGCTTTCGCGATTCAAATGTCATGGATAGGGCCTCTTTCAGATGTTCAATGTGCCGAGATATGCCGTTGATATGAAGCACAAGGCAGCACAATCACCTCGTCTATTGTGTGGCATAGACTGACATCTGGGGAGCGAAGACCAAACGGACTGAAGCCGTAATCCATCCAGGGCAGGTAAGTTGGCCTAATCTTTCATGGATTGGCGAATGAGTTGCGCAATCTGAAACAGGTGTTGATCAATCAATACAGGCACTTCACACGCCAATGGCATATTGGACTGACGTTCCTGAAAAATGCGCGAAGCCCAATCGTAGTCAGTCTTGGCTTTTTCATATTTTTGTTTGGCGTCTTCGCTGGCATCTTCATCAGGTTGGAGCTTGTTCAATTTTGAGCCCATTTCTTCGATCTTAAGGGCGCGTTTTTCCTGTGCTTTGAAGTAGCGTTCAATGCCACTGATGATACCGCGCCGTGTGGAATTCACCTTGTCAAAGAGACCGGCAAATACCAGAGTGAGAGCAGCGTCGCGTTTGTCCTCGCTGTGAGTGTCCGCAAAGGCCTTGATGGCTTTTTCCGCGTCTTCTTTTGATGTGCGTCGCGCTGCCAGCAGTTTGATCAGGTTCATTGTCGGTTTGTCTGACCACCAGCCCTTTAGACCGTCAACTGACGGGCCATCCCAAACTTGGCCGACAGCAAGGTTTTCAATCTTACGCTGAATGCAAGGCCAATTTGGGTTGGATTCGTCGCGCGCAAATGATGGGGTGAAACTTAGGCTGACGGCAAGACCAACGCTCATCACGCCGAGGGTCATTCGATTGCATGTGTTGTTTAACTTCATACTTGGATCTCTCTGATTTTTTCAGTGCGTTGCTAGCCGGTTTTGGGTCCGCCACGACGACCAATGAGGCCTTTTGAAGGGTTATAGGCGTAGATGGCAAGACTAAGGAAGAGCACCGTACAGCCGACCACGACAGCCAATGCTGTGTGATTGATCTGCTGACCATGCAGGGCAAAGCGGATCAATTCGACGACATAGGTAAACGGATTTAAGCGACATATTTCGTAGAGAACGGGGCTGGACTCTCCAATTCGCCAAAGCGGGTAGAGCGCAGACGAAGCAAAGAACATCGGGAAGATAACGAAGTTCATGACGCCTGCAAAATTTTCAAGTTGGCGGATTACTGATGACATAAACAGGGCCAGTGCACCGAGCATCAACCCTCCGAGGATGAGTGTGGGTAGCACCGCGACGTAGGACACCGCTGTTGGTGAGACGTTCCAAAATTCCGCAGCGATCGTGGAAAAGTTTTCCGGCACCATTTGGATGTTTTCAACCAATCGTGTGCCCCAGGTATCTGCCTCTGAGAGCTCCCAGTCCCAACTTGACCAAAGGCGGGCGACCAACAAAAACGTATAGGCCTGAAGCACAGCCACCGCGACGCCGCCAAGTAGCTTCGACAGAAGCAAGAAGGACCGCGGAAATGGGCTGACAAGCAGCGTGCGCATCGCACCCGTTTCTCGATCATAAACCATGGACAGCGAAGATTGCATGGCGTTGAACAACAAGATCATGCCAACCAGGCCTGGGGTGACATAGGTCTCATAGAGAACGTAGGTCTCGTATGGCGGGATGATGGATACGCCAAGTGCTTGGCGAAAACCAGCGGCAAAAATAAACAGCCAAATCAGAGGGCGCACGAGGGCTGAGAAGAACCGTTCGCGTTGATGAAGGAAGCGCAAGACTTCGCGCCATACAATGCCGCGGAAGCAGGCCCAATAGCCACCAAAACCATGTGGCTTTGCGGTTGCCCGATCAATGGCTGATGTGGGTAGAGATGTCACTGTCACGTCCGCGCTCATGCCGCTGCTGCCTCGGTGGTGCCAGTCAGATTGCGAAACGCGCTCGGCAAATCTTGCGCGCCTGCCTGCGCTAAGAGGCCTGGCACAGCGCCATCATAGAGAACACGGCCTTTATCAAGCAGAATCAGTTTGTCCTCGTTATCGATTTCATCGATCAGGTGAGTTGCCCAAAGAACGCCAAGGCTTTGCTCGGTAACAAGTTGGCGAACAATTTGTAGGACGCTTTCACGTGAGCCGATATCCAAACCGACAGTGGGTTCGTCTAGTAGCAAACATCCTGGCCGGTGCAGCAATGCGCGGGCAATCTCAACGCGACGCGCCTGGCCACCGGATAAGTTGCGGATTTTTTCATGTGCTCTGTCGTTCAGGCTGACGCGCTGTAAAGCCTCCTCAGTGCGCAGTTTGGCTTCACCGCGGGCAATCCCATGCAAAGCCGAGTGATACATGAGGTTTTGCGCCAAGGTGAGGTCGGCATCCAGAGTACGGCTTTGAAAGACCACACCTAAGCGTTGCAGGGCCGAGGTTGGTTTGCGCCGAACATCGTGACCAAGAATCTTAATCTCACCGCTGACATTGTCAAAAAGGCGTGTGATCAGTGAAAACAGAGTTGATTTTCCAGCACCATTGAGCCCCAGCAGCACGCCGAACGTGCCGCGCGGAATGGTCAGTGAGACATCATCAAGCGCCTGTGTGTCACCAAAATTATGGCTGACATTTTTAACAACCAGAGCTTGAGTTGCAGGAGAGGATGTCAAAATGATGCTCACTTTGATTTGGGTGTTCAAAATCAACAGGTGTTGGTTTGAACGACAATTCTAGAGGCAAGGCCTCTGGTTGGATGTCATTTAGCCTTTAACGATGAATTTGGCCCGTTGGCTGTCGCCACGTGCATGCGGGATGCGCAACTCAAAGCGTCCTGGACGAATAGTCACGAAAGTTAGTGTTGCTTCGCCTTCGTCGTCAAACTCAAGGCTGTCAACGCCTAGTGGACGGACCTCAATATCATTGATGACGATTTCGTTGACCCAGACATTGCGGAAAAATTCTGGACCTTCAATGGCCAGCTCTTGTGAGCCATCCGCCTGAATTTTAATTTTATAGTGTTTTCCAGACTCAAGCTCATAGGGCTTTTCAGCAAGTGGTTTGCCGGCTGAAAGGGTGATCGGCGGCAGCTCAATCGCTTTCACCAACAGGCCGGATTGGGCTTGAGCCGTGGTTGAGGTGCCAAGCATCGCTAGTCCAAATAAAGCTGCGGTGATCATGGATTTGAGAGACATTTCTACGTCCTTGTACTTAAGAGATTGTATGTTGCAGGGCCTGCTAGTTGGGAGCAGAAACAACGCCCCAGGGATAGCGGCCAACCGTGATTGATTTAATGACTTTAAGTTTCTCAACATCGATGACTGAGACGTCATTTGATGTGCCGTTGGTTGTAAACAGCAGTTTATGGTCTGGTGTAAAGTTTACATTCCAAATGCGTTGCCCGACGAGAAGATATTTTTTGACCTCATAGGTTTTCGCATCAATGACGGCGACGCGATTGGCTGGCCCAAGCCCGACAAAGGCGGTTTTTCCATCATTCGTAATGCGAACACCCATAGGCTGGATCGCTTCTGGTGTGATGCCTTGAATTTCAAACGTGATTTTCTTTTTGACGGCTTTGGTTTTTGCGTCAATCACCGTCACCGAGCCGCCAATTTCAGCACTGACCCAGACCTCTGAGCCATCAGGTGTGAACTGTGCAACGCGCGGCCGGTTATCAACCAGTACGTTTTCAATCGAGTCGTATGTAGCCGTGTCGATGAAGTGGGCCATGTTGGTTGTTTCAGATGTGTTGACCAAAACTTTGCCGTCTGGACTGATGCCCATACCCTCAGGTTCCACGCCAACCGGAACGTCCGTAATCAGTTTGCCGGTTTGAATATCAACCACAGTGACCAGGTTATCGTCTTCATTGGACACATAAAGCGGGTTGCCGGACGTGTGCAGGATAGGTAATTCTGGATCCGGGCCTGAAGGCAAGTGTTTAACTAATTCATAGGTGTTGGCGTCATAAACCTCAATGCGGTTGTCATCGCTGGCGCAGACAATCACCCACTTGCCATCTTTCGACATGATGATGCCGCGTGGGCGTTGCCCAACTTTGATGGTTTTGACCACCTCAAGCTTTTCGCTGTCGATAACAGAAACAGTATTGTCTTTTTCATTCGACACAAAAACTTTGTAGGCGAATGCCGGTGTTGTCATGGCAGCGCAGGCCGAAAGAGCGGCACATGTTATGGCGGTACGTAGTGGCATCATGGAGTTCGTCTCCTCATAAACCTTCCTGTGTGCCTGGGCACACAATCGACTGATAGTTCTTAGGGTTGATACGCTTTGCATGTGGATTCGGGTTTATCAAAACCCAGTGTATCGAGTTCTGAAAACTGATGTAGAAATTCTGGTTGTGGGGAAACCGTGACGTGCAGGTTTGGTGTCACCAAAATCACCGGTTGGCGCAACTGACCATTCCAGTCGCGAAATGTAAGTTTTTGCCCTTTAAACGCCGCCAATTCAAAGTCTTTTGAGCGAATATAGCTAATCAATTTTTCAGGAGCGTTACTCCGTGTGCGGCTGGCCGCTTCTCCAACGGTGCGCACAGCCATCCAAACATCATAATCCAGCTCCCGCATATTGCGCTTGTTCATGCGCTTAAAGCGGTTTTGGAATTGCGTGCCACCCCAAAGTTCAACAGCCGCGTGCCAACTCGCTGGAGAAAGACCTGCTGAGCCAACCACAGGGCGCGCGTCCCATGTGCGGTAGGGGAAATAGTCACCAAAAAGCTGCCCTTCATCGGCAACAACGACAACATCGTGGCGTGGCGCTTTTTGAGTAAATTTTGGTATTTGTTTTTGGATTTGTTCGTATCCGCCGTCAGAGCGTCGGCTGCCTGGATTATATTCAAAGATGCGTTCTTCAACGATTTTCTGACGGAAGCGTTTGGCGGTGCGTTTGATGGCATTAGCCCAAAGTGTGTCTCGTTTGGTTGAGCCAGTTACCAAGAACCATTTGCTCCATCGTTTCCACGTTAAATATTGGCCAAGTGCGTCTGCCAACATGGCGCGCGAGGGGGCCGTGTGGAGGATATTTGCGCGGCAGTCACCATTGCGTAAGTCATCATCATGTGAGCCCGCGTTTAATATGATGGCCTTCTTGCCTTTGAGCGCGTCAGCCAGTTTTACGAGAACATCTGCATCTAAGTCCGCGACAACCATGCCAACGCCAGCGTCCACACGGGCGACGGTGTCAGCGATCAATGCGTCTGGTTTGTTATTTTTCAGTTCTTCAAGCGTAAATTTCTGCTTGAGGAAATGGCCTGTCGTGTTGTTATCGGAAATCGCAAGTTTTGCACCACCAAGGCCGTCATCGGCAGGGCGTTGGTGTAACAGTGAAAGTGGCGGCAACAGGTCTCTTTTTTGCCGAACCAATAAAATGGGAATTTCTTGAACGTCGTGGGTTGGCTTTTTGACAACCTTGGTCTTGGACTTGGCTTTGGGAGTTGCATCAGGTGGCGCTTGTACACCGCTATCACCGGCAAAAGCTGCAGTTACAGGCAAGGTGCAAATCACGAGAGAAAGCACAATTGCAGCTATCAAACCGCCTTCGCTTTTTCCAACCCGGATCACGCATTAACCTCCTAAGCCACTGTTTAATAATCACTATTTTGCGCTTCTTAAGCGCCGTAACGGCCAAACTATGCCTAAGTTTTGTGGTGTTACTATGTTTCATTGTTAGATCGCACTCGGAGCCCTCCTGTCAAGAAAGGGAAATTGTCCTCGCGAAGAGTTGAGCGGGCGTGATGGACTGGATTGTCGCTTCTGGACCAATCCAAGGCATAACAGTGAGCGTTATGATATGTAGCAGAGCGCGCGGTCGCAAAAGACGACGCTGCGCCATGCTTTCTTGCAGGAGACGTTAATGATCGCGCGCATTGTTACAGTTCTTTGTGCCCTCACGATGGGAGCGACGATGCTACAAGCAGCGCCGAAGACAGCGGTATTTCCGTTTGAGTTGAGCGTGCCCGCGCTTCATCCTGATGATTTGATGTTTGGCACGACGATTAAGCCGGAAGAGGAAGAGCGGCTCAAGGTGGTCACCAAGGAGTTGCGGAGCTTGTTGGCAGCAACGGGCGAATTCGCGGTTGCTGATCTGTCTTCTATTGAGAAAGAAATCGAAGAAAAATCGCCATTGCATGAATGCAATGGTTGCGAAAGTGATCTTTCCAAAAAGATTGGCGCTGAGCTTGCCGTGTTGCCGCTGTTGCAAAAATCATCGGATACGTTGTTAAACCTCACAATTGCCGTGCAAGATGTGGCATCGGGCCGATTGACTAAAAGGGAGACGGTTGTCATCCAAGGCAACACAGAAGAATCCTGGGTGCGGGCTGTTAGATGGCTGGTGAAACGCAGGCTTGTCAAAAAAAAAGAAAACAAAGAATAATAGGCAGGAAACAATGAAGCGGCGCACTTTTCTCACTGGCTCTGCATGTTTGACGGCGGGCAGCTTGTTGCCTGCTTGTGGTAGGGCGGGCAAATCAGGTGGCTTGCGTCTTGCGACAGTTAAATATGGTTCGCTCAATTGGCTTGTGCAGACCATTTTGCGCAACAAGCTTGATCAACAAGCAAACTTAAAGCTTGATATTCTGGAGGTGGCGAACAATCAGGGCGGCCCCGTCGCTCTGCTTTCCAACGAAGCTGACCTGGTGGTGAGCGATTGGACCTGGGCCATGCGCCAGCGATCCCTGGGTGAAAACTTGTTGTTTTCTCCCTATTCGCAAACACTTGGTGCGGTGATGGTGCGCAAGGGTGGGCCGATAACAAATCTGGCGGATTTTAAAGGTAAGCGCCTTGGTGTTGCAGGATCTTCAATTGATAAAAGCTGGCTTTTGTTGCGCGCCTACGCCCGCAAAGTGACCGGCACGGATATGGCGGAGCTGGCAGAGCCCGTTTTTGGGTCACCGCCATTGCTATCAGAGGAGTTTCGTAATGGCCGTCTGGACGGTGTTCTTAATTTTTGGACCTACACTGCGCGTCTGATTGGTGAAGGGCACACGCGCTTGGTTGGGATGCAAGAAATACTGGCCGGACTTGGCGTCTCTCCTGTTCCTTCGCTGGTCGGCTTTGTCTGGAAAGAGGAAACAAACGTCAAGAAGGGTGCTGAAATCAATACCTTCTTTAAGGTGGTGCATGAGGCCAACCAGGTTTTGGCGACGTCCGATGCAGCTTGGGACGACATCCGAAATTTGGTTAGGCCAAAAACAGATGCTGAATTTGCAGCCATCAAGGCTGCGTACCGCGCTGGGATACCGAGCCCCTGGTCACCTGAGCAGACAGATTCAGCTAAACAGTTGTTTGACTTGTTGGTCGCGCTTGGTGAAAAAAAATTGGTCGGACATGGTACCAAATTTGATCCCAAATTGTTTCATGTTGTCAGTTAACCCAAGTCTTTGGTTCCAATCCTACACTAGGCACGGCACAGGATAATCATGTTGGAAACGTTAGCCAATAAGCGCGCCGTCTGGTCATTGGGCTCACTGATTGTTCTGCTGATTTTCTGGCACGTGGCTGCCGAGCTGTTGCAGCACCGTCATTTGCCGACACCGGTCGCGGTTTTTGAAACCTTCCTGCGAGAAGTGCGATCTGGCGATCTCATTTACCATGTCTGGGTAACCCTGATCCGGGTTGTCATCAGTTTCATTGTTGCCATGCTCATCGGGTCTGCAATCGGTCTCGTCATGGGCCGTATGGAAACGGTCAATCGATTTTTTGATAGCTGGTTGATCTTCTTTCTTAACCTGCCGGCACTGGTGATTATTGTGCTGTGTTATGTTTGGTTTGGGCTCAATGACATGGCCGCCATCATTGCTGTTGCCATTAATAAGATCCCCAATGTCGCGGTCACCGTGCGTGAAGGCGCCCGTGCGTTGTCGCGCGATCTGACAGAAATGGCTGAGATCTACAGCTTTGGCCGAACAAAAACGTTGCGCCACGTCATCCTGCCACAGATGGCGCCGTTTTTCGCAGCGGCAGCACGAACCGGCTTATCGCTCATTTGGAAGATTGTGCTGGTCGTTGAATTGTTTGGCCTCTCTGCAGGTGTTGGGGTTCGCATCAATGAAGCCTATCACTTGTTTGATGTGCCCATGATCTTGGCGTATGCCATCGCTTTTATAGTTGTGGTGCAGTTGATTGAGATGTTCGTGTTGCAACCAATAGAGGCACGGGTGAACCGATGGCGCAGGTAAGCACAGCCCTTGAGGTCGAGGTTTTGTCCAAGACATTTCCAGCCGTTGCCAAACGGTCGGCGAACCGTGTCTTGGAAAATATCAAGCTGGCAATTGAGCCGGAGTCTTTTGTGGTCCTGACAGGGCCATCAGGCTGCGGGAAATCCACGTTATTGAATATTATTGCTGGACTGGATGATGACTTTGATGGCGAAGTACGTTTTCAAAGCCTCGATGCCCGGCGCGCATATATTTTCCAATCTCCTCGGCTCTTGCCATGGCGAACAATCGAAGAAAATATCTTGTTGCCGCTAAAAGATGATGATCCCCGTCGTGCCAAGGTTCCCGCAATGCTGGAGCGTGTCGGGCTGGCAGAAGCAGCAGATGCCTATCCTGAGCGGGTTTCGCTTGGCATGCAGCGCCGTGCGTCTCTGGCACGTGGTTTTATCCTCGAACCCGATATTTTGTTAATGGATGAGCCGTTTGTGTCGTTGGACGACCCAACCGCTCAGGACCTGCGCAAATTGCTGATTGATCTTTACAAGCGTCGCCCCACGACAATCTTATTTGTGACCCATGATCGCTCTGAAGCTGTAATGCTTGGGACCCGTATCTTGCGATTAGATGGCGGGTCTGCAACTATTGTGCAAGATGAAGTTGTGCAGCTGAGATCGCAAGACCGGTCTGATCCAGGCAAAGTGCGGGCCGAACGCGCGCGTATCTTTGCTGACGTTTGAGCGCGAGCGCCCCTGAATGTTTCCATCACAATCCGCAATTCGCTTTCTGGCCAGCGTTAGAAGTGTTCCTGAAGCGGTCAATGCGGCGTCCCACGGCGCCGACATTATAGATTGCAAAGACCCTCATGCTGGTGCCCTAGGCGCCCTTGATGCTGTCACCATTGCAGCTATTCGTGGTGCCGTGCCAGCCCATATCCCTGTGAGTGCGACGGTTGGTGATGATGCAGTGTCCGCGCCTGATCTCACAAAACGGGTCGCGCGCGCCGCGTCAGCAGGTGCAGATTTTGTGAAAATTGGTTTTGAAAAGCAAGTTTCCTGGCAATCCCCTCTGGACGCACTGATGCGCGAAAGTTGTGGCAATTGTCAGCTTGTTGGTGTGCTTATCGCGGATCGAGGTCTTGACCTGGCGCTTATTAACGCGTTTTCCAAAGCCGGATTTGCAGGTGTATTGCTAGATACCGCCGACAAAACAGCCGGAGCATTACCGGATGTTGTTAACCCGCTGATGCTTTCGACATTTGTGAAAACTGCACACGAGAATGGCTTGTTTGCAGGTCTTGCTGGTGCACTGCGCGCGCATCACGTTGCAGGTCTCGCTGCTTTTAATCCTGATATTTTGGGGTTTCGCGGCGCATTGTGCCACAATAATGGGCGCCAAAACGAATTGGAGCCTACCGCAGTCGCAGCGCTGCGTGCACAAATTGATGCGACGCAAACAGAGACATCAACAGCCACTAAATCTCTAGAGGTTACTCCGTTATGACAACTGGTCGTGTCAATCCGACACACTCATCTTCAACGCAATGCGCAAACCAACATCAAGACCGTCCGGACTGTATCTTTGTGCGTGACTATGTCATTGATTGTAATATTGGTGTATACGCAGAAGAAAAAGGTGTAACACAAAAGGTAAGACTGTCGATTGACGCTGCGTTGCGCTCTAACATTCGAGCAACACGTGACGAAATGGAGGAAGTTCCGTCTTACACGGATATCCTTGATGCCATTGAGGCGATTACATCGCGTGGACACATCAATCTGGTAGAGACCTTCGCTGAACAGATTGCAGAAAGTTGCCTGAAAGATCCGCGAATAGTGTCCATTTTTGTTCGCATTGAGAAGTTAGAACGTGGGCCAGTACGCGGCGTAGAAATTACGAGACCAAGACCTGAGCATGGATAATCATCGCCCAAGACAGCCAAACACAGTGAAAGACGACATCGCCGTCGTTAAGCTGGGTGGAAGTTTGATCAAAAGCGGTGATATCGCCTCGGTTCTCAAGCTGGTTGTTAAGGCGCGTGTGCCTGTGGTGATTGTTGCGGGCGGCGGTGGCTTTGCAGACGAAGTGCGTCGTTTGCAGCCTGGGCTTCATTTGTCTGACAAGGCAGCCCACCGCATGGCCATCTTGGCAATGCACCAAAATGCGCTTGCTTTAGCTGACCTGCAGCCTGAACTTAAACCGGTTGAAACGATTTCTGAAATGCGCCTGGCGTTGAGAGCGGGGCGTGTCCCGATCTGGCTACCACTGAAAATGTGTGATCGTGATCGCGCGATAGCAGAAGATTGGACGATAACTTCTGACGGCTTGGCGGCGCGCTTGGCAGAACGGCTTGGCGATTGTGATCTGTTGGTGTTTAAATCACGCTCTGTTCCCGCTAAAGCAGATGTTCATGCTCTTGTGGCAGCAGGTGTCGTTGACCCATCCTTCGCTGAGATTGTAACCCGTGCAGATCTTGGCTGGCGGATTTTTGGTCCTGGCGAAGAACAGGCGTTCGCATCGCGTGTTTTGGTGCTCCGACAACACGCAACCTATGTTGGCAAGGCTTATGACCATTCTGTCGTGTATCGCAAAACAACACGATTGCGCCGTGCAATGGCGCGCCGCTAGTTTGGGCGTGCAAGTCTTAAGTCTGAGACCGAACACTTCTCATACAATGACAGCGGAGACGTGGCTTTAATGGCTGACAAGCTGCTGTTTCTTACAGGCCATCTTGCCGAACGGCGTCTCACAGAGATTGTCGACGGATTGGCGCACAAAAAGGCTTCGTGGCGTGTACATAATCTTGGCATCAAAGTCGCTGCTTTGATGACCGAGGCGATCGTAGAAAAGCGTTTGCCCGGACCAATAGAGGCCGACAGGGTCATTGTCCCGGGCAGATCACGCATGAACCTTGATCGTCTTTCCGGCCATTATGGTGTTGCCTTTGAGCGTGGGCCCGATGAATTGATTGATCTGCCGCAGTATCTCGGTAAGGGCGGCCAGCCGCCAGATTTTTCCAAGCATGATGTGCGGATTTTTGCTGAGATTGTCGAAGCGCCTGGCCTTTCGATTGACGCCATGCTGGCGCGTGCCGAGCTCTATCGCATGCAGGGTGGTGATGTCATTGATATAGGCTGTCAGCCTGACGTTGCGTTTCCTCATCTTGAAGAGATGGTGGATGCGCTGAAGACGGCGGGGCACAGGGTCAGTGTTGATTCAGGAAACCCGGATGAATTGCGCCGAGGCGCGCAGGCAGGCGCTGATTTTGTGCTGAGCTTGGATGAAACCAATCTTGATCTGATTGCAGGAACGGCGTGTGTGCCTGTGCTGGTGCCTAAACCCCATGGCGATCTCAAATCCCTGGTCCGTGCGATTGATAAAGCTCAGAGTATGGGTCTGAAAGGTGTGATGGCCGATCCAATTCTGGATCCGATCCATTTTGGTTTCACCAAATCTCTTGAACGTTATGCAGAGTTGCGCCGGCTGCGCCCCAAGGCCGAGATGCTCATGGGTACTGGCAACCTGACCGAGTTGACAGATGCTGACAGTCAGGGCGTAACAGCCGTGTTGCTTGGCGTGTGTTCGGAACTTAACATTCGCAATGTGCTCGTTGTGCAGGTCTCCCCACATACCAGGCGCACGGTGGCCGAACATGATGCGGCGCGGCGTTTAATGTATCGGGCCAAAACGGATCAAAGCCTACCCAAGGGATACGGTGGCCAGCTGGTCTCTCTGCATGACGTAAAACCTTATGCCCATAGCCTGGCTGACATTAAAGAGTTGGCCAGACAGATTAAGGACAGGAATTTTCGCATCGCGGTGTCAAAGGACGGTGTCCATATTTATAACCGCGATGGTCATCATGTTGCTCACGACCCGTTTGCGTTGTACCCGAAATTGAACGTCGATGATGATGGTAGTCATGCGTTCTACTTGGGCTACGAACTGGCAAAGGCAGAGATCGCAGCGACGCTTGGTAAAAGGTATGCGCAAGACAACCCACTTGATTGGGCTGTTGCAGCCGATAACAAGCCTGAAGATTTAACCCGTCACGCGCCCGCCGGCGCGACGCTGAAGGCCAAAAAAGCCAAAACGCGCAAAACAAAAGCAACCTCAAGCCAGGAACTAAAAGCGAAACCCAAACCGAAACGTAGTAGCTAGAGTGCCCGTAGAGCTTGCACGAAGAAAGACCACCGATTATGCCCAAAATTGTTGAAACGATTGTCACCACATCGGATGGTGATGGCAACGTACATATTGCGCCGTTGGGATTAATCGCTGACGGTGATCATTGGCTGATTGGCCCGTTTAAACCGTCCCGCACGCTCGACAATTTACGTGCAGTCCCATTCGCAGTAGCTAGCCACACCCAGGATGTGCGCGTCTTCGCGGGCTGTCTAACGGGACGTAAAGATTGGCCACTCAAGCGCGCGGGCAAGGTGCCGGGCAGTTATCTCGCCGTGTCCCAAAGCCACTGGGAACTCAAGGTGGTTGATATTGAAGAAGATGATGTGCGTCCAAAGTTTCGTTGCAAGCTGGTGCATCAAGAGGCTCATGCGCCGTTTGCGGGCTTGAACAGGGCGCAAGCCGCGGTCATTGAGTGCGCGGTGTTGGTGTCGCGCTTAAAGATGCTTGAGGCGGACAAAATCGAAGCTGAACTTAAGTATCTTGAGATTGCGATATCAAAAACAGCAGGGCCTGAAGAGCTTGAAGCTTGGAGCTGGCTGATGGAGCGCGTTGATGCTTGGCGGGTAGACCAAAAGAATAAATAAAGAGCACCGGTGCGCTTTTCTGAGCCAAATGTATTAGGCCTCAAAGTTTTGAGCCGCTAAATGCGCTATTGCGACGGCAGGTGCAGACCGGGTTGCGGATCGCAGAACTTTCTTATCGGCGTGAGCAAGGGTGCCAAAATCTTTGGCCGGACGGCCAACCCGGTGCGCAAGAACGCGCGCTGTATCTGATCCAATTCCAGCTGAAATAATTGGAGCCGATAGCGGCAGCTCCAGACCTGAGATGATGCGCATAAGATCATCTTGAATAGATCGTACCTGTGCTTCGCGCACAAATGCAGCAGCATGGCGCCAATCATCGCGCGTCCCATCTTGCTTATCGCAACCAAACATACGGGCAAAACGCGCCACACTGTCTTCAACGCTTTGTGAGCGCCCATCTGCTGTTTGGTGCAGGTCTAATCCCTTAGGCAGCTCGCCAAGAATCCGACGGACATCGCCCATCGTGGCCAGCACCTCACGCGCCAGCGTCTGCCACCGCCCTTGAAAGGGTGCTACTGAGGTGACAGCCATGACAGGTGTACGGGTCATGCCAGTATAAACGAGCTCACCGCTGACCAATCTTTCTGCGTCAGTCGTTCCGGCCGGTATCGCAACGTTATTGTGAAACGGTATAATGTCGGTGGTGGTGGATCCAAAATCAATCAGGATGCCGTCTGAAACTTGTTGTGCTGCGAATGTCGCCGAGGCTAGAAAATTGGTCGAGCCTGTGTTGTCTGGATCGGCTTTCGCGGTTTCTGCTGATCCAAAGCCTGTTGCGCCGCGCCAAAAAAGCACGTTAGGTCCAAGCTTGTCGGTAAGTGTATTAACCAGCGTTGTGACGCCGGTCGCACGGTCGGTAAAGAGGTCTGAAAGTTCACCCGTCATGGTGATGCCGATTACATCGGAGCCGTCGATAACCGGCTTGGCAAGGTCAAGCGCGTCGTGCAACTTGTCGAGCCCTTGCCAAAGCGGACAGACAAATTGGTCTACCCGATTAACACGCCCGTCGCTGACAACTGCAATTTTAAGATGTGCCCCACCCACATCAAGGCCAACTGACGACGCCATGTCTTGATCCCAAATTCCACCCACTTGCAAATTAGACTAAGCTACAAATAAACACACGTCATCTAGAGCTGGGTAATGAGATTAATACCTGTCATTGATTTGCAGCATGGAGAGGTTGTGTCCGCAGTTGGTGGTGAACGCGATCACTATCAACCGCTACACTCACCTTTGAGTGCATCCACAACGTTTACAAGTGTCGCTGACGGTCTTTTGCAACACTATCCGTCTCCAATCCTATATGTTGCAGACCTGGATGCCATTGAAGGTGTTGGCAGTCACACAAAAGAAATAACGGCGTATCTCGAAGCGAAGCCAGATGTATATGTTTGGGTGGATTCAGGTTTACGGGAACTGTCTGCGTTTGCATTAAGTGGTATGCCGGTTAATCAGCATGTTGTTGTGGGCACGGAGAATTTTTTAAAAACAGCTGACCTTCATTCGTTCCTGCCTGCATTTGGTACCAAAATTTTATTGTCTCTCGACTTTCGTGGATCGGAATTTTTGGGCCCTGCGCATCTTCTCGAGCAAAATAATCTTTGGCCACAACGCGTTATCGTGATGACGCTGAGTGCCGTTGGTAAAGGTCAGGGGCCCGACTTCAAAAGAGTAGCAGACATTGTCAAGGTTGCTGGCACGCGCGAAGTTTATGCCGCTGGCGGTGTGCGTTCGTTGGCAGACCTGAAGCGGCTTGGCGAAATAGGCGCATCTGGTGCGCTTGTCTCAACCGCCTTACACACTGGGCAAATAAAAACCGGCGACCTCGAGGAGATCGCCGGTTTTTGAATTGTAGTTCATAGCCATAATCTGAAGATCCAGACCTTGGCTCTAGCCGTTCCAACGGCCAGAAAGCAGTCTACCCAATCGCTGAAGCAGACCCCCCTTCATGGGAGGGGCAGGATTATTATTTTCGTCACCCTGCCCAGGATGGTTTCCGCTTCAAGACTTGGCCGCAGCAAATGGGTGGGCAGCTGAATCACGCTGAGCTGTAGCTTCTGCAGCGGTTGGCTTGCCAGCAATCGCGCGAGCAATCGCTTCTTTTGTTGCGGTGTAGTTGTATTCCTGGATCTTTGCATCGTCTGCAGCTTCCCAGTGAATGAACACGCCAACTAAAACATATATGTCGTCAGCTTCATCAGCAGGGATAACGCCTTCAGCAACAGAGTCCTGAACAGCTTTAGCAACACCATATTGAGCCGGGCCAAACATTTGAACAGCTTGGCGTGCGTCTTTGATGGTCACTTTGTTGAACATGCAGGTGTTTGGCTTACATGGCAGGTTTGGTGCGATGACAGCCAGCAAAGACGTAAAACCGTCTTTGTTGTTGGTCAGCGAGTTGCAGAATGCTTGTTCAGCAGCACTGCCACGTGGTCCAATGAGTAGATCGATGTGAGCGACTTCATTGCCGTCACCAACAAGTGACTCACCAACAAGAACGCGATTAATTTTGGCCATTATGGAGTATCCTCCCGAGTTATATCTAACAAAAAACCGCCAACACCAAAAATAGCCCGACCAGTTAAGTCCAGGATAAAAGAGTTGGCAGTGGGCGTCCCAAACTATCTTTGTTGTCAGCATTCAGCGAATTTGGGTCCGCTGAAGGGGTTGTCCAGATAGATGCGCCGCTTGGCGCTGGCTTTAGATAGCCTCCCAGATGGGCTGAGGGCAAGGGGCTTTCCGACTTTAGCGTGCGGCAAAGCGGCAAAGTTGGCTTGTAAAGAGTGTGGCGACGACAAAGTCGGCGCTGGTACCCGGATTAATGCCCCCTTTTTTGAGCTCCTGATCAAATTCGAGCAGATTTTGGTGGGCCTTGGACCCTTCCTTCAGGGGTGCCCAGCTGGGCATGAGATCGCGCGCACGATCCTGGACGGTTGCAGCCCGCTGTGCGCCAAATTTTCGAACAATATGGCTGTCAGGGAAGTCTTGCAGCATGTGCATATAGAGCGTGGTCACGACGCGGTCGTCCCACGCCATCGTGGTGCCCCGAGATGGGTCAACGCCTGCAAGGACCAGCGTTTTGTCGACGATGGGGATATGGTGGGTAAAGATATCGTCGAAATTTGAGATATAGGCTTTGGCAATGCGGTCGGTGTTCGCGGCGAGACGCATGGCGTGGATCAGCCCAACATTGCCATCGCTGGTGTGTACATCGCCTTTTTCCGCTGTGCCAAGTCCGCCAGGATTTGCTTCGCGGATGGCGGCAAAAACGTCATCGGCGTCTTGTTGATCAAGGTTTGATAAAATATTGTCGAGTGACACTTTGAGGTCACCGGATGGATTGCGTGTCTCAAAGGCTGCGGCGATTGGTACGCATAATAAAATAATGCCAAGATTAGTGTTGCAGCCTGCCGCCTCCATGCTTGCCGCGACAGCATGTTTGATGCGTCGCCCGACTGGCAAGTTTGCGTCTGCAATGATCGGGGCTGCGGCGCTGGCACTTTTTTCAAAGTGGGCAATATCCATATCATGACCACCAGCAAAGACATGAACATTGCCAGGCTTTAAAGCTTGGAGCTCCGCGGCACATGCACTTAAAAAAGCAGTCTCAATTTCGTGTTGCGCGTTGGTCTGAGAGGGCGCCGTCATATCAGTCCATCTCTTTCAGACTGGCTAAAAAACCGTCAGCGAGAGCGGCTGCAATATCGACGTCACTGACACTATGAAGCCCTTTCCAGGCAGGGTTTGAATTGATTTCAAGCACCAGGAGTTGGCCTGACGTTGGATCTTGAATGAGGTCAACACCGGCATAATTTGCGCCAACCGCGCGACATGCTGCAAGCGCTAATTGTGCCATCTCATCGGACAGAGTGAGTGGTGCGGGTTTACCGCCTTGATGGACGTTGGTGACCCAATATGCGCCTTGGCGGGACATGGCGGCAAGCACCTGCCCGTTGCACACGAAGACGCGGATATCTGCAAACGTGTCGGCTTTGTCATCGCGTAAATAATGCTGCAGATAGTAGACATCACCGACGGTATCTGGTGGCGGCAAGTCGGCGGCAGTGTCGGCGCGCATAACCCCGTTTCCCTGGCTGCCAAACAATGGCTTGACGACCAAGGGGCGATCTATTTGATGCGCTTCTTTGTTCGCGCGGGCGTGGCCCTCAATAACGCGCGTTGTTGGTACGGGCAGGCCTGCCTTTTGAAATAGAAACGTAGCTGTTGACTTGTCGACGCAGCGTTCAATCGTGCGCGCATCGTTCCAAACCATCACACCGCTTTCTCTCAAAGCATGTAAAATGCCAAGCCGAAACGTGATCTGTTCTAGGCTGCCCGTTGAGATGGCACGCACAAATGCTGCATCGGGCAATTGCTGATCAAAGCCTGGGATGTCAAGACCGTATGGGCAAGACGTATCGAACGCGCATGCTTTCAGGGTCGTGGTAACGACCTCTGCGCCACGCTGTTCAAACGCAGCTACAAGTTGGCGGGCATGCCAATCACCGCCCCCGTCTTCAACAAATAAGACCAGGCGTTTTGGAGATGAGCTCTTGGGATCACGCGAAGCTGGCATCGACAATGTCAGGTGCAAGTTTGCCAGCGTGGAAGGAGGATCCAGTCTCAACATTTGAAACGGTTACGACGGCTGGGCTAAATAACATGCCGTCGATTTTGTAAAAGTCACCTTCGACTGCTGCAAAAATCTCAGCAAATGGCTTGCCATAGGCCTCAGAGCCAGATGATGGGAGCTCATTGGCCAACTTTTGGGCTTCTGCATCAGAGCCTTTCACAAACAATTGCACCCGACCGCCATAGATGATGGCATCGTTGGTGCGTCCCATGGCTTTGACAAAGTCAGGAGCCGGTGGCGCGATCGGGGCAACACCATACCCATCAAGAATGTTATTGAGGTCAAAGTGCAGTTCATGAGCTTTATGAAGCCCAACCTCCAGAACGCGGGCTGCAATTTGTACCGTGCCAGCGAGGCTACTGGTTGGGGCGTAGAGGATTGTTAAATCACGGGCGTTGACTTTACAGGCGTCTGCAACTGTTTTTACAACGGATGCGGGCGGAGCTTTGTCGCCCTCAATCACTAACGAGGCTTTGTCATGATGATCGACATAGTTAAGTTCTTTATAAAGCTCTTCAACGCGGGACAACGCACGCGCTGGGCCTGAACCAAGTGCAAAAAAGCCGCTGTCTTCTTCCGAGATGGTCCAACCGGCGTACTGGCTGGCAAGACACGCCACAACTGGGTTTGTGGAATGAACCATGACACCAAGTGGCCACCGTTCGAGACCACTGTTGGATGTGAGTGCAACAGTGCCAAGTCCACCCATGCAAATTTCGCCCAACTGACGTCCTGCTTCTAGGCTTCCTGTGCAATTAGCCCCAAGATCAATCTGACGTTCGCCAGCGTCACCGCTGGCTACATCGCAACGCAATTCGCGCGCATTGGCTGCGAGGTTGTCGACCAATTTTGCCGCTCCTGCGGAAACGGAGGGGCTTGTGCCAAGTGTTGCTGTCATATCGATTGGTCCTTCTCAATGGAGCTGTCATACAGCATCTTTTTAAGGCTCGCGAGGCGCGCGATGCATAATTCTTCAGCGTCTTGTGGCGAGGGGCCATCCGCATGCACGCTGGCCAACGGCTGACTGCGCGCAACGTTTGTACCTTTGAGCGGACGATCACCTGCCCACTTAGGCCACACTTCGGTGTGGATCTCGATAGGCCCCTGATCGGCATACAAAACCGAGCAGGCTTTGGCCGTGGCCGAGGACCAATTATCCTGCAAATAAGCGGCGGGATCCCCACCTTCACAGGCAATGATGTGTGCTTTGAACAATGTGCCCTTATGATCATCATGAACATCAAGGGTCGCGCCGGGACGTGGATTTATTTCAAGACAGAACACGCCATCCGCGTTGATGATGAAATCAATTGAGATAAGCCCTTTGAGGTCGGCGGCTTCTGTTATTGCCAATGCGGCTTCCAGGATGGCTGTTTCTTGAGCAGGTGGCAGCTCAATATGACTGACCGCGCCGCCATAGCGAAACGGTGTAGCAGGCGTTGGTGATGGCCATTGTTTGGAAAGTGCGAATGCCGTGCCACCTTTGCCAACAATTGCGAGAACTGAAACAGCTTGACCTGCGATGTGGCGTTGAAAGTAGGTTTTGGACGTTGCTTTGGTCGCGTTTGTGCAGACCTTGATATGTAGGCCGCCGCTGCCACCAATACGTTTTCTTAGCCAACCCTTAGGATCTGCAGGCGCGTTCACCCTGATTTCTGGATGGGTAATGGCAAGTTTGTCGAGCAGATCAAAAAAGACAACCGGGTCTTTAAGCGCTGCGATCGTATCCGCGTCCGGCCCAAGCAGCGGAAACTGTTTGCCAAGCTTTCTGATAAGATGTGTCCTGTCTTCAAAACCGCTACCGAGGACGAGACCTTTCACGGGCTGATCGCACTTGGATTGTAGGACGTGCAAGGCATCGATCAAGGATTTGGAACGCAAACCAACACGCATGTGTGCTGGAAGACAAATGTTGTCACCAAGGTTGCAGGCAAGGTCTTGGTCGCCAAAACAATCAACGACCAGCGGGCGATATCCCGCCCGCTTGGCCGATGTTGCTAGTGCGCGCCCTGAAAGGGCGGTAATGAGGATGGGTTCCTCAGCCACACGCTAAAACCTTAACTGATAAGTCCTCGGGCAGTTTTAAACGCATCGCGGAAGTCATAATGCTGAGCTTCTGTGGCGTTGATCATCTGTTTTAGAAGACCAGACTGTGTTTTGTATTTCACATCGCCAATGGCAAGAGGGCCAACGCCCAACGCATCACAGCCTGGAATTTGTTCGCCATTCATAAATAATTCCATGCCTTCAACGCCCGGTGGTGGCACGGCATTAACGTCGGCCACAACCAGAAGCTTCTTGGCGCGTTCTTTATCTTCTTTTGACACGACTTGGACACCAGCTGCAGCGGCTGCGTAAATAATTTCAGCGTTTGCAATGATGTCGGCTTTCTGTTCCGGTGTCTCACCAGCAACGGGTTCAAGATCAACGCCAAAACGTTCTTTTGAAACGGCCGCCGCCTTGATAACCCGGTCAACACCGCGATGGGCGACGAGTTGAACGTCTGCGCCTTCTAAAGCTGAGATAATTGACGAAGCAAAACCAACAACGCCGGTTGCACCAAAGATGGCGACCTTGGTTCCCTTTAAGCTTCGGCCCAGCTTTTGTTTCAGAACTTGTTCAACAAGGGCAACCATGCCAGCAGCGGTTGTGAATGATCCGGCAGGGTCAGCGAATGTTGACAGTTGGAATGGGGGTACCAAGGCATCCTGGGCTGCTTTGATCATATCAAGAGCCAGGATTGCGTCTTTGCCGCCAAAGAAGAAACCGGTGCGCACACCATAGTCAGGTGGACGTGAGAAAATAGCGTCCTGTACGAGTGGGCGGACTTCATCGAGTGATACGTTGGTGTACGGTACAATTGTTTTGTAGCCTGCGTCAGCCGCCATATTTACATCAAATGGGCTCACGTGTTTATTTGGTTCCAGCATATGCAGGATTGGACGCGCATCGCTCATTCTTTTCTTTGCTCCCATCGTGAAGGTGGTGGTGGTGAGGCCTAACCCAGGTCGATCTGTGCGCCGTGGTTGCGCCCTGAAACGACCAGGAGTTCCAGTCCTGATGCCTTAGCCTCTTCTACCAAAGTCGCATAGAGACGTTCAGCCGCATCTGGACTATCCAGGAAGGCAAATCCGGTCGGGCCCCACGAGCTTTGCCCCAGGCCTTGGCCGCCCAGGTGTCCCATTTTTTGGACGATTTTTTCGATCTCCGGGCTCGAAAATGCGCTGCCACCCTGTGCCGGAGCAAAATAGTTGCCGATGATCGCCTGCATTTCTGAGACCGCCGCACCGAAGGACGTTAGGTCCTGATCATGCAGCGCTGGCAACATCTGCATCATCGTAACGTGACAGAGATGTGCAGACGTCGCCTTTGAAAGTGGCTCAAGCTTTGAAAAGGCTTCACGCTCCCGTTTGCCATGAATGCCTTGGGCGCGTGTGTCGAGAGCCAACACGATGCGCCATTGGTCTGGGATTTCAGCGCGCGCTACAACAGGCGGTGGGCGATCCGCATCACCTTTGCCACCGTCAATAATAAAGCCACCATTTTCAAACGATGCAATGCCAATGGCTGAGCGCGCACCACGGCTGACGAGCGCGCCAAGGTCCCCGGGGACAACAGGTTGGCCTGCTAAAGCTTGTAACCCTGCACCAAGAGCGAGCGCCAACTGTGTGCCCGACCCTAAGCCAGCATGTGCCGGTATGGCGCTTTTTATGGCAACGTTATAATGGCCCTTGATGCCGAGCGTTGTTTGAAAGTTTGTCAGTAACTCCTGGGCCCGGTGTTGCTCGTGACCTGAGATTGCGGTTTTGTCAGTCCTGACGATTTCAATTTCTGTTGCTGGATTTGAGATCGCAAGGCCAACGCTGCCAAAACGTCGACCAAGGGCACCATCTGGATCCAGAAATCCCAAATGTAACCGCGCCGGTGCGAGAACGCGGCTTTTTTCTGCGGCTGCAGGTTTGTGATGTGGCAACGGGTGTTCGTCCTTAACGTTTGAGCTGCTGCCAATTGCGTTTAATGCTGTGATGGCAGTAGGGTCGGCTCGAGGGGTGCACTGTCACCTAAGCGTGAGGAGAGATCAATATGTCTGACACCGCTGAGACCGCCCTGTCTGAGGCAGAGGTAACATCTTGGTTGCACGACAACCTGCCAAACTGGCGATTGGAAGATGGTTGGATCCGGCGAACTTACAAGACCCATGGCTGGAAAGGAACCTTGATGGTGATTGCAACGGTCGGGCATCTCTCAGAAGCTGCTTGGCACCATCCAGATATCACAGCGTCATATGCATGGGTTGAAGTCCGCCTGATGACCCATTCGGCCAAAGGCATTACAGAAAAAGACCTAACTCTTGCAAAAAAGATCGAACAGGTTGTGCAGTGGCAGCCCGGCAAAGAGGATACCACTCTTGAGGGGACGCCTGAAACAGATCAGCGTTTTGCCTACATTAAGTATGATTAACGGGTCGGTTGTGGTTGTGTGGCGGATATTATGACGAGATCGTTTGATGCCATCATCGCACTTGGCTCCAATATGGGCGACAAGATCGGGGCTCTTGGTCGTGCGACCGCGCTGCTCGAAGCGCATGGCGAAATTGATGTTCTAAACCGATCCAATCTTTATCGAACGGATGCTTGGGGGGAGGAAGACCAAGATTGGTTCGTCAATGCCTGCTTAGGTGTTGCCACAACGTTAAGCCCTCTGGAGTTGCTTCATTTCTGCCAAGACATTGAAAATGAGTTGGGACGTGTGCGTGAAAAGCGCTGGGGCCCGCGGGTGATTGATCTTGATGTTCTTGTTTATAAGGATATCGCCCAATCAGATGCGGAACTGACGTTACCGCATCCACGGATCACGGAGCGCGCGTTTGTATTGGTTCCCCTCAATGACATTGCTCCAAAACTCGTCATTAAAGGCAAGGCAGTTTGTGCATGGGTGCAGGAAATCGACACAAGCGGTATCCTTGAACTCGATCCGTTTAAAACATCAGAAAAAGCCAAATAAAAAACCGCGGACCGTATAAAGGCCCGCGGCTTGAATATCTTGCGCTGAGCGCATCAAAGAACCTGACTATTTCAAGGTCATCAGATAAGCAACAATGTTGGCAGCTTGTTTGTCGCTCACGCCTGGGAATAGCATTTTGGTGCCAGGGACCATAATTTTACTGCCAGGCTTTTTCTTGCCATCAACTTTAACTTTGCTAATCCACTTGGTTAGGTTCTCTTGGGTCCATTCGATACCAGAAGCTTTCATTGGCTCTGAGTATTCGTACCCTTCAACACTGCCCGCTTTGCGGCCTAAGATGCCATTGAGATGTGGACCAAGTGTATTCTTTGCGGCAGGACCAACTTGGTGGCAGGCCTTGCACTTGATAAATTTCTTTTTGCCTTTTGCAGCATCGCCTTCAGCTAGTGCAAGTGTTGGGGCGATGAGGGCAAGACCAGCAGCCAGAAGCCATTTCTTCATAAAACCAATTCCTCCGAAGTTTCTATTGCGAGCGACGAGCCGTGCATCCCATCAGACTCTAGCGCCATATTATGGCGAATTCGCCCTGAATGTGCTGTGAACACATTGCCGCACCGCGAAAACACTTTATGTTTTTCGCGGTGCAACAATGATGATTGCTGAAAATCGGTGTTTTAAAAACGCTAAGCTGGATTGGTGTCGGCTTTCTTAGCGCCCCCCACACGTCGATAGACGAAGTCCGTAGATGGTGCGTGGCTCTCTTTTTCAGCCACATTGGCCCATTCTTCGTGGAGCGAGGAGAGCGAGCAGGCTGGATCGGTGTTGGTGGCATCACCCGTTAACGCAAAGGCTTGGCAACGACAGCCGCCATAATCAACTTCTTTGCGATCGCATGACCGGCAGGGTTCTTTCATCCAGCTGGTGCCACGGTATTTGTTGAAGGCGTCGCCGTTAAGCCAAATTTCGGCAAGTTTCTTATCTTTGATGTTGTCGAATTCCATGCCTTTGATCGATTCAGCAGCATGGCATGGCAACACGCGCCCTTGCGGTGTGATGTTGACAATGCCACGGCCCCAGCCCCCCATGCAGGGTTTTGGATACTTGGCGTAATAATCTGGCACCACGGCATCAATAACAAGAATGCCTTTGAGACGTTCGCGCGCCGCTTCGACATATTTGGCAGCTTCATTGAAGCCTTCACGTGTTGGCATCAGGGCGGCGCGGTTGAGCAGGGCCCAGGCATAATATTGAACATGCGCGATCTCAATGCGGCCAGCGCCCAACTCGACAGCAAAGTCGATCATCTTTGGAACGCTTTTAATGTTGTGGCGGTGGATCGGCGCATTGATCGTCAAGGGCATGCCGAGCTCTTTGACCCACTTAGCAACTTCGATCTTTTTCTCCAGGCCGTTTTTGTAACCTGAAATCTTGTCCGCATTGCCAGGCTCAACATCCTGGATTGAGATTTGAACATGGTCGAGGCCGAGGTCGCGCAGTTTTTCAACCCGCTCCCGGGTTAACGTCACCGCGGCCGTGATCAAGTTGGTGTAGAGCCCAACTTCGGCAGCGACCTTGACGATGTCTTCAAGGTCTTTGCGCGCCGCTGGTTCACCACCTGATAAATGGATCTGCAACACACCCAGGTCGGCGGCTTGGCGCATGAGATCCTGCCATTGCTCAGTGGTCATTTCCGTGTTGGCACGTTCCAGGTCAAGGGGATTGGAACAATACGGACATTGTAACGGGCAGCGGTGGGTGAGTTCACACAGCATGCCAATGGGTGCACGCGCGCAGGCTTCCTCTTCATTGGCCTGATTTTCAACTGGCGCGTCATCAGTTTCACGGGCACCAACTGGCATTCCGCTTTCAGAGACGTGCTTTGGAGTTTGTTCATCCATCTTTGGGCTCCTGGTACCCAACACCGGGCACCTTAAGTTCAATTCTCACCCGGCCGCAGGCCGGTGACAGGACACAAGCGTAATGTGTGCAGTACCTTTATTGGGCAACTACGACACCCTTGTCTGATAAATCTTGCAGCATAGTGATGATATCAATGCTAATTTCACCTTCCGGTGCATTGTACTCTTTAGCCATCATTGTGACGATGTCTTTGACGCTGCGATCGCCATCACAAAGTTTCAAAACTTCGACAGCAACGTCATCAGGATCAAACAGACGTTCAGGGGCCAGAATGATCCACCGACCACGTTCGGTATCATGACGCATCTTGATGTGACGCGGCATGATGAGCTTTGAGTTTGCGTCAATGATGACGCGTTGGCGAGGGGCAGCGTCTGACACTTAAACGTCCTCCGGTTTAAAGGCGCCAGGTGGAACATTTCCAGGTTCATAGTAGGCGTGAAACAGCGCGTCCAATTGAGCCCAAAGCACATTGCATTTGAATTCTACCGCTGCAACACAGGCATCTTGTTCCGCGCGATTTGCAGCGTTTTGCAACACATAATTCAAGGCGAAGGTGGCATCTCGCGGAGCTTGGGTGAGCCGGCGCTTAAAGTAAGCCATGACCTTATCATCGATATAGTCAGGATAGTTCTCCAGCATGCCCGCGATACGCTCTTTGTGAATTTTGGGCGCGAACAACTCCGTCAGCGATGAGGCAATCGCAATTGTAAGTGGTTGTTCACGTACAAAATGCACATATGCCTCAACGGCAAATTTAGTAGCAGGCAATGCCCCCTCGCGAGAGCAGACATAGTCGCGATCCAGACCAAGGCCATCGGTTAGGATCATCCAGCGCTCAATGCCGCCTGGCTCTTCTGGTGGCAGACCATCATGGTCATGAATGCGGTGCAGCCACTCGCGGCGCAACTCACGATCATGCAGGCGGGAAATCAAAGCGGCGTCCTTGCGCGGCACGCCAGCTTGATAACAATAGCGGTTTAAAGCCCAAGCCTGCACCTGCCCTTTGTTGAGTTTGCCACCGTGAAGTAGATGATGAAAGGGATGCTTGTCGTGGTAGCGCTCAGCTCCAACAGCGCGGATCGCGGCTTCAAAGTCTTCGACGCTCATCATCGGAGCGTTATCGGTTTTGGGTTTTGACATCTCGTTCACAGGTTTATCTCCATGCCATCATATCCAACATCCCAGCCTGCAGCTTCCACAGCCTTACGCGCCTCAGAATTCTCATCTAACACCGGGTTTGAATTGTTGATGTGCACATAAACACGACGTGCGACATCAAGATCAGAAAAAGCAGCTATTGAACCATCTGGGCCGGACATTGACATATGTCCCATACGTTCACCAGTTTTTGGCATAAGGCCCTGTTTCAACATCTCTTCGTTTGTGTAAAGCGTACCATCAAAGAAAATAAGAGCGGCACCTTTAATGCGGGCTGCAAGGGGTGGGTCTATCTCGGCGCAGCCAGGGACGTAGAAAAATGTTTTGCCCGCGCTTGATGAAATTTTGAGCCCAATTGTATCGCCTTTTTGGGTGCCGAAGCTGGGACCTGCATCTTTCTTTTCAAGATACAGAGCCACCTTTCCAGGAACATCAAAGGCTTCAATGGTAATACCGGTTGACCCGTCCACGCCTTCAATTTCAGTTGGCGTGTCCATCGTTAACTCACGCCGTTCAACGTTATCTAGATTGAGAACATTGAAAATTGAGTTGTCGGCAAGCGTGTCGAGGACACGCGATGACCCGTACACCTTGAGCGGTTGTGCTTCACGCAAATTGACGAGACCGACGACGTGATCAACATCACCGTTGGTAAGGATTGCGGCCTTAATCGGCGTATTGCGATGGCCGTCTTCAGCTCGGGCACCAAGTTCTGGATTGTCGTTGATCTGTTGCCTGAGGTCGGGCGAGGTGTTGAGCAGTACCCACGCTTTACCGTCAGCGCTAATTGCCAGAGACGACTGTGTGCGAGCTGTAAAACCTGGTTTTCCTGCTCTCACATTGGCGCAGTTTTTGCAGTTGCAATTCCACTGCGGGAAGCCACCTCCTGCGGAGGCCCCTAAAATCTTGATGATCATTTTGGTCTTCTTCGTTGGGGTGCGCCGACACCCGGTACGACAACGGTGGCCGTTGGATCGGCCACCGCGCAAAGAATACTTAATAACGCAACGAAGCGTTACGTATCCTAGATGACGTCGATTTCAGCTGGCAGATAGCTGGTGACTTCCAGGCCAACTTCTTGTTCGCGAACGGCAGGTTTTGTCCAGGTTTTCATTTTGATCTCCTCCAAGAATTTTTTTAGTCGTTCATATGTCTGAGTTGTGTGAGGTCTCTCGCCGAAGACACGTCTCACTTCAACTTGAGCGTTAAGAACCACGTCTCGCGCGCTGAAAGCAAGTCAATTGTCTGTCACGAGTTTGTGTGGAAGGTGCGTAATCTAAATCATATTTTTTTAAGCCTCGCATATCTCGCACGTGGACCTCGTCTAAGACCAACCATAACGAATTTGCCTCCGTAGCAACCTGCCGGTGGAGACACTCCAGGGAGCAAAGACCTCGGGCTTGTGAGATGTCACCAACGCGAGATGCTAACTCCAACGTTCGTGTGGGCTCGCGTGGCGCGCTTTTGGGATCTGCGCCATGAATGCTTTAAAAACATGAATGCCGCGTGCGCCCTTTCGTAGTGGTTTGGCGGTTATCCTGGACGCTAGACGCAAAAATATTCTGTCTAAATTTCAATATAAGAAAATGAATTCTTTTATAATCGGCATACTATGATCTTAATGGAAGATTATTCTAATTTCGTGTAGTGTGGTGTCGATCAAAGGGGGCACTGCGTGTGCTAACGCGTGTTGCACTGCCCCGACAGCACGGTTATGCGATAATCCATCAAAATTCTGTTGTCATACGCCCGGTTTTGTAGGGCTTGGGCCGGAACTTTGGCGGGCGCAAAAATTGGTGGACGCCACGGTCATTCTGGCCGAACGGATGTGCAGGTGGTGGGACCTTGATTGCAGGGAGCCATGTGGCGGTAGATGTGGAGCTTCAGAAGTCGATGTCGCGAAATTTAGGACCAGGTGCCCATAGTGGAGTTGGTCATGTCGATCTGATTGGTTGTGGCCCTGGGGATCCAGATCTGCTGACGATTAAGGCTGTTAAATGCCTGACTGCTGCCGACGTCATCGTGACTGACCGCTTGGTTCCCGCTGAAATCATTGCCCTTGCGCGTCCTGACGCGCACCATATTGAAGTTGGCAAGACACCCTATCAGGCTTCCATCAGCCAAGATGAGATCAATCGCATCCTGGTGCGCGAGGCCCTGAAAGGGCGTCGCGTTGCACGCCTTAAAGGTGGCGACCCTGGCATTTTTGGACGCCTTGCAGAAGAGGTGAGCGTTTTACGCGCGGCTGGCATTTCCGTTGACATTATCCCGGGCGTCACGGCTGCCCATGCCTGTGCAGCAAACATTGGATTGCCAGTTACGCTACGCCAAAAAGTGCGCCAGTTCTCCGTTCTGACAGGCGCGACAGCGAATGGTGATGTTGATCTTCATTGGCACGCACTGGCACAAGAGGGCCAGGCTTTTGCCATCTATATGGGCGTCGCGGGCGCCGGTCACCTTGCGTCATGCTTAATGGCTGAAGGGGCTCCAAAGGCCCGTGTTGTGGTCATTGTCGAGAATGGCACGAGACCTGAGCAACGCACCGTTCAAACCACACTTGGTGATCTTGAAACCGCCATTGCTAGGCTTGGATTCAAGGGCCCAGCCATCATATTTGTTGGGCTTGATTGGCAAGACGCTAACCTCACTCCACCAGACGGTGTCGAGGTATTTCAAGCATCGAAAAATGCAAGTAACACTCAACAAACGTTAGATGATGCAGATTGTGCCGTGACGCGCGCGCGTGATGGTGTCAAAACCAGAACGCTGACTTAGATCAAAACACAGCCCATGACCACTTCGTCGAGGAGACGCTCGTGACTGCCGCCCCACTATTGCCCAAAAATGCGCCGTTTACCGCTGAAGACATTCAAACCCTGAATGGTTTGGTGCAACGGACAACGCCGCTTCAACGCAGTTGGCTGTCTGGCTTTTTGGCTGGCCTTGACGCTTCTGGCCAGGGCGCCGGTGCAGCGCCCGCAACCGCTAAAGGCCCCAAAACACCGCTCACCATTTTGTATGCAACAGAGTCAGGCAACACAGAAACGCTCGCCCTAAGAGCCAAGAAACTTGCCTCTAAGCAGAACTTTGACGCTCGCGTTTACGATATGGCGGATGCAGATCTTGCACTGCTGTCGAAGGCAAAAAACATTCTCGCGTTTGTTGCAACGTACGGCGAGGGGGATCCACCTGAGCGCGCGGCCGATTTTTACAATGCAGTTATGGGCAACGACGCCCCACGCTTGGAAGGCGTGAAGTTTGCCGTGTTAGCGCTGGGCGATACGGCTTATGTAAACTTCTGCCAAACCGGTCGTGAATTTGATGAGCGCTTTGAGGCACTGGGTGCGGACCGTGTTGCAGACCGTGTTGACCTCGACCTTGATTTTAAGAAACAAGCTGCAAGTTGGACGGAAAAAACAATATCTGTTCTGGCGCCAGCTGATGCAGGCACGCCAGACACGGTGGTTCACGTCGATTTTTCCGGCGCTTTTGGTGTAGATGAAGACGGTGAACCGGTTTATGACGAGGATCGCCCGCTCGAAGCGGAAATCTCAGAGCTCATTAATCTCAATGGGTCAGGGTCAAGTCAGGAGACATGGCATGTCGAACTGGCGTTTGATGATCCGCAGTTTGTTTATAAGCCCGGCGATGCCATTGGTGTGCTGCCAAGCAATGATCAGGCTGTTGCAGAGCAACTTCTCGAAAGTGTCGGGCTTGCTGGGGATGATGCACTTCGTGATGAGCTGATTTCCAAGCATGACATCACAACGCTCAGTCGTCCCGTCCTGTTGAAGTATGGTGACATGATTGCCAGCCCCAAAGTTGTGGCGCTGGCGGAGCCTGAAGCTCTTGCAAAATACACAGATGACCGCCAACTCATCGACCTTTTTAAAGACCACCCCGCAACACTCGACAAAGACCAATTGTTGAGCCTGCTGCGACCGCTGCCAGGTCGGCTTTACTCAGTGGCCTCAAGCTTGAAGGCGCACGACGGTGAAGCGCACTTATTGGTAGGTGCTGTGCGTTGGGATGCTCATGGTCGAAGGCATGGCGGTGTCGCGTCAACGTTTTTTGCCGACCGTCGTAAAGTTGGCGATACGGCAAAGATTTATGTCAAGCCCAATCGCCACTTCGACGTGCCGGATGATCCTAGCCATCCAATGATTATGATTGGTGCTGGTACCGGTGTAGCGCCCTACCGTGGTTTCGTTGAAGAACGCATGGAAACAGGTGCAACAGGAAAAAACTGGCTGATTTTTGGTGAGCGCAACTACACACATGATTTTCTCTACCAGCTTGAATGGCAGGACTATATCGAGGACGGCATCCTGAACCGGATCGATGTTGCGTTCTCACGCGATCAACCTGAAAAAATTTATGTTCAAGATCGTCTTTGGCAGGCCAAGGATGATGTGCGCAAATGGATTGATGAGGGCGCACACATTTATGTCTGCGGCGATGAAAAACACATGGCCAAAGATGTCGACCAGACCTTGGTTCGTATTTTAGCGGAAGATGCTGGTGGCGATGAAGACAAGGCCCGCGTTCAACTGAAAGAGTTGAGTAAAGCTGGCCGCTATCAACGTGACGTTTATTAGATCGTTGAAGAAGACACATATACACACAGTGTAACGCGGTGCTGGAGTAGCACCCACTAAAGGCAAATTAGAATGGCAGACAAACGCTCGCCCAACGAACGCATCAAAGAAAAAAGTCGTTATCTACGCGGCACGATTGGGGAAGGTTTAACCCAGGTTGAAACGGGCGCAATTGCTGATGATGATACGCAGCTTTTGAAATTTCACGGCTCTTACATGCAAGATGACCGCGATATCAGGCCGGAACGTGCCAAGAAGAAACTTGAAAAAGCGTTTTCGTTTATGATCCGGCTAAGATTGCCAGGTGGTGTGGTCTCATCGCAGCAATGGTTGAAGCTTGACGATATTGCAGAGCATCAAGCAAACGGCACTCTGCGCATTACGACACGTGCCACATTCCAATATCATGGGATTATCAAGTCCAACTTGAAGCGCGCGATGCAGGCCATCAATGATGCCTGCCTGGATACGATTGCAGCGTGTGGTGACGTTAATCGCAACATTATGTCGTCAGCTAATCCGTTTTTGTCTCCGGTGCATGCAGAGGTTGCTGACTTATCGCGCGTGATCTCTGAACATTTGCTGCCCAAAACATCAGCCTATCATGAGATTTGGCTCGATGGCGAAAAGGTCGTTGATGAAGGTGGGAAGGCAAAAAAAGACAGCGAACCGCTCTACGGCGAACACTACCTGCCGCGCAAATTTAAGATTGTTCTGGTGGTGCCACCCGATAATGACGCTGATATTTTTGCCCATTGCGTGGGGTACATCGCGATTGTCGAAAAAGGTAAGATCGTTGGCTATAACGTAACTGTGGGTGGAGGCATGGGAATGACCCACGGTGATGAAGATACTTTCCCACGTACTGCCGACCTGCTCGGTTTTTGTAACCCAGATCAAGCTGTCGCAGTGGCAGAGAATATTATGACCACGCAGCGTGATTGGGGTAATCGCGAGGACCGTAAGCGCGCGCGTTTGAAATATACTATTGAAGATCGCGGTCTTAATGCCTTCCGGAAAGAAGTTGAAAAACGTTTAGGCGCAAAGTTCGGCAAGCCCAAGCCGTTCAAGCTCACCCATAACGGAGATACGATGGGTTGGCGACAGGGCACAGATAAGAAGTGGCACCTAACGCTGTTTGTTGAAAATGGTCGGATCAAAGATGTGTCTGGTTGGAGCTTGCGGTCGGCGCTTCGCGAAATTGCTGAGCTTGGCGTCGCCGACTTTGTGCTGACGGGCAACCAAAACCTTGTGATTGCCAATATTCCTGCCAAATCCAAAAACAAAATAGAAAAGATTTTGAAGTCACACGGTGTGGCACTGGGGGCCACCTCGGCGATGCGCGCGAACTCAATGGCGTGTGTTGCGCTGCCGACATGCGGTTTGGCGCTGGCAGAAAGCGAACGTGCGTTGCCAGGTCTTATAACCAAACTTGAAGAGACGTTAGAAGCAGAAGGCTTGCGCGACGATGCGATTGTCGTGCGCATGACCGGGTGCCCCAACGGCTGCGCGCGCCCTTACCTCGCTGAGATTGGCTTTGTGGGTCGCAACCCGGGTCTCTACAACCTCTATCTTGGTGCGGCATTTGAAGGGTCACGTCTTTCTAAGCTCTATGCGCAAGACGTAAGTGAAGACCAGGCCCTGGATCTGTTGAAGCCTTTGATCACGCAGTACGCCAAAGAGCGAAACGAGGGTGAGCGTTTTGGAGATTTTGTCATCCGCGCACGTGTTGTTGCGGCGACCGAAGTCAGCAACCAGTTCCACAAAGATGTAAAACGCGTGAATGACTAGATCAAACCGCCTTGAAGTTAGTCGGTGTTAAGGTGGATAATTTGTTCGCGTTAAAAGTCGTAGAGCGACTGATCGACGTTTTCTCAAACGACGGTTGCTCTCGTTTTTAGAGCGCGCACAATGGCAGATATCCCGTCGGTAAATTCAAGTGATCCAAGTTGGCCCTCACAGGTCAGAGCATTTTGGTTTGAAACGTTGGGACCAGAGGTCTGGTTCATCAAAGACGTGGTGCTTGACCAGAAAATCACTGCAATCTACCAACCGCTGTTTGAAAGCCTGATCGCCGCCAGCGATCAATTGCGCGCAACAACCGCCGCAGACACGCTTGCGTTGATTATTGTGCTTGACCAATTTCCACGCAATATGTTTCGCGATACGCCGCGTGCGTTTGCAAGCGATGATGTTGCGTTGCGTTTGGCTGAAGAAGCGATTGCTAAACGGCTTGATAATGAACTTTCCGCACGCGAGTGCCAATTCCTTTATATGCCCTTCCAGCATAGCGAAGATGCAGATGTCCAGGCGCGTTCAATTGCACTTTATGAGGCGCTTGGTCTTGATGGGGCGTTGGATTTTGCGCGCCGCCATAAGCAGGTGATTGACCGGTTTGGTCGGTTTCCGCACCGCAATCGTGTGCTTGGGCGCACTTCGACTGAGGCTGAGGTCGCATACCTCGACCAACCGGGCAGCGGGTTTTAGTCTGCGCAAACGTCAGATGAGGCGTGCCGCGTTAATGCAGATAATTTTGCTGATAGAGCAAATAGGCAGCGTAGCTCAGCACGATTGCCAGCAGAACGCGCAGCAACCAATCCGGTAAAAATCCGGTGACGCGCGATCCAAGTGCAATGCCTGGAACGGATCCGATGAGAAGGCCAAGCAATACATTGACATCAATGTTGCCGAGACCGGCATGGCCGAGACCCGCCATCATTGTTAGTGGGACGGCGTGAACAATGTCGGTGCCGACAACACGGCGTGCGAGCAACAACGGATAAAGCCCGGCAAGGACTGCAACACCAATGGCGCCTGCACCAACGGACGTCAGAGCAACGAGGCTACCGAGAATGGCGCCATAACACATGGTTGGCAGTTTGCGGACATCAACAGGATCAGCCGTATGCGGTGTGCGGTCTTTAAAGATCACATGCAATACGATTGCGATTGCTGACACAATGAGGGCTACCGCCAGGACCTGACGAATATAGTCGGCCAACACATCGGTATTGGGTTCGGCAAGATAGAGCCAGCCGAGCACAACACCGGCTCCAGGCAAACTGCCCATCGCCAACCACTTAAGAATACCCCATTCCACATTGCCAAGTTTTTGGTGGCGCCAAGCGGCACTTGCTTTTGTAATGGCGGCAAACAGAAGGTCTGTGCCAACTGCAACGGTGGGGTGAACGCCAACGCCTGAGATTAACAACGGCGTTGTCAGCGAGCCAGCGCCAACACCGGTGACACCAATCAAAAAGCCAACGATAAATCCACCGCCGATCAATACAATGAGTGGGTTGCTTAATAGGACTTCCATTCGGTCGGCGTCTCTTCTTCAATATCAAGGATCATCTCAATAAATGTGAGATCTCAGTCGGTTTTTGTTCTCAGTACAGTTGCTCTCGGCTTGATGAAATCAGCAAACAAACAGCCGAACAGCAAAGCCTAAACAGGGTTTTACAATTTCGCCAGACTTGACGAGGGTCTAAATTTGGTAATCAGGGGGGCTTTCGACCTCGACTTTGACGCCTGCTGCCCGCAAAATCAGCGCAACTTCGTTGGCGCGGCGGCTAAATTCGGCTTCGCTGCCACCTGCGGCCATAATATCCGCGCACAGGCCCCGTTCCAGCATGGCGCGGGACAAGGTGAAGGTGTCACTGGCTTGTTCGGTCGCAAGGTTTGACGCTTCCGTCACAACACCAGCAGCAACAGAGGCTCCAGTGATGGCATCGACCAGCATGAAGCTACCGGTTTCTTGCGCACCGGAAAACGTATCGATCGCGGTTGGTCGGCCAAGGGCAATTTCACATAATGCGATATCGTTGACGTTGCACGTGTTGGCGGGTTTGCCCTCCAAAGTTTCGAGATCAAGCAGTGCACGAATTTCCATGTTGGAAATCGGCACGAGGTCAGTTGCTGTGCGTAACAAGTAGCTGCCATTAGCTTCAAAAGAAGTTTCGTTGAGCCAGACAATCTTGGCATTGAGTGAGCGGGCGACAGTTGGCAACCCATCATTGTGAGCGAGCACCGCGCCGCGCGCAATATCAAGGTCTTTGTCAAGTTGGATGGCAACGGCATGGCCTTGATGTGCTTCGTCCCGGTCGCCGTCCATCGTCGCAATGCGCTGCACGCGTGCACTTTTCTTGCTGACGGGGTCGACTACAGTTTCGCCGACGCGCACTGAGCCATTTGAAATTGTGCCAGCCAAGCCGCGAAAATCACGACCATCAAACAGAACAGTTTGCACCGGCATGCGGAATGGACCGGTTGGCGCTGTACCGCGGCTTGGCAATTCTTCTAAGTGTTCGAGAAGGAGCGGGCCTTTGTACCAATCCATGGTTGTTGAGCGCCGAGCAACATTATCACCTGTGACCGCCGACACAGGAATTGTCAGCGCTTCCCAGAACCCAAAGCTTTTGCAAAGCGCCTTGAAGTCTTTTTCAATCTTGCGGAATTTTTGTTCCGACCAATCCGCAAGATCCATCTTGTTGACGGCCAAGATCACGCGTTTTACGCCGATCAGATCAAGGATAGCGGCATGGCGACGGGTTTGACGTTTGATGCCATGGCGGGCATCGATCAGCATGATGGCCAGATCAGCGTGGCTGGCACCAGACGCCATGTTGCGCGTGTATTGCTCATGGCCTGGGCTGTCGATGATCACAAAGCGGCGTGTTTTGGTATCCACGTAACGCCACGCAATGTCGATTGTGATGCCTTGTTCGCGCTCGGCGACAAGGCCATCGACCAATAACGAGAAATCAGGGTGTTCCG
This sequence comes from Hyphomicrobiaceae bacterium, assembly GCA_021775735.1. Classification (GTDB taxonomy): domain Bacteria; phylum Pseudomonadota; class Alphaproteobacteria; order Rhizobiales; family Hyphomicrobiaceae; genus JAHZKN01. Next base: position 38,878 of record JAJFHG010000014.1, read on the forward strand.
TGCCGCCAGCTGTGCGGCCGGACTTTTCAATGGTTTCGCGTTGATCGTCGTAAAGGTCTGTCGCGTCCCACAACAAGCGCCCAATCAACGTTGATTTTCCATCATCAACTGAGCCACACGTTAAAATGCGCAACATGCCGTTGAGATCGGGCCCGAGTACGTCGTTGACATTTGTTTGTTCGGCGTCATCAGAGAGGGCCCCGACATCAATGGATTTCAGTGCCGTCATTAGAAATAACCTTCTTGTTTTTTCTTTTCCATCGCGCCTTCTTGATCGTGATCGATAAGGCGGCCTTGGCGTTCTGATGTGGTCGCACCAAGCGTTTCTGCAACAACCGTTTCCATATCGGTTGCTGTTGATTCAACTGCAGCTGTGAGTGGCCAACAACCAAGCGTGCGGAACCTTACAGAACGCATGACAGGTTTTTCACCCTTTTTCAGCGGCATACGATCATCATCCAGCACCAGCAACTGGCCACCGCGCTCGACGGTTGGACGTTCTGCTGCTAGATAAAGTGGAACGACCTCTAGTTTCTCGCGCAGGATGTAGCGCCAAATGTCGCGTTCCGTCCAATTAGAAAGTGGAAACACGCGTACGGTTTCACCATGGCCAAGACGGCCGTTGAGGAGGCGCCACATTTCGGGGCGTTGTTTGCGCGGATCCCATCGGTGACCCTCAGAACGGAATGAAAAGACGCGCTCCTTCGCGCGGCTTGCTTCTTCATCGCGACGCGCTCCGCCAAAAGCGCCATCATATTGGCCTTCATCAAGGGCGGCTTTGAGGGCGGTTGTCTTCATCACGTCGGTATAAACGCTGGGCGAATAGTCAATCGGGTTGATGCCTTTTTCCATGCCCGCATGGTTGGTGTGCACAATCAGATCAAGGTCAAATTCGCGTGCTGTCTTGTCGCGAAATGCAATCATGTCGCGAAATTTCCACTTAGTATCGATGTGCAGCACAGGAAATGGCAGTTTCGTTGGCCAAAATGCCTTGCGCGCTAGGTGCAACAAGACAGTTGAGTCTTTGCCAATGGAATAAAGGAGGACAGGTTTGCGAAATTGCGCCGCTGCCTCGCGGAAAATGTGAATACTCTCCGCTTCCAGGAGATCAAGATGTGAGATGCCGGCGCTCATGACGATGCGTCTTCCTTTTGGCTAACAGGTTTGGGTCTATTATGAAGACCACATTCTTTTCCATCTTCGTTTTCCCACCACCAGCGACCGGCGCGAATATCTTCGCCGGGCTGAATGGCACGCGTGCACGGCTGACACCCAATGGAGGGGTAACCACGCGCATGCAGGGCATTAACAGGAACGCTCTTGGTTTTGACGACCGCTTCGACACGCTCAAGAGACCAATCTGCGAGTGGGTTGGTTTTCACCAAACCCTGCGCCTCTTCAAAAGTTGCGAAAGGCGTTTCGCCTCGGCCTTGTGATTGAGCGCGTCGCATGCCGGTGATCCAGCCATCGGCCCCTTCAAGGGCGCGGTTGAGTGGACGCACCTTGCGGACATCACAGCAGGCGATACGGTTTTCAACTGCATTGCGAAAGCCAAAAACGCCATCGCGGGCCACCAGCCCATCAACATCACCTTTGTCAGGGGATACAACTTGGATCTTCAGCCCGTACTTTAATTCACTGTCGCGGATGGTTTCCAATGTCTCTGGAAAGTGGCGCCCGGTATCAAGTGTCAAAACATCGATTTCGGCACCACTCGATGCGATGGCATCAAGGATGACCTGGTCCTCAATACCAAGCGAGGTCGAGAATACGATCCGACCAGGGATGGCCGCCCGGATCGCTGTAATTCGCTCCTCCAGGCCTTGAAGTCCTTCAAGGGTGCTCGCCAGTGTTTTGGCCAGCTCTGCGGAGCTGGTTGATGATCGTGCGTCGGTGCTCATGAAATATCTCCAAATCTGAATTTAGGGAAAAATTGTTCTTCCTTAAAGGGGCCGAGACAAATAAGTATGGAATGACATTTCCAGGGGCAGAGAAAGAAGAAAAACCATACCCTTTTGTCTGGTAGGGGAATAATTTCGTAGAGGTCTGGCTCATGGCAGCGGAATTTGCTCCACACAGGACGATGCAGGCACCCATTTTCAGGGTTTAGGGGTGGCTTTGAGGGCCCTCGGCGCCAATTTAGAACCACAGGTAGGCCTTCTGTGATCAAGGCTTTCCGTAAAATCTGCTTTTGACCAGATAGGGCTCTCGTTTGATGAAGGTTGTCGTCGATGGGCTCAAATTGAGCCGGCCAGGACAGGTGTGGCGGAGGAGCATCGCCTAGCGCATAACAAAGTGCCCGTAGCAACTTTTGCGGTCAAAGATACAGTTTTTCGATTGAGGTCTGGACACCGCAAAAAGGGCATTCATGGCTGTCAAGAGATTGCAGTGCCGCTAAGTTGGTTAAATGGCCCGCAGTCGCAGTGGATAGAGGTTGGAAAACATACTTTTTCGTCACCTCATCGCACGTTCTAACACCATCAATAAAGTGCCTCTAAAATCATAACAAAGTGAGCGAATCGCAGCCTCCGATTTGCGCGCAATTTGTGCTCAGATCACCGTGCGGTATTGCGTCCAACTTATTCTAGAAATTGGCTGTTAAAAACTAACTGGGGATGAGCCACCAACCTCGAAATGTGGTTACGAATCAGATTTTTATGTCTTTCAGTTGCTGTTGGTTGTTGTGGATGGCAGGTGCACCGGCGGGAGTTTCGAAGGTTGGCCAAAAAAGAATCGTGGCCCCGCACAGCGCATTTGAATATGTTCGTCCTCGAAACGCAGCACCGATTGTTTGACGAGGGAATTTCGCATTCAGTGTTTTCGCGTTCTGTTGGGGGTGCCGCGGTGGCTAGCCTCACAACACGACAAATTGAGTATCTGGTTTAAACTGTAGTGGGGTGGTTATGGAGGATTCCAAGTTGCCTTTAGAAGCGTCTTTGTTGGATGTTTCTGGAGAGCTTGATAAGGAACGGCTTGAAGAGGCGGGGCTCGAGGTTGTCGAGGTCGCCGGGTCGATTAAGTGGTTCGATGTCTCCAAGGGGTATGGGTTCATCATTCCAGATAACGGTCTTCCAGACGTGCTGCTGCATGTCACATGCCTGAGGGCGGGCGGCTATCAAACGGCTTACGAAGGTGCACGTGTGCATTGTCAGGCGCTTAACCGTCCCAAAGGTATGCAGGCCTTTCGCATTATCTCTATGGATGAGAGCACGGCTATTCATCCTTCGCTTTTGCCACAACGCACACACGTTCACGTGCAACCTGAAAGCGATTGGGAACGCGCCGTTGTCAAATGGTTCAACCGGGTCCGTGGCTTTGGCTTCTTGACCCGCGGTGACGGCACACCTGATATCTTCGTGCACATGGAAACATTGCGCCGCTTTGGTTTTACTGAGCTTCGTCCAGGACAAGCCGTGCAGGTGCGCTGGGGAAACGGATCTAAGGGCTGTATGGCTGCGGAACTGCGTCCAGACGGAATGTCACCAGCACCGGGCACCGGTATTCCTTCGCCGCACTAAACACGCTCTGTCACGTGTGATTTTGATGGGCTGATTGTCAAAGCCCCTTGAGATCTAGGCCAGACTGCCGTTAAGGTCCCGCCATGGATACCATGGAACACAACTATCCAAGGGTCGCCGCTCGTGCGACCCTTTTTACGATCCTGTTAGCGCTTGGTGCGCTGGTCTGGTGGCTGTTTCAGCCAGCCGCAGACCCTGAGACAGCGACGAAGGCAAAAGGCCAAGAGGCAACAGCCCAAATGCAGGGCCCGTTTGAGCCATTAACGCTGATCACCACCAAAGGTGAGCATAGCCTCAAGATTGAGCGCGCCGTGACACCAGAATCGCAGGCTCTTGGCCTGATGTATCGCACGGAGTTGGCGCCGGACAGCGGTATGCTGTTTGTGCACGACAAGCCGCGCGACGTGGCAATGTGGATGAAGAATACCTACATTCCACTCGACATGGTGTTCTTGAATGCAGATGGCACCGTGCACCGCATTGAACACAAGACCGAACCTCATTCCGAAGCCATGATTTCCTCGAACGGTCCGGTTGCAGCGGTGTTGGAAATCGCAGGCGGGGCGGCCGAGCGCTATGGCCTCAAGGCCGGTGACAAAGTGCGCCATCCCTTCTTTGCCGACGAATGAGGCTGCCCCCTTGACCGTGGGGCCTGAAACCGGCATGAGAAGCGTCGCGTCGGGGCATAGCTCAGCCTGGTAGAGCACCTGCTTTGGGAGCAGGGGGTCTGGAGTTCGAATCCCCATGCCCCGACCATTTCCTCACATGGCGTGAGGCCGCTGCACTCAAAACAGCAGGATCAAACAGCATTATGTCTGTTCGAATATTCAAGCCCGCAAAAACTGCGATGCAGTCTGGCACTGCAAACACCAAAGAGTGGGTGCTGGAAGCAGCGCCATCGTCAGCACGTGCCAACGATCCGCTGATGGGCTGGACCAGTTCGTCTGATACGCAACGGCAAGTGCGCTTGACCTTTGACAGCAAAGATGCGGCGATTGCTTTTGCGACCAAGCAGGGATGGGCGTACACGATTACAGAACCCAAACCGCGCAAGCCAATCAATAAGTCCTATGCCGACAACTTCCGCTATGGCCGCAAGGATGCTTGGACGCACTAATACGTTGGTGCGCGCGCGGCGGTTTTGAAGCCGATATGTTCTCAGAAAAATGGCGATCCCGCCAGGACTGCGCCAATTTAACAAAAACAGTGACTTAGCTAGAGGTGGGAAAGAAAACTACCTCGCCGATTTTCGGGGAATTTTTTATAGTAGTTTCCCACCTTTTATCACTGGGCATGCGCGTGTCAGCGCCGAAACCTACCTTCTAAATCAGCACAAGCAATCGGTTGGCACCCTCGGGTGTCAGCGAAAATCTATTCCAACGGGGTCTTAAATTGAAAAGGCCACGAGTTGCGAGCTCGTGGCCTCAATACACAGAAAGGTACCTAAAGATGACAAAACAAAACTACTCGAATTTCCCGAAAGGTGCAAGCACTCTCGACCATGCGCAGTTGATGGCGGAGCTTGGGTTTAGTGTCTTCCCGCTCAAGCCGAATAGCAAAGAGCCCTACACCAAAGCAGGCACCGCTGCTGGGGAAGAGCCGTTAGCAGGCGGTATTAATATTGCCTCGAAAGACAGCAGGCAGATCGGGAAGTGGTTCGAGATTGAACCGAGCATAAACTATGGAGTCTCTACAACTGGCCACTGCGTCATCGACATTGATGTTAAAGACAAAAAGAACGGTGTTGAAGAGTTCCTAGCGCTGGGACCACTCACTAAAACCTTTAGAGTAAATACTCCTACGGGCGGTTTTCACGACTACTACAAGGGTGCCGATTGTGGTCAGCGCTCTCTGTCCGACGCTATCGACGTGCGCAGCCGTAACGGCTATGTCGTTGGCCCCGGCTCAGTGATTGATGGCAGGCTTTACAAAGTCGTACGCGACATTGAAGTTGCGCCTATCCCAGAGAGCCTGGCTGCTCGTGTGCACCAGGTCGCGACTGCTACCAATGACATGACAGCGATTGGTGAGCTGGACACAGACTCGGCATTAGCGAACGCTAAAGCGCTCTTAGAAGCCTCCAAAGGTATCGCGGAGCACCAAGACGGCGGCCGTGACAACAACGCCTACAAGCTCGCGTGCCAGGTCAAAGACCTGGGTGTGTCTGAAGGTATGATTGAAGCTTTGTTGGATGAGCATTGGAACCAGCGCAATTCGCCGCCGCTCAGCGAAGCTGACCTACGTCGCATCTCTCGCAGTGCGTACAACAACGGGCAGTCTGCACCTGGTAGTAAGAATCCTGGTCTTGAATTTGAAAACCTGAACGAGGTGTTTGCAGATGATCCGTCGATGTTGGATCTGCTATCGAGCAATGGACCAGACTGGCCAGTCGTGAATAAACAGGGTCGTCCGATATCAAATGACATACGCAACGTCGAGGTGTTTTGCAGGTGGCTGGGGGTTCAGTTATCGCATGATGAGTTTGCCAGAAAATCATTTGTTCAAAGTAAGTTCGGACCAGTGAAAGAATTGACCGATGAGATAGTTGATGACCTGTGGGCAAACACAAATAAGGCCGGGTTGAACATCTCTGTTGATGCTTTGCACCGTATGTTGGGTGTCTTAGCTAGAGAAAAAGCGTTCCACCCCGTCCGTGACTATTTAGAGAATTTGACTTGGGACGGTAGGCCTAGGCTCGACACCTGGCTAATTGATGTCTGCGGAGCCAAAGACACTCTACTGAACCGTGCGTTTGGCAGGAAAACCCTCATCGCTGCATCTCGACGGATTTTTAAGCCAGGCTGTAAGTTTGATGAAATGTTGGTGCTTGAGTCTCCTCAAGGTGTTGGCAAGAGCTCCGTTGTTAGGCTTCTTGCGGGGGACAAGCATTTTACCGACTGCGTTGAACTTGGTCAGGGACCCAAAGAGATAATTGAACAGACCCAAAATGCGTGGTTGGTCGAAATTCCGGAAATGGCAGCGAGAAGCACAAAAGGTGTTGAACATATTAAGGCTCAGATGAGTACTGTGTGCGACCGCGCAAGACCAGCGTACGGTCGAATTACCAAAGATGTTCCGCGCGCTTTCATTTTTATTGGCACTACCAATGCAGACAAATACCTCCATGACCGCACCGGTGGGCGACGTTTTTGGCCGGTTAAGATGCTTCGTGCGGACCTCTCACGTTTGCTCAAGATTCGGGATCAACTCTGGGCCGAAGCACGCCACTACGATAGAGCTGGTGAATCTCTTGCCTTGCCGAAAGAGCTTTGGGGTGAAGCAGGTAAGCTTCAGGAAAAACGTCGTTTTGTATCGGACATTGAAGAACGAATAACTGAGCTCTTGGCAGAAAAAAGTGGAATGGTGCTGTCTGAAGACCTATGGGCAGCGCTGGGTCGCCCACGTGGAAATGCAGCCCGTCGAACCGATGCCGACAAGGACAAAATAGGTGCCACTATGAAGCGACTGGGGTGGGATCGGACTAGAAAACGTGCGGGAGGCACGTTGGCCTATTTCTACGCCAAAGAACCGCCAGAAGGGCCCTGTCCCCGGCTGAAGTATGATCCCATGAGCGATCGGCTAGTTGATAGCGACCAATTGAAGGAACATGCCAGCGTGTCGTGGCTCGAACCCGAACCCGAAGAAGCTTTCGCTGCGCACAGCAACACCTCGCATCATTAGCCACAGGCTTCAGAACAGGTACCGGCCTTGTTCCTAGCCGTTCCCAGCTGTTCCCGGCTTTCTTCATAGCTAGGAACAGCAATTGGGGCCCGGAAACATTGGGTTTCTGGACGGTGTTCCTAGCTGTTCCTAGCTGTTTCTCAAAAGTTAGTCGTAGTCCAATAGCATAAATATACTTAAATAATACTTGGCCACCCTCCTGATTAATTGCAGAGTCTTTTGGAGTATTAGCAGGGAACAGCTAGGAACAGGAATCCACAACACATTGAAAACAATAAAAAAAATAGACAAAATAGGCGCGATCTAGGCTAGGAACAGTGACTGCAATCAAATTCAGGAGTGGCCACTGGCCATTTAGCAGCCAAGTATAAAAAGAAAATAGATAATGTAGATTATACAATAGATTTGCAAAAACAAGTATAGTTGACAGATGGTTAACGATGTGTGATAGTAGACATTAAATGTAGTGTTGCTAATACATGGAGAAATACATGGGCTCTTTGGCTGAGTGCAAACAGAGGTACAGGCTGCGCCGGCGCGCTGGGCTTCAACGGCTTGAGTTGCCTCACGGCTCTGTGCCTGGCGGCTTGCGCGAAGCTCTGTTCTTAGAAGGCCGCTTGGACTCTGTATCGGCGCCTGCAAGAGAAGTAGCTGAAGCGGTCGAAGTGCTTTTGCGCGAGTTCTGTAACGGCTGCCTGGTTGTGAGGAATTAAGATGCAAGAAACCCAAACATCTGTACCTCTGAATGAGGCACTACCCGGCGCGCCAGTTCCGACGCGGGCCCTCGCGAAAGCGAAGAGAGCACTTTCAGAGGTAAAGGACCGCGAGAGAGAACTGGAGCTTGCACGACGCACTGTTGGCTTAGAGCTCCATAATGAAAACGGTGGCCACCGAGCCTCGCCCGGTGCAAAGGAACGTCTGGCAACGGTCGAAGGTCAGATCAGAGATTTGAAGACCGGTGACTTGCAACAGGCCCATGAAAAACTTGAACTAGCCTTGAGCGCCCACCGACCTGCTGTAGATGCATATTTGGCAAAAGAAGCTGCTCCGATGTTTGAGGAACTTCGCGAAATAGCAAAGCGTCTGGACGCAGTTATGCTCAAGCGCAATCGGTTGTTCGACTTTGCGCACCAACATGGCGCTGGCCTTCCCAGTAATTTGTCATCGATATCCGCTCGTTTGACGGTGTTAGTTAGAGAGCTGCGCGCCGCTCTTAACAGTGCGGCGCGATAGAACCTCAGATGCGTGTCTGCCCATGGGGCGCATCTGAGGTTCCTAGTTTGGAGTAAGAGTGATGCATGTAGGTGGTAGTTCTTCTCAGTCGGTACGCGTCATGTGCCGTGACCGAGGAGCGTCTGAACCCAACCAATCGGGCATCTGGCAGGCTCTCGAGTTGCTGACGAACCATCAGCAAGGTCAGATTGACAAGTTGCTCGCCCGCGTTGAAGAGCTGGAGGAACAGCTTCGGCGAGTAGCTGACGAAGGTTCGAAAAGATCAAACCACCGTCGGATGCCGCATGCTGGAAACGCGAAGGCGTTTGATGCATTGGCAGAAGGCGAAAGAACCAAAGCAGTTCGAGATCGTAAGAAAAAACAGGATCGGCGCAAACGAAGAGCCTATGCAATTGCCCTTCTCAACGATGAGGTCGAGATCAAACAAGAGCTCTATCTCAAGGTTCACGGTCTGATCGAGGAAGGTACAGCGACCAGCTTCGTCAAAGAGCTTACGAATAATCCTCATGCAAAGCGGGTAACCGTTGAGATCAATTCAGAAGGCGGATGTTTGAATAGTGCCAAGGTTATGGCTGACGCTTTGACCGATCACAGTGCGGCAGTGTCGACACATGCGAGCGGCGAATGTTCATCCGCGGCGATAACACTGTTTCTCGCAGGCAGACACCGTACAACTGACAATCAATGCAGTTTCCTCTTTCACAAGCCTTACTTCGATGGCGAAAAAGAAAATTCACCGGAGCGAGAGGGTGCACTCAATCGGGTGACCGAGGAGCTCATCGAGAACTACACAAATAAAACAGGCAAGCCCAGTTGGTGGTTCTCGAGACTTATGACCAAGTACGGATACCGTCTGAATGCTCAAGTTGCAAAGTCATATGGCATTGCAACTGATGTCGTCGGACGCAATCTAGTTACTCAGCAGCCTCTTGCCGCTTAGGAGCGGGTAGGGGGATTCAGATCTCTACCAACATCTACAAATCTACCGGCGCGGAACCACAGTTTTTATAAACGTCAAGAACCCTTAGAGAGTATAGAAATGGGAACAAGAGGCCGAACAAGCACAGCAGAAACAGCAGTGGTGGATTTTGCCGAGGTTCGCGCGACTATGCTGCGACCGAGCGAAGATGCAACGCAAGAAGTCAAGACGCTATTTCATCAGATAATTAGCAGCGCGCCTGCAGACCATTTTCGGAAGCAGGACGAACCATTGGTGGAGCAATATGCACAAGCGGTTGCTTTATCACGCGCCGCGTTTTTGAAACTACAGCGCGAGGGCGTGGTCAACAACGGAAAAGCCAGTCCTTGGGTTTCAATCCTAGAAAAGGCTCACAAATCGTCGATTGCACTTTCCACGAAGCTACGGCTCTCACCGCAGTCGAGGATCGATCCTAAAACTGCCGGCCGCAATCGGAAATCTAGCTCAGCGTACGGCAGCGGAGTCTAGGAAATATGGCAAAATGCAAAGTCACAGACGCTGAGATCAAAAACTATTGTGTCGAGCGTGGTTTGAGTTTTAAGCCCTGGGAGCAGGTTCCGTGGTTAGTTGACGATGGTCCATGTCCATGGGCTCAGGGCTGTTCTGCCGCTAAAACCTGGCCCAAAGCACAGAAGCTGCGCCAAGAGATAATCACAGTTCTGACTGGGAGGCGAGGCTGATGGCTCAAGCTGTAATCGGCGCCTTGCGCGTCAACCTTAGTATGAACGCGGGCGAGTTTTCGCGGCAAACGTCTAAGGTGAGCGCTCAGTTAGAGATGATTGAACGTCGTGCCCAGCGATTGGCGCGGCGTGTTTCTACTGTTGGCCGTAACATGGCCGCGGCTATCACGGCACCTGTTGCGCTCGCCACGGGCTTCGCTGTGAAAGCGTATGCCAAGCAAGAGAAGGCTGTAGCCTCTGTAGACGCCGCGCTGCGGTCTATGGGTAAGACAGCTGGCTTCACGAGCGAACAACTACGAGACATGGCCGCGCAGCTGCAGGCCAACTCGACATTTGGCGATGAAGATATTCTAGACAAGCTTACGGCGAACTTGCTCACGTTCGGTAACGTTCAAGGGCAGGTGTTCGCTCGCGCTCAGCAAGTTGCTGCAGATTTGTCAGCGCGGCTCGGACAAGATCTACAGTCGTCAGCAATCATGCTTGGTAAAGCACTGAACGACCCAGCGTTAGGTTTAACCGCTTTGACGCGGGTTGGCGTTGCGTTTACCGAGCAGCAAAAAGACATGGTCAAGGCCATGGTCAAAGCCAACCGTATAGGCGATGCACAAGCGCTCATGCTCTCGGAACTAGAGAAGCAGTACGGCGGTCAAGCAGCTGCTTTGGCGAAAACTACAGAAGGGCAATTGAAACAGATCACAAACGCCTGGGGTGATTTTATGGAAATCATAGGCGCCGTGGTAGCTGAAGTGCTGCCACCGTTTACAGAAGGTCTGCGTGGAGTTGTTGAGTGGCTAAAAAATCTTGAGCCGTGGACAGTGCGGGTTGGAGTAGCGCTTGCGGGCGTGGCAGCGGCAGGCGGACCAGTATTATTTGTACTAGGGTCCATGACGTCAATGTTGGTAGCTCTTGGCAGCAATTTACTCCAAACATCGGTCATGGCGGTCGTCGCTGCAAAGAAAATAGCGGCAACCATGGTACCGTTGATCGCGAGTACCGGACCAATCGGACTGTTTGTAGCTGCGGCTGGTTTGGCGTTTCTCGCTTGGCAGAAGTTTGGCGATAAGCTGCAGACGCTTATAGACAATGTCGTTAGTGTCGTTGCTGATAAGTTCAAATGGCTGATTGACAAAATCGCCAAGTTTAGAAACTTCGTAAGCGACGTATGGACAGGCATATCTGCTACGGTAAGAAACGCTCTACCAAAGGCGGTTGTGGACGGCGTAACAGCTGCACACGAAAAAGCTGGAGCTGCCATGAGTGCAGCTGCCGGTGCGGTCGCAGAGAAATACAACCAAGTCGCAGGTGCTGTTAAAAATGCGACTTCTGCAGTCACTGACTTTTTTGCAGTTAGCAATGCGCCGCTTGGACCGCAAAGCCCAGACATAGACTTAAAATCAACTATGCCTGAAGGCTTCGGCACAGGTGGTCAGACAGGCGTGTTCGGTTCAGACAATGGTCAGAAAATGCTGACCAATCAAGAGCGTCTGAACATGCTCATTGCTGAGAATAATCAGAAGCTCGCAGAAGGCCGAGCGGTTATTGAAAGCCTACATACTCCTTACGAACAAATGATGCTTGATCAAGAGCGTTTGACTGAGCTGCAGCGCGTTGGGGCGATCAGTGCAAATGTGCATGCACAGATGCAGCGTAAAGGCGTGCTCAATTTGGCGAACACGTATTTAAGCGCCGCAGGCAAGATCACATCGACGCTGTCGAATGCGTTTAAAGAGAACAAGGCGTTTGCCATTGCGAACGCCGTTGTAAACACAGGCCAAGCCATCACAGCAGCTTTGAAAGGTCCGCCAGGCCCTCCATTCTCATTTGGTATTGCAGCAGCTGCCGCTGCAGCCGGTGCAGCGCAAATCGCAT
>JAJFHG010000015.1 GCA_021775735.1 Hyphomicrobiaceae bacterium
CAAACGGCATATGAGTCTGGTGCGCGCTGGGTTGTTCTGTGCGACACCAATGGTGGTACGCTGCCGCATGAAGTGGCCGACATCGTTGCTGATGTTTGCGAGCACGTGCCTGGAGATCACCTTGGCATCCATACCCACAACGATACAGAAAACGCTGTTGCCAATTCTTTAGCCGCGGTGCGCGCTGGATGTCGCCAAATCCAAGCCACGCTCAATGGCCTTGGGGAACGGTGCGGTAATGCCAATATGGCGTCGCTCATTCCAACGCTTCTATTGAAGCCGGAGTTTGCAGATTGCTTTGAAACGGGAATCACGGCGGAACGCCTGCGGACACTTACCCTTGCCAGTCGTGTGTTGGATGACATTCTCAATCAGTCGCCAGACCGCCACGCTCCGTATGTTGGCGAAAGCGCCTTTGCGACAAAGGCTGGCATTCACGCCTCAGCCATCCTCAAGGCGCCGGAAACCTATGAGCATGTTGCCCCGGAAATGGTCGGCAATGAACGTCGCCTGTTGGTGTCGAAGCAATCTGGTAAGTCAAACTTGTCATCAGTGCTGACGCGGCTCGGTCTTGAAACGGATTCTGAGGATCCGCGCATTGCAGCACTGCTTGATGTTGTCAAAGAACGCGAGTCGCAGGGTTATAGCTATGAAGCTGCTGAAGCCTCATTTGAGCTGTTGGCACGCCGCTACTTGCGCAATGTCCCCGAGTTTTTCACCGTTGATGGTTTCACGGTAACCGTTCAGCGGCGCTACAATGCGCGCGGTGATGAGGTGACGGTGTCGAAGGCCGATGTGAAAGTCTGCATCAATGGTGATAGTGATCCGTTGTGGTCTGTTGCAGAAGGCAATGGCCCGGTGAATGCACTGGATCGCGCGCTGAGAAAAGACCTTGGGCGCTATCAGAAGTACATCAAAAATATTGAGCTGGTGGACTACAAGGTGCGCATCCTGACTGGCGGCACGGAGGCTGTCACGCGCGTGCTGATTGAAAGTCGAGATGAAGTCACAGGTGCGCGTTGGCAAACGGTTGGCGTATCCCCCAACATCATTGATGCCAGCTTTGAAGCTCTGTTAGATTCGATCAATTACAAACTGATCAAAGACAACGCCAAAGCAGCGTGAGATCGCGTGGAGCGTTTGAGGGTGCAGCCCTCAAGCGTCTTTCAGGAGTTGCTTTGCAGCGTCTTCTGGACGCAACGTGCCGGCGAGCACAGCATCTGATAATTCGTTTAGTCCTGACGTGCTGCCGCCTTTAATCCGGCCTGCGACAAGGTCTGCTGCCGCACGTGCGATGAGGTAACGGGCACGTTTACGCCGGCGCTCTGTTTTAGGCGCTGCACGCACTTGCGATCCGATGGTTTCAACCGCCTGCATGAGTTCGGCGATGCCTTCACCTGTCGTGGCGGTTGTCTTAAGAACGGGGATCTTATTGCCCGTGCTGGCGCGAATTGATAACGCGCCAAGAAGCTGATGCATGGTGCGTTCAGCGCCTTCGCGGTCACCCTTGTTGACGACCATGATGTCAGCAATTTCAAGCAAGCCAGATTTCATAGCCTGGATATCGTCGCCAAGACCTGGTGCCGAGATCACAAGTCGAATGTCAGCCACTTCTGCAACATCAATTTCATTTTGTCCGGTGCCCACCGTTTCAAGAAGGATGATGTCAAAGCGCCCGGCATCTAAGGCATCAATCACGCGCACGGCCGCTGGCGACAGGCCTCCCAGATAGCCGCGGCTTGCTAATGATCGGACGTAGACGTCATTGTCGTCGAGTGCTGCCGTCATGCGGATCCGATCACCGAGGATGGCGCCGCCAGATACAGGACTTGATGGATCAACCGCAATCACGCCAACGCGTTTGTTGATGGAACGCAGATGTTTGATGATGGCATTCACAAGGGTGGATTTACCAGCGCCTGGTGGGCCGGTGATGCCCAGCACCAATGCGTTGCCGAGATGTGGCTGCATAGCCTGTAAAAGTGCCGGAGCGGTTGGCGATAGCCGTTCTAATTCCGTTACGGCATGGGCCAAGGCGCGCCGTTCGCCAGACAAAACCCGTGCGATAACATCTTCCGGGGTCTTGAAAGCAGCGTTACGGTCTTTTGGATTTAACGGCGAGTTTGCAACCATAGACATGGGGATACGTGTTGAGGCGGCTTGGCGCAAGGCCGCCAAAGGCCGCTGTCCCCAAACGCATAAAAAAAACGTGTTCTGTCACTGTGATTTGGAGAGAGCTTCTAGAACCATAAGCCGGGCCAGCGGTAACGCGGGCGCATTTCAATTGGTCCAAATCCCACCAGCGAAACCATTGGTTCTTCGGCAATGATGATCGGGTCCAGCCTTGGCAGGTCGCTCATTGCCATCAAGCGATCAATGCGTGCTTCAGTTGTGGGATGCGATCTCAGCAAGGAGGGTTGAGGTACGCGGCGGGCGGGAACGGGGAACATCAGGTCTTCCCAGAAATGACCTGTGTGCTGTTCCAAATTCTTAAGCGCACCAGCCAACCCTGTCGGGTCGCCTGTGAGAGCAGCGGCTTCAAGATCTGCATCAAACTCGCGCGCCCGAGATAAGCCCAGTTGTAATAAGCTTGAGGCGAGAGGTGAAAGATAAAGCAGCGCGACGAGCCACCAGGACACGTATTGATGTCCGTCGATCGCCGCAACAATGTTCATCAGGGCTAAGCCGAGGGCAACATAGGACAGGATTTGCAAAAAGCGTGTGACAATGTCGGCAATGCCAAGCACCCAGAGGTCATTGTTGCGAATGTGTGAAAGTTCGTGCGCTAACACACCTGAAATTTCTCGCATAGACATGCGGCGTAACAGACCTTCGGTGACTGCAACGGCAGAATGTGAGGCCGAGCCTGCAGCAAATGCATTGATTGTCAGGCTTGGGATGACATAAAGATCAGGACGGTTTGGCAGCTCGGCGCGATGTGCCAGCACGTTTAAAAGTGCATTCAGTTGGTTATCTACATCAGGCGCGATTTTTTGCGCGCGGTAAAGACGCATGACAGCTCCCGGGGGTAGGTGAGGTCCCAGAAAAACAAGTCCGGTCAGAACAACGATTGCACCAATAACACCGGCAAGTCCCCACATCATCCATGTGGCAAGTGCCAAGATGAGCCCCATTCCAGCAATCAGAGCAATCGATTGTATGAAGTTGCGTCGGTGATGCTCACTTTGTGCGTGGGGATCGAGAAGAATATCCATGACCTTGGTCCGGCTAGATCAAACCGCCAGCAATCGGAGCCGATTGGCGGTGGTGGAAGTGCGCTGACAAGGGTTGCCAGCTGGGCATCCTATGCGGCCAAAAAAAGACAATCGTAAGATGCAGGCAATTTTTATTTCCGCTGTGGTCCGCCGCGTTGGCTCGCCTGTCCCGGCGTATAAAATGCAAGGCTGCCAAAATCATTGAGCATACAATGTCCTAACCCCTCAACATCGCGGTTTAAAGTGGTTCTAGAGCCGTGCGACCGCGTCAGTCTCGCTAATTGGGGCATGGCGCTCCCAAGCCGCCTGAATGGTCGGAATAATATCTTCAGCAGACTCAACAATTTCAAAGCCTACTTCTAGCCCAGGGCGGATAAACGCTTGCGAGCGCATGTGTGCCAACAATTCGAGGAATGGGTCCCAAAATCCTGCGATGTTCGCAATAACAATCGGCTTGTTATGTTGGCCAAGCTGAGACCAGGTCAACTGCTCCACCAGTTCTTCCAACGTGCCAATGCCACCAGGCAACGCGACAAAGGCATGCGACGCCTCATACATCATTTGCTTGCGTACATGCATGTCATCAACAACATGCAAATCAGTTACCTCTTCAAGCATCTTTTCACGCTCGGACAAAAATTCAGGAATGATGCCGATAACGCGGCCACGACCTTTGAGTGTTGCGCGCGCGATTTCTCCCATCAAGCCAAGACTGCCGCCGCCATAGACAAGACCAAGGTCTGCTTCAGCGATTGCGTTGCCTAAGTGCTGTGCGGCAGCCACATACTGTGGATCGGTGCCAGGACCAGATCCGCAGTAAACGCAGACTGCGCGTGTTTGGTCTTCAAGGTTGAGAGAAAGTGGTGTCATGCTTTTTGGTTTATCAGCAGTCATGGTACTCTTTTTTTTTAAGGTAAGTTTTGGGGATGGGGTTGGTTTTGCATCAATTTAACAGAAGCAAAATTATCGAAGCGAACATCATAGTCGCCGTTAACTATATTTTTGTACCGTCCAAACGGATTGCGTTCTATTTTCACAAAACCGAGACAACTCTAGAAAAGGGGCCGGGCTGAATTGCGGCGGCTCCCATTTGTGGCCAATGAACATCGATTCTAAGCCTGTTGTCAGGGTGTTAAGGCGTCATTTCATTGTGCTGCTCCGAGTATCTGTTTTGCGCGCAGAGCTAATTGGCCGCTGTATAGCCACGTTGCTAAGGTGGGGTGCCGGTTGTCAATTTACATCATCAAGAAACTTCAATACCCTGAAAAATAGTTGTTCTTTGGGTTTAGGTGTCAGTTTTCGTGTTCCCTCGTCTTGTCAGGTTTACGCGCCATGCCTGTGCAGTGGTGACAACCACGGCCCTGATGCTCGTGGCGTCTGTTCACACCGCCAGTAGTGACCGCCCTTTTGATGTTGTGAGAACATATAGCCAATCATTTGCGCAGCGCGTGGTTGATTCATTTGAGCATGCCGTTATCAGCCGTGTTGCATTCACCTTACCCAGGTCTTTCTCAACAACCGCAGCGACACCTTTTGACGACGCGTATCATGACCTTGATGTCATTGCACCTTCGATTCAGCGTGTGGTTGTGACGCCAGATGGCCACGCAACACTAAGCGGTATTGCAACGCCAGGTGTTGAGATTATTATTCAAAGTCGCCGCCGTGCATTGGGCAGGACAAAGGTTTTGTCAACAGGGCAGTGGCAGCTCCGTCTCGATCAGGCACTTGATCAAGGCATTTATCGTATGAGGTCTGTTGCCCATGTGCCAGATAGTGGATACCAGCATCCCGGGCAGGAAATACGCATTGCCTTGCCACAAACGCTGTCCAAACCTCTCGTCGTTCTTGACAATATAGGCGACCTTAAAGCTGTTCCGGCGGTGCATCGGGTTGGCGAACGCCACACTGCACAAGGCCAAACGGATGTGCGGTTGGCACAAGCAGGTGCTGGCGAGAAACCAACACGGGATCGTCGGGATCGCCGGCGTCAAGCTGAAGATCGTGGTGGGTTTACGGCACCGTTATATGATTGGTTGCAGCGCAGTGCTATTGCCTATGATCGGTGGATTGTTGACGATCTATCCGGTGGAGATCAGGGATTCAAGTACGTCCTTCGCGGCCGTGATGCTGAAGTTGAAAATGATTTTGGTGATCTAACAGACCGTGAATTTAAGGAGCGTGAGTCTTTGTCCGGAGCTGGCGAGAGTTGGCAGTCGTTTCGCGTTGGGATCATTGAATGGTTTCGCCAAGCACGGCGCAGTTACCGAGATAATATCGTTGACGAGCTTTCGACGGGCGAGCGCGTATCCCGAGATCGTTTTGCACGGGCCAAACCA
Organism: Hyphomicrobiaceae bacterium; assembly: GCA_021775735.1. Lineage (GTDB taxonomy): Bacteria > Pseudomonadota > Alphaproteobacteria > Rhizobiales > Hyphomicrobiaceae > JAHZKN01. Next base: position 5,555 of record JAJFHG010000015.1, read on the forward strand.
GATCAAGACCGGACTAAGCTGCGCCGTGGGATGAAGCGTAGATTTAACGGCGATGATTGGCTGGAGGTGCAACCCAAGCCAGATCCATCTACCGAACGTGCATCTCAAGACCCTGAGCCAGCACCCGAATGGCCGGTCGTTGACGATGACAGTTTTGTGCCACCACAACTTCCTGATGTGAAACCCGACCCTGAAAAAGAAGCCTTGATCAGGAAAGCAGAAGAGGATGCGGAAAAGGCGCGTGAATGGGCGCGCAAAGCTGCTGAACAAGCCGAAGCAACACGAAGAGCCACAGAAGAACTCTTGGCTGAAGAAAAGAGGCTTGAGAGTAACTGGGCTGCACGGCGTGCTGCCGCAAAGCAGGCAGCCGCTGAAGCGGAACTAAAACGGCGGGCGGAAGAGGCGGAGAAAGGTACCTTAACCGCAGAGGCTAAAGCCAAAGAGGCTGAACGTTTGGCCAAAGCACGTGCGGCAAAAGAAAAAGAAGACCGTAATCGTGAGGCTGCACAACGCAAAAAAGCAGAGGAGCTTGCGGCAGAGGCCAGTGCGGCAGCGGACAGAGAATTTGCTGCCGGACGGGTGCGTGAACCACCCGCATCAAAAGATGCGGATCTTGAAGTTGCAGAAAAAGAAAGCGATACCCAACCTGCAACGACCCCACGGACGACACAAGAATTTGCCGTTGCAGACACCAAACCAACACGTCGGCTCAGCATCAAGGATAGCGCGAAAGATGCCGTGATCGAGGAGGGCAGCACACTCGGTGATATTGATGACTTCGATCCATCAGTGCGCTTCGTGTTTGACATGGGTGACGGCGCGCTGCCCAAAGCAAAGAAAAAAAAGGCGCGTGTTTATAAAAAGCGCCGTTTCAAGTCGCGCAAAGCGAAACGGAAACGCAGGTATCGCAAAGTTGCCCGAAAACGTCGTAGTGCCAGGTCGCGTGCTTATCGCAAACGTCGTAGTGCTAGGTCGCGTGCTTATCGCAAGCGTCGTGCATGCAATAGGCGTCGCGCCTACGTCCGACGCGCGCACCGAAAGAGACACCGTCGGGTGCGCCGCTACGGGCGTCCTTATAGGTATAAGGCGCGTCAACGCAAGCGGTATCGGCGCCATGTCTACGCGCGCTTAGTTTTTGTCCCACGTCTGCGCTGGCGCAGGTGGTAAAGGGCTGTTGCGAATGGATTGCTAACCGGACGTCGATAACCAATCCTAGACCAACTGAATTCTCCCAACCGTCAACCTGTGACGATGTATTGGGTTGCGCTTGTGGTAGGGAAGTACCATGTGTCCCTGATGCGATCACTCTCCGGACCGGCATCAACTCGCTCAAGTCACGCGCCCTTTGATGTCAAATTAAGTCACGACACTGACCACTGGACCGTCTTTAAAGGATTGGTTCCTTTTGTTTGGCCGAAAGGACGTGCCGACTTGCGCCGCAATGTGGTGCTTGCGGTCATCGTTCTGGTGTTGGCAAAGCTGGTCACCATTGCCGTGCCGATTATCTTTAAAGAAGTCACAGATGTCTTGACCGGCGACGCGACGGGAAAAAGTGCACTTTCGGCGATGAGCCTAGCGATTGGTGCCTCTGGTCTGATCCTTGGTTATGCCACGTTGCGCGTATTGATGATGGCACTCAATCAAATCCGTGATGTGCTGTTTACCCGTGTTGGACAGAATGCAGTACGCCAGCTGAACAACCGCACATTTCGCCACCTTCATCGCTTATCACTACGCTTTCATTTGGAACGGCGTACGGGCGGACTGTCACGTGTCATCGAACGCGCCGCGCGCGGTGTTGAACTAATTTTGCGTATGGGCGTGTTGCAAATGGTGCCCACGGCGCTCGAGTTGGTGCTCGTTTGTGGATTGTTGACCTTTTATTTTGATTGGACGTACGCCGCTATTATTGCACTCACCGTTGCCGCTTACATGGCGTTCACGTTTAAGGCCAGCGAATGGCGCATCGCTATTCGCCGCGAGATGAATGACAGCGACAACGAAGCCACCACAAAGGCGGTTGATAGCCTACTTAACTTTGAGACAGTCAAATATTTCGGCAATGAAGAGCTTGAAACCAAGCGCTTTGATAGTGCCATGGCGCGATATGAAAAAGCAGCTATCAAGACATACTATTCGCTTGGTGTTTTAAACTCCGGCCAGGCTCTGATCTTTACAATTGGCATGGGCCTGGTGATGTGGATGACGGCAGTTGGCGTCATGGCCGGTACCAACACCATTGGTGATTTCGTCATGCTCAACACCATGATGATCCAGCTTTATATGCCGCTCAATTTTCTTGGCACGGTCTATCGGGAGATCAAGCAAGCCTTGGTCGATCTTGAGACGATGTTTGGATTGTTAAAAGAGTCGCCCGAGATCGCAGATAAGCTAGGCGCACAACCGCTCCAAGTCGCCGACGGATCTATCCGCTTTGATGATGTGTCGTTCTTTTATGATCAGGAGCGTCAAATCCTGCGCGATGTATCGTTTGACGTGCCTGCCGGGCAGATGGTTGCGATTGTTGGGCCGTCGGGAGCGGGTAAATCCACCATCTCTCGCATATTGTTTCGGTTTTATGACATCGCCTCGGGTTCCGTCACCATTGATGGTCAGAACATTCGGGATGTTACGCAACAGAGTCTCAGAGCAGCTATCGGCGTTGTGCCGCAAGACACGGTGTTGTTCAACGACACGATCTACTACAATATTCTTTACGGTCGCCCGGATGCAACGAAAGCAGAAGTCGAAGCGGCCTCGAGACTGGCGCAGATAGATCATTTCATTGAAATATTGCCAGAGGGCTACAACACCATGGTTGGTGAGCGTGGTCTAAAATTATCTGGTGGTGAAAAACAGCGGGTTGCGATCGCGCGCACGATCCTTAAAGGTCCGCCGATCCTGATGCTGGATGAAGCAACCAGCGCGCTTGACAGCCACACCGAAAAAGAAATTCAAGATGCGTTAGACTTGGTGGCCAAGGATCGCACCACGTTGGTGATTGCACATCGTCTCTCAACCATCGTCCACGCTGACAAAATTTTAGTTCTAGACAAGGGTAAAATTGCAGAAACCGGCACGCATGGCGAATTGATCAGCAAAGATGGCCTCTATGCGAGTTTATGGAACAGGCAGCGCCAAGCTGAAAAGGCACGAGAAGAACTTGCCAGCGCCTTAGAAGAAGCGGAGCGGAGCGGGGCGCTACCAGCGGGCGATCGCAAGCTTTTGGACTAACGGATAACGATGAGCTTATGTGCTGACAAACTCATCACGGTGATAGCCCTGCACATAGAGCAGAGATGTTAGATCTCCGTGCTGGACTGCGATATCGGCAGCGTCTGCCACGACAGGTTTGCCGCGGAATGCAACGCCAAGCCCTGCCGCTTTCAGCATGTCGAGGTCGTTGGCACCATCGCCCACAGCGATTGTGTCGTGAACTTTAAGACTTTGTACTGATGCCAGTTCTTTGAGCGTTGCCGCTTTTGCCGCGCGGTCGAGGATCGGTGGCGGAACGCGCCCTGTGATCTTTCCTTCAACGATCTCAAGAGTATTGCCGTAGTGATTGGCAAACCCGAGGCGTTGGGCGATGCGCGCGGTGAAAAGTGTGAATCCGCCAGAGACTAAGGCGGTGGTCGCGCCGTTTGCGTTCATGGTTTTGATAAGCGTTTCTGCACCCGGCATCAGCGTGACGCAGGTATCGTAGAGGTCATCGAGACATTCCGCATCAAGGCCTTTAAACTGTGCAACGCGTGATTGGAGCGCTGCTGCAAAATCCAATTCACCACGCATCGCTTGGGCAGTAATGGATGCGATTTCATTGCCTAGCCCCGTGCGGGCGGCCAATTCATCAATCAATTCTTCGCGGATAATGGTGCTTTCCATATCTGCTATGAGCAACTTTTTCTTCGCCGTCGTCGTTCCCGTCGCCGTTTCTTCATTGGTTGTGGTCAGATGCACATCAATGGGAAGCCGCTCGAGTGCTGTCGTGATTGCCTCTTGAAGAGCCATGCCGTCGGTGTTGCTTTTAGCTGGCAGGGCGAGCGAACAGGCCTCATCTGAGGCAAGCCACCGCGGTGTTACCGTTGACGGAAGTCCGACCTGTGCAAAAGTCTGCTTGCAGACAGCCTCAGTCAAACAACGATGATCAGGTGCTGAGATCATTGTGATCACGGCTGTCATTTCAGGGCCCTCAACTTTTTGATTGGGGATCGACGGGCAGGCAACAAAGCCTTATGTCGGGTGCTATGAACAAAGCTCCAAGCGCCATTCTCATCGCAGGTCCGACCGCAAGCGGCAAGTCCGCTTTGGCTTTGGCGCTGGCTGAACGCTTTGATGGTACGATCATCAATGCCGACTCGATGCAGATCTATAAAGACTTGCGCATCCTTTCCGCACGACCCTCTAGCGAAGACGAAGCGCGAATACCACATGTTCTTTATGGTCATGTCGGTGCTGACGAGGCGTATTCGGCGGGCCATTATGCGAAAGATGTCAGCAATGCTCTTGATCAAGTCCGGGCGTCAAACCGCGTGCCCATCATTGTCGGTGGCACCGGACTTTATTTCACAGTGTTGCTCGAAGGCTTGTCGCCCGTCCCTGAGATTGACTCTGAGATCCGCGGCAAATGGCGAGCAGCCGGGCTGACCCAAGACGCGGAAGCACTTCACAAAACGTTGGGCAAGACAGATCCGGAAATGGCCGCACGCCTGAAACCGGGTGATCGACAACGCATCGTGCGCGCCCTTGAAGTGATTGAGCAAACTGGGCGTTCGTTGGCGCAGTGGCAGGCGGAACCTGGTACGCCTGTCCTTCCAGATCGTGATCGGCTCTTAAAGCTGGTTGTGGCCCCACCGCGGGAGGTGTTGCACCAGCGCGCGAACGCTCGTTTTGAAGCCATGATGTCAGGTGGAGCGGTTGAAGAGGTGCGCGCCCTTATGGCCCGCAATCTTGATCCAGGTTTGCTGATCCTGCGTGCCCTTGGCGTTAAACCGATTTCAGCCTGGCTTCGCGGCGAGATTGCTCGAGACGAGGCGATCGCAAGTGGACAGGCTGAGACACGTCAGTACATCAAACGGCAGACAACCTGGCTCCGAAAGAATATGATGTCGTGGAAATGGCTTTCTGCGCAATAAATGGAAAGCCAAGCCTATGAAATCTTGATGTTTATTGATTTTTGACCATTGACCCTGCATTCTCGGGTGCCTAGTTTGCGGCGCTGAGACGGCGGCGCTTCCATGTGTTGGAGGTTACCCATCACCCATTTGACCAAGCGTCAGCATATCTAGAAGGAGTTCACAACATGGCTCGGACGATGACCGGCGCGGGAATGGTTTTGAAAGCGCTGGTGGATCAAGGCGTAGACACTATCTTTGGGTATCCCGGTGGTGCTGTGCTGCCGATCTATGATGAATTGTTTCAGCAGAGTAAAATCAAACACATCCTGGTTCGCCAAGAAGGGGGTGCGGTGCATGCTGCTGAAGGCTATGCCCGATCAACTGGAAAGCCGGGCGTTGTATTGGTGACATCAGGCCCTGGCGCAACGAATGCGGTGACGGGCCTGACAGATGCGTTGATGGACTCTATTCCGCTGGTTTGCCTCACAGGCCAGGTGCCAACTCATTTGATTGGGAATGACGCGTTCCAGGAATGCGATACTGTTGGCATTACGCGCCCCTGCACCAAGCACAATTGGTTGGTGAAAGACGTTAATGATTTGGCGCGCACGGTTCACGAAGCGTTTTACATTGCCAAAGCGGGACGGCCTGGTCCGGTCGTCGTTGATGTTCCTAAGGATGTTCAATTTGCCAGCGGCAGCTATGTTGGCCCGTCTAACATTGGTCACAAAACCTATCGCCCGCAAGTCAAGCCGGATGCAGATCCAGTTGCCGAAGCCGTCGACCTGATCGCGAACGCTAAAAAGCCAATCCTTTATACTGGCGGAGGCGTTATCAATTCCGGTCCCAAAGCCAGTCAATTGCTGCGCGAATTGGCGCGCCTCACAGGTTACCCCGTGACCTCAACGTTGATGGGTCTTGGCGCATTCCCAGCATCCGACAAGCAGTGGCTGGGTATGTTGGGCATGCACGGCACTTATGAAGCAAATCTCGCCATGCACCATTGCGACGTGATGGTGAATATCGGCGCCAGGTTCGATGACCGGGTGACCGGCCGGCTTGATGCCTTCGCGCCGGGCGCGACGAAAATTCACGTCGATATCGATCAATCCTCCATCAACAAGAACATCTATGTCGATGTTCCGATCGTCGGTGACGCGGCGACGGTGTTGGAAGAAATGATCACTATCTGGAAGGAACGGAATTACAAGCCCAACACCAAGGCGGTCGCCGATTG
>JAJFHG010000016.1 GCA_021775735.1 Hyphomicrobiaceae bacterium
GATTTGCCACAATTGCGATTTATCCACGAAGATGACGAGAGCCTGACTGCGGCACGCCTGGCGCTTGTGGCCGCGACGCAAACTGTCCTATCTGCTGGATTGGGTGTGCTCGGTGTCGAGGCCCCAGAGGCGATGCGTTAGACTCTGATTCGAGTAGCGGCGTTACAGCACCACGCGTGAGGGGAATAGAATGTCACGGCCAAATGGTCCGGTACACCATCCAGGAATGCCAGCACAGCCTGAAGTTCCATCTGATGCACATGGCGCGCCTGTTGGTGGGGTGGATCCCAACACACAAGTAGGTCAACAGCCACAGTATGGCCAAGTCCCTGCTGGTCAAGTCCCTGCTGGTCACGCACCCCAACAACAGCAACCCTATCAACCGCCTGAACAAGGCCAATACGGTCAAAATCAAAATGGCCAGGGTTATGCGCCCGCTCAATATCAAGAGCAGTATCAAAATGCGCCGCAGCCAACTGCGCCCGGCAATTCAACGGATCCACAAATCAATCCTGGATACGATCCCGCGGTCGGTGCGGGAGTTAGCACGTGGGCAGATGTTAATCAGCCCGTGCATCAATCAAATGTGCAAGGCCATGTCGACAACACGGCAGTTAATCAGCCCGTGCAGCAATCGACTGCGCAGGGCCATGTCGACAACACGGCATATGTCGCCCCGCAGCAGCAAACACCTGCCTATACTACCGATGTACCAGCTTACGATCCCATGCTTGCCCAACCGCAGCAGCAGGCGCAAGCACACTATCAACAACCGGCGCCACCAGTGCAGCCGACAACGCCAACTGCCGCGCCAAGCGGATATGATTTTGCTGGTTACGAAGCCCCGCAGCCAATGCCGCAACTTGATCCTGGATATCAGGGGCAGCAAGAGTCTGCTGTAGATTGGGACCAAGCTGGTTTTGCACCCGTTGCAAGTGCTGGTCTCCCCGTGCAATCTGGTGATCTTGGCTTTGCAGCGCCTGCACATGGATTAGATGCTGGACAACAACCAGTTCATGCCGATGACGGTTACGTGGGTGAAGAAGATTATGAATACGAAGACGAAGAAGAGACTGGTCGCGGGCGTAGCGCACTTGTTACCGTGGCGTTGGCTGGCGCCATCGTAATCGGCGGTGGCATGGCCTATGGATATCAGTCGATTTTCGGTGTTCCCTCTTCCGATAAACCGCCAATCGTAAAAGGGGCTTCTGGTCCAGCCAAGGTCAAACCGGCCGATCCCGGTGGCCGGAAATTCGCAAACACAAACAGCAAGATTCTGGGCCGTCTTGGTTCGGCATCAGGAAAAACCAACGATCCATCGGGTGGCGCGCGACGTGTCTCGACGTTGCGCATTGGTCCTGACGGATCTGTCGTGCCGCCGTCTAATCCAGGAGCCGGTTCTGCTGGTAACAGTGTTGTGACAGGTCTCACGTTTGGTGGAACACCTGTTGCGACGACGGGGACAACTGCGGCGGCGAAAGCGCCTGCTGTCAACAAGCCCCTCGTGGTCAAACCACCGACAGCAAAGACAGCTGTAAAAGTGGTGGCTGCAAAGCCTGTGACGGCAAAGCTTGCGAAGCCTGTGGCGCCAAAGGTGGCAAAACCGGTGGCACCAAAGGCGGCGAAACCGGTGGCACCAAAGGTGGCTAAACCCGTGGCACCGGCTAAGAAGGCCACGCCCGCGGTTAAAACCGAGGCTGTTGCGGCTCCGAAGAAAGTTGCCGTCGCTAAGCCAGCCCCAGTTGCTGTAGGTCCAAAACCAACGGGTGCGGGATATGTGGCGGTATTGGCGTCCGTTCCTGTGTCCAAGTCAAGCCGCATGGACTCGCTTAAGCAGTTTGCAAATATGCAGCAAAAGTACGGGACAGCACTGGCCAACAAAACGCCAGACGTGCAGCAGGCCAATCTTGGTGAAAAAGGAACATATCACCGTTTGATTGCAGGACCGCCAGGGTCTGCACAATCAGCACGCCAAGTTTGCACCTCGTTAAAAGAGGCTGGCTATACCAGTTGTTGGGTCCTCGCCTACTAGTCGTTTGACTGTATTTGGCGCCTTATTCCCTTGTACCAATGCTTGCTTCAAGATATGCACGCGGATTGCAATCAGTTTGCTTGCTGATTATATGAGTCCGTTTTCGGTCTTGAAGGACCGCTGTTTATTTTTTTGGAATGGAGCGCTATGCAGCGTGCCTTCATTGCCGGTGTTTCCGGCGTAGAACTCACCGCTGATGAGCGGGCGCTTTTTAGCCACCGCCGTCCTTGTGGTCTTATTCTCTTTTCACGCAATTGCGTTTCTCTGGATCAGATCCGCAACCTGGTTCGAGATGCCATTGATGCCGTGGGTTCCGACCTGCTGGTCTTGATTGATCAGGAAGGCGGGCGCGTGCAGCGTCTCAGGCCACCCCTAGGGCGTCGGTTGCCACCCGGGGTCGCATTTGCTGATCTCTATGACAAGGATCCTTCCGCTGCCGTTGAGGCTGCCTTTCAGATTTCGCGCCTCGTCGCACACGATCTCAAAATCTTAGGAATTAATACCAATTGTACGCCGGTTTTGGACATGCCCGTGCCGGGTGCTGATGCGATCATTGGTGATCGTGCTCTTGGCGTAGAACCGGGCAAAGTAGCCGCGCTCGGTCGGGCGATGGCAAACGGATATCTGGCTGGTGGTGTATTGCCGGTAATTAAGCATATTCCGGGCCACGGTCAGGCAGATGTTGATAGCCATTTGAAACTGCCTATCGTCGAATCTGACGCCAAAACTCTTGAGTCGAGTGATTTTGTACCTTTTAAAGCGCTGGCGGATTTGCCCGCCGCGATGACCGCGCATGTTGTCTTCAAAGCGTTTGATCCCGACCACCCGGCTAGCACATCCAGGATTGTGACCCAGAAAGTGATGCGGGAGTGGATTGGCTTTGATGGCCTTTTAATGAGTGATGATTTGTCGATGAAAGCGCTGGATGGCGCACTTGCCAGGCGGGCTGAACAGGTCATAGCCGCTGGATCTGATGTGGTGCTCCACTGCAACGGCGATATTGCGGAGATGCGGGATGTAGCGATGGTTGCCCCAGAGCTCAACGGGCCATCTTTAAAGCGTTTTCAACGCGCTTTGTCCCACATCAGCCACGCTGAGCCTTTTGACCACGGTCACGCTGAAGGCCTGTTGACGAACCTTCTTGACGACACTGGTTCGACCTCTGAATCAGTGTAATCTAGCACCAGGTGCACTATGCCAAGCGGCATAAGCGCTGGGCCTTCGTCTTTGATGGGCTGCTGCTATAAGCCAATAAGCGTGAAAAAGAACGTATGACTGAAGATAACGACATCGAAACGTCAGACCAGCCTGAGTGGGCAGCCCCAAGCGGGGAAAATGCGCCAACAGAGTCTGAGGTATTGGTCGTCGACGTTGCAGGTTTTTCTGGACCGCTCGATCTCCTGCTTGCGTTAGCGCGGACACAGAAAGTAGATCTCGCGCAAATCTCAGTGCTGGCGCTTGTCGAGCAGTATCTCGGGTATATTGAGGAAGCACGGCGCACAAAACTCGAACTCGCGGCTGACTATCTGGTCATGGCTGCGTGGTTGGCATTTTTGAAATCGCGCCTGCTGTTGCCGAAAGAAAATGAAGACGAGGGTGAAATCAGCGCCGAAGAGATGGCGCAACGTCTTGCCTTTCGTTTGAAACGTCTTGAAGCCATGCAACAGGCAATGGCGCAATTGATGACTCGCAATCGCTTGGGTCAGGATGTATTTGAGCGCGGCAAACCTGAGCCCGTAAAAATGCATCGTGAGACTCAATGGACGGCTGAGATCTATGACTTGTTGAAGGCCTATGCCATTCAACGCGCACGCACGATCGAGACGCGCCATGTTGTCAAAGCGCGCAAGGTCTGGTCGGTTAAGGATGCCCGTCAACGCCTAGAAAGTTTGGTTGGGCGGGAAAATGCTGGCAACTGGGTGCAGCTTGAAATGTTCCTGGAACATTATTTGCCAGAAGGGGAGGAAGCCCGTTCTGCCCGCGCAAGCTCATTCGGTGCAACGTTGGAAATGGCTCGTGAGGGTTTGGTCCAGTTGCGTCAGGAGGCTCCATTTGAGCCAATCTATATGCGTCGCTGTGAAGAGGGTGCGGAGTGGGAGCGGATTGGTTAGAATGTACTGACCTCCAACACACGTTAAATATACTTAGAAGCGACAGGGTCTGTCATCCAAGAGGCACAAAGAGATATGGTTCCGCCAAAACTCAAACTGGTAAAAAATGCGGATGCTGAGATCGCAAACGACGAGTTGTCAAACGACAGCGATGATGCGTCGGTAGAAGCGATTGAATTGGCCGCTGCGCTGGCTGATGCACAAACCGCATTGTCTGGCGGATTTTCAGAATTGTCATCGTCTGATCGCGGGGAGCAATTGCGTATTATTGAGGCTGTGATTTTTGCCTCTCCAGAACCGGTTGATGAGGCGACGCTGAAGAGCCACCTCGGCGATGGCGAAGAACTCTCATCGCTTCTTAGGGAGCTGCAAGCGCTCTATGCCAATCGTGGCGTGCACCTCGTGATGGTGGCCGACAAATGGACGTTTAGAACGGCGGATGACTTAGCATTTGTCCTGCAGAAGTACGCCAAAGAAAAGCGGCGCTTGTCGAAAGCTGGCCTCGAAACCTTAGCCATCATTGCCTATCACCAGCCAGTGACACGGGCAGAGATTGAGGAGGTGCGCGGCGTCTCGATCTCGACTGGCACGCTTGATATATTGATGGAGACCGGGTGGGTGCGCCCACGTGGACGTCGCCGCGCTCCGGGTATGCCGATCACGTATGGCACGACAGAGACATTTCTCGGCCACTTCAGTTTGCCATCGGTTCAGGATTTGCCAGGTTTACGTGAGTTGAAAGCTGCTGGTTTGCTGGATTCTACTCTACCGCCTGGATTTGAGGTTCCGTCGCCAACCGATGTTGCAGCCTTAATGCCTGATGAGTTGCCACTTGATGCTGGTGAGGATGAAGACGAGGAAGAGGGCGTTGATGTTGATCAAGACAGCTTAGACTTTGATGCCAATGAGGCTGAGTTGGATGTCGATGCGCTTGAGGTGCGGGCTGACGCGGAAAATGAAGCTGAAACCCAAGGCGACGAAGATGAAGGTGCTGGGTTTCAGAGCTGAGATGCAAAGAACTTGCTTCGTGCTGATTGAGATTGATGAGTAACGCGTTTTGAACAACCAAGCTCCACCGACAAAAGAAAAGCAGAGTGATGGTCGGCCACGAAGTGCGTCGAAAGCGCATGTTCGGGCTGCCGCAACTATTGCTGCTCGTTTAACTTTTGAAGGTGTCTCGCGGCGCTACGGCGATAGTTATGCACTAAAAAACTTCAGCCTCGATGTTGCCCCTGGTGAGGTGGTATGCCTGCTTGGTCCATCAGGATGTGGCAAATCAACTTCACTGCGCGTCGCGGCAGGACTTGAACGTCCTAGTGAAGGGCGGATCTTAATCAACGGACAAGAAGTGTCTGGCAACAAAACCTTTGTCCCACCTGAAAAGCGTGGCATTGGATTGATGTTTCAGGATTTTGCATTGTTTCCGCATTTAACGATTGTTGAAAATGTTGCATTTGGTCTGAAAGCTTTGCCAAAAGAAGACGCAACGCGTGAAGCGCTGACGATGCTGGCCCGTGTTGGGCTTGAAGGTTATGCCGAGTCGTACCCTCATATTTTATCAGGTGGACAACAGCAGCGGGTTGCTCTGGCGCGCGCCATTGTTCCCCGCCCGTCCGTGATGTTGATGGATGAGCCGTTTTCAGGTCTTGACGTGCAGTTGCGTGAAGCGATGCAAGAAGAGACATTGACCTTGCTGCGTGAGACCCGCGCCACGTCCATGATTGTTACGCATCACCCCGAGGAGGCATTGCGTCTGGGCGATCGCATTGCTGTTATGCGCAAAGGCCGCATCGTGCAAGTTGGCAAAGCTGAAGAACTTTACAACAATCCAGCAGAACTGTTCGTGGCGCGCCTCTTCTCCGAGGTCAACGAGGTGTCCTATCCGGTCTTTGGTGGTGAAATCGAAACACCGTTCGGACGCGTCGCTGTCAAGGACAGCGGCGACGGCGATCAGGTCATTTTATGTCTGCGCCAGCAGGCCATTCACGTATCTTCAGGAGCCAAAGCAGATGGCCTTTCAGGGCGCGTGCTTCACGTCACTTTTTTGGGAGATGATGCGTGGCTGGACGTCGGTGTGGCCGGTTTTGATGAGCCGTTACGGGTGCGTGTTCTGCAATCGGATGCCTTTGAAAAGGGTACCGAAGTCCAGGTTGCCGTCGATTTGGCCAAGGCTTTGGTCTTTACAAGGAGCCTTGAGGCCCCCACATCTGAGGTCTGACCGTATTTTACCAAGATACGCATTTACACAGTAGGTATGAGGTGCTTGCAGGATTTGGTGCGAAATGTGTTAGATTTGATTTGAAGACCATCGCACAAGCTTAACACAGGCCCCAAAGCAGGCTGTGACAAAGGAGACGATTAAAAATGTTCGGCGCAAAAGAAATCTTGTTGCTGCTGTTGGTTGTTGTCCTGTTATTCGGGCGCGGCAAAATCTCCGAGTTGATGGGCGATGTTGCCAAAGGCATTCGCAGCTTCAAAAAAGGCATGAGCGAAGACGATGAGGCGGACACCCAAGCAAGTGCGCCTAAGACGATTGACCAGTCAGTATCTGCTCAGTCTTCAACTGATCGTGAAGGGTCATCGACCCGGTCGTAAGGTCTAAAGCCGCTCAGCCATACAAGGTCGACGATGTTCGATATCGGTTTCTATGAGGTGTTGGTCTTTGCGGTCGTGACGTTGATTTTTGTCGGGCCAAAAGAGCTGCCTGTACTCATGCGCACGGTTGGGCGCTACGTTGGAATTCTACGCCGTCAGGCCGATGAGTTTCGCAGCCATTTCGACGCGGCTATGCAAGAAGCGGAAATCGACAAGATGCAGACTGAACTGGAATCGGTCAGCAAAGAGATGGATCGATCATTGGACGATGCCTCGTCAGCACTTGATGAAAGTGTAAGCGAGGTGGCGCAATCAGAGCCCCTTGGCTTTGAGGCTGACTCCGAGAAGACCTCAGAGGCTGACGCTCATCAAGAGCCAAACCAGGACGCCGACGCAAACTCTGAAAGAGACTCAGGCAAAGGGGCAGGCTGATGTCTAATGCAATTGTCCCGAAAGATGAAGATGTCGATATGCAGGCCTCAAAGGCGCCATTGCTCGACCATCTGATTGAGCTGCGTCAACGCCTGATTGTCGCTGTTGCTGTTTTCTTTGTCATGTTTCTTGTTTGTTTTGCCGTGGCGCGGCCCATCTATGATTTTCTGGTTTGGCCTTATCACTGGGCAACAGGAAATAATGATGTGCGGTTGATTGCGACGCATTTTTTGGAGCAGATATTCACACACCTCAAACTTGCAATGTTTGGTGCCGGCGTATTGTCATTTCCAGTTATAGCAATGCAGATCTACAAATTCGTGGCGCCTGGGCTTTACCGTAATGAGCGCGCAGCATTTCGACCCTATCTGATCGCAACACCCATATTATTTTTACTTGGAGCGGCAGTTGTGTATTTCATTGCAATGCCAGTCTTGATCAAATTATCTGAGACGATGGCGGCCGATGCAACTGCGGGTGGCACACCGATTCAATTGATGCCAAAGGTGAGTGAATACTTTTCAATGATCATGTCGTTGACCTTTGGCTTTGGTCTTTGTTTCCAACTGCCAGTGATTTTGACATTGCTGGCGCGTATCGGTGTCGTGACGGCAGAGATGCTGCGTTCTGGTCGCCGCTATGCCATTGTTGCGATCACTGCTGTGGCGGCGCTTTTGACACCACCAGATGTGTTGTCGATGATTATTATGGTTCTGCCGACGCTGCTCCTCTATGAGGTCTCGATTTGGTCTGTATCTTGGGTTGAAAAGCGGGTAGCCCGGGCTCCAGCCGAGGCTGCGACGTAAAACCTGCTTTGAGCGACAGCCGCACTCTGGACCCAACGTGCTCAGCTGCGTATAGCAAGGCGATACTTTTAGTTGAAAAAGCGAGGCGGGGACCGAACGTGTTCGACATCAAATGGATCCGTGAAAATCCAGGTGACTTTGACAAAGGCTTGAAACGACGTGGTCTTGGACCTCTGTCAGGCGAACTCTTGAAGCTCGACGAAGTGCGACGTGCACATCTGACAATGCTGCAGGACTTGCAGAAGCGGCGGAATGCGGCCTCAAAGGATATTGGTAAGGCCAAGGCGCAGAAGGATGAAGACACGGCGCAAAAGTTGATGGCGGAAGTCGCTGACATCAAGACGAAGGTCCAAGCGGGCGAAGATGAAGAACGCGCGCTTAACGCCAAGCTCGAAGCCGCGCTGGCGGAAATTCCAAATATTCCGCTAGATGATGTGCCCGATGGCGCAGATGAAACTGACAATGCTCTGGTGCGCACGGTCGGGGAGCCACCGAAGTTTGATTTTGAGCCCAAGCAACACTTTGAGATCGGTGAAGGTCTCGGCCTGATGGATTTTGAAACGGCGGGGAAAATGTCCGGCGCACGTTTTGTGATCCTGAAAGGCGCACTGTCACGGCTTGAACGCGCGATAGCCTGCTTTATGCTTGATCAACACACGGGCGAATTTGGATATACAGAGTATACACCGCCCCTATTAGTGCGTGATCAGGCCGCTTATGGCACCGGCAACCTGCCTAAGTTTGCCGAGGATCTGTTTAAAACCGAGAATGACTACTGGTTGATCCCCACTGCTGAAGTGCCGCTGACCAATATGGTGCGCGAAACCATTCTTGATGGCAGCGATTTGCCAATGCGCGCGACCGCGTGGACGCCGTGTTTTAGGTCAGAAGCCGGTGCGGCGGGCAAAGATACGCGCGGTATGATCCGTCAGCATCAATTCTCGAAAGTTGAATTGGTCTCGATCACGACACCAGACCAAAGCCTTGAAGAACACGAGCGTATGACAAAGTGTGCGGAATCTATTCTGCAGCGCTTGGGTCTGGCCTATCGCACAATGCTCTTGTGCACCGGAGATATGGGTTTTGCCAGTCGCAAAACATATGACCTGGAAGTTTGGTTGCCGGGCCAGGATGCTTATCGTGAAATTTCAAGCTGCTCGGTGTGTGGTGATTTTCAGGCGCGGCGTATGGGAGCCAGATTCCGTGGTGCAGACAAGAAAGACGTGCGCTACGTACATACTTTGAATGGTTCTGGAGTTGCAGTTGGCCGTGCTTTGGTCGCGGTGTTGGAGAATTATCAACAAGCGGATGGCTCTGTCATTATCCCAGAAGTCTTACGTGGTTATATGGGTGGGCTGACCCAAATCTCAGCAACCCAAGACTAGTCTACGAAAGGCAACACTTCTGTCATGCGCATTTTGATTACCAACGACGATGGGTATGATTCTCAGGGCTTACGTATTTTGCAGAAAATCGCGGAAGCGTTGTCTGATGACGTTTGGCTTGTCGCGCCTGAGACCAATCAAAGCGGCGCGTCACACGCGCTAACCCTGCAAGTGCCGTTGCGCTATCGCGATGTCGGCAAGCAAGCGTTTGCAGTAAAGGGCACACCAGCTGATTGTGTGATTATGGGTGCCAAGCATGTGCTTAAAGACGCGCCACCAACATTGGTGTTGTCAGGCGTCAATCATGGCGCCAACGTTGCTGAAGACGTGAGCTATTCCGGCACAATTGCAGGCGCAATGCAGGGCACGCACCTTGGCATTCGCTCTATCTCTTTGAGTTTAATGATAGGGGAATTAAATGAGTCTGATTCCGCCGGGAGACAGCAGTGGCAAACAGTGCTTGACTACGGGCCAGATCTCATCCGCACGCTTCTTAAAAAAGATTGGCCCAGCGGCGTTTTAATGAATGTCAATTTCCCCAACGCTAAATCGGAGGACATTGCGGGTGTCTCCATCACCGAGCAAGGCGTGAGAGATTTGGGCGGGCTACATCTGGCTGAGCGCAACGACACGTGGGGCACACCTTATTTCTGGATTGGTTTTGAGCGTATCAAGCAGACCTTGGTCGAGGATACTGATCTTTGGGCACTCGCCAAAAACCATATTTCGGTCACGCCGCTGTCGCTCAAATTTACGGACTCAGCAACGCGCGCTGATCTCAAAAAGCAGTTTGCGTCCCTTGATGGTCTCAGTGGCAAAATTCGACCTGAATGTGCGTAGATCGTCTTGCACTTTTATTTATTGAATCAGCAACTCGCGTTGTTTGTCTTTAGAGCACCTCAGCCTTTGAATTGACCCAATTTTTCCGTGCTGGTTGCACAATCTTCGCCTACATGGACAGCCTGCGGAAAGCCTTTTGAGGGGCGATTTGCATTCGAAATTGGTGTTTTTGGCTTCAACACACTGGCCGTTATAGGCCTTTGCACGATGAAGCCAGTGCGGTTGCGGTGGTGGCGCACGCGCCAATTCGACATGGAGCAGTTCTGTCAAATAAGCGGGGACCGACTGCGCCGTTAAGGGAGCGTTAACTGGTTAAAGGTTAACTCGCTGGAGGTGTAGAGGTGCGTATCATGGTTCATAAAGTGTATTCCAAGCGTGAAATTTCAGGACAAACACCAAGCGTTTTCCTGATAACAGCAGTAGCAACCACCCTTTTGGGGGCGTGTAGTGCTGATGTGTCCAGATTTAATTTTAACGATAAACCAACGACGACCGGTGCTTTGCCGTCGACGACACCATCCGAACCTGTTTACGGTTCGCGCAGTGGCCTTGGTCGTCCATCCCAGCAAAATACGTTTGACACGGTAGATCGCGGCACGCTGCAAGCGCCGGATCAAAGTCCACGTTCACCCGGCTATGAGACGTCGCGTCTCAACACAGAGCCGAGGCGTGACGCGGCGCCTTATCGCCCCAAGGCGGCAAGCCCTGTTGTGCCACCCGTTGCTTACAGTGATCCCCCACGTCAGCCAGAGATGTTGAACGCATCATCACGTGAAGAAACAACAGCGCCTGAACAAGGTCAGTCGATCTTTGTCCGTCGTGGTGATACGCTTTATGGCCTGTCGCGCCGTCATAGAACGACTGTCACCGCGTTGATGACTGCAAATAACCTGACATCATCAGCCTTGAAGCCTGGACAGAAGCTTTATCTCCCATCGGGCGTTGAAGCAAAAACCATGCAACGCCAGCCGGCTCGAATTCAACCAGCACCCGTTGTTGCTGCAGAAGCGCCAGGACATTGGACCGATAGCTACACAATTCAACGTGGTGATTCGCTCTACAAGTTGTCTCGTCGCTACAACGTCAAAGTCGCCGATCTGAAGCGCTATAACGGCATTTCAAATCCTCGCGCGCTGAAGCCAGGCATGGTGCTCAAGGTTCCAGGCCCTGGTGGTGACAATGGTACGTTTGCTGCTCGTACATCTACGCCTGAGGTAACAACGCGTAGAGTGCAAAGTCGACCGATTGCTGGCTCACCAACAATCCTTAATAGCGTTCGTCCAACACCTGGTCTTGCAAAAGAAACCAAGGTGGCAGCAATCAAGCCAACAACGACAACGGACGCTGTGCGTCACTCTGGTCAATCCATGACCGTGCGTCCGGAAAAAGGGACACGCAATTCGATTGCTGGCCAAAGTAAACTGCGTTGGCCAGCGCGCGGCCGCATTATCTCAGGCTTTGGTAAGCGCAATGATGGCACCCATAACGATGGGATTAATGTAGCTGTACCACTTGGCACGAACATTCATGCCGCAGACAGTGGCATGGTCGCTTATGCGGGCGATGAACTTAAAGGCTATGGCAATCTGGTTCTTATTCGCCATGACAATGGTTGGGTCACAGCCTATGCCCATGCTGAAAAACTGCTTGTGAAGCGCGGCGATCGCATTCGCCGTGGCGATGTCATCGCCAAAGCTGGCAAGACCGGTGAAGTCTCACAGCCACAACTGCATTTTGAAGTACGTCAGGGTCAGAAGCCGGTGGATCCAATTCCGTTCATGGACCGCCTGTAGGCGTAGATTTCTATCATACGGCAATAGCAGGGCGACCTTTGGGTGGCCCTGTTTTGTTTTGCGCGCAGACCATTAGCTGAGGGTCTAGCCTTTAAGGCTAACGCCTTGTTGACCTGCCAAGTCTTGAATGAACTGCCATGCGACACGGCCAGATCGCGCGCCGCGCGCCATGCTCCACGCCAGTGCTTGGCGTTGCAGAGATGTCTTTGAGTATTTCAGGTTAAAGTAATCGGCGTAAACTCTGACCATCTCCAGATATTCATCCTGGCTGCAGCTGTGAAAACCGAGCCACAGACCGAAGCGATCTGACAGCGAGACTTTTTCTTCCACGGGTTCTGATGGATGGAGCGCGCTTGATTGTTCGTTTTCAACCATGTCGCGGGGCATCAAGTGGCGGCGGTTAGATGTGGCATAGAAAATGACATTGTCGGGACGTCCTTCAATGCCGCCTTCCAACACAGCCTTCAGCGATTTGTAAGACGTGTCATCGTGGTCAAACGAAAGGTCATCGGTGAAGACAATAAATGCGTCGGACGCGGTGCGGAGTTCAGTAAGGCAGGTTGGCAGACTGTCGATATCTTCACGGTGAATCTCGATCAACTTGAGTTGAGTGTCTGATTTGCCTTTTTTTGTGATCTCAGAGGCGACAGTGCCATGTACCGCTTTGATGAGGCTGGATTTGCCCATGCCCCGTGCGCCCCAAAGCAGCGCATTGTTGGCAGGAAGTCCGTTGGCGAAGCGGCGTGTGTTCTCCAGAAGCTGCTCAAGCTGCAGATCAATGCCTTTGAGAAGCGAGAGCGGAACACGGTTAATTGCGTGCACGGGCTGGAAGTGCCGGGTTTTGGCTTGCCAGACAAAGGCTTCGGCAGCTGCAAAATCGGGCCTGGCACGTGTTGGGGGCGCGAGGCGTTCGAGCGCCTGAACCAGCCGTTCAAAGAGTGTTGGTGGGCGTGTTGTGGGTGGTTTGATATGCTCCATAGAGCCTTTGTCCAACGAGTTGCGTGCTCCGTCAATTCTCAGCAAATGGAGTGGGCGGGGCTGCAAAGCCCAAGAACCAGAGCCACATCTCAGCTACAATGCTGCAAGTGGATGTCCAAAAGGGTGAAGCGCCGCAGCACATTTGGTCTTTGTTTGGTTGCAAAGTGCCCGTGCCACACTATATTCCGGGCAAATTCAATGGATATTGGCGGTCTGAGAGCGCAGTTGCGCTGGAGCGGCCTTGGCCAACGAACGGCCAAATGTGGGAGGATTCGGGGTGGATCACTTTATTATGCCTGCTTATGCGCAGGGCGCCGGCGGTGGAGAAGCAATTGGTGGATTTTTGATCCCCATGCTGTTGATGGTCGTCATCTTCTATTTTTTGCTTATCCGTCCGCAGCAACAGCGTGCTAAAGAGCATCGCGATTTGGTCGCGAAGGTTCGTCGTGGCGATAGTGTCGTTACCTCAGGCGGCATGATTGGTAAAGTGACCAAGGCATCAGAGAACTCAGACGAAATTGAAGTTGAATTGGCAGACAGTCTTAAAGTGCGCATCTTGCGCTCAACGCTGATCGACATTCACTCCAAAAAAGAAACTGGAAAAGACAAAAAAAGCGCGGGCTAGCCAAAGCTGCCCATGCTGAACCCTTCATTGATCGCGGGCACACCAAGCCAACCGGCTCGTACGTCAAGAGATAAAGACTAAGAAAGACGCTTCGTCCATGCTGCAATTCTCTCGTTGGAAAATCATTGCCATCGCGCTTACCTGCTTGGCAGGCTTGATCACAGCGTTACCAAATTTCTTTACTGAAGAGCAGTTGAAGTCGTGGCCAGGCTTTTTGCCAAAGAACCAGCTGAAGCTTGGTCTTGACTTGCGCGGTGGTGCACATTTGCTGCTGTCCATGGATGCTAAGGATTTGCGCAAAGATTGGTATGGCACCATTCGTGAAGACAGTCGCAAATCGCTGCGCGATGCAAAAATTGGTTTCAAAGCCATTGGCGCAACACCAGAGGGTGTTCAAATCCGTCTCGTTAAATCGGAAGACCGCGACAACGCGGTGACGCAACTCAAGAAGCTTATTCAGCCGATTGGAAATATTCTTCTCGGCTCGAGCACAGATGATATCGAGGTCGTTGAGGGCACATCACCAGATGTGATTTTTGTGCGCCCGACAGAACGTGGTTTTGACGAACGCGTCTCCCAGGCGGCTGGCGCCTCAATGGAAACCATTCGTCGTCGTGTCGACCCTGATGGTATCACAGAACCTATAATTGTTCGCCAAGGCCGTGATCGTATCTTACTTCAAGTGCCAGGTGTTGATGATACCGCAACGCTGAAAAAGCGGCTTGGTGAGACTGCGAAGTTAACGTTTCATGATGTGCATGAACGCATGACCGCTGAGGAAGCTCGCCAAACCCGAGTGCCGCTTGGTTACAAGGTTTATCCTTATGTTGATCGTGAAGAAGGCGGCGAAATTCTGCTGTTGGAGCGCCCGATTGTTCAAGGTGATGACTTGGTTGATGCTCAGCCGGGTTTTGATCAACGTACAAATGAGCCCGTTATTAATTTCAGGTTTAACCAATCCGGTGCGCGCAGGTTTGGAAAGTTCACCCAGAACAATGTTGGCCGACCATTTGCCATTGTCCTTGATGACAAGGTGCTGTCGGCACCTGTTATCCGTGAGCCTATTATGGGTGGTTCCGGGCAGATCTCCGGTAACTTCTCAGTTGAAAGTGCCAACGACCTTGCCATTCAGCTACGATCCGGCGCGCTTCCAACAAAGCTGACCATTCTTGAAGAGCGGACAGTTGGCCCAAGTCTGGGCTCTGATTCTGTGGCGGCCGGCCGGACGGCGGGCATCATTGGTCTTACAGCTGTCACTGGCTTTATGATCTTTGCTTATGGCCTATTTGGTATTTTCGCCATGGCTGCGGTGTTGATGAATCTAATCTTGATTTCTGCCGTAATGTCGACCATGGGTTCAACGCTTACGCTTCCTGGTATTGCAGGTCTTGTTCTGACTGTTGGTATGGCCGTGGACGCCAATGTGTTGATCTTTGAGCGTATCCGTGAGGAGCTCAGGAACGGCAAGACCTCTATTTCCGCGATAGATAGCGGCTTCTCGAAAGCCTTTGGCACCATTTTGGACTCCAATTTAACCACCCTGATTGCAGCCATCGTTATGTTCTGGCTGGGTTCAGGTCCGGTGCGCGGTTTCGCCGTTACACTGTCGCTCGGCATCTTTGCCACCGTTTTCACTGCATTCACCGTGACGCGCCTTCTCGTGTCGCTCTGGGTTGCGCGTCAGAAATCCAAAAACGTCCCGGCGCCACTTTAAGTTTGGCGACAGACGGATATGAGAACAGATAGATAAGGAAAAAGCCCGATGTTTAGAGGCGTTGACTTCTGGCCGCACAAAACGATTTTCCAAATCATGAAAGTGCGCAAAGGCTTTGTACTTGCTTCATTAATCGCGCTAGCTGCTTCGATTGGGTTGTTGGCGACCAAGGGACTAAACTTTGGTATTGATTTTAAGGGTGGATCGCTGATTGAGGTCCAGGCCAATGCTGGTCCCGATGGCAAGCCAGTACCTGTTGATATCGCTGGATTGCGCAAAACTATCGGTGCACTTGGGCTCGGTGAAGTTCAGATTCAGAGCTTTGGTTCAGAAGATGAAGCGCTTATTCGCATTGAGCAGCAGCCGGGTGGTGAAAAAGCTCAACAAGAAGCTGCTGATAAAGTAAAAGGTGCGCTCGGCGATAAAATTACTCTGCGACGCGTTGAAGTTGTGGGCGGCGCAGTTTCGAGCGAACTTAAGCTAGCAGGCATCTATGCGTGTTTAGCCGCCGTCTTTGGCATTTTGATCTACATCTGGTTTCGCTTTGAATGGCAGTTTGGTATTGCCGCTGTTTTGGCTTTGTTGCACGATCTTTTGATCACGCTCGGTGTATTTAGTTTTCTCGGGCTTGATTTCGGCCTGACCGAAGTAGCAGCACTGCTTACCCTTGCTGGTTATTCCATCAATGATACCGTTGTGGTGTTTGACCGTATCCGAGAGAATCTGCGCCGTTATAAGAAAATGGTATTGGAAGAGTTGATGAACTTGTCGATCAACCAAACGTTGTCGCGTACGATTTTGACAGGTGTGACGACGGCACTCGCCATCTTTGCTCTATTTATCTTCGGAACAGAGGTTATTCGCGGATTCGCGTTTGCGATGTTGTTTGGTATCGCCATCGGCACCTGGTCGTCTATTTTTGTCGCTTCGCCGTTCCTGATGTGGATTGGCATTGATCGCGATTGGACCTCTGCAGAAGCTAAGCCGGTTGGCGCACGGACTTGATCGCGCTTACAGCACGGCTTGGCAAAACTGAAAGGTTTCGAGGTGATGGCTGCTGCGGACATGCCACATCTGCCAAGCCAGGTGCCGATTGAAGCCTATGGTGATGGTGGTTTCCAGTTTTCCGGCATGCGCCAAAAGGGGTCACTGCTCTGTCTTGCTTCAGGGCTTTATGCATGGCGGCCGTTAGTCCTGGACGATGTGACCGCGGATGACCTTGAACCCATCATCAATGCGCCTGACCGACCTGCATTCATATTGTTTGGTGTTGGTCCGCGCATCACGTCCGTTCCGCAATCCTTGCGAAATGTATTCGCCGCAGCCGACATGAGTGCTGAACCGATGGATACGGGCGCTGCGTGCCGAACTTATAATGTTTTGTTGGCGGAAGGACGTCCCGTTGCTGCAGCATTGCTGCAAGTGCCGTAAGATCTAGTTATGCCCAGTGCGCCTCAACGAAAATCAAACACTGAAGCTGTGATCGACCTTGTGCAGTTGGCGCGCGAGACGGCGTATGACCGCTATATCCAAGCTCTGATGATTAAACCCAAAGACTTGCGTACAGATTTTCTTGTGCTTGCAGCGTTTCATGGCGAGTTGGCGCGCATTCCCTTGCTGGTACGTGAGCCGATGATGGGGGACGTTCGCTTGCAGTGGTGGCGTGACGTGGTTGCTGCAACGAAATTTATGGCAGATGACGCCGCCCCTGATTTTGGTAGCCCGTTAGCCAATCATGTCGCGGAGCTAATTGTGCGGTTCCCTACGGCGCAAAAGGCATTTTTGAGCGCAATTGATGCGCGTCAAGCTGAACTTGACGCGCACGCCTTTGCAAATTCATCCGATTTTGAGACCTATCTTGACGGTGTTGGTGGGGCGCTATTGAGTGTTGGCATGCACGTTCTCGGAGTTGACGAGGAGGAAGCGGAGAACACCGCATTACGCGCGGGAGGACGTGCAGTGGCCTGTGGCGAGCTGGCACTTCGCCTGCGTCGGTTGGCGTCTCTCGGTCGTTTACCGGCACTTCCGGTGGCGATGCAGCAGGGGGAAAGCTCATCACCTCAGACGTCCGAAGCCCATTCAGAGCAACAAATATCGCAGGCGATTAATGTGCTTGCTGTTGAGGCGCTGGCGTCTGTGAAAGCCTATCGCGAACTGCAATCCGATTTGTCCACGGAAATGACACTAGCGGTGTTACCGCTTGCCCTGGTAGAGCCCTATTTTAAGGCTTTGCACAATGGTTCATCACGCCAGGTGCGGGCAGATAACCCAAAGAGTCCATTGGCGCGACTTATGACATTGTGGTGGGCTGCGCGGCGCCAACGAATCTGAAGAGGGGCCAATGAAGATGGCCGAAGTCATGACTGCGTTTATGAAAACCGTTCTGAGCGCCACTATTTTTTTTGTGTGCATGCTTGTTGTCAATGCCAGCCTCGTTGGCTCCGCGTGGTCTCAAGACGTCGTGAAACCAGATGCATCAACCAAGCAGGAAGCGCCAGTTTCTTCAGGCATCCGCTTCTGGACGGATTTTTTTACTCAAAAACCCAAGCTTACGTGGCGCATTGAAAACTCTTTTCGTTTTTTCAAAGATCCCAAGGACACTGCTGTTCACCGTGAGATTTATGAGGACTTGCTGCGTTCGGAGCGCAAAACTCCAATCCTTTCAGCAGAGCGTATCCTCAATTCCGAGACGCGTGAGGGCTGGGCTACGGGCATGCACGCTAAAACCTGTTGGAATGCCAACAAAAACCGACACCGCTGCGGTAAACGCACTGACTATATCAATCCCAAATCGCACCGGGTTCTCGTTACAATTGAAAATGTTGATGAGCCGGACGCATCGTGTCAGTGGCTGATGCGCGTAGGTCGGGGCTCGAAGATTAAAAGCAAAACCGTTTCAGGCCCGTGCGCAGGACCAATGCGCTTTGATATCCCTTACCCTAGGGGCGCGGAAATATTGGTTGTTTCGGGAGGGCGCGAGCTTGCAAAACGCACCATCAAGGTGCGCGATATTTTAATTGCAGGCATGGGCGATAGTTTTGCATCTGGAGAAGGTAATCCGGATGTGCCAGTCAGGTTTTCACCTGAGCGCGCACAAGGCTACGGTGTCGTTAAAGGCAAGTTTGATCTCTCAGGATACCCAACGCGCGTCGGGTCCTGGAACCAAATTGGTGACAAAAAATTTAATGCGCAGAATGCGCGCTGGAATGACACCGCGTGTCACCGCTCACTCTACTCACACCAGTTGCGCGCAGCGTTACAGCTCTCTTTGGAGGACCCACACCGTGCCGTTACATTTGTTGGGTTGAGTTGTTCGGGTGCACAAGTGACGTTTGGTCTGTTTCTCAGATACAAAGGCAATGAATGGGTTAAAAACCCACCCGATTTGTCGCAAATTTCAGCGTTGGCTGTTGCTCAATGCGGGGGCACGGTCGCGCCTGAGATTGATATGCCCGAGGCCTACCACATGCGTGGCGTGATCAAGGAACTGAAAGGCGGCCTTGTGTTGCGCAAATGCGATCGCAAAAAAGCACGCAAGATTGATATTCTGTTCGTGTCTGTGGGTGGCAACGACATCGGCTTTGCGCGTCTGGTGGCCAATGCTGTTTTGGCCGATCAATCGCTGTTGAAAAAGCTCGGCGGTTGGTTTGGTCAGCTCCACGAAAAGACACATACAGACGTGTTGCTCAGCGCGGTCGATGAGCGACTGAAAGCGCTCAACCGTGCATTTCACGGCATCTTGCATATGCCGTGGAATGAGAGTGATCGCATCGTGCTAACCGCCTATCCGCCTATTGCCTTGTTAGGAGAAAACCTAAAGGTTTGCCCATCTGGAAATGCGGGAATGGATGTGATGCGTGCATTTTCATTGTCACAGAAAAAGGCATTAACATCGACATTGCTGGCTAATCGTCTCAACAAGATTATGAAAAAGAGTACGCGCCTGCATGAGTGGAGTTTTGCAGAGGTGCATCGGCGTGACTTTATAGGTCGTGGAATTTGCGCCGGTATTAACGATGGAGGCTTTGCGAATGCTGATGATTTGCGACTGCCGCGTAAGGTTGCAGGCGTTTGGAAACCCTACAATCCGGCCAGCTATTATCCCTATGTCAGCCGTCGTCGCTGGTTCAGAACACCCAATGATGCGTATCTTACCGCCCATTTCCATGCGACGGGCACGGTGTTGCGTAAGGCGTTGAGCCTTAATCGCTTGTCATGGTTTCAGGTGTTGCTAGCAGCAACGTATTCAGGTGCTTTCCACCCGAATGCAGAGGGCCAGGCAGCAATTGCAGACTCCGTTGCGACGACGGCCCGTAACGTGTTGAAGAAATATGAGCGCCGTCGGTGACGATGACCGCATCGCCTCAAAAGATTTATTCCGCTGCCGCAGATGTTGAATTTTGCAGCCAGTGATCAACATCATTTAAGGCGCGCTCTGACATCACTTTCTTCTTTGCCCGACCACGTTCCTTACCCTTGAGCCTTTTGCCGTCACTATTTTGCGTTGGCGCTCGGTCAAGTGGTGGCAGAAGCCCGTAATTGATATTCATCGGTTGGAATGAACCTGGGGCACCTTTGCCATCATCCCCTTCGCTTGCAATGATATGCCCTCCGGTAATGTGATTGAGCAATGCGCCCAATGCTGTTGTACCTGGCGGTGCTGATACCGTTTGACCCGCGCGATCAGCACCAGCAAAACGTCCGGCCAACAAGCCAATGGCGGCACTTTCCAGATATCCTTCAACGCCAGTCATCTGACCTGCAAATCGAAGGCGCGGTTCGACTTTAAGGCGCAGGCCACGATCAAGAAGTTTTGGTGAATTAATGAATGTATTGCGGTGCAGGCCACCAAGGCGTGCAAACTCTGCGTTTTCAAGGCCCGGAATCATACGGAAGATGTCGGATTGCGCACCATGGCGAAGCTTGGTTTGAAAGCCAACCATATTCCACAACGTGCCAAGTGCATTGTCCTGGCGTAGTTGTACGACGGCATAGGGCCACCGTCCGGTGCGAGGGTCATCCAAGCCAACTGGTTTCATCGGACCAAAGCGCAGCGTATCGCGGCCGCGTTCCGCCATGATTTCAATTGGCAAACAACCATTGAAATAGGGTGTTGATGCCTCCCATTCCTTGAAGCTCATTTTGTCGCCTGCCAAAAGCGCATCTATGAAAGTGTTGTATTCTTCCTTGTTCATTGGGCAGTTGAGGTAGTCTGCGCCGGTGCCGGCTGGCCCCTTTTTGTCGTAGCGCGATTGTTTCCAGGCGATATCCAGATTGACGCTGTCAAAGTGAATGACCGGGGCGATGGCGTCAAAGAAGGCCAGTTCATCTTCACCGGTTAGCTTTAATATCGCTTCGCTGAGGGCTGGTGATGTGAGCGGCCCGGTCGCAATGACAACATTGTCCCAGTCTTCATCTGGTAGGCCCGAGACTTCCTTGCGCGAAAACGTAACCATGGGGTGGCGTTCAAGAGCTTCAGTAACGGTGTCAGAAAATTGATCTCGGTCGACAGCGAGCGCGCCACCGGCTGGAAGTTTAGAAAGATCAGCCGCTTTCATAATGAGAGAATTTGCGCGTCGCATTTCTTCATGAAGCAAACCAACGGCATTGAATTGCCAATCGTCTGAGCGAAACGAATTTGAGCACACAAGTTCGGCACAGCCACCCGTTTTGTGGGCGTCTGTCATCTGTTCTGGGCGCATCTCATGGACGATGACAGGGTGTCCAGCGGATGCGGCCTGCCAAGCAGCTTCTGAGCCTGCTAGGCCCGCACCAATGATATGAATAGGGTTGGGTTCGGTCATGGTCGGTACGCTAATGAAAATTGGTGTTGAATCCAACACAAGCGTGTGCCGTGTTGGTCGCGAGAAACAAGCCCTGGACGGGTGCGCGGCGCCATGCATCCGATCTCAGGCAGTTTAGTTAGTGATAGCCTTCACCAGCTTTCAGTTTGCCGCGGAAGGTCCAGTAAACAAATGCGGTGTAGCCGAGAATCACTGGCAGCATGATAACGGCACCAACGAGGCTGAATATCTGTGCCGAGGGGTGGCCCGCCACGTCCCAGACTGTCAACGCTGGTGGAATGATGAAGGGGACATTGGAAATCAGTAGCCCAATGTAGGCCAGCATGAACAACACAACGGCCCAGATGAAGGGGTCGGAATCATTTCTATGCGTGATCGATTCCAAGCCGTGCCAACAGCGGTAAGCTGCATATGTTGTCAACAGCGGTATTGGGCTCAACCACAGCAGGTTGGGCATGGTGAACCAACGCTCAGCAATGCGTGGTATTGATAGCGGTGTCCATAAGCTGACAACCAGCAAGCAGAGCAGCATGGCCATCAAAAGAGGCGTTGCCAAACTGCGCGCCCATTGTGCCGTGTCACCTTCTGTTTTTAAGATCAGCCATGTAGCCGCGAGCAACGCATAGCCGATGACGACACAGACACCACAGAACAGGGCGAACGGTGTTAGCCAATCAAAGGTACCTCCGGCAAAAGCGCCATTTTTCACATTAACGCCTTGCAACAGCGCGCCGAGAATAACGCCTTGCATGAATGAGGCGACGATTGAGCCACCCATAAAGGCGAGATCCCAAAATGCGTGTTTGGGTTTAGAGACCCAACGAAATTCAAACGCGACGCCTCGAAACACAAGAGCTAACAGCATGACAATGAGCGGAATATAAATTGCTGGCATGATGATCGCATAGGCCTTGGGAAACGCTACAAACAAACCGCCACCACCCAGGACCAGCCAGGTTTCATTGCCATCCCAGAACGGTGCGACAGTATTCATCATCGTGTCGCGGCGTTCTTCTGCCGGTGCTAAGGGAAATAAGATGCCAAGGCCAAGGTCAAAACCATCCAACACAATATAAAGCGCAACTGCTGCGGCAAGCAGACCTGCCCAGACCAATGGCAACCAATAGGAAATATCTTCCATTACGACGACCTCTTGGATTCGATGGCTTCATGTGCGGCTTCAGCAGCAGCAGATAGTGGTCGCGAAGCAACCCCTTCTTTAGTGTCTGTTGCAGCACCTTTAGGTCCAGCCTCAATTAAGCGATTGATGTAGTAAATGCCCATTGAAAAGACGCTAGTGTAAACCAGTACAAACAATATCAAGCTGGTCAGCACAGCACCTGCCGAGACAGGTGATATGGCGTCGGCAGTTTTTAGAATACCGTGTACGACCCAAGGTTGGCGTCCAGTTTCTGTGACCCACCACCCTGCAAGAATTGCGATAAAGCCCAGGGACCAGGAGTAGGACAGTGGTTTTATGAACCACTTGGACTCAAACAAACGGCCTCTGGCCCACAACAACGCCCCGATGAGACCAATCCCAATCAAGATCATGCCGATTCCAACCATGATGCGAAATGCGAAAAATACCGGCGTTACAGGGGGGCGTTCTTCAGATGCAAAATCTTTTAGGCCTGGGAAGAGACCCTCTGTGTCATGGGTAATGATAAAGCTGGCAAGGTTCGGGATCGCAATTTCAAAGTCATTGCGCTCTTCTTGTTCGTTTGGAATAGCAAACAACACAAGGTCAGCCGGCTTGGTGCCATCCCAATGCGCTTCCATTGCCGCCACTTTCACTGGCTGATACTCGGCGGTATTTAGGCCGTGCATGTCACCAATGAACAATTGTAACGGGGCTAGAAGCACGACCATGCCGATGCCCATCCGCATCATTGTCTTGGCTTCTTCGTGAAACTTATCGGTTAACAAATAGCGCGCACCAACCGCAGCCACAACCAATGAAGTTGTGAGGTATGCAGCGGTAAACATGTGCGCAAAGCGATACGGGAAACTGGGATTGAAGATAATCTTCATCCAATCGACGGGATAGGCAATGCCGTCCTTAATTTCGTGACCTTGCGGTGTATGCATCCAGCTGTTGGCGCTTAAAATCCAAAAGGCTGAAAGCGATGTGCCGATTGCAACCAGAATAGCCGCGGTTACGTGCAGCCTTGTCGATACGCGGTCCCAGCCAAACAGCATCACACCCAGAAAACTTGCTTCAAGGAAAAATGCGGTCAGAACCTCATAGCCGATCAACGGTCCGATAACGTTGCCGGTTACGTCGGAGAATTTGCTCCAGTTTGTGCCGAATTGATAAGACAGCACGATTCCGGATACGACGCCCATGGCAAATGAGACGGCAAAAATCTTGGTCCAAAAGCGCGCCAATCGATACAGATGATCACGGCCCGTCATCTGCCAGCGCACCAACAATGTTGCAATGAATGCGGCAAGACCAATGGTAAAGCTTGGGAAAATAATGTGAAAGGAAACGGTGAATGCAAACTGGATGCGGGCAAGGAGTATTGGATCGAGTTCCATAAGGTGCCTTTGTCAATGAAGGGCTGCCGAATCCGTGCAGCGGCGCGTGTATTGTTGCGTGCTGTGTCTTCTGCGTCGAGAGGTTTGTTCGGTTTGGCCAGCACTGCTACTTCGTCAACACTGTATTGGGCTGTGGCTTCAGTTGTGTGTTGGCAAGGGATGGACGAGGGGTGTGGTGCACCATCTAAGTCCGGCCCGTGGTCGCTCAAACTGTGATGGGGATGTGTGCCTTTAACCGTGAAAGCAAGCTATTGCGGGCTACAAGACAGTCTTGATGGCCTCTGCCATAGTCAGGCCATACTCTATCGATTAAACTGAACAGCGTTTAATATATGAGGTTATGGCTCTATGTGGCAGACCCGCAAGCGGATGTTGAAGGATGTAAAGCGTTGGCAGGACCAAGGTTGGATTAGTGACGATGGTGCCGCTGCCATTGCTCGTGATCTGGAAAGTCGCGCCAACCCCTTTGGCACGGCCGGCGCTTTAGCGATCCTTGGTGCGGTGCTGATCGGTTTTGCAGCGATGAGTTTTGTTGCCGCCAATTGGCAAGACATGCCCCGTCTTGCACGCCTTGGATTGTTGTTTGCTGGTCTTTCAGCCTCCTATGGCGCGGCTGGTTACTTGGCAACGCGCAACATGGATCGCTTTGCCAATGCCGCTACATTGACGGGGGTTGGAATGTTTGGCGCTAGCATAATGCTGATCGCGCAGATGTTTCATATAGAGGGCAACCCACCTGATGCCGTTTTAATGTGGGGTGCAGGTGCATTACTTGCTGGTGTCGCGTTGTCATCGACGGCAGCACTTGGCGCCACCATGCCGCTTGCAATGTTATGGGGTGGTTGGCAACAATCTCTTCAAGACGGTGTGTACTGGTGGTTTCTTCCGGTTTGGGCGATCGTGACCGCAGCTTATACCTGGCACCGCTGGCGTCCTGGTCTGCATCTTTCTGGTATAGCGTTGACGCTCTTTACGATTTGCCTTGGATTTTTATCTTGGGTGGGTGGGTCACACGTCACCGTCGCGCTACTCGGACTTGGCGCTGTTGGCGCTGCATTTCTGGGCCGATACGTATTGCAAAAAGATCTTGAGGATGACTCCATTGTAGTTGCTGGTTATGGCATGGTGACGACATTTGCAGGCCTGTTTGCCCTGCAGTTCTTCGAGACAACTACGTTGCAGGGATTGATTTTGCTGGCTGTCATCACGTTGGCACTGTTGTTGGCTGCCATTTATTGGGGCGTCAAAAACGAAAACAGAACCATTGCATGGTTAGGATATACCGGTTTTTCGATCGAAGTCTTAGGGCTCTATTTCAAGACATTTGAGACTTTGCTTGGTTCGTCACTGTTCTTCCTTGTTGCCGGTATCATTGTTATGGCGTTGGCAGGTGCGGCTTACAAACTGCACACGAGATCAGACTTGATGGAGGCGCACTAGCATGTTTCGCAGCAAATCTATTTGGCCCGCCATTGCCCTTGTTGTCGGAGTGCAGTCTGCTGCTCTCGCCTGGATGGTGAGCGATCGACTTTCACTCATCAAAAATGGAAAAGAAGTGGTGCTGGCGATTGCTCCAGTTGATCCGCGTAGCTTGTTTCGAGGCGACTATGTGATTTTAAATCCTGAAATTGCGCGTATTAAAACCGATCAACTCGCAAAAGGTATCAAAACGAACGATGAGATGTTTGTTGTTTTGCAAAAGGCACCGAACGGAACATGGTCCTATATCAGCGTGTCAAAAATTCAGCCACGAGGCCTGAAAAAAAACCGAATAGCGCTACGTGCCCGTGTGCGGTCTGTCTGGTATGACCGCAAGAGCGAACAGACTAGTCTGCGGTTGCGCTACGGAATTGAAAAATATTTTGTGCCTGAAGGTACCGGCAAAGCGCTCGAGAAAAAGGTCCGCGAACGCCAGATCAGGGCCATTGTAGCGGTCAGCTCTACCGGAACGGCAGCAATCAAGGGATTGGAGATTTCGGGCAAACGGATGCTTGATCCTCCGCTATTTTAGCGCCTGTTGTTGGATTTCACAGCGAAGCCGACTTTCATGACACCAACATAAATGATCGCCCTACAACTTTGTTGTGTGTGGCTGTGATGACGAGCAGATGAACTCCTGCTTGGATGCCGCGGGGAGCTGTGCCCTGATTGCCGCGCTATTTGAAAAACATCTTCTTTGTTCGCAAAACAGTATCGAAGGTAAAAATGGAATCGGGCACGGTCCGACCATTGGAGTGAGTCCGCACAATATTTGGAGAGAATATCGAGATGTCTTTCAAGTGGGTTTGGATCGCAGTGGCGATCATCATTGCGATTCCTGTTACAGCACCTCAGGTTGAAGCTGACGACACAGGCCTTGCATCCATTCATGATTTACGCCGTGAACGAGGTCGTTTGTGTCAGGCTGACCATTGGCACAGTGGCAGTGGATCAGGACGGACCAAACGCGCTGCGAAGCGCGCTGCAATCGGATCATGGCAGAGTTTCACAGCTATGGAGTATGGTAGCGACTGGGCTCGTTTCCGTCGTGCGCGGTCAAAAGCCATTCGATGCAGTCGTACAGGACGGCGCAGTTATGATTGTACGGTTGAAGCGCGCCCCTGCCGCTAAACTGTACGTAACAGTACAAATAGTCGGAGCTTGAAAAGCTCTGGCTATTTTTATTTGTGTGATGCGGGGTTGTCAGCGGCCAAGGAACAGGCGGCTCAAAATTGATTTTAAAATGCGCCAGCCGTAGCGGAACACGATCAGCTGGATCAG
The DNA here is from genome assembly GCA_021775735.1 of Hyphomicrobiaceae bacterium. Lineage (GTDB taxonomy): Bacteria > Pseudomonadota > Alphaproteobacteria > Rhizobiales > Hyphomicrobiaceae > JAHZKN01. The sequence goes on from JAJFHG010000016.1 coordinate 26,420, forward strand.
ATAACCAACGATGCCTTTGCTTTGAAAACCCAGCAAGTTGCCAAAGATTTGTCGTACCATTTTTCCGAGCATTGAGCCATTTGGGCGATCAACAGTTGGTCGGCGACCCTGGCTGGGGCGTCCACCGCGACGGATCATATCGGACAGGTCATCAAATGGGCTGCGCCGAGACCCACCACTACGGCCACCGCCATAATCGACATTGTCTCCAGGCACGGGCAGAGGCTGTTGTGGGGCAAGGGAGGTATTACTGCCGCCAAAGCGTTGTGTCAGGTCGCCAAGTTGGTCGCCAACTTGATTTTCGATGCCGCCCATCATCGTCGCGGCAATCGCGGGAAGCATTTTTTCGATGATGCTTGGCTCAACGCCGGTTTCACGCCCAACACGTGCAGCAACGCCCCGGCTTTGATGCTTGGTCCCGAGGATTTGAGCAAGAAGGGCATCGCCATCTTGCTTCGTCTTGGCGGAGGCTAAGTCAGCGTCTTGTTCTAGATACTGAGCGTGTCCACCCTGGCCAACCATTTCAATTAAATCGGATATGCCGCCACGGCTGAGTGTATTGCGTTCTAGCGCCCGTGACAGCTCATCAACTAATCCACCACTAACTTTTTCTGCAGCCTGAGGTTCCAACCCGAAGGCCCCTGCCAAGGCATCATTGAGCGCACCACCCTGGTTGGCATGCAGGATATCAAGAATTTGCAACCGGCTCTCCTTATTGTGTGTCGTGGTTCAAGCTTGGCATACCCCAAAAGTCCAAGCCCGCATAGCGGTGCCGGGTTGCGATAGGGGTTGCATCGCAAAATCCAGTCAAAGCAAGCATTTAGGACTTTTGGCTGCGACCAAATCCCGCCCCGCGTGTGTGAGGGGCTTAGTTGCATGGGGTGCGCAGTTTTGGCATGGTCCGGCGGCACGACTCGCCCGTTCGGGCAGAGTGGCTGGCGTCATGTCCATGCCAACCGTTTTTTCAGTCAACTTTTAGAGCTTCGGCCCACTCGGGGGGACCAAAACAATGAACGAAATTTACTGGGGCATTATTGCTTCCGGCCTGTTCGGCATTTTGTTTGCCGGTTATCTGGCCCGCACTGTGATGAATGCAGATGCTGGCAATCAGAAGATGCAAGAAATTGCAGGCAACATTCGCGAGGGCGCCCAGGCGTACCTCAATCGTCAATATCAAACCATTGCCGTTGTTGGTGTCGTTATCATGGCACTGGCTTGGTTTCTGCTCGGTCCAGCTGTTGCAGGTGGTTTTGCGATAGGTGCGATCTTGTCAGGCGTTGCTGGCTATGTCGGCATGCTCGTGTCAGTCCGTGCCAACGTACGGACTGCACAAGCGGCTTCCGTATCACTTGCGGGTGGTTTGGACATTGCCTTTAAAGCCGGTGCCGTAACGGGCTTGTTGGTGGCGGGCTTAGCTCTCATTGGTGTTTCTGCTTACTACATGTTCCTCACCGGACCCCTTGGCTACACGCCATCTGATCGCACGGTGATCGACGCTTTGGTGGCACTGGGCTTTGGTGCTTCGTTGATTTCGATCTTTGCCCGTCTTGGCGGCGGCATCTTTACCAAAGGTGCCGATGTTGGCGGCGACATGGTCGGCAAGGTTGAAGCTGGTATTCCGGAGGATGATCCACGTAACCCAGCAACAATTGCTGATAACGTGGGCGACAACGTTGGCGATTGCGCGGGCATGGCAGCTGATCTCTTCGAGACATATGCCGTTACTGTTGTTGCAACGATGGTGCTTGCAGCGATCTTCTTTATCGACAACTCGGCGTTGCTGTCCAAGATGATGCTGTACCCGCTGGCGATCTGCGCAGCGTGTATTTTGACCTCGGTCATCGGCACCCTGTTTGTGAAGCTCGGCTCTAACAACTCCATCATGGGCGCACTCTATAAAGGCTTCATCGCAACAGCGGTTTTGTCGATTGCTGGTCTTTATGCAGCAACAGAATACGTGTTGGGTGGCTTTGGCACGTTGGGCACCACAACATCCGGGACTGTGATCACCGGTTGGAACTTGTTCTACTGCGGTATTGTTGGTCTTGTTGTGACTGGTTTGATCATCTGGATCACGGAGTACTACACCGGCATCGGCTACCGTCCGGTACGCTCCATTTGCCAGGCTTCTGTAACCGGTCACGGTACCAACGTTATTCAAGGCCTTGCCGTTTCATTGGAAGCAACCGCAATGCCAACGATTGTGATCGTTGCTGGTATCTTGATCACCTACAATCTGGCTGGTCTGTTCGGCACCGCGATTGCAACGACGACAATGCTTGGTCTTGCCGGCATGGTTGTTGCGTTGGATGCGTTTGGTCCTGTCACCGATAACGCAGGTGGCATTGCTGAAATGGCTGGTCTGCCGAAAGAAGTGCGCCGTTCAACGGATGCGCTTGATGCGGTTGGCAACACCACAAAAGCTGTCACCAAGGGCTATGCCATTGGTTCAGCCGGTCTTGGCGCGTTGGTGCTGTTTGCAGCCTACAACTACGATCTGCAGTACTTTATCGCTCAAGCCAATGAAGCCGGATCTACGACGTTCCAGTACTTCAAAGGTGTAGAGATCGACTTTGGCCTCGACAATCCTTACGTTGTTGTTGGTTTGCTCATGGGTGGTTTGATCCCGTTCTTGTTCTCCGGCATCGCGATGACCGCTGTTGGACGGGCTGCCTCATCCATCGTTGAAGAAGTGCGTCGCCAGTTCAAAGAAAAGCCTGGCATCATGAAGGGTGAAGATCGCCCAGATTATGCCCGCGCTGTTGACCTTTTGACCCGCGCGGCAATCAAAGAGATGGTGGTGCCATCCTTGCTTCCGGTGTTGTCACCGATTGTTATGTTCGTTGTGATCAATGCTATTGGCGGTAAGGGTGCTGCATTCTCTGCGGTGGGCGCGATGCTCCTCGGTGTGATTGTGACCGGTGTATTCGTTGCCATCTCGATGACATCGGGTGGGGGTGCATGGGATAACGCCAAAAAGTCCTTCGAAGATGGCTTCGTCGACAAAGACGGCGTCAAGCACGAGAAGGGCAGTGAAGCCCACAAAGCTTCCGTAACTGGTGACACCGTTGGCGACCCGTATAAAGATACTGCGGGTCCGGCTGTGAATCCTGCCATTAAAATCACCAACATCGTCGCGTTGCTGCTGTTGGCTGTTCTGTCGCACGGTTAATTCAACCGCCGACAGTAGGACCTAAACAAATACGGGCCTGGCTCCGCTAGGAGCCAGGCCCGTATTGTTTTTTACTTATGTTGTTGTGGGGTGGGAGGCATCGACCGGAGTGGGCAGACACGCGTGTGACCTGAAGTGCATTTCAGTTCCCGTGCCGTTGCGACCTACGCCGTAAGGAGAAGCATCCTAGTAGCCGCCGCCGTCGCCGCCAAAGATGGATGTGTTTTGTCCCAGGTTGCGGAACAGCTGCTTGAGGAGCCCATCTTCCTGGCCACCAGGCGCCGGTGTCGTGCGCGATATGTAATCAAACACCTTGCCGTCTCTCAGGCCATAGTTGGCCATGCGATCAACGGTGCCGGTTTCGTTGAAATAAACGGCGACCACTTGGCGGTTTTTCTCAGATGGCTTGAAGAACGCTGACTGGGTGTGTGTACTTGAAATATAATAATACGCACTGCCGCTCTGGACCGTCGATGATGTTGTCGGTGTGCCAAGTTTTCCGCGCACCTGTTCTTTGCCCATTCCGGGCTGAACCTGTTGGATATCGCTGGCGTTGAGATGGTAACCGCGCTTGATAACCTGCTCAGCGCAGCCAGCAAGAGACCCTGCAAGGGCAGCGGAAATCAAGAGACCAAATGCACGGTGGCGTCGGGTCGTGGTGGTCAGCTTATTAAGTTTCGTCGTGCGCAACAGAATCACCCAAGTTTTTGGCTCTCATCGCCCATATCGCTCGAAAGGGCCTTTTTCAATCGGCCTGTGCAGGCTATCCCAAGATTGCAGACGTGATAAACAGCCTGCGCCTGAGGACTGAGGATAAAATCAGACGTGTCGCCCCTATCCAAGCTCTTGAAACGCGGTTCTAAACCCCAGGCTGGCCAGCTTTATGGCGCCGCCGTGGCTCAGGCACGTAAACCCGTATTTTATACCAGCACTGGCGCAGACGACACACCAGATGGCCGTTTGGCGGTGATTTCACTTCATATTCTGCTGATTTTGCAGCGCTTATCAGTGCCCACGCGGGGTTCACACAGTGCTGGCCCCATGGACGATGCGGACGAAAACGACGAGGTGGCTGCGCCCTCCGCGACAAGCGCTGACTTAGATCCAGCACTTGGCCGCGCTTTAATGGAAGTTTTTGTGGAAGACCTCGATCAATCAATGCGCGAACTTGGCATTGGCGACATGGGTGTACCCAAACGCGTCAAAAAGGTGATGGCGCAATTCTATGAGCACGCGCGCCGTTATCGCGCGATACGACCAGATGATAACCAGAATGCCATGCACGCTTTGTTGAGCGATATGATTCCAGGCCTCACGGCGGACCCTTCGAGACTGAAACTTCTTGGTGCATACGTGCGCGATGTCGAGTGTGTGTTGGCTGCTGAGACAACCAGAAATTTAGCGGCAGGTCGCCTCAAATTTCCTGAAGTCAATTTCACGCAGCATAGCCGTGATCCTGCACAGGGCGGTGGAGTGGTTACATAATGGAAAATATACTGAACTGGATCCACAAGCTGGACGAGGTGGCGGACAAGCCACGTGCCTTTGAACGCGTGGCGACTGATCATCAGCGGCTAGGTTTGCTGGATGCGTTTGGGTTGGTCGCTTGTGACCGCTTCTCAGCACATTATCAGTTAAAGGTGATATCGGGTGCGCGTGTGGCGTTGGTGGGTCAGATAATAGCCGAGGGTGCGCAAGCTTGTGTTGTGACGTTAGAGCCAGTGCCGTTCAGGCTAGATGAATACATCGACGTGACGTTTGCACCTAGTCTTACGCTCGCTCCGCAGGATCCTGAAATTGAACATGAGGCCTCATCACTTCAAGATGTTGAACCCTATTCTGGTTGTGAGCTGAATGTTGGTGACGTGTTGTTTGATCACTTTGGGTCAGCCTTGAACCCTTATCCACGGGCACCAGGAGCGGCCCTTGAAGGATCATTTGAGACGAACCCGGATCAAGACCAAACGACGCATCCATTTGCTGAATTGAAGAAGCTCAAAGACAAGGGATAAGCCTGCAACACGCGTACGGACCGGTGCGACGAGGAACAAGGTGCGGTTTATCTTGACGATCGGGCACACTTTTCGGGCCTGCAACGTGAGAAAGCTGTTGTGTGCTATGGTGAACGCGCTATTTTCCGGCGGCTCATGGCATTTAGAGACACCCACCGTACGTGCGACGGTGGGTGCGTTTATAGTGGGCTAGGAAATCGCAGGCGACGACAGGGGGCACGTCTCTTCATGGCAAACCGACGAACGCTTGCATTGGATGCAATGGGCGGTGACTTTGGGCCGGACGTTATTGTGGCCGGTGCTGCACTCTCACTTGAACGCCACCCAGAGTTAGAATTTTTATTATTTGGTGATGAAGCGCGCATCACAGCAGCGCTCACGGACCATCAAGCTCTGGCAGCCCGCGCCAAGATTGTACACACCGATACCATTGTGGAGATGACTGCCAAGCCCAGCCAGGCGTTGCGACGGGGTAAAGGTACCAGCATGTGGATGGCGCTTGATGCCGTGAAGCAAGGCCAAGCAGGAGCAGCTATTTCGGCGGGCAATACGGGTGCATTGATGGCGATGGCGAAGTTTATCTTTCGTCCGATGGCAGGTGTTGAGCGTCCCGCCATCGCAGCCCTTTGGCCAACGATTAATGCAGAATGCATTGTGTTGGATGTTGGTGCCAATATCGGAGCGAATGCGCGCCAACTTGCTGACTTTGCCTTGCTCGGTGCGGCGATGGGTCGAGCATTGTTTCACATTGAAAAACCAACAGTTGGTTTGTTGAATGTGGGCGTTGAAGAGATCAAAGGTGATGGCGTTGTCAAAGAGGCTCACGCCCTGTTGAAAGGGTCCGACCTCCCTTTAACCTACAACGGATTCGTTGAAGGGCATCAGATTGGCCAGGGTGTCGTTGATGTCGTTGTTGTTGAAGGCTTTGCAGGTAATATAGCGCTAAAGACAGCCGAAGGTACCGCGCGCCAGATTGGGAAGTATTTGAAGGACGCCATGCGTCGATCACTGGCCTCTAAAATCGGTGCCTTTCTTGCCCAAGGTGGATTTAAAGTTCTTAAAGCAAAAATGGATCCGCGCCGGGTCAATGGCGGCACATTCCTCGGTCTCAACGGAATTGCTGTAAAAAGTCACGGCGGTTCAGATGCTCTTGGCTTTGCAAGCGCCGTCGATCTTGGCTACGAAATGTCCCAAAGCGGACTGTTGAAGCGGTTGGCACATGACTTGGATGAATTTCATCAAAATCTAACCGACACTGGCGCGAGAACGTCGGGCTAGCGACGACTGGATTTTGAAGGGGCAAGACTTTTGGGTCAGTGCCATTTGGGCACACTGAATTTGTTATCTTGGGACGTGCTCAATCTGTTGGCATCTGATAGAGCAATAGGATCAATCCAAAGAAGGACATAAGACCGGTGGTAATCAATCGTTCGGTCATCCGTGGTGTTGGCGCTTATTTGCCAAAGAAGGTGATGACCAACCACGACCTGGCCAAACTCGTCGATACGACGGATGAATGGATCGTTGCGCGATCTGGCATTCGTCAGCGTCATATCGCGGCAGATGGCGAGAACACATCGGATCTTGCAATTGCTGCGGCTCACCAAGCTCTGGTGCGCGCTAAGATCGATCCCGTCGATATTGACCTTGTAATTTGTGCAACGGCAACACCAGATCGGACGTTTCCGGCGACGGCTGTTCGTGTGCAAGCGGGCCTTGGTGTTACGAAGGGGGCTGCTTTTGATATTCAAGCCGTCTGCTCCGGTTTTGTGTATGCGTTGACGACAGCGGATAATTTTTTGAAAACAGGGCAATTCCGCCGCGCCCTTGTGATAGGGGCCGAAACATTTTCGCGCATTCTGGATTGGGAAGATCGATCTACGTGCGTGTTGTTTGGTGATGGCGCAGGTGCTGTTGTTCTGGAAGCAGAGCCACAGCACGGTGAACGCGAAGATCGCGGCATCCTGGCGACCCGCATTCGCTCTGACGGTCGCTATGAAGATTTGCTTTATGTCGATGGTGGGCCAAGTTCAACCAAAACGGTTGGACACTTGCGCATGAACGGTCGTGAAGTGTTTCGCCATGCGGTTCAGAAAATTTCTGGTGTCATTGAGGAGACACTTGTTGCCACCGGGTTCGCGGCAGACGAGATCGACTTGTTTGTGCCGCACCAGGCCAATCAGCGGATCCTGAACGGCATTGCCAAAAAGCTTGGCGTCGCTCCAGAAAAGATCGTCATTACACTTGATAATCATGGTAATACATCTGCTGCGTCTATTCCGCTAGCACTCAACCATGCGTTTGAGGAGCATCTGATTAAGGAGGGCAGTCTCGTCCTCATGGAGGCGATGGGGGGTGGCTTCACCTGGGGTGCTGTTCTGGCCCGGTGGTAAGGTGCGTAACCTACTGTCATCCGTTTAATTTGCTGCGACGCAACACAAATTTTGGGGAATTATTGGCTGACAACTCCAATTATTCGTTACTTTTCAGTTGGTTGGGCACTATCTTTGATTGACCTTATCGGCCACCACCGTTAGCATCGATAAATATGTTGATGACTGGCCTGGGGAGGCGACAGAGATGCACGGCAAAACTTTGACACGCGCGGATCTGGCGGAGGCGGTTGTTCGCAAGATTGGGCTGCCCCGCAATGAATCTCAAGAACTCGTGGAGTTGGTGCTGGGAGAGATCTCGGCCAGCTTGGCGCGTGGTGAGCCAGTTAAGTTGTCTTCGTTTGGCTCCTTTGGCATCCGCCAAAAAGGTGAGCGGATTGGTCGTAATCCCAAGACAGGTAAAGAAGTGCCGATTACGCCTCGTAAGGTCTTGGTCTTCCGTCCCAGCAATATTATGAAAGAACGTATCAACGCGGGTATGCCCACAACCGCGAAAGCTGCGGAATAATTTTTTATTCTCAAATTTGATAATCGCAGCGTTGCATTGATGATCATGTCATAGCGCACATCTGGCACCGTCTGTTCAGGCGGCAGCGCGCTCGCGTGCTCGTGATGAGACTAAATTTAATTTAGTACAGACGTCGACGCTTTTTCAGGGTACTCTACCGGTGTTGAACGAGGGCCTGGCGCATGGGTGCTTGGCCAGCGGGGTAAATGCGGTCGCTGCTTTATTTTCTTGTATTGGAGTGAGAGAACTAAATTGAGTGTTGTACGCAAATTGCGTGATTGTTTTAGGCTTTTAACCTCTAGAGCAGTCGCCAAATAGCCCAGTTTTAGGGTGCTTATAACGCTCAACATCTCAGAATCTAATTTTCAAGACGCGCGCGTACCTAACACTCCGTTGGTTGGCAACGTGACAGCTGCTTCGCACGCCTGGTTGTGCGCGGTTCTGCGCTTTGCAATGTGATGCCGTGCTTGATGCAGGTCTGCACTGACAAGACTTACTGCCAGGGGTTTTATTTATCCTCTTGACCAGAACCCGCCCAAAGAAATGGGCGTTTTGATAGTGGAACACGTATGGACAAAGCGCGTGAGGCTTTTCGAACAATCAGTGAGGTCGCTATTGAGCTTGGTGTGCCAAAGCATGTGCTGCGTTTTTGGGAAAGCAAGTTTCCTCAAATTAAACCCATGAAGCGGGGTGGTGGCCGGCGCTACTATCGCCCTGAGGACATGCAGCTTCTGAGTGGTATACGCCAGCTACTACATGCAGATGGTTATACCATCAAAGGTGTGCAAAAAATTCTACGCGAGCAAGGCGTGGAGGCCGTCAAACGTGCCGGTGTCGGAACGTCTAAATCTTCCGTAGCAGTGGGACGAGCATCAGCACCTCCAAAAGCGCTTGGAAAGCGCGCGCGCGTGGCAGCTAAGAAAAAAGATCTCGAAAAGGCAACTCAGCTTGCCGCCGCACTCGATAATGCTGAGGCAACCAATCGCGATCGCATTGCCAAAATTGATGATCTAATCCAAGAGTTGGAGGCGTGTCGCACACTTTTGGTTGGAAAGCGCCAACATGCGGTTCGCAAAAAAACGACGGGTCGCAAGACGCGCCCCGTGCGGTCAGCGGGATAATCCTTTTTTGACAAGTGTTCGGCTGTGATGATCGAAGAAAAGTCTGATGTGACAGGATCGGCTTCCAACACCCATGTCTGGTATGTTGATGTCGCGGTTTGCGCTGGGGCGTTGCAATCTTGGCAAGACAGGGCAGGTGCTCTGGACGTGGCGACCAGGGCGCGTCTGGATCAGATAAAAAATGATAATGAGAGAAAAACGCGCTTCACCGTGCATAGCGCGCTACGCGTTTTGATAGAGCATACCAAAGGTCCAAGCTGGCGAAACAAACCGTTGGTGTATTCCAGCGCGGGTAAACCATCTATGCCGGGGTTGGGCCAGTCACTTTCTCTAAGTCATACCAAGGGTGTGGGCTTGATTGCGCTGTCGCCCAGTCCAACTGTTGGAGTTGATATCGAAGCACGACATCGGTGCATCAAGATGCAACCCGAACGACAACA
>JAJFHG010000017.1 GCA_021775735.1 Hyphomicrobiaceae bacterium
TTGACGACCTGGCGACCAAACTGGGTCAATCCTTGATTGCCTGTACCGTGCAATGATCCGCCCAATGCATTGTCAAAAAAATGTTGTAGAGCAATGACCCGGTATCCGGCTTTCTCAAGACGTGAAAGATTTTCGAGTTTACCCTCAAGGGGGTGTGCGCCTTCGATACCCAATAGGCTGCCAATCACAGGTTTGCCGTTGCGTCTTTCATCCAAAACCATTTCCAGATCGCCACGGGTTCGAATGATCTTGATTTGATCGGGTGCGGCTTTTTCAAAATCGTGCAGCTTTTTAGCCTGATAAAGCGCTCGCTGAAAAAGGCTTTGCCATGTTTTAAGCGGCCACAACTGCGCGAATGCCAAAAGGGTGATGTTGTCGAGCGCATCACCATGATTTTTGTCGTAGTTTTGCCCTTTCGGACTTTTGGTCACCGCTGTGAACACCTGGATCGCGACGTTACCGGAGCGCAAACGAGGAAAGTCAAGCTGGCCGCGCGCACTGCGTTCCAGAAGATTACGTTTCCAAAGCAGACTGTCTGCGTGCCAATCTCCAATAATTAGGGATTGATGAAGATCCTGCGCTTTTTGGGAAACGGGATAGGGGTCATGTTTGGAGACTGGATTGCGTTTCTGTTCAATCACTCCGGGAGCCAGGGTGAAGAATAGGACAAATCCGAGCACAGAGAGCGCGACACACGACATCAATATGCGTTTAAAACGGGACCTCATGGTTTGCCTTTCACTCATAACGTCGGCATTCGTAACGCCTGACAACGCGCGTGCCACAACCAAAATTGCCCAACATATCGGTCAGTTCATGATAGACGAGATTTTGCTTCTGACAATGCAGCCTGGCCCAACGTCAATCCAACAAAAAAGCCTGACCAAAAGGCCAGGCTTTTCTGAAATGGATTGAGTGTTGGTAGAGTTAGAATTTCACCTTCACACCACCATAAGCTGCAAATGGCTGTGATGGTGAGACCGTACGAGGGTCGTTAAAACCAGGTCCACCCAGGGCCACATCGATGTCGGTCACCTCGTCAGCTTCGAAATACGTACCGTAGAGACCGTATTCCTGGTTAAACAGGTTCTTGATAAAACCGTAGACCTGGATTTTTTCCGTTACGTCATAAGATGTGTGTAGGTCGACCCGCGTGTAACCCGCGAGCGAGTCGAACCGGCCTTCATCGCGTGCAACTTGGTTGCGGAAGAACGGCCGGTTGCTGGCCGCAACAAGATCTGCACCAAACTTCCACTTGGGCGTGATCCAGTAATCGAACCCGAGCTTGAGAAGGTGGCGCGAAATGCCGGGAAGACGATCGCCCTCTCTCAAGAAGGCGCACTCGCCCACTGCATCCGGTTGAGAGCACTCGTCGAGTGTTGCATCAATAAAGGCGTATGACCCGTACACACTCCATTTTTTGTGGACTTCATACTTGCCGTAAAGCTCGATACCTTGGCGCAACGTATCCCCGCCATTCAAAAAGAAAACACGGCCAGTTGGGTCTGTGACAGGCAGAATGTCGTCTTCAGCCAGTGTGCGGAACAAGGAAGCACCCCAGGAGAAACGACCGTCACCCATCGCGCCCTGCCCGCGCACGCCAATCTCGGCGGTGCGTCCCACAACCTGGTCCAGAGGCGGGTCGTCGGTCAGGAAACTCTCGATGAGGCAAGGATTGTCTGGCTCGGCGCAACCAAGCTCTGCTGGTGTCGGCGCGCGGTTCGATTCTGAATACCCACCGTAAATAGAGAGACCTGATCCAAGCTTGTAGTTAGCCCCTATCAATGGGTTAAAACGCTCATAAGTATTGGTGGCGTTAAGACCCGGGAAATCACCCGTTAGGTCTTCCAGCTTGATTGTCGCGTGATTGTAGCGACCGCCCACGGTCACTGTCAGCTGATCCGTGACATCGAAGGCATCAGAGAAGTAGATACCCCAGTATGTGTTTTCTGAATTCAAGTTGCGCGGCGAAATTTCATTTTCTTCATCCTGCACGATAATCCCAGTGCCGCTCACGACATACCGGTTGCCGATGACTCCAAGCTCACTGGATGTCTTGTAGTTCGTCCGGCCTTTGTCATACGAAACACCAACAACGAGTTGATTAGGTCGATCAAACAGCCGCATTTTTTCGTGAGCTTCAAAAACGCCACCCCAACTCCGGCTTTCGGTATTCAGCCGTTCGATAGAGCCGAGCGGATCAAACGCCGTTCCATCAATAAAGTTACCATTTAGGGTTTCGAAAGCTTCACCGTCACCATCATCGCCACACAAATGCAGCCCAACGGTAGCACCATCAAGGACGCCTTCGCTGCCAGGTTCACACAACGCACCCTCTGAAACATTGCCGTCAATCACTGAGCTCGTATAGCGACGGTAGTAGGCGACAGCCGAGAACGTCAGCGTTTCATTCGCTTTGACCGTTCCTGAGAGTGTCGGCATGAAGAGTTCGATTTCGCTGGTCTGTGGCGATGTAAACGTGTTGGCATAACGCCGATTGGTCAATTCAACCGGGGCGGCAGCCGTGGCACCAAACTCATTGCTCGCGGCGGTCAGACTAACGTGAACTTCTGCCATACTGCCACGCAGGCCAAGATCACCGAAAAAGCGCCGGACTTCAGTCTCGGAAAAGTCTCGAAAACCATCTTCCCAGATGCCCTCGAGCGCAGCGTAGGCTGCAACGTTTCCGTTCGTTGCACCTGCCTGAGCTGCTGTTTGAATACGCCCAAACGAGCCAGCCATAATATCAAACTCAGCACCTTGGAAGCTGAAGCCATCGCGCATGATGATGCTCGCCGCGCCACCAACAGCATTGAGACCGAATGCCGGATTGTTGCTGACGATTGAGACGGCTTCAATGGCGTTTGTGGGAATAAAGCTCCAGTTCACTGTGTCACCAAAGGCTTCGTTAATACGAACGCCATTTTGATAAATCGCGAGACCCTGAGAACGCCCATTGACCGGTGAAGCATCAAAGCCACGGAACGAAAGTTCTGCACGTGCTGGATTGCCAGCCGCATCAGAAAGAGTGACGCTCGGCACCTGCTGCTCAAGAACCCGCTGGACCTGCTTTGTGCCCTCGCGATCAATATCTTCCTGCGAGACAGTCGATACCGCGCTCGGAACAGTCGCCAACTGGGCGGCGGCCTGTGCTTCAAAATCGACATCCGCATTATCAGACGCCCCGGCCCCTGTCGCGGCGGCTGCGGCCGTAGTCGTTGGTGTCGACGAGGCTGAGGACAGCGGCGAAACCGCGACCTGCTTTTTCTTCTTGCGCCTCTGCTGCGGTGTATCCTGAATGACATCAATTTCAGGAAGCTGACTGTCGGCAGCCACGTCGGGTTGGTCAGACGCCGCTGCAGCGTCAGCGCCATCGCTTGCTGCATCATCGGCGGTTTGCGCCAGTGCGCCCGTTCCCGTCAGGCCCATCAGAGCCAAAGCCAACACACTTGTGCGTAGGTGATCCAGTTTCATCATGTTACGCCCCGTCAGTCCCCATATGATCCAGGTTTTTACCTGGAATGCTGTTTTGAAAGGCCACGATTCGGACGGTGACCTCAAATTTCCATTGACTTTTCGAGTAGGGGGCTGGGCCTGCAAACGCAATACTGTAACGTTCACATTGACGACAGCGGACGGACTCTATGCCCACGTGTTGCATAAGGGTCTCAAAACACAGGAATATATCCTGTTTGCCATGAGGATATTTTCCTGAAATCTGCCATCGCGCTGGTGTTACATGAGGGGCTATAATCCGCCCGACTTAGAGCACCCTATGTTGATCCTCACGCAGGTAAGCCGCTCTATTTCTATTTTTTGGTAGATCCATCTATCCGCCAAACTCGGAACCGTTGTTTTGGTGGCTTGATCTTGGAGCCCGCACGCCCGTGTCATTTATCCATCACCTGCCCTTACAGTTGCGGCTCATCGCGACGGTGGCGGCTGCGTTGGTCATCACCACCACCTTCAGCGTGGTGCCCATCTACTGGCACGCCAAATCAAAGGTCGCGACCGAAATGCAAGCGGCGCTCGCGGTTGGCGAGCAGGTCGCCAAAAATGAAATTCAGTCTGGCGAATCCTCACGCGATTTATCACGCCGCCTCGAATTAATGGTGGCTCATTTCAATGGTGATCGCCATCTGAAAGCCAAGCTGGTGACCGCAGACGGAGGGACTGTTGCAAGTTCACACCTTGCCGCACCTGACAACACTGCGCCCTCGTGGTTTCAGCGTTTCTTGAATGCCACGCCGCTTACGTCAACCCTCGTCCTAAAGGAACCGTTAGAGCCGTTGCACGCTGTTGTCATTGAAGCGGACCCCACCAATGAAGTCGGCGAAGCGTGGGAGGATCTCTCTACATTTGCAGGCTTGCTCTCCCTGTTTTGTTTGCTGGTATTGGGTTCCGTGTCATGGATTGTCACCCGCGCCATGACACCTATTCAATCTCTCCTCACCGGTTATAGCGAGATTGGTGCAGGCAACCTGAAAGTGCGGGTTACGCCATCAGGCTCTGCAGAGCTTGAGCGGCTCTGTCATGGCTTTAATGAAATGGGTGGTGAACTCGAACGAATGGCTGCGCGCAACACACGCCTCACACAACAACTGGAAGACGTACAAGATGAGGAACGCGCTGATCTTGCGCGCGACTTGCATGATGAGGTTAGCCCATTACTATTTGCTGCTGATGTCGATGCCGCGATGATTTCAAAGTTGGCCAAACAAGGCGGTCACAACAACATCCAAGACCAGACGCATGCCATCCGTTCCGCACTCAAACAACTCAAGAAAACTGTCACTCTCATACTTGGGCGTCTGCGTCCGGCGGTGTTGCTGGATCAAGGACTTAGCCCCGCCATTGCCAACTTGGTTTCAACAAACCAACAGCGCCATCCAGACGTAACATTTAGCAGTGAAATTGTTGACTTTAATGCCCCCGTAAGCACGTTGAGTGTCATCTTTTTTGTTGTTCGCGAAGCGGTTGCCAACGCGCTGCGCCATGGCAATCCAAGTAAAATTTCAATTCACATCCAGTTGCCGTCAACAGACTCGATCCGGTTGTGTGTTGAAGACGACGGTGGTGGGCTTGACGATAAAGGCCTCAAACCCGGTTTTGGTGTGCACGGTATGGACGAACGCATCAAACGTCTCAACGGGACATTGACCATCCAACCATCCTCTTCGGGACGCGGTGTCATACTTGAGGCTATAATACCCAACCCTTCAACACATGATGTGCATCCAGACGGAAACATCTCTCAATTTTCAAAGAAATCCGCCACAAAAACACAACGGCGAGAAAGCACTGCTTAAAGATGAAGATTCTACTGGTTGATGATCATGCTGTTGTGTTGGATGGGGTGCGCCGCCTGTTGCAAACCAGTCTTGAGACCGAGATTTTGCAAGCCACAAGTGGAGAACAAGCGATCGAGCTTGTTGCAACGGAAAAGCCCGACCTCATCCTACTCGACCTTAACCTGGGCGGCATGGGTGGTCTTGAGGTGATCCAACGCATCAAGAAGTGTGACCACCCACCACGCATTGTTATTTTGAGTATGCACACAGAACCAGCTTATATTTCCCAAGCGCTGAAATCTGGCGCAGACGGCTACGTCAGCAAAGCTGCTGATGCAGAAGAAGTGGTCGCCGCCGTTGAGGCCGTGCTGGCAGGCAATCGCTATATTGAAGCCGACTTAAGAGACAAGCTTGGCCCGGCAGGGGATGGCGATCCATTGGACAAGCTGACCGCACGCGAATTGGAAATTCTTCGCCTGCTCGGTCGTGGCGAAAGCCTCAACGCCATCGCGGACGTACTTGGCATTGCATACAAGACAGTTGCCAATACCTGCACGCAGATGAAGCACAAACTTGGGCTGGAACGCACCGCGGACCTCATTCGGATCGCCCTTGGTGGCGACACGATCGGCCGGAAGTAAAACAAGGCATGACGAAACGCACGTCCGAGGTGGCGGCTGAGCTAGAACGGTAGTGGATACTTTCGATAAACTGCGTGGATGTCGTCCAACAGTTCATCATTCAACATCACATCTTTCGCGCCGATATTCGTCTTAAGTTGTTTCATCGTAGTGGCGCCAATGATCACGGATGTCATAAATGGACGCGTTAAACAAAACGCCAATGCCATCTGACAAGGGTCCAGCTCGTGACGCTCAGCCACCTCGTTATAGGCTAAAACAACATGATCAATGGGTCCCACATAACGCCCACCAAGATCGCTATTAAATGCCCGACGTGATCCCTCTGGGATATGACCGCCGTTGTACTTGCCCGACAACAACCCCGCAGCAAGCGGTGAATAGGCGAGCAAGCTAATGTCTTCGTGATGAGATAGCTCGGCCAAATCCAAATCATAAATTCGGCACATCAAATTATATTCGTTCTGTAACGATACAACGCGCGGAAGACCATCGCTTTTGGCAACTTCAATAAACTGCGACGTCCCCCAACACGACTCATTCGATAGGCCGAAATGGCGCACTTTGCCTTCTTCAACAAGCGCTTTCAGGGTTCGTAGAACCTCGTGGATATGATCGCGGGTTTCAGAGCGATCTTGCTGTGTTGGGTCAAACTTCCAATTTTGACGAAAGTGATAAGACCCTCGGTTGGGCCAATGCAATTGATAAAGGTCAATCCGATCTGTATGCAGCCGTTTGAGACTTCCTTCAATCGCCGTGCGTAACTCCTGAGGCGATATCCCAACGCCTTTGCGTATCCATTTTGGGCCCTTGCCGGTAATTTTTGTCGCAAGAATGATGTCTTCGCGTTTCCCTGTCGCTTTGAACCAACTACCGATGATCTCTTCGGTTTTGCCTTGCGTCGCAGGCGAAAGCGGAGTTGTTGGATAGAGTTCCGCTGTATCAAAAAAATTGACGCCGTGGTCGACAGCAAAGTTCATTTGGTCATGCCCCTCACTTTCAGTATTTTGCGTTCCCCATGTCATTGTACCGAGGCAGATTTCAGAAACCTCAACATCTGTCCGGCCAAGTTTGTTGTATTTCACATCCATATCCTGTTTTTTTTGCATGGCCGACCAGATGGTCGCGGAGCATGTGAGGCTACAGCAGATAAGATCAAAACTCGAACATAGATTGAAAGATGCATCGTTGAAGTTGTCGTCAGAACGAAAAAAGGCACCTGCAGCGTTGCTGCAGGTGCCAATCGCTCAGGGAGGAGGACCGTGAATTTATTTTATCTCTAATTGCCCCTCCCATGGTTTGTTGTCTTTCGTCCAGAAAGCCTGATCACCTTTTCCGGGATCAAAACCGGGCTTTTTGTCACTATCCTTGTACAGTGAAACCCAAAGGCGTTCGCCAGCTTTCGGGGTTTCCTTCAATTCCACTTTAACGTCGCGATGGGCTCCTGCAGTAAGTGCGCTCACGCCGATCGCTGCACCCGTTGGACGGCCATTTTTATCGCTTCGGTAAATTGCTGCATACCCGTCTTCTGGCAAGTAGACATAGCTCATGCCGATAGAATTTCCGGATAGCTTTTGATCAAAAGCAAGTGCTGACGGCGGCGTCTGTGTTGGGATTTCGGTCGTTGCAACCGCTGCACCTACAGAACCGGTTACGCCAACAAGTGCAGCTATAAATGATTTTCTAAGCATGTCATTCTCCTTTGTCTGAGTTAGGTTGACGAGGTAGAAACGTGACATCTTTCTCATGCTGCTTAAGAGTCTCATCTGTCTCTTGCTTTGAATGTACAGAACGTCTGTTTCCTACCTCACTAAAGAGATAGGAACTGTTCTTTTTTCTACCAATCGGAATGTTAGGCGGACTTGATCGGCGTTTCCGATGGTCAAATAATTAAGCTTTGGGTGTGCCCGATAAAGAGGGCTTTCTATTTTGCGTGGACTAAAATCATCACGTTTTTGTGTCTATGACGCGCACCCGTATTTTTAAATCGTATATAAATACACAGCGTAGGCCGAAAGGAATACAAGGCCCATGCCCCGCGTAAAACGGTTTGAGAAAAACGCACAAACAAGAAGTGCGACAACAGAAAAAATCATCACAAAAATATCAAATTGAACAATTTCTTGAGGGACGCGAGAGGGGGAAATGAGCCCCATAACGCCGCCGATACCAAGCAAGTTATAAATATTGGATCCGAGAATATTTCCTAATGCCATTTCTGTATGCTTCCGAAACGCAGCAAACATCGTTGTGACAAGTTCTGGAAATGATGTGCCGATCGCAAGCATTGTTAATCCAATAACGGCATCAGACACCCCCCACAAACGAGCAATATTTGAAGCGCTATCAACCAGTAAACGGCCACCAAAAATCAAAGCAATAAGACCAACGACTGACAAGATAACAGGCCATGCAAGTGATCTGTTTATCTTTGCATCAAAGCTGGTGTTCGCGGCAGACAAAGAAGCATCAGGTGCCGAATTTGTGGCTTCCAGATGATATTGAAATTTATCCTGCCGATGCGCGTAAAAGAGGTAGCAAACAAGAACAAGTAGGAATGCCAAACCGACACTCTGATCAAGCTCCATGGTCAGTGCTATGGCAAAAAAGACCAATGAGCAGATAAGAACAAAGCCGCCGTCTCTTTTCAGAATATGTGACGGCATAGCAAGTGGCGTCACCATCGCCGCAGCACCGAGGATCAAAAGGGTATTGGCAATGTTCGATCCAACAATATTCCCAATGGCAAGGTCTGGAGCTCCGATCACGGCCGCTTGGATGCTGGCAGCAAGCTCTGGCAATGATGTTCCAAACGCAACCAGCGTGAGGCCAATGAGGAATGTTGAAACGCCACATTTTTCCGCAACCGTTGTGGCGCCTCGGACGAGACTCTCTGCTCCGCCAATAAGCAAGACAAAGCCCAATGCAGCGAGCGCGTAGTCCATCATCTATAGCTAGCCTTTTTCGTTTGAGCGCCCAAAAGGGAAATGTTGGTGAGGACAGCGACGAACGTCGCACAAATTCGCCGGGAAATTGAGCGAAATATAGTCAACTCTATCACGTGACCTTAGTGAACGCCCCCTGTTCCGGGCTTGAGGCCAGATTTTCTTTTCTGGGCATTGCAGAGCGTAAGACCAAGAAGCCTATCAGACCTGAAAGTAGAGATCCAAACAGCACCCCAACGCGAACGTTTGCTGTTTGATCGGTACCCGAAAATGCGAGGGTTCCAATAAACAAACTCATTGTAAAGCCAATACCGGCAAGTAGAGATGCACCATGAACATGACGCCACGTTACGCTATCGGGCAGCCTTGCAAGGCCAGTTCGGACTGCAAGCCAGGTAAAACCAAGAATGCCAAACTGCTTACCAATGAACAGCCCAAGAATGATACCGAGAGAAATTGGTGCAAAAAGATTTGAAGGCGAAATTGCTCCTAACCCAACACCAGCATTCGCGAAGGCAAAGATTGGCATGATACCAAAAAGGACCCAAGGCTTGAGTTCATGCTCAGTTGCGACCAATAAAGTGTCCTTACTCCCTTTAGGACGGATGTTGGGTACGAACAATGCCGTGATAACGCCTGCCAAAGTGGCATGCACACCAGACTTGAGAAAGAACAACCAAACGGCAGCACCGACAAGCACATATGGCGCCAGTTTGGTAACACCTATCCAGTTTAAAAGAGCTAATCCCGCAACGCCAACAAAAGCCACCCCGAGCATCATCATAGACAGTTCGCTGGTATAGAAAACCGCAATGATAATGATCGCAGCGAGGTCATCAATAATCGCTATCGCTAACAAAAACACCTTAAGGGCGGCAGGCACGCGGCTGCCTAGAAGCGCAAGGACGCCGAGTGCGAATGCTATATCGGTGGCTGCTGGAATTGCCCAGCCTTGAATTGCCTGAGGGTCATTGAAATTTATGGCGGCGTAGATCAGCGCCGGAAACAGAATGCCACCGATGGCGGCAAATACAGGTAACGCGGCACGATGCAAGTCAGACAACTGCCCGTCTATCAATTCCCTTTTGAGCTCCAACCCCACGAGAAAGAAAAACACCGCCATCATGCCGTCGTTGATCCAAAGCAGAAGCGGCTTAGCAAGAATGAATTCACCGACAGTAATTGATATCTTGGTGCTTAAAAGTGTTTCATAAAGACTGTTTAAGGAGGTGTTTGAAAAAATAAGTGCCAGCACAGTGGCACATATAAGGATGATACCCGCTAAGGCGTCACCTTGTAGAGGCGATTGGGACTGTTGCGGTGAATTTGGCGTGCTTGATGGCGATGATGACATCGTTGGTCCCCATTGGCGTTCAAGGAAGTTGGGTGGGGCTCGTGTCGACGTTACTTTAAACCACACCAATGCAGGCTGAGACTTGGTAGTCCGCCATATATAATGCCAATCGGAAATCAGCCACCCTCTGATCGGTATTTTCGATCAAGAACGGGCTTTAAAGCCACCAAAATGCCTTGAAAATTGAAATGAGAGGTCACACGTACCTCTCTATGCCCAATCTAAGACAGCTGGAATATCTTGTTGCACTTTCGGAAACCTTGCACTTTCGCAGGGCCGCTGAACGCGTAAACACAACACAACCCACACTCAGCGAACAACTTAAGGCATTGGAGCTCCGTCTTGGTGTGCAACTGGTCGAGAGGTCTCGAAACAAGGTTCTACTGACCCCAATAGGCCGTCAGGTTGTTGCTATTGCGCGACGTATGCTTACGGATGCAAATGAAATTCGATCGCTTGCCAGTCAAGGCAATGGCAATTTCACGGGTGTTTTCAAATTGGGCTTGCCACCAACCATCGGGCCGTATCTTCTTCCCACAATCATTCCCGAACTCCACCGAAGTTACTCTGACTTGCGCTTATATGTACGCGAAGGCATTCCCAAAAACCTATTGCCCGAGCTCCAGGATGGGCACCATGACCTTGTCATTTCACTCCTGCCAACCAGCGGTCCAGACCTTTGCAGCGAACCGCTATTTAGTGAGCCGCTGCACCTTGTTGTTGCACCAGATCATCCGTTTGCCAAAGCGGAAAAAATTGCCTGGGAGGAATTATCGGGCGAAGATGTATTGACCCTTGGTGAAGGCCATCAATTACATGAAGCTGTGCGCCTCATTTGCAATCGTGTGGGATCTACGCTTCGCACGGACTATGAGGGCACCAGCCTTGATACGTTGCGTGAAATGGTGGCTATGAATCTGGGAATAAGCTTTCTTCCGGGCCTCTATGTCAATTCAATTGTGGCGCGAGATCCAAGCGTCACGGTTGTAGAGATTGAAGGTGAAGCGCTGTCACGAAACATTGGACTATTTTGGCGCAAAGCCTCAGCCAACCATGATCGGTACGTCTCACTTGCTGAGCTCTTGCGCACCGAGATTGCAAAACATTTTTCTGACTTTACGATTTTATAAGCAGCCGAATTTTAGTGGTGAGCTCGGAAAGGATCGAACCTTCGACGCTCTGATTAAAAGGACGCAAACGACTAAACTAACGCCGTAAAATCAACCCAACAGATAATCCAGATCCTCCGTTAGACTGAAGTAGTATCAAAGATTATGATGACGGGCAGTTTAGTTGCTTCAACCAACAACGGCTTTTGTCAAGCATTTTTGGTGTGACGATCCGCTTTTCAAGCTCTACAATTATGAACAGCATTGCAGCGACGATTGTTATCACACCCCAAGTTTGAAAATCAATTGGCGCAGTTTTAAACAACATGTTCATCGTAGGTACATACGTAAGTCCCAATTGCAGAAGGAGGACCAAGACTACAGCAATCCAGGCGGGGCCGGCTGCCGGAGTCAGAATGTCTTTGAAAACAGACTGCGATAATTTCCTGCAGTTGAATAAGTAAAATATTTCAAACAGCACGAGGCCGTTAATAGCGGCCGTCCGCGCCACAGCAATCTCTGCACCGTCGTCTATCTTCCAGAGAAAAATTCCAAAAATTCCTAGGACCACGACACAAGAAACGAGGGCTACGCGCCACAGCAAAAAGCGATCAAGAAGGGCTTCGTTCGGGGAGCGAGGTGGCCGGTTCATAACATCTGATTCTGCTTTCTCAAATGCCAGTGCCAATGCCAAGGTGATCGTCGTTACCATGTTGACCCACAAAATCTGCACGGGTGTGATTGGCAACGCATGCCCAGTAAATACCGCGGCCATAATTGTAAGCGCTTCTCCGCAACTCGTCGGCAAGATATAAAGTATAGATTTTTTTATATTGTCATAAACTGTTCGACCCTGTTCAACGGCAGAGGCTATTGATGAAAAGTTATCATCAGCCAAAACCATTTCCGCAGACTCACGCGCAACGCCAGCACCTTTGCGACCCATGGCAATACCAACATCTGAACGCTTTAATGCTGGCGCATCGTTTACACCATCACCTGTCATCGCAACGATCTCACCCTGCGATTGAAGTGCGTTAACGAGCTTAAGTTTGGTTTCTGGTGATGTTCGCGCAAAAACATTTGTCGTCTTAACGTACCCCGCAAGTTGTTGTTTAGACATAGAATCTAACTTTTCGCCCGTTAATACGTCATCTGGGTTTGCCAAACCAACTCGCCTTGCAATGGCTTGTGCAGTTAACCCGTGATCACCAGTTATCATGATGACTCGGATACCCGCTGCTCGACATTCCGCGACTGCGCGAACAGCCTCTTCTCGCGGTGGATCGATGAATGCAACGAGTCCAACAAACATAAAATCTTTTGGAATTGCGTTTGTTTCTAATCCTGGTGTTCCTAGATCGCTATCCTTGACCGCAAACGCCAACGTTCGTCTTCCGGTTTTTGCCATGGCATCTATTGAGCTCTGCCACGCTTTTCTATCCAAGTTCTCGTCGTGTCCATTAGCGTCGGCACGCGTGCAAATATCCAGCACACGTTCTGGTGCCCCTTTCAGGTAGATTTTCTCATCACCCTCACTGTCTCGATGACAGGTCGCCATGAATCGTTGCTCAGAACTGAATGGTATCTCACTAATCCGCGGGTGGTTCTGGCGCATTGTGGTCGGATTGCAATTGTTTTCTATGGCCCACGCCAGAAGCGCACGCTCCATTGGTTCACCTTCAAAAATCCATTGATTAGTGTCCAAATGCGCATGTGCATCGTTGCACAAGACGGCACATGTCAGAATTTGTTGCACTTCTTGAGGTATTGTTTCGTCAGTTACCATGACGGCATCGAAGGTTTTCCCTCCGCCAAGGACTGTTGCATCAACCGACATTTCGTTACGTGTAAACGTTCCAGTTTTATCTGAACAAATGACTGTTACTGCGCCAATTGTCTCAACAGCTGGCAAGCGTCGTATCAACGCCTGCCGCTCAGCCATTTTTTCAACGCCGATTGCCAAGGCAATTGTAAGAATGGCAGGCAGTCCTTCTGGAATTGCCGCCACCGCTATACCGACCGCAGCCAAGAACATGTCTCTAACAGGACTTTGGTGAACCAGAACACCAATGAGAAAACTCACGACTGATGCGAATAAGATGATGACTGAGAGAACTTTTCCAAACTCTGCCATCTTGCGAAGCAAAGGGGTCTGCACTTTTGAAATGTGCCCGAGCAGGGCATTGACACGACCAAGTTCGGTGCTCTCCCCCGTCGCAGTAACAACTCCCAGCCCTCGTCCACGTGTGAGGAGCGTACCAGAATACATCATCGAAGCGCGCTCACCGAGAGGGAGCACCTCATCAACAACAGCAACATTCTTGTCAACAGGAACAGACTCGCCCGTGAGTATTGCCTCCTGAGCTGATAATCCTATCCCCTCCAATACGCGAAGGTCAGCTGGTATGCGCTCACCTTCCTCAAGCAAGACAACATCGCCTTTGACGAGGTATTTAGTGTCCAGACGTATGGGATAGCCGTTACGAAGGACAGTTGCTTTTTCAGACAAAAGTTCCTTTATGCCGGCAATTGCTCGTTCTGCGCGGCCTTCTTGCAGGAACCCAATGACGCCATTAATTATTACGACACCGCAAATCACGATGCTGTCCGTCCAATGACCGATGATTGCGGTAATAATAGCTGCGGCCAGAAGAATGTAGATCAGCACGTTCTGAAACTGCTGAAAAAAACGAGCTAACGCGCTGCGCGCACTGACGTCCTTAAGCGCGTTTTCACCATAGCATGCAAGACGAACCCTCGCCTCCTGGTCGGAAAGACCTTTGTCGCTCGTGTCCAAGAGCTCAAGAGCTTTAGCCGCATCAATCGCATGCCAGAGTACTGGCTGCGCATGGTTTGCGATGTCTTTTACATCCCGCATTTGAGATTTTGCACCATGACCCATTCGTCTCACAAAATACTCTGCCGCTCATTGCAACATCTGCCCAGTTATTCAGCACGGTGCAGCACGCACCCCCGCAAAGCTCGCGCACGAGTTTAAACTTGGCAACGAGATTACCTCATTCAGACTTGTCACTCAATCTGGGCAAGCACACATCTGAAATCCATCCAAACCATCATGTCTGACTGGTACGACTTCAACTCTTAAGACTGCAAAATAAGCCAGCGCCTCGCCGCCCAACCCGGCAATTAGGTGCCAAATATGCTGGTCGTAGACGCAAAAACCAAGTGCGCACCAATTGCCAAGGTCGCAATGCCGACACAGAGTTGCAGGCCGCGATGTGCCCAATCGACGGACTTAGCCGCATAGGTCATCGGGAGAGCAATCGCGACGCTGAGAAGTGCCATCCCAGCAATGGATCCAATCCCAAAAAGGATAATGTAGAAGATCCCCCAGATCGGCGATTGCAGCGTCGCAGCCGTCAACACAATCAAAGCCGCGGATCCGGCCACACCATGCATCAATCCCACGGCAAATGTCCGCCACGGCAGACCCTCCGAATGGACATGTGTGTGCGGGTTTAGGTGATGCGGCACCTGTTGATCACCATCGTGGCTGTGTGCATGAATGTGCCGCTTGGCATTATCGTGTTCGTGAACATGAAAATGTACGTTATTCTGTTTTAATCGCCACAGCACATTGGCGCCGAGTGCAATCAGCATCACACCCACGCCAGCTTCTAGCAGGCTCGAGAACTGATCACTCATTGTGAATTTTAGAAGAATTGCACTTCCGGCAATCAAAACCAGCATCAGTGCATGACCGATACCCCAAAACACGCCATGCCGGGTGAAGGCGCGCAAGCCGGTTTTTTGAGCGCTCATGCTGGACACTGCAGCAAGATGATCGGCCTCCAGGGCATGTTGCATGCCAATCAAAAAACCGACAAACAATATGGTTGTCATGCTGTGCGTCCTTCCCCGTTAGTTCGCGAAGCCGCCATGCGGGCGGCCGCGATAACCCCCTGGCCAAGCGATAAACCACCGTCATTTGTTGGCACCCGCGCATGTGTCAACACCCGCCCAATACCGCCTTGATTGAGCCCTTTGAGCAGGCCTTTGAAAAGCAGGTTGTTTTGCATGACGCCGCCCGACAGTGCGATCGCGTCAATGTCGTGCTGCTTGGCAAGTGAGAGTGCAGTTTGAACAACGAATTGCACCATCGTGTTATGAAAACGCGCCGCGATGCGTGACGCTGGCACTTTGGCCTCAAGGTCGCGGACAATCTGTTCCCACATTGGTGAAACATCTATGACAACCGGCTGTGTCGACGACACCTGCATCGCATAGGATTCACGCTCATCACCTGCCGACATGGCTAAAGTCTCAAGCTCGATTGCCGCCTGGCCTTCATAGCTGACACCGTCCGTGCAAATACCAAGCAGGCCTGCGACGGCATCAAAAATCCGACCCACAGATGAGGTCAAAGGCGTATTTGTCCGTGATTTGATGATCGTCTTGATCTGGGAGAGCGGCTTGCTTTTAAAGTGATCAAGCACTGCCAAGTTTGGATAGCGTTGTGTAAGGCGCTCCCAACCAATCGACTGGTCAAGATGCACAAACGTATTTCTCCAGGGTTGCATCACCGCCTGAGCGCCACCTGGCATCGGTACCGCTCGGAAATGTGCAACGCGCTGAAAGGTTCGGTAATCAGCAACCAGGAACTCGCCACCCCAAAGCGTGCCATCGTCTCCGAGACCCAGGCCATCAAGGGCGATGCCAAGAACGGGTTTGGTATTCATAGGGACGTCATTGTCCGCCATACACGCGGCAATGTGGGCATGATGATGCTGCACCAAGTCTTGTTCAATTCGGGAAAGGCGTGAAAGTTCCTGTCCCCATTGGGTCGAGAGGTAGTTTGGATGGGCGTCTACAGCAATAACGTCGGCTTTGAAATTATAGAGTGAAAGAAAGAGATCCAAACTTGATCGATAGTCGCGATAAGATGATGCGTTTTCCAAATCCCCGATATGCTGAGACAAAATGGCGGACCCATCTTTAATCATGCAAAACGTGTTTTTAAGCTCCGGCCCCATCGCAAGGATGCCGTTGGCATTCTCGAATCCATTGGGGAGTGTGATCGGCGCTGGCGCATATCCGCGCGCGCGGCGTAGGACCTGTTTTTTTCCTGCCACCACACGCACAACAGAATCGTCCACGCGATTGATAATGTCGCGGTCATGCATCAAAAAATAGTCTGCGATACCGGCTAAATCCCCGCGCGCATCATCATTGTTGATGGCCTGAGGAACGCTGGATATGTTGCCAGAGGTCAGAACAATCGGTGTGTCCAACGCGGCGACAAGCAGGCTGTGCAACGGTGTGTAAGGCAGCATAAAGCCTAAGCCGCTTTGCCCAGGCGCAATCGAAGCCGCCAGTTGGCTGGCCGACCGTGTCGGTTGTAGGACAACAATTGGGGCTGCTGGACTGGCAAGCAATGTGTGTTCATTGCTACTCACATGGGCATATGTCTTCACCATCGCCAGATCACGCGCCATGAGGGCAAACGGTTTGCTATAGCGGTGTTTGCGCTGGCGAAGCAGATCAACAGATGCGTGATTTTTGGCGTCACAGGCCAAGTGAAAACCGCCAATCCCCTTGATGGCGATAATAGATCCGTCTTTGATCAGTTGCGCGGCGCACGACACTGCATCGTGCTCAGCGCTACCAGCGACGCGGGTCTGCGCAGTGTCCTCCAGCCAGACATGTGGCCCGCACTTTGGACAGGCGATCGGCTGGGCATGAAACCGGCGATCCTGTTTGGTGTCATACTCTGTCGCGCAATCCTGGCACATCTCAAACTTGCGCATCGACGTATTTGCGCGGTCATAGGGGATTTCCTGAACGATAGACAGGCGCGGACCACAATGCGTGCAGTTTGTGAACGGATAGCGATAACGCAGTTCTGCTGGATCAAATGTTTCATTGAGGCAGGCCGGACACGTTGCGGCATCTGGAACAACACCGGTCTGGATCGTGTTGGCAACGCTCTTTTCAATGCTGAAATGATCGGGACGCTGAGCCTGATCTGCAATTGGATGACGCTCAATGCTGCTGATTTGAGATAGTGGTGGGGCTTCGGTTTCCAGGCGTGACACAAAGCGCTCAACGTGCTCGCTTTCCCCCCAAACACGCACCACGACACCGCCGCCATCATTTAAGACGTCACCCGTCAAACAGCACTCGTTGGCCAATCGCCAAACCATGGGCCGAAACCCGACACCTTGCACAAGTCCGCGAACACATAGTTTAAGCGCGGCCTGTTTAGTGTTTCTGTTAGCGCGTTGCTGCATTTTGATTGCTCAATGAACCGTACAAACCATGCACGGATCAAATGACCTAACGATATGTTGGACTGAAACAGGATCTTTTTCGCCTGCGCGGACGGGCGCGTTCTGGAGTGCTTGCTCCAAGGCGCCGGGCGTTCCGTTGGCATCTCGTGGAGAAAAGTTCCAAGTTGTTGGGGCAATGACTTGATAGTTTTCAATGCGCCCATTCTTGATCTTCAACCAATGGCCCAAGGATCCGCGAGCTGCTTCAATGAGGCCTGCACCTTGTGCCTCGTCTGGTGTGCTTGCAGTGACATGAAACGGCTCACCAGGCTGCAAGTCCTCGATCCAACGCTCCATCAGAAGTACAGTTCTGGCAACCTCTAGAATACGCGCCACAACCCGCGCTTCAACGCTTTCACCAGCTTCACTCACCATATCCTGAATGAGCGGATGTCCATCGATCAGTTGGCGTGCAAGTGCACCCACTTCCATAACATTTCCGCGCAGTCTTGGTGCTTTGCACCAGGTGTAGCCCGACTTCTGTTCAGCATCCGGCATGGTACGACCGTCGTAGGGATGACGGGATATGTCGCCGTCCTCAAGCCATGCGTGAGAAATATCTTCCAAAATATCGTCTGGCGAAAACGAAGACATTTTTCCGTTTTCAAGAACACCACCCTTGAATGACGCCACGCCATTATTGAGGTAGGCGCCATAGCTCAGAAATCGTCCAGACGCGGCCCCCATGTTTTCAAGATTCAATTCGCTAGAAAGAAAAAGAAACGAGCGCACGTCGCCGTCCATTGGCGCACTTTTCAAGCGCCAGTTATCGAGTTCTTGCTTACTTTTGAGTTCGACAAACGACTCGAGAGGTGCATTGAAAACGACACGCTCTAGGAAACGACGAAAGCTGGACAGCAGTCCACGCAGGCGCGCCTTTTCAGCTTTGTTGACTGACTTTGTTGAGCCACCGGGTTGAATTGTGAGGGTGTGAGGCCACTTGCCAGCCAATAGTCCCGCAATATGCATAAACTCTGCGCGCGCCGGCAGCATATCGCGATGGGCTGTTCCATGAACGGCCTTAAATCGTGTCTCGACCCAATCAAACCACGCTTCGTCCTGATAAATCGAACGAGCAAAGTCTGGCATAAAGAAAAGATAGAAATGGGTAAGATGGTCAGCGACATTCTCTGTCGCCAGGATGAGATTAGAGACGATGCGGCCATTAGGAGGAGGGCTAATTCCTTGCGCTTCAGCCAGCGCAGTGGCAGAGGCACTGAGCTGGCTTACTGAACATATTCCACAAATGCGTGGCGTATAGACAAGGGCGTCACGTGGGTCTTTTCCTTGCAGGATCTGTTCAAATCCACGATACAGCGTTGAGGTGACAAATGCTTCTGTGACGCGCGAGTCGTTAATCTCAAGCCGCACCTCAAGGTCACCTTCAACGCGGTTAAACGGTCCAACTATTCGACGTGTCATCTCTTACCCCGCCTTTTGTTATTATTTGGAGAAATGACGATATGATCGGCCGTCGCATTTTTTCTGAGACGTTTTGGTGTCGCGGCTTTTGACAACGATGCCAGTGCGACGAACCAGGCCTTGGGCATGTCGGTTGGTAGACCGACCGGAATACCTGCTATTTTTGGTGTTTCCACAAATGCGTGTCCTGGCTCCTCAAACCCAGGCTCCGTACAGGCGATGCAGGGGTATCCACCTGTAATGCATGACCCAGTGCCATTCCACGACCGTGTGTTGCAGTCACCACAAGCCTGAGTTCCTTTGCATCCCAGGTGCTCCATCATGCAGCCGAGTTCACAAAGCTGTTCAGCGCTGGCCTTGAATTCATAGTACTCATTTCGCGAACAGCCATGATGGACAAGCTTGTCCGAAATAGCCTTTGGCCGGTTCCACACATCCAAATCGTGCTCTGTGAAATCACCGCTGGCGATCTGAAGCAGGGTTTCTGTGACCCAGGCAGGGTGAACAGGACAACCGGAAATGTTGATAACGGGCAAACCAGATTTGGCGCGAAATTTCTCACCGAGGAGACCACCAGGGTCCTTTACATCAAAGGCAAGACCGGTTGCGCCTGAGGGATTACCACCGCCAGCGGTGACGCCCCCAAAAGCAGCACAACTCCCCATGGCCACAACATGGTCGCTGAGTGCGGCCAGCTCTGCGATGACATCCATCATCGCCACCTCACCGCCGGACATCATGTGAAATCGACCCGTGCCATTTGGACCCGTGATGACTGAACCTTCCAGACACAAGATGCCGAGTTCGATTTTACGGGCTCTAACCGCATCCAATATGTCGTTGAAGCTTTGCCCTGTCTCTTCACTTAAAGTCGGGTGCCAGAGCAAATTGATATTTGCCCCATCAAATGCGGTTAACAGATCAGGAGCTTCGGCACATATTGCCGAAAGTGTGCACCCTCCACAGCCACCGGATTGTAACCAGAGCATGTTGATCGACGTTTTGGCAAAGCCGTTAGCTGTCATTGTTCTCAGCCTCCGGAAGCGTCAGCCTGAACACTGCACCACCATCAGGGTGGTTCTCTGCCGTAATTGAACCACCGTGTTCTTCAACAAGGCCATAACTTATATAGAGCCCAAGTCCGGTACCCTCTCCGATGGGCTTGGTTGTAAAAAACGGTTCAAAAATATGCGGCATGTCGGCATCGGAAATTCCTGGTCCGAAATCACGCACCGTGACCCACACAACGTTTTTATCTTTTCCGCTACTCAACACCAGTTTTTGTGTTTTTTGGTCGGACATCATGTCAAAAGCGTTCTGCACCAAGTTCACAATAACCTGGTGTACGTGGCCTTTGCGCGCCATCACCTCAAGCGAATCCGGCATATGAAATTCGAGTGTAGGTACGCTATTTGTTGTCTTCGTTACCCAGTCTACAGCCGTTCGAAGAACCGAAGTGATATCAAACCGCTCCAAAACGTCTTTTTGGCCGCTCGAAAAACGCCTGAGGTCTTGCACGATATCGCGGACACGCTCTGATCCTTCAAGAGTGCCATCGACCAAAGGAACAATATCTTTAACAATAAGATCAATCTTGAGTTTTTGCCGCAATGCATAAAGCTGGCTCGGTTCCAAATCGCTATCAAGAGCATTTAAGTACTCGGAGATGCTGGATCCATAGCGCTTCAGCGCATGCATGTTTCCGAAAATAAAACTGATTGGATTATTAAGTTCGTGTGCAACACCTGCCACCAATCGGCCAAGAGCAGCCATTTTTTCAGATGCAACAAGTTGTTGTTGTGTTTTGCGCAATTTGCGATGCGCCTGATCTAAATCGGCATAGGCACGTCGCAATTCTCCAACGGGACGGCCAATCAAGACCATGCCGACCAATTTGCCTCGATTGTTGTATCTGGGCGAAAAATTGACTGCAAGCTCAACATCCTTGCCATCATTTGTCCTCAGATTAACTTCACAATCGCTGTGGATCTTGTTTGAAGCAATCATGTTTTTGAAAGGTGAAACGTAGTTCGCACTTTCCGGCGTCAAAAGGTCATCAAAATAACGGCCCAGGAAATCCGTACCGTGAAATCCGGTGAGCTTTTCTAGCGCCGTATTTGTTTGTTGGATCTTGCCACTAACATCACAGACAATGAGCACATCAGTCATTGCCGCCAGCACACTTCGGATAAACGTTTGAGCGTCTTCTAACTCAACATTCTTTTTCTCGATCTCCACCTGGGAGCGGACAAGGTCGGAGTAAACCTCATCCATTTTTTGAATAACTTCAATCCAGACCTCTTCCTCCACGAGCGGTGCACCAGGTTGATGGGAAGCGACCACCTGACGAATGAGGCCGGCGTTCCCTGAAGGGCGTTGCTCTTTTGAGGCAGACATACTGTTTTTCTATCCTGTTGCCTGTTGTGTTTTTTCTTGAAGGCCCTCAACCTTTTCCAGTCCGTAGCGCTCTAGTTTTCCGCGCAATCCAACACGGGACAGTCCCAGTTCTTTTGCCGCACGACTCTTATTCCATCGATGCCTTATTAGAGTTTCTCGAAGAATGCGGGCCTCAAGGGCTTCGATGCGTTCTTTTAACGTGCCGACAAATCCACTCAGAATTTCCAGTTCGTCTTCTTCCTCAGGTTGTGCTGCAATGAGAACTCTCGGCGACAGCAACTCTGCACCAAGGTCTCCCTCCTTTTTAGCCATGACAAGAAGACGTTGTATCTCGTTTTGCATCTCACGAATATTACCGGGCCACTGATACCTTTTCAAACAATCGACGGCCTCAGCTGACAATCCAGTTGGTGACTTACCAAGTGACGTCGCTGTTTTTTCTAACAAGAAATTTGCAAGAACAGGTATGTCCATCTTTCGCTCGCGTAGCGGTGGCAAATCAATCGTCACCGTGGCGAGACGAAAATAGAGATCTTTGCGAAACCGTCCATCTCGCACTTCAGTTTCTAGGTTCTTATTGGTCGCAGCGATAACGCGTACATCAACTGTTCTCGTCTTGCTGGAGCCAACCGGCCTAATTTCACGCTCCTGCAGAACGCGCAATAGTTTGACTTGAAATGCTGCCGACACCTCACCAATTTCATCCAGGAATACCGTACCCCCGTCTGCGCGCTCAAATAGCCCTTGGTGGTCTTCGACCGCTCCCGTAAATGCCCCGCGCTTATGTCCGAACAACTCGCTTTCAAGCAGCTCATCCGGGAGTGCCCCGCAATTCTCAACAACAAACGGCTTGTTCCAGCGCAGCGAGGAATAGTGCAAAGCGCGTGCAGCGAGTTCTTTCCCGGTGCCTGATTCCCCGGTCAATAAAACCGAGACATCGAAGCCTGCTATCTGTCTTAGCGTATCACATACAGCATTCATCGGGCTTTCTTCTGAACGCACGATACCGTCGTCAAATTGGTAGTGCTGTTTGAGTTCTTCTCGACGCGAGGCAACCACTTTTTCAGCCCTTGAGGAGGACATTTTTAACTCAAGGCTCAGCAGTTCATTTTGTCTTTGAAGCTCAAAAAGCCGGGCTGCATTTTTCAGAGTAATGATGAGATCATCAGGCTGCCAGGGTTTTGTAATGTAGCGAAAAATTCCAGCATCATTAATTCCGGAAATAATGTCTTCAGAATCCGTGTATCCAGAAATCACAATGCGTACAACGTCGGGCCATTTCTCACGAACAATCTTCAGGAACTCGATGCCTGTCATTTCTGGCATACGTTGATCACATAAAATGATCTGGACCCACTCCTGTTCAAGAATCTTCTGAGCCTGCTCAGCGCTTGATGCCGTCTTGATGTCGAAATCCTCGGACAGATTACGTTCAAACGCCTCCAATGAACGAATCTCATCATCGACAATTAAGACCGTTGTCTGTCCCGACACTATGATGCCCTCCGGATGAGTGGTGAATATTGTTTTTGATCACGATGGCGCGCGATCGTCACAGGTGTGCGTGACTTTGGAATTTTATGAACAAAGTTATGTCTGGCGATGTGATAGCTTGGGTCAAAGCCATAGAAATTACGTTTCATCTTCGCGAGCTCTTCAGCGCGATAAGTTGCCAGAGGTTTTTCCACCTCATCCTTTTGACGCTGAAGAACTTTGGAATTGAGACGATCAGTAAAGTCAGGTGACTGTGATAAGTGTTGTGCACGGCTTTGCACTTCATTTAAAAATGAAGCATGGCTTTCACCAAAATGGGCGTCGCCCAGCCCAAGCGAGACGGCCTCCGACGTTGACATTGGCAAGCGCGCATTCGAGATGCGTTTTGCGCGTTCTTGTCCGGCGTAGCGTGGCAACAAATAGGTCCAATATTCGGAACCATAGAGATTGCCCATATCTTTATAGTGTGGATTGAGGACAATGCCACGGCGCAGCCAGACGTGGTCTGCAGCACGTGCAAGAAAAACCCCGCCCGCGCCGGCGTTGCCCTGCAGGGCAGAGATCGTCAAATGACTGGTCGTGGTAATGATATCGTGCGCCAAGTCGTCAATGGCATTGATGTTTTGCCAGGAGTCATCGGCGGGGTTGGGAGCAGCTTCAATCACATTAAGATGCATGCCGTTCGACCAGAAATCTGACCCACCTGCAAGAACCACAACGTTGGTTGGCTGACGAACCGCCTTGCGATAGGCGTCCTGCAACCGCCGACACTGGTCCGTGCTCATCGCGCCATTATAAAAATTGAAATGTAAGACGCCGACTTGGCCTACCTCGTCATAGGAAATTTCCTGGTAGCCTTCGGGGCTATCAACCGGAACCTCCGGCACATCATCAAGGTGTTTTTTCAGAGCCAATGTTGCTGGCAGTTTGATCGCTGGCGTTTCACCTTCATGGGTTTTGTGGCGTCTGACATGACCCAGCCAGATGGCTCCATCGACGGTCGCCCTGCAAATGGCCGGCCCACTGCGTGCCACAACGGCGCCGGGGGTGCCAGACCGGCCGGGCGCAATATGAGCATCAAACAGTGAAACCTCCTGATCAAAGAGGCGATCCTTGACGCCAGGAACACCATCACCGCTTCTAATTTTACGTAGAATTGTTTGCGTATCATCCTGGAGCCAATCGATTTTACGATCCGACTGACGTGCCAAAGGCCGACACTTGATTTGCGTGCCGCCACCATCACCCGTTAGACGTTTTGGTGTGAATGATTGCGATGCAAACCGGTTGAGCGCCAAGTGTACAGCTTTGGATGCAGCATCTGTGACTTCGTTGCGATACAGGCTCGACTTGGTTGCACCCGCCCGCATTGGAAACGATGCTGAAGCCCAGATCGGACCGGCATCCATGTCCGCCTCAGCCTGTAAAACCGTCACACCCCAATTTTTTTGATCATCAAGGATTGCCCAGTCAACGGCGGAGGGGCCGCGATCACCCTCAACGCCCGGATGCACAATCAAACACGGCACCATCTTCCAGACATCTTCACTGATTGCGCGCTTTAGAAAAGACGCTAACACCAGGTCAGGTTGAAATTGGGTGACAGCTTCCTTGAGAACAGACCCATGAATGTCAAACTCGACTGAAACCTCATGCCCAGCATCTTGCAATTCAACAAACATCCTCTGGCTGAGTGAATTAAACGCATGAACGAGTAAGAGAATACGCATGGGTTCAACATATCCTTGGCAATTGCTCGCCAGCGAGCCAATCGACGACGCGGCTACCGCCAAACTCCGTCATCATCGTGATAAATCCATGCTCGTCATCGTTCACAGTACCAATCACGGCTGCATTCGTGCCGAGGGGATGTTTGTGCATGGCGTCTCGTAGACGTTCAGCAACCTCGGGGGCGCAAATTGCAATGAGCTTGCCTTCATTGGCAACGTAGAGCGGATCAAGACCGAGAAGTTCGCAGGCCGCTGCCACATCATTTCGTATTGGGATGTCGGCGGCTTGAAGATGCATGCCGACACCTGACTGGCTGGCAATTTCGTTCAATGTTGCAGCTAACCCGCCGCGTGTCGGGTCCCTGAGGCAGTGAATGCCGTCCGGCACCTCGTCAATCATCGCTGCAACAAGTCCATGAAGCGCTGCGCTATCAGATGCGACCTCGGTTTCGAATTCAAGGTTGTCACGTTTTGACATCAAGGCCACGCCATGATCGCCAATATGACCGCTGACAAGAATTGCATCGCCTGGTTTTGCCAAGTCACCTGAAATTTGAATTCCGTCTGGAATGACACCAACACCGGTCGTGGTTATGAAAACACCATCGCCCTTGCCCTTTTCAACAACCTTGGTATCGCCCGTAACAATTGGAACGTTGGCTTCGCGTGAGGCGGCAGCCATGCTTTTTACAATTTTTTCAAGGTCGGCAAGAGGAAAACCCTCTTCCAAAATAAAACCAGCTGACAGATAAAGTGGTTTGGCGCCGGACATAGCAACATCGTTGATTGTGCCATGAACAGACAGCGAGCCAATATCACCGCCTGGAAAAAACAATGGCGTTACGACATGGCCGTCGGTGCTCATCACCATGCGGCCACTCGGTGGCTGAAAAGCCGCTTGATCATTTGATTGGCTCAACAGTTCATTGTCAAAATGGCGAACGAACAATTCCTCAATGAGCTGCGCCATGGCGCGACCACCGCTGCCATGCGTCATGTCCACATGGCCTTTGCGCAGGTTGATACGCGCACCAAATCTTTTTGGCATTTCGTTCATGCGACCTTGGCCCTGCTTTCTTTTTCGGTGCGGAAGCGTCCATAGCTCCAATAGGCTGCACACGAGCCTTCCGAAGACACCATGCACGAGCCTTGCGGATTGTCTGGCGTACAAACTGTTCCAAACAATTTGCAATCGGTAGGTTTTTTCGCGCCCCGCAAGATCGCAGGGCATTCACACCCCTTCACGTCTCTGCCGTTACCAGCCTGCACCGCGAACCGTTTTTCAGCATCAAATTCAGAAAAAGCGTCACGAATTCTGAGCGCGCTATAGGGCACATCACCAAGCCCACGCCATTCAAAACTCCGGCGCAGTTCAAACACCTCTGCTACCAAATCTTGGGCTTTGCAATTTCCTTCACGGGTAACGACCCGGGTGTATTCATTTTCAACCTCATACCGTCCAGCATTAATCTGACGGATCAGCATCAGCGTCGCCTGCATGACATCCAGAGGCTCGAACCCCGTAATCACGACAGGTTTTTGAAATTCTTCTGCAAAATACTCATAGGGTTCGCTGCCAATAATTGAACTGACGTGCGATGGACCAAGAAACCCATCAATTGACACCGTTCCAATGTCGCGCACTTCGGGCGACTGGAGAATATGCTGGATGGCAGCAGGTGTCAGAACATGATTACAAAAAACGGAAAAGTTTTTCAGCCCTTGCTTTTCTGCAACCTTAATTGCAACGGCTGTCGGCGGGGTTGTTGTTTCAAAACCGATCGCGAAAAAGACAACCTCACGATCGGGATTGTCATGTGCAATCCTCAAGGCATCCTGCGTCGAATACACCATGCGAATATCAGCGCCAGACGCTTTTGCCTTTAACAGGCTCCGTTTCTTACTGGCGGGAACACGCATCATATCGCCATATGAACAAACAATAGCGCCATCTCGCTCGGCAAGTTCAATTGCATTGTCGATACGCGGAATGGGCAGCACGCACACCGGGCACCCTGGCCCGTGCACAAACTTTACATTGTCGGGCATCAAATCCTGCACGCCATATCGGAAAATGGCATGTGTGTGCCCGCCGCAGAATTCCATAAAGTTGTATTGCTTTGAGGGGTCAGCCTCTGCTGCAACGGCGCTTGAAAGTCGTTTTGCAAGATCTTTATCGCGAAATTCGTCGACAAATTTCATGACAGCAGCTCCTCTCCACCGTCACCGGTTTCCGCTCCTGCCCCGTCGGCGAGAAATCCTGCCTCAGACATCATGGCAAGCGTGCGTTCTGCCTCTTCAGGGCTGACCGTATTCAGCGCAAAACCGACGTGAACGAGAACAAAATCACCAACGCTGACACCGTCGACAAGCGCCAGTGAGATTTCTTTTTTCACGCCCTCAAGAGCAACCATCGCGGTTTGTTGATCGTCGCTCATGGATATGATTTTAGCCGGCAGCGCGAGACACATTATTGTTTCCTTCCGCTTGTTTTTTGAGTTGGGCCGGGTGGCCGGTAAGGGCCATTTCGCGCGCGAGTTTTATCCATTGATAGAATTGTTCAAGACCTTCACCGCTCGTTGCGGAAATCTGTAAAACTTTAATCGATCGATTTACGCTTCGGGCGTGTTCAATACATTTTTGGATATCAAAATCGACATGCGGTAACAGATCTATTTTGTTGATCAGCATAAGATCGGCTGCATGAAACATATCTGGATATTTGGCTGGTTTATCGTCGCCTTCGGTTACCGATAAGATGACAACCTTATGGGCTTCACCCAGATCAAAGCTTGCCGGACAAACAAGATTTCCAACATTTTCAATAAACAGAACACCGCCGTCCTCTAACTCAAGACCTTCAACGGCATGCCCAACCATGTGACCATCGAGGTGACACCCTTTGCCGGTATTAATTTGAATGGCGGGTGCACCGGTCTGGCGAATCCGATCAGCATCGTTGGTCGTTTGCTGATCGCCTTCGACAACTGCAAACCGCAATGTGTCTTTCAACTCATCAATGGTGCGCACCAAAAGAGAGGTTTTTCCAGAGCCCGGACTGGAAACAAAATTCAAAGCAAGCAGGCCATGTTCGGCAAAATAGTGCCGGTTGGCATTGGCATACTGGTTGTTCTTGGCCAGAATATCCTGCTCGATTTGCACCATACGGCTCTGAGTGAGGCCTGGCGCATGGGAGTGCTCCGCCATTGGCTCATGATGATGCGTGTGGCCATCACCATGAGAATGGCTGTGACCATCTTCGCCATGGTGATGGTGATGATGTTTGTGAACGCTCTTGCCCTCGATACGGGCCTCGCCTTCACCGCAACCGCAAACGCCACACATTAGTTCACCTCCAATTCTTTGATTTTCAGCTCATCGCCACCAGAGACTTGCAGTTGGTGACTGCCGCACTTGGGGCAGGCATCGTATCTGTGCGTGACCCTAACTGTGTTGGCGCATGGCAGACACCATGCCTGAGCTTCTGTCTCTATAATCTTCAATTCCGCGTTTTCGGCACACGTTCCCCGTGTGACGCAATCAAAACTGAAGCGTAGCGCCTCCATCTCAACGCCCGAAAACTGACCAACTTCAAGGCACACCATTTTAACTTCCGTGAAATTGTTGAGTTTGGCCTGCTGCTCAACAACTGAAATAATGCTTTCACACAAACTCATCTCATGCATCACACCACCCTCAGCTCATAGCCAACACAAGGGTCGATGGCGGTGATGGTCAGTTCTGCCTGACGGCGCAGCATATCTAGAGATGGCGCGGTGAGGTGTTCCAAGGCTTGTTTTGCCGAACCCAGCGGGTGGAAATTCCATTCCGTCGGCGCTAGGATTTTGTAGTCGGCAACAACGCCCTGTTCGACGCGCGCACCATGAACAAGCCGTCCCCGGGCTGCTTCAATAGTGCCAACCCCGTACCCGGACTGACATGTGTTGTGCTTGCAGTGGCAGCCGTGTTCCGGTGCTTTTGTCTCACGTCCAGTTTTTAGGCTTTTAATAGTCTGTTGCAGCTCTCCAAAAATATCTGACAACTCGCATAACCGCGCGACAAGCCGAGCCATGAGACCTGCACCAAATTTTTGCTTGATGGTTTTAACAATAGGTTGTGCCGATTGACGCGAAAGCGCACTGGTTTCGCGCGGCAGTCCTTGCCATGTCGGCCGGGCAACAAATGCATCACCATCCTCGCCAAATAACTGTTCCTGCACGTCTCGATCAGAAAGTGGCGGCAAATATGATGGAGCTGCCTCACCTGTTTGCGCCCAGTCAGACTTATGGACCCAGTTGAGGAGCTGCGCTGGCACCGTCTGAGCCGACTGGAACCACGCAACCAGGCTCGACCAATCCGCGCGGCGGGACCACGTTGGAAGGTCTTCCCCGTACACATTTTCATGTAGCAGTTTTGCCAACGCAGTTAGGCAACCGTCGAGCACCTCCGGCGCAAGTTCAAACGAGCTCTGCCAGGCCAACGCATCACCAGAACTCGCACATGACTTAGAAGTTTGACGACACCAATCCAGAACTGCCTTGGCATTTTCATGGTGCGGTGGCAGATCCATGAAACGTGGCCAATCCAGAAAAATCCGCAAAAAATGCTCGCGGGCATTTTCTGTGAGCACACCAAACATACGCGCATCATCCAGATCGGGGGGCGCTTGACAGTTTAAAGCATTTTCAAGAGCGGTAATGGCGGCATAGCCTTGCGCGTTCGAACATACGCTGTGCACCCGTCGGACCATGGACACAGTATCAGAAGGCTTGCGGCCGATAAGCAGGCCTGACAGCTGGCGTTGCCGTGTAGACGCGATAGACACGCCGCGCACCGCATTGTTGTGGCATCTCAGATCAATATCTAATCGACCGTCGAAGTTCATGATGCCGACCCTTGTTCACGCCTTTGGGTTCCAGAAAACAGTTCGCGGCGGCTAAGTGTCGTCTCCGCAGTCTGCTCTGGTGTCGAGTTCGATCCGTCCGCTGCCGCGTCTTGTGCAGGCGAACCGGGATCACCTTCAATCGTCTTGTCTGGCACATTGCCATCCCAGATCTGCTGCATCTCAACATCACGCTCATCGATATCTTCAGCAGATGGAGTTCTGAAAACTTCCTCAAGCGCACTTTTGGCGACGATGCGCGCGGTGTCATGATCGCTAAACTCAAACACAGGCGAGAACAGAGAGCACAAAAGAAATCTGCCAATTGCACTTTCATTACCCAAGATAAACTCGAGTTTGCCCGCCGGAAACACATGCATGTGTTTTGACCCAATGTCTTGAGACGTCCAGTCCACATCACAGTCTTCGGTTGGAAGAAGCATAAGGTTCATGAACCAGGGCGTGAGTAGAACGCCAATCCAATAACCGTTCCACTCTTGAAACCCAATTGCTTCGACTGAAAGCTTCGGATTGAGAATGGGAACGTCGTGCATGCGCTCTTCGCGAATACGATTGAATAGGTCCTCAAGCGTTTTAGAAATGTCTTCGTGTGCACTCATTTGCTTTCCGCCAACACCATAAAAGCTGATTTTGCTGCATCACAATTTGGACAGGTCCAATGGTCCGGCAGCTTGGAAAATGGAGTCCCGGCTGGGATCTGCCAGTAATCGTCACCCTGTTTAGGATCGTAAATGAGCCAACAAATCTTACATTCCAGCTGGGTATCATCTGAAATCTTGGAATTGTCGCCGCCATACGACCCGGCAAAAAAATTCTCGCTCATCGATAGACCTCTAGAATTTCATGAAGCCGATCAGCGCTTTCCTCGATGTCTTCCTGCGCCGCAATTGCAACCTCAGGGATATCAACGATCTCAATAGAATTGAGAATGAGAGAGTCTTGCGAATTGTAGTATTGGACCCACCAGACGTTTTTTGTGCCGGTACTTGAGATGCGGCAATTGCCATAGCCGCGCGATAGAATTGTTGTGGCACCGCTGCCAAGTTTTTCTTGAATATAGATCTGGTCCGCCTCAGTTTGCGGCAACAATGTAAGATTGATCGCGTGCGTCTCGGTGCCTGCCTGGTAGCTATTGGCTTTGTCATCAATCTCGACAAGAACCGGGGGCGCGTTAAAGACACCCTCAGGCAACACCTCATCAATCGGTGTTACACGCAGCTTGGCTGCTTCAAACGTTTGTGCGCGAATTGAGCTTGGGTAATCGCCGACTTCGATGGTGTCGCGTATCAGCTGTCCGGTCTCATCGAGATGGTGAACACGCCAAACACCAGCAAGAACGGATTCTTGAGCCTGTAAATTTGGGCCTGAAATGATTGCAACTTCGCCTTCGCCTACAATCTGATTGATCAAGCCGAGATTGGTGGGATCAAGGGCTTCCAGATTAAATACGACCGCAGGCGTGCCAACCTTGTAGGTCTGTAACGCCTTCAAGACCTCATCAAGAACAGCTTTGCCCTCCTCCATACCTGTCGTATCTTCAGGCTCAGGAACATCCGGCATGGCGAATGTCACCATCGACTTGGGCATTTCCATATACTCAAAATTGCCGATGTCGGGCTCTGCGGCTTGGCTTCCTGGGCCAACAATTGATGACTTGAAATCACTCATAGGAACCTACCAGTTAAAAAGCTAAAGGTGTCTCACCCCCAAAAGGCCACGCACCGACTTACTTTGCGTTTGCTGCCTCACAACCTTCGGGGAATTTGAACGGTGGAGGTTTGGTCGCCTCCTTTGACAAAATTTGACTGGTCTCAACCAGGTACTCTCCCCAGTCCAAGACCCTGGAGATGACGCCTAGATACTCTCCATCTCTAAGAAAGACGATCGTTGGAAAAGCGTTGAACAAATAGCGCTGTTGCAATTTGCGTTGGCTTTCGTGCGCAACAACCGCTGGCGTAATTCGCCCTTTGAACGCTTTGATCAGCTCAGGAAGGATAACTGCAACATCATCAGCCTCTACAAGCCGGTCATGGTCGCCAGAGAAAAACAAGGCAACCTCTTTGTTGCCAGTCAAAAACTCATCAACATTATGCTCATCTAAGACGGGAATTTTCTCCCTCTCAATGATGGATTCCAGGAGTGGCGATAACATCTAAGAACTCCCCTCTTTTTCATCGGCTTTACTGGTTTGGTCGCGCAAATGTTCAGGCAACGTTGGTTCGCGGTCGATCAGGTCTGCAAATAGATGGTCGATATCTGTTGCGCCGGAAAACGTGAGGCTTACGGCCTGCAATGCGTCAGAAATCTTTTTCGCGTCATCTTCACTCAGCACTTCCCGCGCTGAATCCAAAAATGTCATCAGCCACGTGCCTTCAGGCTGATCTCCGACCAATCTCATGTCGATCTCGCGGCGTGCGCCCATACCCTCGCACAATGCAAAGCCGAACCCAGGTTTAATGACCTTCATAGGCACACCGACACACATTAACGCCTGTCCTCATGGTCTTGAGAGAGAATTTGATCGATTTCCTGGTCGTAGTCCTTAGGCCCAATCCAACTCTCATCGCCAATGACACGCGCATCACCAGTGCGGCACGCATCATCGACTGTCGGGCGATTGTTCTCATAGGCTTGAAGCCGCATCACTTTGCAGGCAATCGTGTCCGTTTCGCTGAGTGGAGCGGTGCGCTTTGTTACAGTGATATTGAATTTTTTCAGATAGCCCAGCGCAACATCAATCGCAGGAGCAATCTGTTTCTTCACTTCATCACGCAGACTGCCACCAAAGTCATCAAGCTCAACCGGCTGCACACCAATAAGCAGGATATGCTTCGGGTAATCACCCAGCATATCGGCCATCGCGAGAACTTCTTGGAAGCCTGTTTGATGCAGGCTGATCTTTTTCACGCCTAGAAATTTGGGAACGTCGCGGTCTTCAACGCACTTCATTGTGCCGGGTGGCAGGCTGTAGTCGACAGCGTCGAAGACAATAAGAATGTCGGCTTCGCGAACGTGTTGGACGAGATAGATGCCCTGTGTGCCGCCATCCATTACTTTGACATTGGCTGGCACCTCGTAGTGGCGATGAAAGTCTTCCACCGCACGGACACCAAACCCCTCGTCAGCCCAAAGTAGATTGCCGATGCCAAGGACCAACACCTTTGGATCCGTTTCCAATCTAACGCCCTCCCCACAGATTTACTCTTTTTGTTAACGTCTTGTTAAGCAACTCTTGTGCCAACTCTCGGAACGCGACAACTTGCCGATATTGCGGCTTAAATTTGGCATTCAGAGTCGTCATACTGGATAGATTATTGTCGATCTTACTTTCGTTTGAAAGGTAATATTCCAGTTTTATGCCTTTTGTCTGATCAGGAGTTGACCTAAATCAGAGACTGGTGTGCAGCTGGCCGCCCGCCGGACAGGGTCTGCGCAGCGTGGAAAGTGAACTTCCACAGACTTTGAGAGGGGTCTGTTCTGGCCAGACGGGACAACCAGCCCGCTGTCGTCATGATCTCCGCGGAGACCAAAGCGGGCGTTGTCATGCGTCCCGCAACGCTAAAAAAAGGGTCACAAATCATTGCGATTTGTGACCCAGAATTGCAGCACCTGAGGAGAGGCTGCGAAAAAGACGTATGTCTTGTCAAATGCACGGTGCGGCTGGCGCGACCACACGCTAAGCGCACGTTTAATCAGTGTCGTCGTCTACCGGGCGATTATCCTTAAATGTGCGCCAACCCGAGATCATTGTGCTTACCATCGACTGACGCGACATGACATCTTCGCGGAATGCCGCATAGATATGGATGATGACAAAGCAGATGATGTACCACATGCCCAAGTGATGCCAGGTATGCACATCTTGGCTTTGGCCGAACAGCGGGATAACCCAGCTTGAGAACCACTCGTACTGCCAGCTCCCCATACCAGTACCCTCGCCATAAAGCGCCAAGCCTGTAACAATCATGAAGATGGTTCCCCAAAACAGCATGAAGTGCATGGCAAGCGTTGCAAGCGGATTATGGCCCACATACTTCTTGGGTTCTTTGGTGAGAAAAGCGTACCACTTTAACTCGTGCCAAACACCGGCCCACCATTTTCGGCTCGTAAACGAGGGGAAAACCAATTCACGTGAGTGCCGGTTGCCCATCACCGCCAGGTAAAGCCGAAATACAAATCCCGCAATCATAATGTAGGCGGCGGAAAAATGAATGTATCGGATCCACCCAAAGAAGAAGTTCTCGCTTGCTTCGCCGGGCACCGAAGACATTGGCGAGCCAATAAAATAGCCAGTACCGATGAGTGTGAAGATCGCAAGCGCATTGATCCAATGCCAAAGCCTGAGCGA
This sequence comes from Hyphomicrobiaceae bacterium, assembly GCA_021775735.1. Classification (GTDB taxonomy): domain Bacteria; phylum Pseudomonadota; class Alphaproteobacteria; order Rhizobiales; family Hyphomicrobiaceae; genus JAHZKN01. Next base: position 33,928 of record JAJFHG010000017.1, read on the forward strand.
ACCTTCGTAGACATAGACGGCTTGTTGTCCGTCTCGAGTTACTTCTGTGTTAGCCATAACACTTCGCTCCCCTATCGGACTTTGACTTTGGCAAGCAGCTTTCCATCCTCGGACATCACATGCGTTGAACAGGCAAGGCACGGATCGAAGCTGTGAATATTGCGAAGGATTTCAACCGGCTCTTCCGGACGCTCCACTTTGGTATTCATCATTGAGGCCTCAAAGGCACCAATGTTTCCTTTGGAGTCACGTGGAGACCCGTTCCAAGTCGTTGGCACAACACATTGATAATTGTCGATCTTAGTATCCTTAATACGGATCCAATGTGCGAGCGCCCCGCGTGGTGCTTCCGTAAACCCAACACCCTTGGTCTCGGCGGGCCATGTGCTTGGATCAAACTTCTCTGTGTTGGCTGTTGATGAGTCACCTGCTTTGATGTTGGCGATCAGCTTTTTAAAGAAGTATATCTGTTTTTCAGCAGCCCATTGCGCTTCCAACGCACGGGCAGCAGTGCGGCCAAGCGTTGAGAACAATGCCTCAACTGGCACATCAAGAGCCTTCAGAACCATGTTGATTTGCTCTGTAAACTCTTTGTGTCCGCTGGCGTAGCCGACGACATAGCGGGCGAGTGGACCAACCTCCATGGCATGACCCCGCCAACGTGGTGCTTTAATCCACGAGTACTTCGCCGCTTCATCGATCTGCTCAATGTTGGTTTTGGTTCCCTTGGTGTTCGGGCCCAAAGCAAAATTGGGTTCAGTGACACCATCCCAAGGATGCAGACCTTTGCTTTCATCTGGATATTTGTACCAGCTGTGCGGGACAAACTCCTGGATCTGCTCGGGATCACGGTGATCTATCTCGTGAACTTTGGTCAGATCTCCATTGATGATAGCGCCCTGCGGCATGAGCAAATTACTAGCCGAATAATCATTGGCGCGGTCAGGAATATCACCATATGCCAACACACTCTTTCCAGATATGCCTCCGCCGTAGAGCCAATCCTTGTAGAATCCTCCAATGGCAATAATGTCAGGGATGTAGACGTTGTTGATGAAATCAAGCGACTGATCGAGAACCGTCTTCACGTAGTTGAGACGCTCCATATTAATCGGTGCGCCTGCAGCCAGTTCACCATCCATATTGATGGCGCATGGCACACCACCAACCAACCAGTTTGGATGGGTGTCTTTACCACCAAAAATAGTGCGCGTGGTCATGATGATCTTCTGGAAATCAAGCGCCTCAAGATAGTGCGTTGTTGCCATCAGATCGGCTTCAGGTGGAAGCCGATAGGCCGGATTGGTCCAGTAGCCGTTTTTAAACGGTCCCAGCTGTCCGCTTTCTACAAACTTCTTCAGCCGGTTTTGAATATCGCGAAAATAACCTGGTGAAGATTTAGGGTGACGTGGTGAAACCTGTTGCTGCAGTGCCGAGGTCGCTTTGGGATCGGCCTTGAGAGCATTAACCGGGTTGACCCAGTCAAGGGCATGCAGATGGTAGAAGTGCACCAAATGGTCATGCACTTGCAGCGAAAGCTGCATGATGTTGCGAATTGAATTTGCGTTCTCTGGAATTTCAATATTCAACGCATCTTCAACAGCGCGCACAGATGTCAATGCGTGCGTTCCTGTGCACACACCGCAAATGCGTTGTGTAAAGGCCCAGGCATCGCGCGGATCACGGCCTTTCAGGATCACTTCCAAGCCACGCCACATGGTTCCCGTGGAGACAGCATTGGTGATAATGTTATCCGGGCTGATATTCACCTCAGCACGCATATGACCTTCAATACGGGTGACGGGATCAACCACCTGGCGCTGGCCAGTGTCATCAAGCGTAAAGCCATTTGGAGTATTGATTACAGGCATTATTCTTTATCTCCCTTTTGCGCCATACGTTTGACGATGCTTGCACCTGCATGAACTGCTGCGGCAGCGCCAACTACGCCAGCGGCCGCCATGCCGATTTCATCAGCATTGGATTCGACACCAAAACCGTGAACATCCGTTAGGCGGTCATAGAAACTTCCCTTGTCCCAGAAGCCGTCTTCTGAGCAACCAAAGCACGGGTGGCCAGCTTGAATCGGGAACGACAATCCACCGTTCCAGCGCACCGTCGAACAGGCGTTGTAAGTGGTGGGTCCTTTGCAGCCGACCTTATAGAGGCAGTAGCCTTTGCGAGCGCCTTCATCATCAAAGGCTTCGACAAACTGTCCGGCATCAAAGTGAGGACGGCGATAGCACTTGTCGTGAATGCGTTGACTGTAAAACATCTTTGGTCGACCTTGTCGGTCGAGTGAGGGCAAACGGTCAAAGGTTAGAATGTAGGTCACAACTGCCGTCATCACTTCGGCAATGGGTGGACAACCCGGCACCTTAATGATCGGCACATTTCCAGGAATACCAGGTGCCTTATGAATGGGAACAGCCTGCGTCGGATTTGGCCGTGCCGCCTGCACGCAGCCCCACGACGCACATGACCCCCACGAAATAATCGCTTTGGCGTCCTTGGCAGCGAATTGCAGCTGTTCGAGATAAGGTTTACCGCCGATAATGCAGGACATACCGTCCTGGTTCAAAGGCGGGTTGCCTTCGCAGGCGAGAATATAATTCCCTTTGTGCTTGTGCACTATTTCTTCGACGATTGCCTCGGCCTGCTGACCAGCAGCAGCCATGATGGTGTCATCATAGTCCAGCGAAATCATCGACAAGATAACGTCTTTGGCGAGGGGATGGGCAGAGCGGATAAAGGACTCTGAGCAGCAGGTACATTCCAGGCCATGCAGCCAAAGCACAGGAATGCGCGGCTTGTTCTCCATTGCATGGGCAATCTTTGGCGCAAATGCTGGCCCCAAACCCAACGCCGCAGCGGTCAAACTGCAATATTTCAGAAAACTACGGCGCGTTATGCCTTGTCGCCTCATAACGTCATAAAATGTCTCTTGCATTTCGCTCCTCCAGGCCGTTGTTTTCGTTGCGCACGCTGCCTGAGCAAAAACGGACCCATGGCATTGTGGTTTGGCTTCAATTAACGTTAAGCAAGTATTAGGCCAACTATTTCTAACTTATTTATCAGTAGGTTACGTCAAGCCAGGTGCACGCGCATTCATGATCACTTGTCGATTGGACGTCAGACTGGAAGTTCACCTTCCACCGTATTTCCAATGCCACCCGCTTAACGTCCCGGGTGGCTGAGCTGTGATGTGCCGGTGTGTTTTGTGCACGTGTTCGCAAGTGCGATCGCTGGCCTGGTTGCGCGTCAAACGCGCAACGACCGTCCCAATCGATCTCGCGTCAGCAAAAAACCAACCAAGGCATTGCGAAGCAACACGTCGTTCAGGGAAGCAACACGTCGTAGAGCAACGAGCACGCAACTCTGCAAACGAACACTGCAGGCCTCTTTCGCAGCGCGGCAAAAATTTCGCGTGTGCAATCATGAGAATGAAAAGTTGCACCTTTCAATTCATGCGACACCGGTCATGCGATACTGGCAAAACAACTTTGCGCTTTTTTTTGCAACGCACAGGACCCTGTTGCTCGTGCTCCCAAATCCGCGACACAACCGCCCGGAACACTTTGACAACTTCAATTTTATCTCAGTTTGAACCCCTTTTATGGCCTGAGCAATGGAACTGATCCGGTGCAAAGAAAACGAAGCACATCACTCACTTTACCGCCGTACACGATACCAAATAGGGAGACCATCACATGAGAGTTGCAGATATCCTTGAAGCAAAGGGAACACGTGTCAGCACAATCCGACGCGATGAAACGATTGGTGAACTCTCAAAACGCCTTGAAGATGAGCGCATGGGCGTGATGGTCGTAAGCGACGACGGCAAGACGTTACACGGCATCATTTCAGAACGCGATATTGCCTATGGACTCAATAAGCGTCGCGGTGCTCTACATCTTGTCAAGGTGTCGCTCCTGATGACCAAGGATGTGATCACATGCACGCGTGAAGCTTCAATTGAAACTGCTCTGCAATTGATGTCCGACAACAAAATTCGACACATTGTCGTGGTGAATCAAGATAATAACATTGACGGCGTCATCAGCATTCGAGACGCAATGGAAATTCGATTTGGCAAAGTATTAAATCGAGCCAGTGCCTTAAAAAGAGCGTCCGCGGTCCATTAGTTTAAGCAAGTCGAACGCCCCGAACGACTACCCAGCATATTCCAATTGCCTTTTGTCAATGCGCCACTTTTGAGCGCGCCCACAATACGAACTGGGAACGCTTGGACCTAAACGTAGGGGCTCATTTAATTTTTGGCACCCAGCAATGGATCAAACTGAATTTAAATCGGAACGTGCTCATATGGTGCGCGAGCAGGTTGTGTCTCGCGGAGTAAGAGATAGGCGAGTTCTTAAAGCCATGCGCCGCGTCCCGCGAGAGAAATTTGTGCCAACTAGAATGCAGCATGAGGCCTATAAAGATTCACCGCTGCCAATTCCAGGCGGGCAGACTATCTCCCAGCCATACATTGTGGCCTTCATGGTCAAGGCTTTGAATTTAAGTGGCGGTGAAAAGGTTCTCGAAGTTGGTACAGGTTCAGGATACGCGGCAGCTGTCCTTGCAGAGATTGCCGCAGAAGTTTTTACCATCGAAAGAATCGGCGAATTGGCCGAAGGTGCCGCGACCGTGTTGAAAAATTCTGGCTACTCAAACGTTCATGTGCGACACGCGGACGGAACAGAAGGTTGGATCGGCGAAGCCCCATTCGATGCAATCTTAGTTTCAGCCGGTGCGCCTAAGGTGCCAAAGTCGCTTTTGAATCAACTTAAAATCGGCGGAAACCTTGTCCTTCCGATCGGGCTTGCCCACCGGGCACAAGAATTGATCCGTGTCACACGTATTGGTGAAAATGAGTTTGAGCAAGAGGATCTTGCTGAGGTCTGCTTTGTTCCACTGATTGGCAAATAAGGTTGGGAAGTTGAGAGCGGGGATGCAGCCGAGCGCTCCCGAGCACGCGTTACTCAAAGGCGAAAGGTTCACGGCGTTTCATGTGCCGACTGGCTGCACAATTTTTGTCCAGCCCCCTTTTGTGAGACACTTTGATGTCGAAGAATTCAACGTCAAGAGAAGTTTTTCTGCGCCCTCCTGTGCCATAATTTCTACATCAAATTTACTATTAATCACAGCAGCCTAGCTCGCCGCGTTAACTCTTGTGCTAAATTGAGACATGAGTTAAGTTTGTGTTGAAGAGTTAGGTTGTGTTGATGCGTACCTTTACCCCAGTAGTTCTTTTTTGCGCTGCAATATTTTCCGCGTCCACAGTGGGCGCCGCACCCACAAATACGCTCCCGGCACCTACTGACGATCGCTGTGTAAATATTTTCCACGACGAGTCGATTGCGGCCGCTGGGCAAAAGATAAGCGGCCCGATCAACGCAATTATGTTGGCCAACCTGCTGGGACATTGGCCTAGTTATGAAGTTCGTGCCCGCCCAATTCTGTCGTACACGACTGCAATGCTGAATGCGTGCAAGGCAACAATCTACCTTGGCACAACTGAAGACCCAGAAATTCCAGATGCTTTCCTTGAAGATTTCTTTTCAAGTTCACGATCCATTGCCTGGGTCGGATTTGGTGTCGATCAATTAGATTCAGATCAGTTCATAAAGACGTTCGGCCACCGTGTGGATGGCACAGTATCTATAGACGACCCAGACGAAGCCGATGCCGCGTTTTATCAGTATGTTACCTACAAAGACAGTCTGTTTAGGAAAAGCGTCGACATCACCAACGGCAAACCAGATGGTGCGTTTGCGGCGGTGCAATTTCTTTTGGCGCGCGAAGACGGACGCAAGCATGTCGTAGCTGATCTCATCCACAACAAGACATTTCGATCAACGCCGTATTTTTTGCGTGCCAAGACCAAATATGTCGTGGGCGACATACCATTCTCCTATATGCACGAGGCTGATCGTTACTTTGCCTTCGCGGATCTATTATTTGATATTTTAGGAGAGAAACCCTACCGCAGCACGCACTTCGCTTTTGCGCGCATGGAAGATATTCACGCCAACTATGAGATTCCGCTGCTCGACGCGGCAATAGAGACTCTGAAGTCGGAGGGCGTGCCAATTTCCATGGCCCATATCCCGATGTTCATGGATCCACTCAACGCCTTTGGCGCCGGAAAGTTCCAAAAACCGCAACCAGCGACCGATGTGAAGTCCTTTGCCAAGAATGTTGCAGAGTTAAAGACTGATAGTTCGACAGCAATCATTTGGCATGGTGTGACGCATCAGTTCGGGCTCACTAAGAATCCTCATACCGGAACATCCGGTGATGACTATGAGTTCTGGGACATGGTCAACAATAAGCCAGTCGCCGGAGCAAGTGTTGAAGCTACGCTCTCTCGTCTGGAGAGCGCGCTTCCAGTTTTCCAAGCCTATAAACAACAGCCCCGCTACTGGGTCACACCACATTACCAGGCCTCAGCACTCGATAACCGCGTGTTTGGCGAGGTGTTCCCCTGGCAAGTGGGAAGAGTGACGTATTATTCGTCTTCATTTGGAGCAACATTTACCATTCCGGCGGCGAGCCGAGATGCATCATCGAAAATGAAAGCGGTTACAAAGTCCAAACTACAAGCCTTAAAGAAAAAGTCTTGGAGTGATTTGGACACCCGGTCCGAACAGCCGCTCACGCAAATGTTCCCATTCGAAATTTATCGCGACGTATATGGACAAAGGATCGTACCCGAGACGCTCAACTATTTGTCATATGCGACGTCTGATCAAACGGCATTTGTCCGCACATCTGATGACATGCTTGCAGATGCGCGTCGCAACAAGGTCGTGCGTGATTATTGGGCATCCTTCTTTTTCCACCCGTACGTATTTTCAAGCAAAAAGAACGGCGGGACAGGGAAGTTTCAGGGTGACACATTCGAATTACGAAAACTCGTAATCGGCCTGAAGCTGCTCGGCTACCGGTTCACGTCATTGCCGAACTTCGAGCAAAGCGTGGGAGGCAATCAGGAAAATAAGAGAGCAGGATTGCAAGACCCTGCCAAGAAATAGATGCGTGCGCTCCGTGTTGTTTGGGGGCAAAAGTGGCACTGACTGACCTATATATTGGATGCCTTTTGGTATTCGGCCTGTTGATTTTAATAGCATCGATTGATGATCTCATCATTGATGTGCTCGTCGCATGCAAACTCAAAAAACCTCGAATTCCTCTTTTCAAGCCCTCAACGCGCCCGAAAAGGAGAACAAAAAATCCAAAAATTTCGGTGTGTATTGCAAATTGGCACGAGGCGGATGTCCTCAAACCAATGGTCGAGGGCAATCTCAAAAACTTAAAGTACGATAATTTTCAGCTTGTCTTGGGTGTTTATCCTAACGATGAAGAAACCGTTCGCGTGGCTGCAACACTTGCGAGAGCTCATCCCAAGCATGTCAAAGTTGTGATCAACAGACGCAATGGGCCAACGTCAAAAGGCCAAATGCTGAACGAAGTATTTGCAAACCTGTTTTTGGACGAAGATACAGCGCCTGATCTTGCTGTCATTCACGACAGCGAAGACATGATCGCACCCTCCTCATTTGGATTGTACGCTCAGCTCTCACGCGACTATGCGATGATCCAAATCCCGGTCTTTTCTCTGGATTCGAGAAACCGTTCGCTCGTTGGCGCGAGTTATATGGAGGAATTTGCTGAGCGACATTCACGCGAGATGTTGCTCCGCTCACAACTTGGCGCGTTTGTTCCCTCTGCAGGCGTCGGCACCTGCATCAGAAAAGATCTCATCCTGCATTTTCTGAAAAAACGATCGCGTGTGTTGCGGCCTGACAGCATTACCGAAGATTACATTCTTGGTGCCGAGGCCCACGCAGACGGGTTTAAAACCACGTTTGCTGCATTTCGTGACCCTCATCATTCTGGCAATCCAATTATTGCAACGCTGGAATATTTTCCTAAAGATCTATGGGCATCAATCCGGCAAAAAACACGATGGGTCTACGGAATTTCGTTTGAAAGCACAGCCAAACTCGGCTGGCATAAAAGGCCCGGCTGGAACCTGTTCTTTCAATACCGGGATCGCAAAGGCGCGATCACAAACATTCTGCCGTTAATCTCACTTTTTCTTCTGGGTATCGGATTGATTGGGCGCCCAGACATGTCGCATCTCGGCACATTTTTGACAGCGGGCCTGTTTCTCGTACTGATTGCAAACACGTTGAATATTTTTGTGCGCATTATCATTAAAGCGTTGGCTTTTCGCGATGTTTATGGATATTTCAACATTCTCGGCCTTTTAACACGATGGCCCGTATCACTGGTCGTAAACGCGATTGCCGTTTTGCGTGCGTGGAACATGTTCTTGGTCGAGTCGAGATTTGCATCAAGAGAAGTATCGTGGGCGAAGACCATGCACGAAATTCCTCTTTCTTTTGATTTTATCACCGAGCCCGGCCGCACACTCAGTCCAGTACCGGTTGAGGCGAAGGGTCGGCGCTGGCAATACGACAGCACGCAAGCCGTTTACAGTACGGTCGCAACCATTGGAGTCGTTGGTCTTGCATTAGCACTGGTTTGGCCTGAACCGGAGCAACGTCTTGCGCAGCAACCGGCAACCGAGCTTGTCCCTGAAATAGTTACGGCATCACTTCAAAGCCCGCGGCAACAGGAGAGGCCAATCCTGGACAGCTCAGCGGAAGCTCCTCAAGTTAATCGCAATGAATTGATCATCCAAAAACAAGACCAGACAAATAGAATTTCAACGCCTCAAAGCTTGCGTGAGCATCTGATATTCAACTCTCATAGAAATTTGGAGGATGCAGTCCGCAAACAGTTGATACGCGTTGCAGCCGCCGAAGATCTGATCGTTGCCCGTGCCGCAATCTCAAGGCAGGAGCTTAACTTCGTTGAACCAGAGAACAAAAGAAGGCCAGCGCAAATGGCGTTTGGTCATGCCAGCCAGAAAAAAAACACCTCAAAACAACACCGGAAGGCTCTAAACCGAGCACGGAAATCTTTGTCTTCTATCACCGCACGTGACAAGCATATATTGAAATACTATCGATTGGTTGCCAACACCGCAACAAACAGACGCCAGAGAATACAACACGTTGCAACACAGGCCATTCAGAAAAGCAGCAGCGAAGACAAAAAAATTAAATTCCTGGCAGACATCATGCAGGAGTCTGTAATCACGAAACGCCAGCGACGTCATATGATGATGGCATTTCTTTCAGGCACAGCAGGCGACAGCCAACACACGGACATCACTATTAGCGCCCGAAGTTCGCTTTTTGCCAGTAAAAGTGTTGACGATGCTGTGCTTAGAAAAATGCGTCTCAGTGATTACAGCCGAACTGACACAGTCGATTTGTTAAGAACGCACAAAAGTGGAAGTGCTCAGGCACGCATTCACGCCGAGGCATCGATACACGCTGGAAAAAGATCTGATCAGTTAATAATGGCGCGTGCCACCAATTCCGTCATCGCACGCACTACGAGTGCCGAAGCTAAAAAAGACCAAACTTCAGCCGCACCAACAAGAACTGCAAGTGCTGAATTTGGCGATTTAATCGTTGTCTACGCGCGAAAAATCACACGCGATCAGATCAGGGCAGCACAAAAACACAACCAACAACTTTTGTCCGCAGCGATGGCCGAAAACGTATTGCGCGACGACAACAAACCAAATTCAACCAGAGTTTCAATACTGGTACGCAAAGCACAGCAGCGTGCCAACGCCTGGTTACGGCGCAACAACCTGACTTTATCTGACATTGGCCTTGTTAAGAAAAGGAGGCGTTCATGCCAGGACCTTCTATGTGTCGACGGTATACTTGGCAATAAGACAAAGACGGTTCTGATTGCGATCGGCGAAAGGGATTCTGGCTTTTTACAGAGAAAACCGCCGTAAGAAGTGTGGTGCCGTAGGATGCAAAGTTTGAGTGAGAAAAAGTGAAGGGTTGTCAGTGTGCATAAGTCCTTAATCGTATTTGGAACACGACCAGAAATCATAAAGCTTGGCCCAGTATATCAAGCTCTCAAGCGTAATAACTTATGTGAGGTGCATGCCTGTTGGACAGGCCAGCACGTTGAACTTGCCGATGGGTTATCCGAGGTGTTTGATATTCAAATTGATTTCACTTGTGACGATATAGTGAAGCGTGTTGGATTGACTGAAAAAGTTGGTCGCATGCTAGAATTTCTGAGCCAACTTTTAAACGAGGAGAACTACGATTCTCTGGTTGTTCAGGGCGACACCGCGTCCGCAATGGCGGGCGCCATCGCCGGATTTCTTTCCCGAACACCTGTTGCGCATGTCGAGGCTGGTCTTCGTACTCATGACCTCTATTCACCGTGGCCAGAGGAATTCTCTCGGCGGGTAATCAGCATTGCCGGCTCAAAGCACTATGCACCCACGGAGGCAGCGCGCACTAATCTACGCAACGAGGGAATTTCTGCCCGTAATATTATAGTCACTGGTAATACCGTTGTGGATGCGGTGCAGTTCGTTCGTCGCAAGATTAAGAGTAGCTACACGCCTCGCTGCAAGGAGCTTCTCAATATTCCCAGCAATAAGAAGTTAATTCTGGTTACGGGGCACCGACGAGAAAATATTGGGGCACCGTTCTTGCGAATTTTGGATGCGCTTCAACAACTCGCCAACGATGGGGACAAATGCTTGGTGTTCCCGGTCCATCTCAATCCCGAGGTCAAAAATGCAGTAAGGGAACATCTTGGTTCATCTCCAAACATTTTGTTGGTGCCACCGTTGCTATATCCGGATTTCATTTATCTTCTTGGTCGAGCATGGACAGTCATCACCGACTCCGGCGGGATTCAGGAAGAGGCACCGAGCTTCAAACTCCCAATCATCATTACGCGCGAAACGACCGAGCGTCCGGAGGTTATTAAAGCTGGATTTGGAAAATTGGTGGGTTCCAACACAACTCAGATTGTCACCTGGGCGCGGATGCTCAGTGAAGGGCGAGAGCCCACCAGGCTTCCATTTAACAATCCCTTTGGCGACGGTAACGCAGGTGAGCGCATTGCTGCCGATCTCATAGGCGATCGTGGCCAGTCGCACCTAAATGTTTCTGACGCGCAAATTGCGTTGATATAGAGTTGCGTTGAATGCGGCCACATCGAACAGCTATAAATCTGTCACGATTGCAGACTTTATCACCGCGCTGATATCGGAATTGGGTTCAATGCGATAGTTGCTGTCCTCGTAAGGATCGATACTCCAGTGCCAGAAATCAACGCCCTGAAGCCAGTTACCTTGCGTCCGCAAAACGCCGAGCACAGCTCTGTACGCTTTTAGAGCCTCATCACGATCAACGATTGTAGATGGCAGTTCGTTTGAGGGTTCAGAAACGGAAGTGTCAAATGGAACGACGCCCCATTCACTAATAAAAATGGGCTTATTCAATTGCCTTGAAAAGGCTTTCAATCGTTGCATGAAACGCTCAAAGTTTTTCGTGATCATTTCTTCCGATGGATTGCCCGCCCCACGGCTCTGTGCCTCGGTGGCGAGTGGCGCGTAGGCATCAATTCCAATTTCGTCAAGATCATCCCAAAAGCCAACTTCTTCATATTCATTGAAGTTTGCTGCGTAACTAACCACGCACTTATCACAGTGCAATATCTGCTTACAGGCGCCGATCAGGTGTTGCCAAAAGGATAGAAATTCAGACTTTGATGTAAGGCCGCGTAACTCTGAGCCAACATAAAATCGCGAAGCACTAATTTCTTTGGCAAAGAGTGCAAGTTCTTGCACATACCGTCCATACGTCTCAGTAAATTCGTGTCGTGCCTCACCGTCGAGGCTGAGAAAGCCCCGCCAAACGTCACCAGCACCAACATCATTATCAATCTCGACCCACGGGCGAACACTAACCTCCATGCCAAGGGATGCTGCTTCTTGTGCCGCAGCCAGCAACACAGCCATGGAAGGTGGACGCTCAAGGTTGTTGACACTTTCTCGACTGACGCTGCCAGTAGTTGGATTGACGAATGCATAGGAAACCAGCGTCACGCGGCGAAGCCCGCAGGCATACATTTCCTGAACGCCATCCCGCCATCGCACAGGATCTTCATTCGCCATGCCATTCCAGGCAACGGCGCTGGCTCCATAGAGGCGCTGATTAGTTTTGAGATACTTGTTGTTAGCGTTACACTCGCCAATGAGCGGCAACGGAGCAAGCGCACTGCAGCTTCCAGCTCCAATCATAAATCTACGTCGACTGACGAGACACCGCTGCAAATCTGTACCTCAGAGCCCGCCGCAACAATCAGTTGACGAAAACACACGCACGAGACATCTCAACACGCCATGAGATCCAAGGCGCGTAGAAACGTCGGCCTAATTTTTAAAGGCTAGTATAGCACTTACGTACGGGTACGACAGAGCAATTTTTTAGAAGGAAACAGAGAACGAAACCCCACCATATGTCCCCTCATCACCAGAGGCATCTGGTCCGTCTCCATCATCAGCAAACTGATGACCAGCATATACCGTGATTTCGGATTCGTTTACCGGCGTCAGGTTAAACCGGAATGTTGCAAACCCGCCCAGGCGTTGGATATCGCCAGATTCATCGCCGGACACAGCGCCCTCAGGACCGAATGCAAACCGCCGCGTATTATACCCCAGTCGGAGTTGTGCATAGTAGGTTTCAAAAGCTGTCGAGTAGCTACCGTTAATACTGACAAACAAAGGTGTCTCTGTACTTGTTTCCAGGTCACCCGCTACTTTGAAGCCGACCTCATCGCCGCGAATTATCTCGGTTGGTACGTCGGGGCTTAAGTCATAGTCCAGATAGTCAACACCAATATAAATCGTCGCCGTCACAAATCCTCGCGTGAATTGGTAGCCGATCATCACGTCGCCACCGTGCATGTCACCATCTACCTGACCGCCAGGCACGGTAATTTCATCGTATTCGAAGTCCCCGTATTGACCGAGAACGCGCAATACAAATCCATCTTTGCCAAAGTTCCGCTGCAGAGAAATCAGCGCTCCTGTATAGTAGGAGCTGGAGTTTTTTGCCCAATCCGCCCCCGAGAAGGTATAGACGGACGTGACATGCTCCGCTTCATCTTGCGCTACGGCAAGATGGGATTGTGACACGACAAACGCGGATGCCAAGACCAAAGCGATCAAAACATCACGCAAGCCGCACAGGGCCACTTTTAAAGTTTGCATGTAATACCACCCTCATGAGTCGACGTTATTGACGACACTATAGTGATTCGCGGCATGACAACTGCGGCCCAAGCCTGGACTGACCAGACCCACGTTAAAATTCTGACTTTGTGGGCAAAAAAAACACACACCTTTATAACCTCTGACGTGAGATGAGGTTAAAGGCCGTAGGTCCACCCACCAGCCTTTCCACAAAAAATTGAGCACAGTTTAAAAATATTGTTGATTGACAAGAACAGCACTTGACTATTCGCGAATCAGATAACGCCTTCTTAAAAAAAACGTCACGAGACCGAGCCTGACCCAAAATTGCGCCACGCCGCGATCGCCGGCCTCACGGACCGGGCGTTTCTCAAGCAAATAGCGCAAAACAATCAGAACTTTGCGAACAGGGCGTAGAAACAATCCGCTAAGACGCGGGAAGAACGGGTGAACGCATTGACGAAAAAAACAAGAAAGAAGACGCCGCGATAACGCTGTGCAATCGAATAGTCACGCAGCTTCACTCAACGTGGGCCTGGCTGTGCGGCTCTGATCTCATAACTGTCGAGCTGTCTGGAATATCGCGAAGTGGAAGATCAAAATTTTCCCAGGTTTGCAAAAGGGACCCGATCAGATGGGCCGTCATCTCTGGTGAATGACAAGGCGTGGGTGTGATGCGCAATCGTTCCGTCCCTCGCGGTACTGTCGGATAATTGATTGGCTGAATATAGAGGCCATGTTGGCTCAGCAAATAATCACTTACAAGTTTGCAACTCCGCGCATCGCCAACAACAACCGGTACAATATGGCTTGGTCCATCCATGACCGGAAGGCCGACCGCTTTCAGCGCATCACGCAATAGCCCAACCTTGCGGTGCAGCGCATTGCGCTCCATATCGCTGCCACGAAGATGTTGGATGCTTGCAAGCGCTCCAGCTGCAATTGCGGGCGGTAACGTTGTTGTAAAAATAAAACCACTTGCAAAACTTCTAACCGCGTCAACAACACTGTCAGAACTTGCAATATAACCGCCAACGACACCATAAGCCTTCGCGAGCGTACCTTGAATGATGTCAACTTTTTCAACGCAGCCAACACGCTCTGCAACACCTGCCCCTGTCGGGCCATAGAGACCCACAGCATGAACCTCATCAAGATAGGTCAACGCACCAAATTCATGCGCTAGGTCGCAGATCTCAGATATTGGTGCGATATCACCATCCATGGAATAGACGGATTCAAAAGCAACAATTTTGCATTGGTCTTTGGGCAGCTCTTCAAGCAAAGATCTGAGGTGATCGAGATCGTTATGCTTGAAGATCAGCTTTGGGCAGCCGCTGCTTTTGATACCGTGAATCATCGAAGCGTGGTTGCTCGCATCCGATAGGATTACACAATCGGGAAGCAGCCGTCCCAAAGTGCTCAGCGTGGCCTCGTTTGCAACGTAGCCTGAGGTCATCACCAAAGCGCGGTCTTTTTCATGAAGTTCGGCAAGTTCTCGTTCAAGTGCAACAACAGGGCAGTGGCTGCCAGCAATATTGCGCGTTCCACCAGCGCCAGCCCCATAAGTCTCCAGCGCCTCTTTCATGGCGTCGAGAACAACAGCATGCTGTCCCATACCGAGATAATCGTTTGAACACCAAACAACAATGTCCTGGTTTTTGTCAGGCTTGAACCCTTTTGCTTTTGGATAAGCACCAGCGCGGCGCGCAATTTCGAGAAAAACGCGATAGCGGCCTTCCTCGCGAATACCGACAAGCTTTTGATCAAGAATACGATTGTAGGAGTCCATCACGGTTTCCAGTTTAATTCTTTTTGTGGGGATCGGCTTGTGGATTGGCGTGCTGCTTACCACTGGCAGGTGCAAGGTCATTGTTCAGTGCAGCAAGCAGGCCTGCGACAGCCTTTTTGGCTTGTGGGTTGCTGGTCACAAGACCTTGGAGTTTAGTCAAAATTTTCTTTGCAGGTTCAATCTCGTGTTTCTTCACAAGGATCAAACTCTTGAACCACAATGCCTCTGGCATTTCGGGGCGAAGCTTAAGAACCTGATCAAACGTTGCGTCAGCTTCGGTACGGGACGCGTCGGTGCCTGCATCAAACAATGAGGTTGCATACAGGAACAAAACATCAGGGTTTTCAGGTGCGCGCGCGGTGGCTTCTTTATAAAGTCCAACAATTTCTTTTTCCCGACCAAGCACACGGTAGCTGCGTGCCAACAACGCAAGGTCTTGTGGTGATGGTTTTCCCGTTTCAAGACGTTTTTCCAAACGCGCAACCATGGCCTTTGGATCTGGCTTGCCATCGGCCCCCATAATCGGCGCATTACCAGCCAACTTTGGATGGTCTGCAGGCATTGGGCCTGAAGGGGAATTCGGTGTGGTGGTCCCCTGCGCTGTTGCTTGCGCGCCGATCGGAATCTGACCTGTCGCATGTGGGGAGACATCTCGTGCAAGATCCTGTCCGTTTAAATACCACACGACCAAGCCCGTCGCGGCAAACAATATGACGGCTACGCCAATCCCCGTTTGGGGATAGGTGCCAGCGCGCTCGAGAGGAACTTTGCGGGCGTCTTCGCGCTTACGCCGAAGTTCCTTTACTGACGCTTCTGCTTCTTTTGTCAAACGCAGCCTCTCTTTCTGATAACTCTTTTCGTCGACTTTGTTTTCAGCAAGAGCCACTTCCAAATCGCGCATCGCCTCAATGTTACGGTTTCTTCGGCTGCGCACATGGTCGTCCGACACCGGTGATTCATGACCGAAGTCGGTTAGTGAATCAGCCTCTGTTTCCCATAGCGGCCGCAGCACGACAAAAGCGACAAGTGCTGTGAGAACAACAATGAACAGTATTGTTGTCATGTTGATGGACTCTCTTTGATCTGTTCTGGTGGATTATCGTCGTCAAATTCATCTACCGCTTCATCATCATCGCGGCGCAGATGCCATGCGAGAGCGAGAGAAGCAAAAATCATGAGAAAAAGTGGCCCATACCACAAAAGCAACTGCGGCCCTTCTTTTGGTGGGGCCTGAAGCACAAACGTTCCGTAGCGAGCGACAAAAAATGAGACGATCTCTTCTTCTGTGCGTCCGTTGGAGAGTTGTTCACGAATGATCTGGCGCATTTCATTTGCAAGCGGCGCCTTGGAGTCATAGAGATTTTCACTTTGGCAGACCGGGCACCGCAAACGTTCGGAGATTTGTCGAATATTTCGGTCAATTGCCTGCTCTGTTTTCAACTGCGGCGCGGCGTTTACGCCACCAACCGTGAGCATCGTGATAAAAACCAGATACGCAACAAAACGATACATCATGACCTGCCTCTCAGTGTTGCAATGATCTTTAAGGCTTTGGATTCATCAAGCGCGCCAATATGGCGATAGGCAATGCGCCCATCTGGCCCGACGAAATAGGTCTCTGGCAATCCATAGACACCAAAATCAATGCCGGTTCTGCCTTTCGCATCAACAACTGAGGGATAAGGGAATGCCCCGTGCTGCGACAAAAACTTAAGCGCCTGCTCACTGCGGTCACGATAGTTGACACCAAGAAATGAAACGTCAGCATTATCCTTGAATTGGTCTGACAATTTTATCAGCGTATCGTGCTCTGTTCGGCACGCGCCGCACCAGGACGCCCAGAAATTGAGAACAAGGACCTTCCCGTCATAATCAGATCTTTTGATCGGTTCGCCATTATGCAATTCACCAAGTGAAAACGGCGGCGCCTGTTTGCCAACAAGGGCTGAGGGCAAATGAGATGCATCGCGGGTCAGACCATAGGCAAACACGCCGATAAGCAGTGCCGGGAAAACAATGCAGGCGATCTTCCAATAGGCAAATCCTGATGACGTTGTGCTCATGCCGTCACCTCTGTGCCAGTTTTCGGCAATGGCCGTCGTGACGGTCGCGCTGAAAAAGCAACCACTGACCCAAGCGCTATAATGAGCCAACCCAGCCAGATCCAAGTCACAAGCGGATTGCGGTAGGCTCTGAGTGAAATCTGGCCATTGCCAGACTCTCCGCCAAGCACAATGTGCAGATCCTCCCAAAAGCCGGTCAGCAATGCAGCTTCGGTGGTCACCATATTGCCGCGCGGATAAGAACGTTTCTCGGTTGTCAGTTCACCATACGATTGGCCGTTGTGTTGCACAGAGAATGAAGCCCTGCGCGCATGATAGTTCGGACCTTCGACATCGCCAATTCCATGATAGGTGACGAGATAGTCGCCTATCTCAAATCTATCATTGACCGACAACGCAACTGTTTTGGTTTCCTTAAACAAACCAGAGCCAACTAGCCCAATGCAGATGACCAATATTCCCAAGTGAACGATTAGCCCGCCATAGCGACGTGGGTTTGCAAAAAACAGGTCGGTAAACCCGGACGCAATACTTTTGTCAATGACGTTGGCGCGCACTTTGGATGCGCGATAGACGTCAGCCAGAGTTGCCCAGATCGCAAAGGCAATGATCGCAGAGGCAACAAGTGCCAGGACATTTGTGATGCCAAATAACAAAAGCGCGACGACACACACGCCAGCCATCGCAGCTGCTGTAAGAAATTGTCGCGTGAGAAGCTTGGCGCTTGCGCGCCGCCACGGCACAACCGGTCCGATGGCCATCAAAACAACGATCGCCAGCATGAGCGGCGCCATAACCTGATTGAAGTACGGCGGCCCAACTGTCACCCGATCATTGGTCACAAACTCTGCCAACAACGGCAGCATGGTGCCAAGAAACACCGTGAACAGGGCAACAATGAACAGTAGATTGTTGTAGAGCAAAGCGCTTTCGCGTGAGATTGGCGCGACGATACCGCTGCCGCCACCGAGCATGTTGGCGCGACGAATGAGGAGCCCCAAACTCACAAACAACACCACGGCCAGAAATGCCAAGATAAAGGCGCCGCGGCCAGGGTCGGTCGCGAAAGCATGCACCGACGTCAACACACCAGAGCGGACAAGAAACGTCCCCATCAGCGACAAGCTGAAGGTTGCAATGATGAGAAATAGATTCCATCCGTTGAACAAATGGCGTCGCTCTTGCGCCATTGAGGAATGAAGAAATGCCGTTGCCGTCAGCCACGGCATGAACGAGGCATTCTCAACAGGGTCCCATGCCCAGTAGCCACCCCAACCAAGCTCATAGTACGACCAATATCCACCGAGCATGATGCCGGTTGTGAGCGCCGTCCAGGCAAACAAACTCCAGCGACGAGTTGCAACAACCCATTCGGTCGTAAGCTGGCCACGTGCAAGCGCTGCAATCGCGAACGCAAATGGAACCGAGAAACCGACATAGCCCATGTAAAGAAGGGGTGGGTGAAAAATCAATCCGGGATCTTGGAGCAGCGGATTAAGATCCCTTCCCTCTGGCAGAGCTGGAATGATCTCGGTGAAGGGACTGGACAGGAAAAGAATGAACGACAGAAATCCAACCTGTATGCCAGCCAGCGTTGCCAGAATGTAAGGCATCGAAAGTGGATGCGTTTTGTGGTGCAAGTGACCAGCCAGTGCTGAGAACAGCACCAGGTACCAAAGCCACAACATGAGAGACCCCTCATGCGCTCCCCATAGTGCAGTTAGCCTGTACATGAGTGGCAATTGGCTATTTGAATTCTGCGCGACATAGGCCACGGAAAAGTCTTTGGCAACAAACGCATGAACGATGGTCGCAATAGCAAGCGTGACCAACGCAAGATTTGCATAGAGCGCTAGACGCGCCACTGCAACATAGGCCGGGCGCACCAGAGCACGCCCTGCCAGAGAGAAAGCAACAGCGGCAAGCGCGAGAAGTAGCGCCAACGTCGTTGCGATCATGCCA
The DNA here is from genome assembly GCA_021775735.1 of Hyphomicrobiaceae bacterium. Taxonomy (GTDB): domain Bacteria; phylum Pseudomonadota; class Alphaproteobacteria; order Rhizobiales; family Hyphomicrobiaceae; genus JAHZKN01. The sequence continues at coordinate 52,916 of JAJFHG010000017.1, forward strand.
ATTTCAATTGTTGTGTTCTGAAACATGATCAACTGACTTTCTTACACTGATCAGGGGCTGGACCTACGACAGCTTGGTGCAGGCGCTTAACCGCTTTTTCGATGTCACTTTCTTTCAATGATGAGTAACCAAGCACCAAGACATCATCGCTAGCCGTTCCATCAAAATCGTGAGCACCACCACTGTTGAGTGCGTAGATACCAACTCCCTTTTTGTATGCGCGCTGCTGAATTTCATGAGCGGGAGGAGAGCCTTCAGGTGGTCGCCACGCCACATGCAATCCGCCGGACTCTCCTTTGAGGTCAGCACCACCAAATGTTTTTTCCAAACAGGTCCGCAGATGATCGCGGCGCGACTTGTAGATCAGTCGCATGCGACGCAAATGGCGATCAAAAGCGCCGGTTTCGATAAATTCAGCCAGTACAGCCTGGTCAAGCCACGGCTGCCCATTGTTCATTTGTGATTTTGCGTTGCGTGCCGCATCCGATACGCATTTTGGCACCACAACATAGCCAAGGCGAAGACCGGCCCCAAGAGATTTGGAGAATGTCCCAACGTAGAGAACGCGGTGCCCCCGATCCAAACCAGCCAATGACGTGAGCGGCGGACCGTCGTAGCGAAAGTCGCTGTCGTAGTCGTCTTCAATAATGACGCTACTGGTCTCTTCAGCCCACTTGAGGAGCTTCATGCGGCGTTCGAGTGAGAGTGTGACGCCTGTTGGGTATTGGTGTGATGGCGTAACATAAACGATGCCACCCTGATCACGAGGCAAATTGTCGACAATCAAACCATGGTCATCAACTGGGATTGGATTCAGTTTGTGGCCAAGACTCTTAAAAAGATAAGCGGCACCTTGATAGCAGGGGTTTTCAATATAGATCGGGCGATGCGTTACGTTGCACAATCGGCAAATCAGATTGAGCCCATCTTGAGAGCCACTTGTTACAATAACCTGCTTGTGGTCGACAGCCATGCCTCGCGCTGGACCGAGATGATCTGCGATTGCAACACGCAACTCCTCGAGACCTGCAGGCTCACCGTACTCTGTCAGGGAAAAACCGGACGCCGCTAACTTTCGCACAAGAATGCGACGCCATGCGCGAACGGGATAGCCATTCGCGTCTGGACGGCCGAGCCAAAAATCATATTTTGGTCGCGCGTGGCTCGGATACATGACGCCGACTGGAAGGCCGTCAAAACCGAGTAGGTCTGCCTCACCATTTTTTGCGACACCATTTTGCCTGTCACCGTCGGCACGCCCGCCGATCGACATCAGGTCATCTGGCAACACAAGGCTAACGAACATGCCAGCAGTGCCGCGAGATTCGATATAGCCTTCATCAACCAGGCGGTCGTACGCCAAAACAACTGTATTGCGAGAAACCTGCGCCCGCTCCGCGAGCAGTCGACTGGGCGGCAGCCCCTTTCCGGGCTTGAGGCGCCCCTCAAGGATCATCGTGCGAACTTGTTCAAAGACCTGCGCTTGGAGGGTCGCGGAGCCGTTCGTATCGAGTACCAACGATAGTTCCAACAGACCACCGCTCCCTGTGTTTTCACGTGTTTCGACGAAACTGGACCCATCATTGCGCAAAAAACAGCCAATGTCATAGGTCCAAACAGAAACCCTACTTTAGTACCAAGAAGATTGGGGTGGGGGTGCGAGAGGTCTGGCTATTCGCCGTCGCGGAAAATGCTCAGGATGCGGTTTTCAGCGGTTCAATCCGAAACACCCAGGTGCCACCTGTTTGAAAGACAAGCCGCAACACGTCGAGCTGCATCGGATTTGTCGTTGAAAATGGCAAGGCACGGGCAATCAGTGAACTCTTCAGCTCATTCTTTCCCAAGAAATAAACGCGACTGAAATCGCCGTCGCGTTGCTCAACAGCATAGCTGGAATGACCATTTTTGGTCAGCCAGCCCTTAACCGCTTTAATCAGACCGTGCGCGCGACTTGCACCTGGAAAATCGCGATAGCCAACATGAAAACGTTCCCGCGCCAGAGCACCAAGCCGCATCACATCAGCAATATTCAAAATAAGAAAACCACGCTTTCCCTTCGCAAGCGCTGCAAGACTTGCCGTGCCTGTAAGCTCATCGCTGAGCAACGCATCAACCATTTTGTTGAGCGTCGCCTCATCATTCTTGGTGTGGGATGCCCAGAATTTTTTCTGCTGACCAACAATCACCGATCGCTCATCGTGCCAGATTGCTGGCGCAATCACCGACAAGGGAGCCCCACTGGAAATCAATGACTTTCGTTGCGTCAAGCGCGCGATCGAACCGACAAATCCTGGAAATCCAATCAGAACGTCATCGGCATTCGTATGCTTGGTGATAGCCTCAGCGACTTTTAGAATTTCACTGCTCGTGACATCCGGAGACAAGACAGGCTCTGCGGTTGTATTGACCCAGGATAACACGGACAACGGTTTGCCATCTTTGCCCAGCGAAACAAACTCAGCAATCGGGCTCGCCACACCCTCTACGCGAACGGCAAAGCTTCGTGTCTCGGTACCCGCCGGCAGCGTCAGCTTTTCGTCTTTTAAAAGGCGCTCAACAGCATCCGTTTCGGTGACAGAAAATGGAAGTTGAGACTTTTTGGCAGGCAGTAGCAGCGCCCAAGCAACAAGGCTCGCGCCAACCACCATTGCAGCAATACTAAGTGCCTGGCCCTTGAAAGCGACAAGTCGCTTCGATTTCTCGAAGCGACTTGGATTGGTGGTTTGATTTGTCATGGAGTGACTTAGACCGCACGACTGCGCTGACGGAGCAGCATCATCAAGCCACCAAAGATCATCAGAACAAGTCCGAGAAGTCCAATTGATCCACGACGTGTTGGAGCATTGTCCATATCCAGCAATCCTCCACGGCGCTCTTTCACAAGCTTGGCCACTTGGGCTTTCAGGGCTGCCATGTCGCGTAGGCGGGTATTCTCATCCTGAATACGCGCGTAGCTCTTGATGATCTGCGACCAGCCATCTGTGTAAGTGTAGCCACCTGGATTGGCGTGCGCCAAACCTTTGTAATGCTTGATCAGGTGGTGTTCCCAAAGTTCAGCAAATTCATACTCAATCTTGGATGGGTTGTTGCCCTTGGCCCAGAACAATCCGAAGAACTGGCCCGCGCCTTCTTCCTTAATTGGCTTAGGCGGTGTTGGGCGATTGGTTTTCTGACCAATAAGCAATCCATCCTTGTGAAGCTGCTCAATCACCTTGCGCGCATCTTGCTCAACTTTCAGACCGTCAATTGTGCCTTTGTCGATATATTCAAGATAGGCGTCTGAGAAGCTTGCAGAATGACAATTCGAACAGGTTTCCTTCCAGGCGTCCTTACGGTCAGCAAACCATTCGTGATTCAGGTTATCCGCAATTTTTGGCGTTGGATTGAAGCCCCAGCGCACCTTGCGAACCAAATTGTGAGAAAACTCACCTTTGTATTCCATGTGGCAGAACGCGCAGGTAGGCGCATGCATATTGCCTTTGGTCATGGAGTCTTCGAGGCGGGCCTGCCAATTCCATGTGTCACCACGTGTTTGGTAGATCGTGCCGTGTTTGGACAGTAGATAGTTTTCAAATTCATTGTGATCGACGCCGTTGTGACAGATGGAGCAAGCTTCAGGCTTGCGCGCTTCAACCGTCGAGAATTCATGGCGCGTATGGCAGGTATCGCACTTGTTCTGATTGATATGGCAGAACGTGCAGCCTTCAGCCACTTCCCGTTGTGACATTGCCGCCCAAACGGCCGTCTCGACATTCGCTTTGTAATCCAGCGCGTGAGATGGACGCCCCTTCGGCCACTGGTCTTGCGGCCAGGTGATGGTATCGCGCTCAGATTCACGCTCTGCAAACTCTTTCAAGTGGCACTGCCCGCAAGCAGCAGCATCTGGCAGGCGAAGCTGGGTTTCGTGATTGCCGGTTTGCGAATTGGGTCCGATATGGCAGTCAATACAGCCAACCTCGTTCAAGGTTTCACCATCGCCCAATTTACCCATCGAGCGCAGATTGGCTTCAACATCTGTGATGATTTTTTTCTTGTAGGCACGGACATCGCTATCAGGCAAAGCACGCAACTCATCAAGTTTGCCGTGGTCACTCTTCTTCCATGAATGCACCCAACCTGGCGTAACCGATGTATGGCATTCAACGCACTGCGCGCGGGTTGAATCCCCAACGCCAGCTTGCGGTGGTTTGTAGAACAAGCTTGGAGCCAAGTACTTGGTAATAGGGATGGGCTCCCACAAATCTGCATGTGAGCCTTTGCCATATCCCTGCTTGGGATCGTAGTAGCGCTTGGTCAGCGCATCGTAGAGTTCTTTTGGGGATGCGTCTTTGCTGACCTTCAATGCAGTATAGAGTTCATCGGGAACATCCGCTTGCACACCTGTTGGAACCATGAAAAACGCTATAACAAGAGCCATCAATCCAGAGAGTTGTCTGCTAAGGTTGATTGTCATTGTTTCTTCCCCACCTGCACATCATGCACTGCCGAATCGTGTGTCAGCGGCGCACGGTTAAATCCGACGTCCTTATTTCTTGGCAGTATTGACAACCAAAATGTAGAGCCAAGACCCATCTTTCCATTGGTGCCGAGGTGGATGGTGCGCTGCAACCTACATATTCGTTGCCTGAACAGAGGGGGTTTAGAGAGCCAATCTCCACACTATTTATAAGATCTAAAATCAGACCCACGATGATGAAATTCGATTTGAAAGGCTCGACGCAATATCAAGTCGTTGCAGTGTTCAACCCTAGAGTTTTCTTCCACAGCCGTTTGCGTGGCAATGCATCTGACAACACGCGTTTGTCCAGAGAGAGGAAAAATTCTTCAGTTGCCGTGGCAAGAATTGGTGCCAAACCGCAAACTGGGGCAAGTAAGCAATTCGTTGCGCCCGGCCTCATACATTCCACCAAGCCAGTTTCAGCTTCCGTCAATCTAAGAATGCTGCCAACTGAAATCTCAGATGGTTTCTTTGCACGCCGCATCCCACCGCCTCGACCACGGACCGCATAGATATACCCTTCCCGAGACAACAACTGGGCTGCTTTGGCAATATGCTCAGACGACAACCCATACGTCTCGGCAATCCTCTTACTGGTGACAAATGGTTTGTCTGAAAGCGCAAGCTACATCAAGATCCGCAATGTATAGTCCGAGAATAAACTGATCTGCATGTTGGTCCGCTCTAGCTTTTGAGTTTGGCACTTGACACCAAAGTTAAAGGCCTTAGTACGCATTTAAAATGCGTATTAACGCCTTAGTACCCAATTACAAAGCGTATTAAGGTTTGGATTTGGGGGAACAGATGCAGCTCACGGTTCTTGTTGTCACTTTGTTGTTTATGGGCATTATTGCAGCATATTTTATTGCCGCTGTTCAGGCATCTGATGCTCCCCAATCTGAAATCAATTTTGATGCGCGCCGGTCACGATTAATTTGGAGCCTTCTTGCATTTGGAGCCGTTGTAACAGTGGCATCCCTCTGGTCGTGGCCGCACGCAGTGCGCACCACAAGCGATGTCGTAACGGTCAATGCAACAGGATACCAATGGTACTGGGAAATCGACAAAGAAAGCGTACCCGTTGGCAAGCCTGTCGTCTTCAACGTTCACACCGCAGATGTCACCCACGGCATTGGCATCGTTGATCCCAATGGGCGGCTTTTGGTTCAGACCCAGGCCATGCCCGGCTACGTCAATAGGGTTGAGCACGTATTCGAAACGGCCGGGTTACACAAAGTGATTTGCCTGGAGTTCTGCGGTATCGGACACCACGACATGGTGAGCGAATTTAATGTTGTTTCAAAACAGGTGGTGCGAAGATGAACGCTGCAATTGAAAAACCAGAATCCTCGGCCGCTAAGCTTACGATGCTCCTTGCTGGCGTCGTTATTCTATTGATGATGGCCCTTGGGCTTATTATGCGCGCTACGCAGGGGAATCTCATTCAACTCGACCCTGCTCTCTTCTACCAAATCATGACCGCACACGGTGCCGGAATGGTCGGCGCTGCTGCACTCACTGGGGCCGCTATTCTGTGGTACTTCGTTGGCCGCTATGTCGAGTTGATTGAAGGAATTTACTGGGCCTTTCTTGGCCTTTTTCTACTCGGCGTCGTTTTAATCCTCGGCGGCATTTTCATCGGTGGATATGGCGGCGGCTGGACATTCTTATTCCCGTTACCTGCCATTTCAGGTGGTGCGTGGACGAGTTCGGCAGCAGCCTCCTTCATTCTTGGCTACATATCAATCGGCGTCGGCTTTCTTTTGTATTACCTGGAAGTTGGCCGCAAACTGATTTCCAAATACGGTGGCATTTCTGGCGCATTGGCTTGGCCACTCGCATTTGGCAGCGGCAAACCAGAAGACGCACCCCCTCCGACCATTGTTGCTGCGATGGCAACCACGATTTTCAATACAATCGGCATAGTCGTTGGCGCTGCTGTTCTTATCAGCAGTTTGGTCAATCTTCTTATGCCCGAATTCGCGGTTAATGCGCTGCTGGCCAAGAATATGACCTATTTCTTTGGCCATGTGTTTATTAATGCCAGCATCTACATGGCTGTGATCGCTGTCTACGAGATCATTCCTGAATACACAGGCAAACCCTGGAAAACTTCGCGTGCGTTTGCCCTCTCGTGGTCGGCAATTCTGCTGCTTGTCATGATCGTATATCCACATCACTTATTGCAAGACACTGTAATGCCCGCTTGGGCTTTGGTGATGGGACAGATCATTTCCTACCTCTCTGGCATCCCGCTTCTTGCCGTCACTGCGTTCTCACTGTGCGTATATCTGCGTGGCTCAAACATTCGCTGGGATCTTGCGTCTGCACTTCTTGTACTTGGTGTTGCAGGGTGGTCGGTCGGTTCTGCACCAGCTATTATTGACGGCATGATTTCAGTCAATAAACTGATGCACAATACGCTATGGGTCCCCGGACATTTCCATATTTACTTGATCCTCGGTGAGGTTGCGATGGCTTTTGGCTTCATGGCCTGGTTGGTCAAAGACGCACGTGCAACAGGTCTTGCTGGTATGGATCGCGTGGCCTTCTGGCTCTACTTGCTTGGTGGCGCGGGCTTCACCTTGATGTTTCTCATTTCAGGCGCGCTGTCCATCCCGCGACGTTGGGCGGTTCATGTGCCGGAGTGGTTTCTTCAGGATCGTATTGCCGCTGCGTTTGGAGCGCTCGTTGTCTTAGCAGCGCTGTTCTTTGTTTCCAACTATGCCAGGGGTCTTGGAAAAAGCAGGTCAAGCTAAAGCCATGAACGCTGCTGTAACCGCGTCCCTCATCGTCGCCCTTGTCGGGAGTACATGTCTCTGGAACACAACATACGGGCTCCAGGTATTTACTGCCGAGGGCGCACGACGCATTGATGCTTCGCGTGAAAAGAGATTGGTTCCCAATGTTGCGCTTGAGACCATGACGGGTGCCAGGCTTCAGATCCCATCAGACCTACGCTCAGCGGACCAAAGCCCACCGGACCGGCGTAAAATTGCGATCCTGGAGTTTATCTATACCTCGTGTCCGACAATCTGCCAGACAGCCGGTGCTGATCTCGCACACCTCGTTGCACAACTAAGAGCTAAAAACCTGGATCAACACGTCAAAATCCTATCCGTAAGTTTTGATCCACAAAATGATGGGATCAGCGATCTTGCATCCTACGGTGATGCACATGGAGCGGATGGTACCATCTGGACCATTGCCCGTCCCCCTCAACGCGATTTGCCAAAGCTACTAGATGCCTATGGGGTTGTTGTTATACCAAATGAATTTGGCGGCTTTGAACACAACGCAGCGCTGCACGTTGTCGACAGGAAGGGCCGACTTACAGCCATTCTCGACACCAACGACGTCAAGGGTGCAGTCCGTGCAACACGGCAGGCGCTCGAATGAATGTCACTCATATCCTTGGCGCAGTCATGCTCTGGTTACTGTGCGTGTTGTTTCGCCAGCCGCTTGAAAGCCATCCCATCACCCATGTGTTGGTTCAACTTCCTGCGCTGGCATGGTGTGGCTGGTTGCTGGCGCGCAATTCTTCGATTGGTCTAAGCGTGGCGAGGCAATCTTGGAACCAAGGAGGCTTTGCAGCTTTATTGGCGGCGCTGTTTCTTATCATCTTCTGGATGCTACCAAATTCAATCGACGCCGCATTGACGAAACCGAACATGAACGTGTTCAAATATTTGTCTGTTCCGCTTGGCATCGGTGCAGCCGTGGCGACCGGCTGGCCCAGAGCACATCCAATTCTGAAAGGTTTCTTAAAGGCGAACGCTATTTCAATGCTCGCCATCCTGGCATTCCTTTACACGCATGCACCTGTGCGCATTTGCAATGCCTATCTCGTCGTTGATCAAGAACAACTTGGATATGGCTTTCTGTACACTGCAATCGGACTTTCCATCCTATGGACTGCGCCGCTGGTTCCACCGCAGCAAGAAAGACGCCTGTCTGATCAACACCGTGCACGCCAAGAGGTTTTTGACGCCAAATAACAATTCTCGAAACTGTAAAATATTTCGCGGACCTAACAAAATCAAAAGCCGATTTGATTGCGCCACATTCTCGGCCGTCAAACCAGCCATGACAAAATACGATTTTAACAATCCCGAAGATGATCTGTCTTTTACAGTGGAGCGAGAGCTTGCCCGCTTGAAATTGCCACCGCGAAAAAGCAATGCAGAAACACGGGACCAGGCGGAACAGCGGCGTAAGTTTGTTGCGTGCCAGATTGTGCACGCAATCAAACGGTCAAACTGACCCAGACTGAGGGGGCTTTACAAAGTATTGGCGTCTGCTGCCATCAAGGCCTATTTGCAAGCGATCCGGCGAGCCGTACAGGTCGTCAAGACACCTACATACTTGCACTTGACGCTGACGCTGCCACGACCTTTTCTACCGGAAAAGGCAATAGACTGATAAAGGCCTTCTTTTGCAATCGCTGTTGAGACTTCTTTTGTAACGGCCGTAGCGTTCACCCCGACTCTTGCGCAGTGCGATCCAGCGTTAACTGCCGTAGCGCTACAGAAAATGCCTGTAGAAAATACAACAAAAAAAGCAAATAACTTGTCGATCGTCATCGTACTATCCCCCAAAATTGCGTTCTACAGCAAAAGTATAGGACAGCGAGTGTCTGGTCAAAAGCTAAAATCTAAATTGTTATGGTTGGTGTGCAAAGTTTGATTGCAGAAGTTTGCACTCAACTCCCGCAAATTCCACGCACGCACGTCATCATATATGACACGTCACGCCTAAGACGTTGAAATTATGTACCTATCCTTTGAACGGTGTGCTCCAGTCTCCCTGACTACAACGACGTGGGTCGCGTAGCGTTGGACGAATTTGGCGCAAAGCCTCTGCCAACCATGATCGGTCCGTCTCACTTGCTGAGCTTTTGCGCACCGAGATTGCAAAACTTTTTTCTGACTTTGCGATTTTATAAGCAGCCGGATTTCATTGGTGAGCCCGGAAGGGATCGAACCTTCGACCCTCTGATTAAAAGTCTGTTCTCTTTTCTCCTGCATTCTTAATGTTTATCGATGTATGCACGCAGACTTTTGTTATCTCCCAACGGGTTATTCGTTTCTGGCTGGTTAATACCAAGTCCCACAAAGACCCCATGAGAACCGCACAGTCTGTGTCATCGCCGCGCCCCATACGCGCCCCAGAAATGAACAGGCTTTCCGATGGCGATCAAACGACTAACGGCCCGACTGGTAGAAACAGCGTCTCACGATTGCGCTGGCAAGCGGACAGAACTGCGCGACAAGCTTGAACGCGGCCTAAAGTTGCGCATCACACCCACTGGACGAAAGAGCTGGGCGCTTCAATACACGCGCGATCGAAAAAACAAGACCATAACGCTGGGCCCCTACCCGCAGTACTCATTGGATGATGCACGGAGGTGGGCACGTGAAGTCAAAGCAGATGTCGCACGCGACAAAGATCCAGCGCTTTCCGCTCAGGAAGAGAAGCAAGCACGAAAAGTCGCCCAGACTTTTCAGGACCTTGCGGATGAATGGCTTGAGAGATATGCGCGACCCAACAAGAAAAAACTTAGCGTCAAGGACGATGAGTCCATGTTGAAGCGGCACATCTTGCCGGAACTTGGACATGTAAAAGCGTCTGACATTTCTAAACGTGATGTCATTCGGTTGCTAGACAACATGATGGCGAAGGCGGATTCGCGCAGTTTAGGAACTGGTGAAACGCGTCGGATGTCCCATCGTCCAAATCGTGTCTTTGCGTTGCTCCGCACAATTTTCAAATGGGCTGTTGAACGCGATATTCTGGAATCTGACCCCATGACAGGCGTCAAGCGACCAATAAAGAAAGAACCACCGCGAGAGCGTGTTCTAACCCAGTCGGAGATTAGACACCTTTGGAAACTTCTTGAGCGCACGGATGGCCAACGGGGCATTCAGAATAGTTCTGCGCTTCCCATGTCTAGAGCGGTCGCGAAAGCCATCCAACTATCGTTAGTAACAGCACAACGCATAGGCGAAGTTTTAAGCATCCGTCTTGATCAACTTAGTCTCAGCGGCCAAACGCCCAAGTGGACAATTCCTGGCAGTGTGACAAAGAACGGCCAACCCCACATCGTTCCTTTATCCCCACTAGCTGCCTCCCTAATAATACAAGTTTGGTCGACAGACACTGATTGCCAATGGCTATTCCCAAATCCCAAAGGTGACGGTCCGATCGATCCGCATGCCGCCACGAAAGGGATCAATCGATCAGGTGACAAACTATCTATTGATGATTTTCGTATTCACGATCTGAGACGTACCGCCGCCACCTACATGGCTGAAAGCGGCATCAGTGAATACACAATTGGGCTGGTGTTAAACCACCAAACTACTAGGCGCGGAACAGTAACAGGTAGGGTCTACAATCAATATTCATATGATCGCGAGAAACGTGGCGCACTTCTTAAATGGGAAAGCCGACTAAAAGGCTTTTTGAAAGAAAAATGTGACCTAGACAAAGCCAGCGAACTGGCTTTGTTACGTTAAACACAGCTTCCAATTAAACTATTCTCTCTTATTAGTAAGTTTCTGTGAGAGCGCAGAATGTAATTGCGCATCCTGCTTATTCCAACAAGCATCCGCGATCTCAGCTGGATCTGCTGCCGTATATGCCACAAGTGCTTTTATTTCTTCAAGCGATGACACTTTCCCAAATATTTTTGAGTCTTGTAGAACAGCCCTTCTAAGTAACAGCGAATCTACGGTTGAAAGCCCCATATCTTCCGCTAGAACGCGCCGCAAAACCTTGCACTTTCCAGCGAGCTGTTCCCTTTGCGCTTTTGCATCTAGATCTAAATCTTTCAATCGCACCTCAATCAACTCTCCTCCCGCTTTTGTGCCGAGCAACTCGGACAATTTCTTACGAAGAGTTTTCTTTGGATGGTGTGAAACTAACGCATCGCTTCTAAATACGATTTCTGGCCCGCTAGGAAGCTCGCCAAGTACATCAATAATCTTGGAAGCACTTAATCGAGTGTAGATTACAATATTTCCTGAATCTTTGTGCACTACGTTTGGAAGAGTAATCACAAATCGAGATTTCGTTGAGCCATCTGTTTCAAGCTCGTCAGACCCTGAAAAGGAATTCATTTTCTTTCCAACAGAATTGAGTGCTTTTTCGAAACGCGACGCTGTACCCTTATGTTTTAAAATGAGCTCTGTCCTCTTTCCGACAATGTCAGAAAACTGTGAAATTTCGCTCACTATCCCACTAAGCTCTTTAAATAATCCGGTCATCTGCTCCACAGCATTCAAGGTAAGCTGGGTGCTGACCGTGACCTTGTAATTTAAGTCAAAGTCATCAATGTCCTGCAGCCGAGAGCTTAAATTAGAAGGAATCTTTCGCAAAAAAAACGGGGTTCTAAACTCCGCGATTTGCTCAAATAAGCAACCAGTACTCGCTTTTCCTTCTCTATCAGCTCCTCTACCTGCTAATAGAATTGGTTGCTTATTGCTAAAAACGCTTTCAAAACTCACGTTGTTCTTTCGCCGCCTTATCGATAGAGTAACGCTGATTAGGAATTGCTTTGTTTTCCCAACGATTTTTTCCAAGACATCGCCAATCGTTACATTCGAATTGCAAGTCTCGAAGGTCAATTTGAATTGGGGAATGATCTTTAGTTGATAATAGTAATCGAACCCCCTTAGCTTGCCTTTTCTGATCTCATGCAAAACTTGGTATGAACGTTCTGCGCTCGTCGAGCGTCCCTTAGCTGGGTGTAGGTTCCAACCACCAGGCTCCGTATTGAATATGTTTCTAAGATTTATTTGAGCATCCGCGTCAAACGATCCAAATAGAATCAAGCTTACAAGAACACAGCAAAGTTTGATTGAATTTCCCATCACTGATGCCTCCCTTTAACGCAATAACAAGATATACCGGCAACGAGGCGTATATTGCCCCGAGCAACTGCGGTCGGATAAAACCTTCTACGGGATCCTACAAAAATATTTAGTGTGTATTTTCTATATCACCAGCATAGTTGCAAACCCCGCGCGTTCGCTCCCAAGGCTTCGTTAGAGCTCCGAATGCATTAATTCGGAGCTGTTTTGTTCGTGCCCAGGGCTCACCTGCGATCTCGGCAATTGTCACTTCTCTTTTGTCAGGCCTATGGTCGAGGTATTCTCCGAATATATCGTGACAAAACTTTCGGTAATTCGCTGTATCTAAAATAAAGTGATGCCACATTAGATCAACGAAAAGTGGGGGAACCATAGGATATGCATGGTTTGGAAATAAAACTTTTAGTGCAAAAAATCTCTTTAGCTCTATCTCAACCAGGTGGCCAATCAGTTCTTTAACTTCTCCATCATGTATTGCGCGCTCTCTATAATCTGAAAAATCGAAATCTTCGATGTATTGAAGTTTTTCTAATTTGTCAGCGCCCCATTCATTTCGATTTGCATCTTGCGGTAAAAGTTGAAGTGGTTTTCTTTCCATATACTTTGCCCGGTGAATTGATATAAAATACTTGTTGCACAAAATGTTGATACTAACTTTTTTGAACTCATCTGAATCCCATCATTTTCTCCCATGTTTGCCTGAGTACATTCATTAGTCTTAGAACGGAAAAGGCACACCTTTACGTGCAACTCTATACTTCCCTCGTCGACCAGCATGGTTTGAAGCAAAGCATTGAATGTCGGCGTGCTTCAGTTTGTTGGCAACGCCAGTCCTCCTTACAACTCGTTCCTCCTTCAAGGTATAGCGTTGTTACCTCTTAACGCTGTGCCATCAATTTTTTTTTGCACTCTACCAAACGGTAGAGGATGTTTTTGTCGCCAGTAAGCTGCATTCAGACAAAAATAGTAGCGACCAAATTACTGTAGGGCTTCTAAGCTCCTAATTTCTTGTTGGATTCCTTCAAGGATGGATCGCGTTTGCCCGTCGCGAAGCCTCTGACGTTCGGAAGGAGTAAGCCCCGACGCGGGACGACGACGCCGAATAAATCGCTGGGATGGTTCGCGCTCTTGAATCCGCTCTAGAGAATCTTTTGTCTTCTGCCGGTCACGGATAGATTCTTCGAGTTTTTCGATGCGCTCGTTACGCTTATCGATATCAAGCTGCGATTCAGGAAATGCTTTCTGCGAATCTCTAAGGTTTTCCAGACTTCTCAACTGCTCTCTATCCCGAGCTAAATCTTTTTGTACATTCTCTTTCATCAAGGCAACAATGGTCGCTAGCATTCCCGTGTCATCCGCAACAAGTTTTACTTCTGTCGGATCTACCGGCTCTGGATCTGCAACTGTGTCAGGTGGCGTAACTGTAAGTTTGATGGTGTGGGTGTACTGCGCCTCCAGCTGCAATTTTGCGTTGGCACCAAACGTCCGTTCTCCAATTGGTATTAGTGAAAACTTTGCTGATGGCGTTGCAGACTTGGTCACAAAAAAATCTACCGTATAGTTTGAATTGGTGAGAACCTTACCGCCCCCAAAATCATCATTTACGTACCGAATTCGATCAAAATAATCACGAATCCCAAGATCACCACGCAACAAAAGTCCTCGACTTGAGTCAGAGCAGCCCGCTAAAGACGAAAGTTCTGCAACAGATTTCTCAACCTTAAAATCCATCTCTCGGCTTGCTCGCCCCTGTGCAACGAGCGCGAGCATTGGCATTGCCAATCCAGGATGCAATGGAATCGCTAGGTTCGCATCAGCAGACCCTCGCCCAAGCTTCAGCACCTTTAGTGTTAGAATGAAACTGGCCTTGTAGTCCTTGAGCCACTGATGACGATCCACTCCATGCCGCACTGCTTCAGCGAGCTGACATCGCAAATTCCAAACTACGTCATTGGGTGTTAAGGGATCCGTATCAAAACTTGGCAACGTTACACACGACGCCAACAGAAAAGAAAGCAAACAAGAAAAAAAATTACGCATGACAATGCCGCAGCAACAAGAAAAAAAAAGAAGTATAGAAAAAAAAGTACGATTTACATGTAACCTAACAAACACACTTCAAAAAAAATATTCAACAAGCAATTTCACTCTGCTGGTAAGTTGCACTGCATCTATTGACTTTCTCTAACCCGAGAAAGTTATGGACTTTCCGATGCGTGCACCGCAACAAATGATAGGCAAGACCCACGATCTAAAAAACTTTGATCTGCTAGAGAAATGTCTGAAAAAACATTCGGAACAAAAACTTGCACTCCAGAACAAAGCTAGTGTTCGAAAAAAATTATTTGGAGGTCATCTATATCTGATGAACCCGCTAACCGATACCGACAACGCTTTGCAGGTCAAATACAATGAACCGATTCTATTTCGAACGGTTGGCCAGGAAGTATATAACTCATCTCTAAAAAATGGCTCACTATGGCTGCGCTCCGACACGTATTATCGAGAGATCGAGGACATTGCTAGAAAGGATCTGTCCGAAGGCGTCAACTCAAGTAAGCTCGGATTACCTATAATAGTTGATGTTCCAAACGGTCCTCAGCTCAGCTTTTGCGGCGAAGGACATATTGGCCAGGAAATTCGTTCCCATTACATTGTTTCTTTGCACGGACTTTCAATATCGAAGGCTCAACTCAATGAGTTTGGGGGACATACATTTGGCGTGCGATCAATTATTGACCTCAGCACCGAAGTACTATTTGAAGCAGCTAAGCAACTTCGTTGTATTGGCTATCGTTATGGACAGGTCAGTTATCAGCGAACACCCCTAGCATTAATTCTAGGTTCGTGCCCAGGGGCGGCAGCGGTTAAGCTGAGCGACAACCCCCCAATCTATTTAAACCCACCTAGCACAGATGTTTTAAGAAAAGACCCGGTCTTACCATTCATCGAACAAGACGAGTGGAGAATCGTGATCTTTACAGATGGCTATCTGCATGATGATCCGCACGAACCCTTAAAGATTGAAGTTTCACCCAAGATTTTTTTCCCATATCAAAATTCCTTGCCAGAAGAGAGCTAACAAAGGCAGAGAATCCGCAGTGCCTGAATTGGATTTCTAACATACAGAACTTGTATTTGTGCCGGTCCTCCGATGAAGCCCGGAGAACGAGCTTTGAGAATCGTGTATGATGGCCGCAATTTTTCACTGCACCGCGAATGACAGATGCGAACTGTTTTTTCTGCACTGATAATAGTGCTTACATTTTTCTTTTTTCTGTCTCTTTTGCCAGACCAGAAAAATCAAGCCTCGACACGCGCAACCAATTCCGCTCGCGCGCCGACGGTGGCCGGTTGGAGCGCAACAATAAAAAACTATGCTGACCCTAGCGCTGAACTCGTCGTTGAAAAATCTCTAAAATTTCACGCATGCCTTGCTGCAATACGAGGCGCAGCGTCCAAGACTGGTGCCTTGCCCATAAATATAGTTGAGACCGATTTTTTGAGGATTGTGCGATTCAACACGACAGATGGCTATATCCTCGCAAGTTGTTCTGCAAGAACAAACAAATTGGTGATGGTCAAAGGGTCGTGAGCGATTAACAGTTTTGACTAATATCGTTTTGAAACGCTGCTGCGCGCCAAAATCAAAACGAAAATCGTATTTAGCAACACTTTGCATTACGATTCTCGTGTCTCTGAACCACTCATCCTTTTGCGAATTAGAAAGAGTTGAACGATAAAATCACCTCATATCCAAAATGAGGTAATAGGCATGACACACTCAACTCCAAATCGTCGCTTTCCCAACCATCGAGAATTTAATTTGAAAGTTCGCAAGTTCTTTCTTCGCTGCAAAATCGATGCAGACCTCGTGTTGAGCAGAGACTGTTCACACACATTTATAGAATCAAGTGCCACTGACAACTGGGCTGCACACAAAGCCGCTTGCATCATTGAGAAGTCGCACAACAAAGCACATGCTTGGATCGCTGCATATTGCGCTGATCCAACGATGCGATCTTGCCGAATAGGTGAGTTCACAGACCCGATGAATGAAGAGCTCGACGAACTGGCAGGACATTACTTTGTGAAATCAGGGAAACTCGACGAGTGGAGGCTCAAGTTCCAATGAAGGACAAGGGCAAATACGTCACACGCAAGTTTAAGTGTTTTGCTTCCGTAGCTCGTAATTACCCGGGACACCATCGACTAAAATTTCTTGAATCACGCGCCTGTGCCAAACACGCCCTAACTGCGCACTCAGCTCATCATCTGCACCAAAGCGACCGGAGTAGACCCCGAGAAATCGAGTGTATGTGCCCGTCCCCAAACCAACCGATCCGTCATCGGTAATCAGAACGCCTGTCGAACGTAGTAGTACAGGTGCCCCTGACATCCCCTCGCGAGTGGCAGTATCCACCAGAAATACCGGGTCATCATCGTGTGGCAAATCGGGCTCGGTTGCAATTGATCCGCGTTTCCAAATAGGAAGGTACTTGTTGTGGCTAACACTTTTTGGAAAGCCAAGAATGAAAACGTCTTGGCCGACCGTAACTTTCATGTTTTGCGTTTCACTTAAGCGCGGAAGCTCTTGTATCAGTAATTCTTCGGTTGTCTGACCGGCTACATGCTCTGGTGCCTGCGGTAACCGTAGAATTGCAACATCAATATCTTGCCCAT
Organism: Hyphomicrobiaceae bacterium; assembly: GCA_021775735.1. Taxonomy (GTDB): domain Bacteria; phylum Pseudomonadota; class Alphaproteobacteria; order Rhizobiales; family Hyphomicrobiaceae; genus JAHZKN01. The sequence continues at coordinate 69,971 of JAJFHG010000017.1, forward strand.
TTTTGTGCTGAAACCACAGCGATTCTCCGTTCGAACCCATCAAGGGCAATACAATATTCTCTAATACCCTTCCTGGTTTATTTTTTAGATGTAGGCCGAACCGAATTTTATCTGGAAGAGCAGCGTCAGGGCGTAGCGCTTGGCCAGTGTATGTATTCCTGCCAGAAAACACATGCCAATTGCTAACCAAAGCAATCTGCTCCTCATTCTTGAAAAAGAACGCGGTTGCGACACCGATCTCTTCCTCTCCACAGAGCAGCCATACCCGCACCGGGCAAGGTGTATATTCATCCAGCACTATCATCATTTCAATGACGTTAGCGTATGTAATGTGGGTTGTTCAAACATTTTGCCACCCGATACTGTTGAGCAAAGTCTTTTAACGCTTGACCTCATCGGAATGCATTATGGCAGATATAACGGTTACGGCGTCGATAAATAGCGACCAGGCGGCTCGCGGGGCCAGAAGGTTTCGACAGTCTCTGGATAGTACGAGACCCGCTGTTCAGAATTTTGATCGCACCTCAAATACCCTGACACGCACGTTAGGCGTGTTGGCCGGAGCGTTAGCCGTAAAAAAGATGTTTGATTTCGGACAAGCGGCGATATCGACTGCCGACAGTTTTGCTCTTCTGAAATCACGTCTTGACGCCGTTGGAACGGGAGGGTTTGCAACGGTCAAGGTCATTGACGCCATAGCCGATGCTTCTGAACGAGCTCGAACATCTTCATCACTTTTGACCGATGTCTTTGCCCAGAACATTGAAGTCTTTGCGGACCTCGGCCTAGGCGCTTCAGAGGCTGTTCGGTTCGCGGAAACTCTATCTAAGCTTGGCACTATTAGCGGGAATAGCCTTGATCAGACGCAACGTGTTCTGTTTCAATTGTCGCAAGCCTTGGACCTAGGAGCGTTGCGCGGTCAAGATTTCAATTCCGTAGCTCAGAATATGGCGCCACTCTTGCGCATCATGCGAAGCGAGCTTGGCGTTACGAGTGCAGAATTTAAAAAACTTTCGGAGAGTGGACGGATCAGCGCCGATGTCATGATCAATTCGGTGTTAAACGCGTCTGGCCACATCGATCAGCAATTTAACAAGATGCAGCAGACTGTAGGTCAGTCAGCCGACGTTATGTTTGAACGCCTAAATTTCAATTTTGGAAAAATATCTAACGAAGTTGGAGTGACAAAAACTTGGGCGCGCCTGTTTGATGAACTGGCCGATGCTGCAGGTGGACCTGGGTTTCAAAGTGCTATGCGCACTTCCGCGGAATTAATCAAAGGTGTCGGCGATGCCATGCTATTTGCGGTTAAACACACCGGAAGCTTCTTGCAGCAATCTCGCCTCGCCCATAATGCTCTTACCGATCGGCTAAGAGATCCCTCTCTGTCGCGCGACCCAGCTGACATTCTTGCAGACGCACAAGGTCGTGTAGAGAGCGAGAACCAAGGTGGTGGTTTTCTTGAAGGACTTTCGCGCGCCGCATCTGGTGCTGCTGGAGCTGTGCCTCTTTTCAATACCGAAGGTCCGAGACGACGCCTGCAACTGAAACAGGCTGAAGACAAAGCCACGCAAAAGCTCATCGGTCGAGCTCAGCAATTGTTGAAGCAAGAGCAACTTCTTGGTCGTGGTCTTGAAGCGCGTCTAGACGGTCAAAAAGATATTGAGTTGGCCGTTCGCAATGAGCTCGATCTGTCACGCGCAGTCAATGATGAGCTTCGCGCGGCCAGTCCCGCTTTGGCTGACAAACTTGAAAACCAAATTCTTGCAACGAACTCACTCGAACAAGCGCTTCAAAAACAAAGTGAAGTGTTGGACCGCAATCGAGAGTTTGCCGAAGGTTTCTCGTCAACGCTCACTAGTGGGTTCTTGAGCGCCGCTTCAGGCGCGCAGTCTTTCAGCCAATCTCTTCGGGAAGTATCGGCACGACTTTTTGAAGTCTTAGCACAAGCGACATTGCTGAAGCCCTTAGAAAACTCACTGTCTAGCAGCATTAAAAGTGGGTTGGGCAATTTCGATATCGGTTCGATATTTGACGGCGGTTCTGGTGGGCTCATTCCATTTGCAAACGGCGGCGTGTTCAATAGCCCGTTGGCGTTTCAAGGCGGTGGCGTGAGCGGGGTTCTAGCCGAAAGCGGACCCGAAGGGGTGTTCCCGTTGAAGCGCGGTGCAAGCGGAAAGCTTGGCATTGAAGCAAGTGGTTCTGGCGGCGGTACTCAAATAAACAATTTCTACATCGACGGTGACGCAACCGACGAAACTGTAGAAAAGATGCGCCGTGTAGCAGATGAACAGTTTGCAAAAAGCGCCCCCGGCGTTGTTAGCGAGAGTGTCGTCGCTGTTCGGCGCGCGATTGTTGGCGACCCTCAATTTACGAGACGATGATCACCTGAAGTTTTAGAAAACAGACAGACCATCAGTCGCAAACATGCTCTAGACTTTTGTCACAGGTCACCTGCATCAGCTGGAAGCGATGGTCTGCTATCAACCAGCCAATTAAAAGATCGCCTCTCTGGGGCTAATTTAAACGTTTAAATGTTGCATCCACATTTGTGCATTATTGGGTCACGTCTAAGCAGCAACTAATGTTATTCGCGTTCCAGTCCGCGTTGCGTCCAACACAATCTGTCCACCAGAATCCAACTCGTGAAGAATTTCATTTATCCGAGATTTTGAGATACCCAGCGCTTTTGCCAGTCCGCGCTGTCCACCCTTAAGTTCACCACCCTTTGATTTCAGAAAGTTGACCACGTTCGCCCCAGACACGCTCGACTTTTGTTCACGCACTGCGTTTATTGTTTTTCTCTTCCGCGATGATGGCCGCTTTGGCTTCGGTTGCTGATCAATTGAACGCGCTATCACCAACGCCATTGACGAACCTAGCTCCAGAAACAGGACAGGGATCAGCGCCAACCAAGGGGACAACGTGTCCGGTTCTACATGGTGTCCGGTCGCCACGGCATAAGCGGACAGCGCCGAGGCCAATGGGTCAGCATGCTTTACGTGCTCTGACCGCTCCGCCAATGCGTCCTCTGCTTTGGTAATCGCGTGTTCAAGCTCACTCCGCCGGTACCATCTCGCCTTCTCGGCGAGGAGATCTGCCACTTTCCCGCAAACTTTACGACTTATAGGGCCGTCCGGCGCTTTCTTGCAGCCGTTTGCACCGGGCGTCGTGGACAGCGCTGCGATCATCGCCTTTAACTCTTCTACCGGACGGGCGAACGAAAGTTTTTGTAACTCTTGCTCGGCGCGTGTCCGCCGCCGTCTTTGGGCTTCGACATGATCACGTGAGGCGCCTCGCTCGCTAGCCATGTCGCCGCGCCCACCGGCTGAAAGGCTCAGCTCAGCAGTGAAACTGTAGACGATACACACCGTGGCCATCAGTCCGCACAGAAGAGCACGAAGAAACTCTCTGGATCGTGTTGCCTCAAACGCGCCAAGAACAGCAAGAGGCTTTAGCAGCTCACCACCCAGCGCGGCACAGGCGAACACCACACCGATTGGCATCGCCAGATGGCTACCAAGCGTAAAACCGTAATAGGCGCCCAAAAGTGCACTTGCACCAATGATGAGAAAAGCACCCAAAAAGCCTATACGGCGAGGCAAAGGGCGATTACTAATATTCGCCATGGTTCGCGTCTCCACTTAGACGGTTGGACCAAGAGCCTCAGTTGCGGGTACCAGCCGCTCTGGGGCTCATTTGATTTGGAGTGGACGCCATTAGGCTACCGATCAAAGACAAAATACAAACTCAGAGTGCCTTGGTATTAAGCGCATGCGACCTCTCAAGGGGCGCATACGCCTACCTACGTAGTAGGTGGATGTGTCCGAAGTGTCCAAATCAAGCAATATCAATGAGTTAGCACTTCATTCTCATGTGTCTTTTGGTTTGATGTGTCCAGACGTTGCATGTCCTTAGAATTCCTCATTTTTTGTTGGTCAGAATACTTCGTAGTGGATGTGTCCGCATGTGTTCTATGTGTATGTGTCCGCGAAGTGTCCTTGTCGCGAAATTGAAGCAAACGATACCTTTGAGCAGTTTTGCTACCGCAGGGGTATTCTTCAATCGAGATAGTTTTTCCTATGAGTTCATCGACTGATTTTTCAATCTCGGCCACAGAGTAATCGGTGCCGCGCTGATGGCGGAGTAAAACTTTTGGAGCATAATTTCTTGGAGCTTTGTTATTCGGGCTTAGATTCTTGCCGCTTCGCACGAGCTGATTCATCATCGACCCAACCCACTCGAGGCAACTTGCCTGCCTTGCTGTATCGCCAACAACCTTGAACGTTGACCTTTCCATTCTGATCGTCAGCGGATCTTGTCGCGGACCCAAATTCGATTTTATGTGCTTTAGGATTTGGTTGCCGTGTTCGTCCACGGGACCAAGTTTCAGAACAGATCTACACGCATTCAACCACGCGGTAGATCCAGAGGCCGCATTAACGTCGTCGTCCTGAGTCGATTTGCTCTCATGATGTAGGAGAATGATCGAGATTTCATACCGTTGACCGATCCCAGCCAGCCGCGCCAGAAAACGCGTTACCTCGCCTCTGTGGATCTCTGGTGCACAGAACATGTGTGATGAACCGTCAAGCACCAATGCCCTGCAATCTGGGCGCTTTGATAGGTCTTGCTCTATCTGATCCATTAGAGGCGTGGCACCAGAATTTTCTTTCCAAAGCGTGGCGTCTAATCCTAAAACGGACTGCGGGTCCACTTTGCTGGAGATAGTATCGAAACAAATCTCCTGCTCGACACAATTATGCATGACCCTGCTTTGCAATGTCCCATCTGGGTCCTCGCAATATATGCCTGCAACAGATCCCGGATTGGTAATTTCTTTTCCAAGAAATGGCGTTCCCGCAGCAACGCATGTGGTTAGTTGAAGCGCCAATGTAGACTTGCCGCGGCCTCCGGCAGATACGAGAAGTGTTACTTGACCAAGCGGGAAGTAACCCGTGTCGAGGAATTTGTGTGGTTTTGGCGTCTTACCTTTCCAACGGCTTGCGGAGTTCTCAAATAGCCTTGGAAATTTTTCTTCTTTCTCTCCACTAGTCGCATCTATTGAGTTGACCTTTTCAAACCCTACAGCTGGATTAAGAACGCCAACCGCTTGTTGCCTAGAAGAAAGCGCACTCCGCACAATTCGCTCAACTGCACCACTGTCATCATTTCCTAAAGGGGGGTAACAATTCTCTTGCCCCCACTGGTGCAACATAGAAGCGCACGACTCTCTCGACACGCCAAAGTCATAGAGTTTGTTGGCCACCACTACTGCAGTGTTGTCTCGAGACCCTTCTTCTGCCTGTGGAGCATGTTCCCGCAACCACTCCCAACCAAGCTTTTCAGCAAGTTCTGGGTCTATGCCGGGCATGCAGACCGCGCTTGATGCATCGGTTTCATTTCCCTGCAAGCAGCCTGCAGAATCTTTGAAATCTATCCACTCAGAAAGCTGTTTCTTGCCGATGGAGTGCAAACCATTTCTATCAGCTATCCGCACTAGAAATGGTTCTTTTTTTTGGTGGTAGAAACCTGCTACACGCAACAACCGCGAAAGGTCTTTTGCAGATGGGTCTGATCCGTTCTTGACCATGAATTTCATTGCCATTTCATGATCGGGTCTGGAAATACCACTCACACGCCACCAATTTTGGAACTTACCTGGGGAGGTTTCGACACGAATGTTTGGCTGAGGAAACGCTGCAGGTAGTTGAAATTCACCCGTATCATCATCTGCCCAAATATAGCGCACTCCAACAATGTTTTGTTTTTTGCGCCCTAAGCCATCTGTCGCGTTCGCGGTCAGAAAAATACCGTACCCCTTCACGTTCAAATCTACCAAGCGCTGCCAATCTCGCTCTAACTCGAACTTGAAAAAACTTTCAGGCCTTAGTTTTCCTTTTACGTCTCCTCGCTCAGAAATAGCCACCATAGTGTGAAACTTGGCGTCGAATTCGACAGTCGCCAGGAAAGTCGCAACTGTTTTCTTGTCTGGGATGAGAATTTTTTTGGGCATATCGCTCACCACTCAATCTCAAAACGCTGAGAAGGCGTCACGCGAATAATACCGAAGTAAGCTGATGCTTCAGGTGCAGTGTCACCTTGGTTGAGCAGCATCCCGAAGAGTGCCTCACACGCTTGCTCACCCCACGAGTGGATTAGACGATCATGAGTTGCGTAATGACAGCTCGTCGCAATTTGAAAAAAGCACGGCCCCTCAACATCGCGTCCGCCTTTACCGTCTGCGACAAATACTGTGTTCCCTCGTGAAATTCGGGCAACAACCACTATTGCGCGTTTCGAAAGCGGGTGTCTTTTCTTGATCAATTCAAGTTCGCAAGGAAAGGCCGCGCGACAAACGTAATTGCGTTTTGGGTTAGCTTTGAGCAACGCCCAACTTGCGGCTACACCGCGGTAGAGCCCACTTGTCTCCCGCTCTAGTTCATCTTCTATATACTCGCTAAAATCTTTTGGAATGTCTGCAAAGCGAAGGGGAGTCAGCCGCCAAGGGAATATCCAATTCGCATTTTTATCTGCCTGTCGTCGATCACAGTTGTACATCTATCTAATCCTTCGTCACAGATAGACGTGCGAATACATAGATGCTTCGGTGAGTTTGCAGTGTAGTGCAAAACTTGGTACCTAGATTACGCATAAACGTTTCGAACGCCCGGTTACTACAGAGATCAAAGGGCCACTCCACGCCAATGGAGTGGCCCTTAACTTTTTGGTTACACATCACGGCGTGTTTCCTGAGCTTCAAGCCAGGAATTTACATCAGAGGCACGCCAAGCTGATTTTCTGGCGCCAAGTTTCAATGGTCGTGGAAAAATTCCTAGTCGAATATCCTTGTAGATTTTGGATTTCGACATTGAGGTCATTGCCATAACTGCGGGCAGCGGCAACAACTGGTCACCACCAGAGGTAATAAAAACTGGCGTAAGGACGGTAGGGCCGGAACGGGTGTGTATTGTCATGAGTGAACTCCTTTTGTGTACTGGAGTTCACAATCGTTCTAATCAGATTTTAGCGCAAACTCACGCGCCTAATTGAAAATTCAGTACTCAATTACAGGGCAAGTTAATTTGGAAAAATACTAGAAAAAACACTTTTAGGCGCAACGTTGTGATCTAGCAGTGCAAGCACTGCTAGATCACAAAAGTATATATTTCGTAAGTTTTGGGAAATGAACAAAAATAAACTAAGCAACTCTGATATTTGACCACACTTAGCTACACGACACTAAGACCTAGATTCAAACGGCAATAGTTGATTACGCATGTCGGAAAAATTAGAGGCATGCTGGTCAAGAACTGTATCAATTTATCTTGCATCTCAAAAGACGTTCAGTCGAGAGCATGCCCATAAACACCAGGTATCACCGAGGTGGCATACGCCGCCCATCAGCAGAGTTTATATAAAACCCATCTGGCACTACCGTGGCCAAACAAGCTATTCGACTTGCAAAATCGCCGCCCCTACTCTGTCCAAACACCTAACGGCTTAGGCTTAGGCTTAGGCTTAGGCTTAGGCTTAGGTCTACAAAAAGCGCCTGACCCTGGAGAGCACGCGTTGAAGCTCCGTTATGGCATTGCGCTACTCCAGTGAATTGAACTGTGCGGTGACTGCATCGATGGCCCGCCGGTGTTCTTGCCTTACATCTTCTGATCCCTCGTGAGGTCGATGGCTACAACGGCCAAGTTATCGATTGCCGTAGTCCGCTCTCTCAGGTCTACTGCCCTTTTCTGTAAGTGTTGTGCAAGTTGTAGAAAATTGAGTTTTTGCTGTCCCCAAGCGGGTTTCTTTCCATGCCACGTCAAGAGCAATATACCGTGCCGAGAATACTGATCTCGCATGTACTTGCCGACCAGCTGCTCTTCAAGTGCAGACTCCAATTGGGAAAGGCTCCATGAGTCGGCCACTTTTATCTCGATGGACGAGGGTCCATCAGCGTTTTCACTCGACAGGCGAATGTCGGGTTTGTTTTCGTCAATAACTTCCTCTTCCCTGTGGACGGTGTACCGATGGTGAGCAGCGTTCTTAAGCTCACGAGCAAACCAATTTTGCACTTGCTGTTCGTCCGCTCTCTTTCGTCCGTCTTGCCGCAGCAGATCACGCGCAGAGAAATCGTCATTCTCGAGTTCATACTTCAAGGTACCCAACTGGTCGATCGCTATCTCGTACAAATCGGTCCCTGACCGTACGGGCCGCTCATATCGGCATTCGAACTCAGCTACCTCCGAGGGTACCCACGGACTTAAGTCACCGTCCTTTGCAGCACGCCTCTCAGCCCAGACGAGCAGTCGTTCATTATAACGCTGCCACTCTGGTTCCTTCCGCAACGCCAGCAAACTGTCGACCGTCTCGCGGCCCGGAATATTCGTAAAACTTTCCAACAACATGCCCCTGGCGTTTTCTGCGTCGTCACGCTCATCTGGAGTGTACGAGCCTTCATCGTGTTGATTGTCGTCCTCTGGTCGAACGCGACCCAGTACGAGTGTAAGGAATGGCACAAGTCGACCTGCCCGCAGAAAGTCTGCGTGCGAGCTACCAAACGTCAAATCCCGATGCTCATAAAGGGTGTTGAGCAAATCCTTAACGAGGTCGTCACCTACATTTTGTGGGAGGACAGCAAGGCAGCGCTCCAGCTCCGGGACACCGGCGTCCGCGTCAACGCACAAAAGCGCCGCAAGCCACAGTGACCGCAGCCCGACATTATTGGAGTTTTTCTGTATCCGGTTGCGGGCCAGTGCGGACACGCGAGCGCGATCCAAGCCTGGCCACCCAAGCAATAGGCGAAGTGCTGTCCGCAGTGTCTGCGGTCTGCTAGGGTCATGCTGCTCTAATTCATCGAGTATAATGCTAGCAACGCGATTTTTTAGGTTTGGGGGTGAGTAGCCCAACCGCTCGATGGCGCGTGTGGGATCAGGTAAATCAGGCTCTAACTGCAATTCACGCGCGATGAGCGGCCGCAAGGTCTTTGCCGCGACATCGCTTTTGTGCTCGAATATATCCGCGAGCCAATTCGGCACGCCGTTCATTTCCTTGAAGGCGAGCCTCGTCGCGCGTCGGACTTCCTCGTCCGAAAGCGACTTGGGCCATCCACGTGTACGTGCCTCTATCGCCACACCCATGAGCGCTACAATACACCCGTTTGTTATTTGGTCAGAGAGAAGGTTCTCAGAGCAGTCAATCGTCTTCCAATATACGCGAAACCGGTCGCGCGCAGCCTCCGCCACTTCCTGACCGAAGCCGGATGCGAGTAACTCCCAATTCCCTATGCTGTACTTTGAATCGTTGTCGACGTGCAATCGCAACCATTTGTTGAGGTCCCACAAATCACGGAATTCGGTGTCTCTCTCTGCCGACTCTCTGCGGGAGAGCCTGCTTGGCTGACGTCGCAGCTCGTTTCTGAAGTCGAGCCAACTTTGGTCTGCATTCCGCCGTCTCTCTTCCCTCTCTCGGTCGCTTCGTTCATTTCGCTCCTGACGTTCACTCTCCTCTTCACTCACTGACCGAGGCGGCGGATTCAGGTGCTCACGTAGTATTTGCTGCAATACTTCATTATCCTGGATCGCCTCTCTTGTCGCAACCATCCACTCCTCACGTCGTCCAAATGAGTCCCACACGTGCAGCACCGCTAACAATCCTGCCGTGCGCACATGGTGTGGCAACGGGGATTTCAGGTCGCTCACCAACCAGCTAAAGTCGGTTTCCTTCAAATCCCAAACTTTGTGAACCGAACGCAACTGCCAGTAGCTTTCAATCTGTTTTCCTTCGCGCTCTAATTTCTGAACCAGCGTTGCAACTGAGCGCCAGAAAAAGTGGCGTGTCATATGGGGATCCTGTAGTATCGAAGCTAGCTGCTTTGTTTCGACATGCACGTCACTATGCCAAAACTGACATTGCTCTATTAATTCAACAGCTTCAGATAGCGTGTCGCTTGGCTGACCGTTTCCCCGTGGCAATAAGCGTTCGCATATTGTGGCGAGCGGATCGAGAAGCCATTTATACCGCTGGCTCACCTTCACGTGGTCAGCATGTGGTTCCCTCAAAACGAAAGGCATCACCACATGGAGCATGCACTCCACCTCGGGCTCCGTACTCCTTGACGCGATTTGGCCAAGTTTCCACCCGATCCCAGTTGCGCGCTTTCCCTCCCTCTCATCCACTGTCTCAAGTAATGCAGCTAGCTGGTCATTTTGCATGGCGCTAGGATAAAAAACATCAATTGCTTCACCCACCGCACGCGAACCCCATTCCTTTGCGTTCGCGACGGTCAACGCGACGGACTCTACTCGTTGCTCTTGTGATCCAGCCGCGGACAGAGCGCGCAATGCGAGCATGCGCAAATATTCACCGCTATTTTCACTTTCGAGGACACTGACGGCAATTGGCGCATTTTCCTTTATTTCGCCCTTCCAGATGAGACGCAACAGAAGCTCGCGCACATCGTTACTCTCCGGATGTTCATCCCACAGTTCCTCTATCGTCGGCGAGAGATCGGAATGCGCGAGACGCTTTACGTTGTCAATATTGATTGATGTTCCACTGTCCTTTCGGTCACGGTAGCGCTCTGCGAATTTCTTGAGCAGGGCGGCGCGCGCCGGTATCGGAATGAGCGACGGATCACCATTCTCAATGAGCACCTCTGGCGCGATAGTAAGCAATCGCTTCCTCGTGTCCTCGTGGCGCTGGCCGATCCAAGACGCGACCGGTCGCAGCGAGGGTCGAATAACCTGAAAACCATGGCTGTCGGCAATTAGCAGCCCTTCGATCATTCGTTGCGGGCAACCCTTTTCCAGGAGCTGCAGCAGCCAATCAGCTGTCAAAAGCTGTTGCACCTCGAGGTGATGGAATCGAACACGCCCGTATGTTGCTGGATCAAATATGCCTCGGCTCAATAGTGATTGTTGCTGTTTCGGGGACCAACTGGGGAGTATCTCCCCAATATCAAGCGAGCCTTCGCCTGCACCCTTGCAGTCTGGAACGTCGACCGTCGTAGCTCGCCCAAGAGTGAGCGCAGCGGCAACTCGTCGAGCGCCCTGCAATGCCTGATCGTCAGATAAGTTTCTCAAGGTGGCTTGATCAAGGTTTGTTTCTCGCAGGCGCTGCTTAATGCTCGCCCGCAGCGCTTCAACATGTGTGCCAATGCGCTGACTCTCTTCCCAGATCTCAATGACACCGTCGAGATCCTGCGGTCTCGCAACGAGCACCATTGCGTCAGCATCTTCAAGCGCCTGCATGAACGCTTTAGGATCAGTTACGCCGCGCTGTCGGGCAAAGTTCTCTATCTTCACAGGCGTTAGGCCAAGGAGTCTTACAACGCAAATATTGTCCTTCTTTTCATCACCACCATCGTCATTATTTGAACGTCGCTCTCGCGCCCGACGTAACGGCCACAACATTGCTTCATCGCTCAGTGCCGGTGGCTGTTCGTCGGTTGCGCTCGCGACCGCGTTGCGCACCGGGAGGATCTCTTTGATGCTCGCGATGTCCTCATGCCAACGCCAGTCGCTTGGGCGGCTTGAGACAAAAATCCGGGCGCGCTCTTCCGCTCCTACAATTACGCTCGCCACCGTCCTCAAAGCATCCGTGAATCGCTTATACGTGAGGCGCGCTTCATCGACAGAATCTAAGAAGAAGTACGCGACGTCCTCACCATTTTTCCAGGCGGCAACTGCGTCCTCAGTACCCTGCTCCAACGCATAGGCAAAATTCCCGTCTGCTAAACGCTCAATCCGTGCATTGAATGCAATTTTTCCAGATTCGATCGCTTTTGCAGTTTGGACTCGGAACTCCTCACTCTTGCCCATGCCGGCTTCGGCAAGCACGACAACTCGTTTGCGATCCAGAAGGAATTTCCATCCATCCGTGGCGTACTCGCTATCACCGTAGAGATGTACGTCTTCCGGGAATGCAGTCGCCTTTTCGTCAATGCGATAGAATCGTCGTTCCAGTTCAATGTGTTTTTTCATGTTTTTTTTTTCTATTCAGTGGAGCCAGCGACCCGTCCTTTGTCCGCAACTAGCTCTCGGCGCGCAGGTTTAGGAACAATGATGGCTTAGGCATGCACGTTTCGAGCATGAGAAGCTTTGCCGCCCACTCCCAGAATTATAGTCTGTGATATAGCTCTCACGTGTCTGAACCGCGCCCCATACGCGCCCCAGCGTTCTTCCACCTTATTTAATTGCCCCCGCGAAGGGGGTTAACATATTGATATCAAGGAAAATAAGTTGGTGAGCCCGGAAGGGATCGAACCTTCGACCCTCTGATTAAAAGTCAGATGCTCTACCGCTGAGCTACGGGCCCCCAAGGGAAATGAGCCCTGCTTGTAAGCGCCCCCGAAGGGCCGGTCAAGCGGCCAAATGGCACC
>JAJFHG010000018.1 GCA_021775735.1 Hyphomicrobiaceae bacterium
CGCTTGGTTCGCCGAAAATTATCTGGGGGTAGGTGATCTCAATGCGAACGTTGCTCACATATTGCGGGCCGTCATGTGTCTTTATCTGGCACTAGGAGTCTTCTGGTTGTTCTCTGCTTTTAGCAACGAGCATCGAAGCACCGCCATCCTAACGACGATTATATTTGCCGGCGGATTGGTAATTGGTCGGATCATCAGCTTCTTTGTAGACGGTCAACCCGCGCCGCTGTTGGCAACCTACGCCGTGATGGAATTCGCACTCGTTCCGATCGGCTACTGGATCTACACGCGTTCAGAATGATCATGTAAACAGACTCAATGCGTGGGATCATACGTAAACCCCGCATTGCAATTTCACCTGTGAAATTTGACACTTAGAGTCCAGAAGTTAGACAAAACCCTAGACAAACCAACAGACACCACAGAAACTGCAATCTAACTCGCGCAAATCATTGCCCTAACGACTCGGCAACGTGACTACAAACACTGCCACGGGCGGCACTAGCGGTATGATTTTTTTGAGTGAAGGAGCCTGTAGAATGTTGCGCTGGATTACCTTATTTATTAGTCATGCCACTGTGTTGGCTATCGGCTTCGCTCTTGGCATATATTTCTTGCCTATCCTCACCGCACCACAAGGACCAGGCAAGGCGATGCTTGCCACAACTGCGCAATCGGCGTTGTTCAAGTCTGAATTCAAAAGGGACTTGAAGGGGAGCGACTTTCTCCACTGGGGTGAAGGTATCGTCAGTGTGACCGCAAACAAGATCGTGCATGAAGGAAAACTAGCGCCTGGACCCGATTACAAGATTTATCTCACCAAGGATTTTGTCGAGGACGAAGAACAATTTCTGAAAGCCAAACAAGAGGCCCAGCTTGTGGGGGACGTGAAAACCTTCGATGGATTTATCTCGGACGTGCCAGCCGGGACTGACGTCAATTCGTATTCGACAATTGTTGTTTGGTGTGAATCCTTTGGTGAATTCATCACAGCCGCCAAGTACAAGTAGATCCAATGAGCTGGCCATTTGCTTACAAACACTGCCAAGGACGGCATTAGGTCAGTGGTGTGGTGAGTTGGTTTCAGGTGACGTGGCGAGCAAGCCAGATTTCTTGGAGAGTTTCATGCTGTTGAAGAAGGCATACCTAGTTCTGGCATTTGCCATGGTTTCAATAATAGGACTTCTGTATGGCATCTCGCCCGCATGGTTTGCCGATAGATATCTGGGGGTAGGTGATCTCAATCCAAACATTGCTCACATATTGCGGGCCGTCATGTGTCTTTATCTGGCACTAGGAGTCTTCTGGTTGTTCTCTGCTTTTAGCAACGCGCATCGAAGCACCGCCATCCTAACGACGATCATATTTGCCGGCGGGTTGGTAATTGGTCGGATTATTAGCTTCTTTATAGACGGTCAACCGACACCGCTGTTGGTAACCTACGCCGTGATGGAATTTGCACTCGTTCCGATAGGCTGCTGGATCTACACGCGTTCAGAATGATCATGTAAACAGACTCAATTCGTGGGATCATATGTAGACCTCGCATTGCAATTTCACTGGTGAAATTTGACACTTTGAATCCAGAAGTTAGACAAAACCCTAGGAAAATTCTGAAGCTTTCTAAGAGCGTTCTTAAACCGACCGCATTTACTACTCGTTAGAAAAACCAACTCCCCAAAACCTTTCCTAACGATTTCCAGGCGCTCCCAAAATACATCAGAGAAATTCGCCAGTGCTGTCACAATCTTCTGCTGACTGGTTTGGTTTTTCGAGTTTCACAATGAGTTGGAGGATTAAAATGTTGAGCGGTAGAAAAATGTCTACAATCTGATACCAATGCCTTCTGTTGTTCCAGACGATCCACCACCTTCAAACGACGTCTTTGGACAGGATCATTGGTGGAGAGTGTGAACGAACCAAGCTCGAGTGATTTCAGCGTTTTCATGACATGTGCTCCGTGTTTGAGTTGAACGCCGGAACGCTAGTGTCTTCTTCCCAAAAGTACGATGCTTTTAAGAAACCTCAGACAGAGCCGCTGATGGTTGAGTTGCTGCATTCGTTTCCAAGTACATGATCATACTCACACATTTGTGCTGAGCTCGTTCTGGCTGTTGTTGGGCGGTTTCAACAATATGCAGGAGCTCAAAACTTGTGATACGTTTAGGTCGGCTGAATACGGGAGGATGACAACATGGAAAAATTTATCGATATAATCGCGAATTTCCTCAAAATGGGGATCGACGCAATCTTTAACTTCATCAAATTTGTTTGGACATGGTCATTTGGGAAAATCATAACGATCTTCCAATCAGATTGGCAAAGCCTTCCCATTTGGAAGATTGTCGTGCTGGCTGTCGTTGCTGTCGCGATAGTTTATGTCTTGTACAAAGTTGTCATGCAAATTTGGGCCGGTGTGGTGCAGGTGCTAAATGCTTTTGTCTCGCTACTGCGTGACTTCGTGAACGTCTTGCCGCATGTTCTCGTCGCGGGATTGATCGCAGCTGCTGGCGGTTACGTCATACAGAATATCAATATTTGATCTACTTCAATTTTGAAAAGTAGGTTGCAGGGCTCGACCAATACGGTTCCTTGGCCAATGACGTATGCGCACGCTGAACTCGTTCTGGCAGTTTCTGAGCGGTATAGAAATTCTCGCGCTGCCGCCGTAGGAATTAAAGTCATCGGCGCCGATACCGTCGTAGAAGCCCTCGCCGATCAGCGATATGCCGCTGCTAAATTGGATGTTTAGGCCACCCTCAACGCGCGTACAGGCCGCTACACTTGCCGCTCTGTCGCCATGGCCTGTAGTCATGTAAGGATTGACTATAGCGCGGAGCGTGATGTCACTTGTTCCCCAGGGAACAACAGCCAATTTGCTATAGGTAGAACACTTAGACTCTGCTGCCCTAAACCACGCGTGAAAGCCACCACAATGCGCAAGACAGATCCTGTCAAGAATTTTGAAAAGCTCTGGAAAACCTTTCACAAAAGGTATCCGTTCTTTGAGCTTAGAAACGTTGACTGGCAGCAGCAATATGAAATCTACCGGCCGAAGGTGACTCATGAAACGAGCGATGAGGAGCTGTTCGCTATTTTGTGCGAAATGGTAGATCCGCTCAATGATGGACATGTCGAGTTAGAAGCCAGGCTGGGCCATAGTCGGGCTAAACGTCTGTTTACAGCGGAGAAGCCAACGCAATTCAATCGAGAGTTTTCTGAAAAGGAGATCAAGAAACTTTTCAAGACCTCGGAAAAAACGTTGATGCACAATGGATTCGATGCGCTAAAGAAAACCAAAGCCTGGATGCTTCGCTACTGCCGATCATCAACGACGGGATATATGCGCATTCTTGAACTTGAAGACGTCAAAAAGCGGCATTTAAAAACCGCGTTGAATAGGATTTCTCAAGACTTTGAGGGCTTAAACGGTTTCATCATCGATCTTCGCGATTGTCCAGGTGGCGAAGACAGTATTGCGATAGAGATTATCAATCGGTTCTGTGACAAAAAGAGAGTAGCGTTTCATCGAAGGACAAAGATTGGACCGGGTGAAGACGATTTCAAACCACGAAAGACTTGGCACCTTGAACCGAAGGGGGATCGGCAGTTTACAGGCCCAATCGTTCTGCTGACATGCGAATCTATTTTTAGTGGTGGTGAAGCGTTTGCCTTGGCGATCCGTGAATTGCCGTATGTAACCATCATAGGTGACCACACCAACGGTATTTTTTCATATACCTTCGACAAGACCCTGCCCAACGGGTGGGACTATTGTTTGTCGTATCAAATATACTATTCCGCTGACATGGTCTGTTATGAAGGTCGGGGAATCCCAGCCGACATCAAACTCTTAAATACCAAGGCGGATATCAAAAATGGCATTGACCCATTAATCGTTCGGGCTCTTAAACACCTAGAGGCGCAAAATCAAACTGCAAGCGCTTAGCGCGGAAGGGCACCGCAACGGCGACACCAAAAACACCATTGCAAAGGCGCATGAACAATCACTATTCGGTCTGTAGGGCGGAAGAAAATAGACGCTTGCGAATGATGTCACCAAGTGATCCTGGCTCCGGTGGCTTTATTTTGCGATCACGCAAGCCAAGCATGGCGGTCCAGGGTCGGTGAACCCGGTCGTAGTCATCCTGATTGTCGTCGCCTTGCCCTGTTTTCGCATCACCCATCCAGCGCTTTCCGTTGTTGTGGAAAACCGACAGCAGATAGCGGGTGCCATCGCGCACCTGTCTGTCGTTGGTGGGCGTGCAGCCGTATTGGCGTAATGAATCGACAAATGAGGCAAACAGATCCAAATCTCCTGCCGCCATGACCTTGTAAAAGTTTTGACGATGAAAGCGGTACAGATCTGGATGATCGTCAACATAGAGCGGGAAGCGATGGACGGCCGATGGAATATGGGCGATGTGCGTGGCGAGATCCGCCAGCGTCGTGAACCGTGGATTTTTGATGCCACCCTCAAACGCATCCGGGCCCGGTAGCGGCATGGACCTTAGGCGGGCCCATAACGCAGCCACAAAGCGGTGCGATTCTTTGGGCAGTTTTATTGCTGGAACCAACTCAGCCTCCAGCAACCAGAGTGACCAAATGTAGGCGTCGAACAACCGCTCAAGCTTGGCTTCCGAAGGGAACTCGCGGTCGTCTAACTTGTGATCGTCCAGCAAATTTTTAAGTTCAATTCCTGTCGCGTCATCTAGTGAATGGCACTCCCGGTACGCAGCGTTTGTGAGTTCTGTCACTACACCAATACGTTTATCATCCTGGGCATACAGTCTGTGTGCAAAAAGTGTCAGCGGAAGCAATTTTTGAACTTCTTCGCATGTCACCTCGTCCAAATTGAAATCTTCATAGGACTTGACCAGAGCGCTTAGATTGTTGCGTGCAGCGTCGCGGATCTTTTGGTCGAGTGCAGGGTCATTCGCACTCGCATAGGTAATCTGAATCAAGGCTTCAATGGAATCGTCCCAAAGGTTCAATACGGCTGCGGGCTTGCGTGCAAAAAAATCAATGATTTCGTCTATGCCGAATTCAACTGCTCTGCGCACCTGTTGTGCTTCGTGCGCCTGCCATGTCTCGGTGCCAAGTGTCTTGAGCTGCGCGCTGGAGGGCTGCCAAATTTTTGGCATTTCGGCGAGGTCGCCAACACACAAGGGTGCTGCCTGTTGAGCAACTCCACGGGAAGTGATCAACAAAAACAAAGCACTGATGAGTAGAAACCTTGCCACCATACACCTCATTCCGTCGCATGCGCGACGTTGTGTTTTGCCCGGTTGCAGTCTTCGTAAGAATGGTCATCAATGTATCACGAGAGAGGCACAACCGTCAGTATCGTTGATGATGTGCCCCTGGAACATTTTTTCGCCGCCGTACTCAACCGGCGCGCGCGCGATGTGGAGATCGGGGGACAATGTAAACGCGAAGGCATCAATTCCAAATGGTAATCCTTGGCCAATCGACTTGAGCGCAGCCTCTTTCAGCGTCCAAAACCTAAGGAAAATCTTTTTGCGATCGGGTTCTTGGGCTTGGCGCACAGCTTCGATTTCGGGTGCAGCGAAATATTTTTCGGCAATTTCGATTGGTTCGACGGACCGTGCTGGGTCTTCGATATCAATACCGACGCGACAGCGAGACGACCACGCTGCAACAACGCCGAGCGAACACGCCGAAAAACTGAATGAGGTTGCAGGGTGGGATTGCAAATATGGGCGCCCGGATTCAGTTTCCATAAATTGGACGTTTGATAACGGCGCATCTGATCCCAGCACGCATGCGCCGCAGCAACGGCGGAAGGCGCGCCGGACGTTGAACTGAACCTTGTCGTTATGAGTTGGCAGGATTGCGGCGGCCTGAAGCTCAGCTTGGCTGAGCACTGAACGGCAGCGACGCACAAAATTTGCATCTGTTGAGGACGGCATATACAGAACACGCAGCGTTGAGCGCATGTCTGTGGGCGTGACGTCGCGCATTAGGCTCGTAAATATTGTCTTCAAGATATGGTCGCCGTCCTGTTTCACTTTTTCTTTTAAACCTCATCCTTCAAGCCGACATTTTCAGGCTCAGCCGTTGGAGTTTTATCGCCCTGAAGGGTTTTAATGTGCTGTGCGCCAACACTTGCTCGCAACATTGCATCGCTCTCTCTGTCCGCCGGGCTTCCCGCATAGGTGTCGGGCTGCAAGTAGACTTCTTTGAGCACCATTGACAACGGTTGCAGCGTTGAATCGCAGTCAATTTTTGCACCGGACATCACCGTCGCCCCAAATGCAACGGTTGAGCGATCGCCAATATGGGTTTCCTTTACTTTGAGTGTCATATTCTCAAACGTATGAAACTGAAGGAAGCCGCCGACAACACAGTCGTCACCAAAGCGAACTGCATTCCAATCAGAACATTGCATCGGGTCAATCAGCAGCGTGCGATCGCCGACCTGACAACCTAACCGGCGCAAAATGGGATTGGCGAGGACGGTTCCGGCCAATAACCCGAGAAGGCCCTGGCACCAAATAAAGAAGCAGTCCTGGGCAAAGAAGTAATTAAAGTGACGCCATGACCAGAACGGTGTTTGGTGATTTGTCCCCCATTTATTGCCGACCAGTGCTTGCTTGACGGCGATGCAGAGCGCCAGCAAACCCACTTCTGTGACAATGATTGCAAGAAGTGCGCTGACAATTGCGTTTACTCCCAAGCGCTGCGCGCAAATATAGAGAAGCGTAAAAATAAGGACCTCAGCGATGCGCAGCGTGCCGATGCTGAAGATGTCATTCAGGCAAACGCGACCGAGAAAAAGTGAGAAACTGGGCGGTTTATGGGCTTTGTTTTCATCTTCAAACGATGCACTTGCAAATTCGAGCGGCGGGTTGCCGGCAACGGTAATGGGTACGCCAGGGCGAGTGCGCATCTGATTCCGATAGAGAATATCGCTACATGGTGTTGATACGCCAAGCAGGAAGTTGTCCGGGAAGTGGCCGTGCTCAGCCACGCAATTGTTGCCGCTGAAAAAGTTGCGCGGCATATCAATGCTGCGCAGCGCAAGGTGGTCTGCACCGTAGTCTAGAACGTTGCAAAAACTACCATTAGACCAAAATACTTGCGAATCCGGCAATGTCACTTCGGGCACGAGATTAAATAGAATATCGCATTCAGATGCGCCCAGCTTTGGAAAGCGCAGGCCGGCCAGGGCGCGCAAATATTGTCCGGTAATCGTCCAGGTCCATACCCCCTGGATGCCGTTTAGTATGTTGAGCCTGTATAGGAGAAGTGCACCTTTCAGGCCTTGCGAACTACATAGTCCGGGTGCTGCCGCGGTCAGGCGTACAAAAATGCAGCCCAGTATCGATGTGACGACAATCGTGACCCACGCTGTGATGAACGTGTATAGGCCCAGTTGCCAAAGAATTTCAGGCAATGGCGTCACCAAAAAATAGTTGCTGGCATTTGTTGCTTCGCCGCTCGCGGCTGTAGTGCCGTCAGCACCAAGGATTGCTGTAAACGACTTGCCTGAAAGTTCGGCTTCGCCCGCCGGGATAAATTGGCGTGTCTGCCATAGGATCAAAGACGCCGGAATAACCGTCAACACCAACGTCATTGCGATTTGCATGGCGATGTTGAGCGTTTCAAGCCGCCAGAATGGTGTTGTCTCTTCGCAAAACGCAGTTGTTCGCTTTAGTTTGGTATAGCGGCCTGCAACGCGCGCAGGCGCACCCTCCCACATCTCGTGCGCCCCGACATCGGTGAGTACAGGGCTGAATGGCGTGATCCAGGCGCCTTGTCCAACGGTGACATCATTGGCAACACCTGCGCGCATGCCAACCTTGCAGTCTCGTTCCAGGTGAATAGGTCCGAGAAGCAAGTATTGTCCCGACCATCTGACAGTATGAATGTAAGCGCCGGTTTGGATCGCAACATTGTCGTCGAAGGTAAGCAAATCCAGAGGGCCGGCAAGATCAGCATCCTGCGCACACTGGAGATTTTTTCCAACTCGGGCGCCAAGTTGACGCAACGCAAACGCCATCAACGGCGCACTTCTGTACATTGCACCGAGCGGCATGAGCACCATGTTTTGAACCCGGCCAATGCACCAAACCCGTAAATGCATCCGGCTCCATTTTGGATAGGCTCCGGGCCGAATATTATTTTCGTAAATGTGCCCGCCGATCAGAAACTTGACACAGAGCGCCCAAAGCAAAGTCAGGAACGGCACTGTGAGGCCGGTGAAATATAAACCGCAACCGACAATCACAAACGCCGAAACACTGGCTGTTGTAAAGAACGTACCAATCTCAACAAATGCGAAGACACTGAAAAATGCGATCAATCCGGGTATCGAGAGAAACAGAGCAAACAGCACCTGTAAGGTTGTAAACAACGTGACAGAGAGAACTTCACCATCGGCAGAGTTCTGATCGACGGCGCGGCGCGGGGCGGCTTGTCTCGGTGCAATTGGTGCAGAGGAGATAGGAATACGTGGCAGCTGAGCGATCTTGCGCGCGCTGTTGTACTCGCTCAGCAAAGCGCGCACAGAAACCTGCCATCCGGAAGCCTGCAGGCGCTGCGCCAGTCGCGCGATATTGATGGAATGTCCGCCCGACTTTGCGAAGGCATCATCCCATCTCAATGGCGTTTCAAAAATCTCTCGACAGATTTTCAAAACTTCTAATGCGTCTGGATTTTGGTCTAGATCGGCCTCAGTTCCTCCCGTTTCGGATACTGAGGACTTTCGCGTGATCATGCCGAGGTCCGGCGGCTCGCCTGCACGCGCCTTCTCGGTATCAGTTGAGAGCCGTGACAGGTCTGGCAGGACTTTTCGATCAATCTTTCCGGAGACCGGTTTCATGATGAAAGTTTCAACGAGGAATATTTGTGAAGGCACCGACGGGTCTGGCAGTTGCTCTGCCAAGCGCGCTATAACCCGCTCCGCCCATACGGCCGGTGCCCGTGTCGCCACTGAGATCGGTTCGCTTGAAATACCAGGAGCGCACACGAACGCGACCAGGGCGTCGTTCTGATAGTCCAAGACAGCAGCTTCAATCTCGGAAAATTGCGATTGAAGGATATCTTCGACCGCCTGCGCCTCAACCCGGTGGCCCCGCACTTTGAGTTGCGCATCAATGCGGCCAAGAAAATCGACCTGATGCGTCACCGGATCAATCCGGCACTTGTCACCCGTGCGATAAAGCCGGCCGAACTCAGGGTGTGTAATAAATTTTTCCGCTGTTTGTTCCGGTAAGTTGCGATAGCCACGCGCCAGATGCACCCCACCGATGCACAGTTCTCCAATCTCGCCCAGTGGTAAGGGCTTCAAATCGTCAACTTCAAGAATGACATAAGTGACGTTTGGGAAGGGAGATCCGATGGTGATCGGCTCTCCGGGTCGCAACGTCTGGCGACTTGTATCGGTACTCGCTTCTGTCGGCCCATAGGTGTTGATGATTTGCCGACGCGCCCGCGTCCACGGTTCGACAAGTGCGTTGGGAAACGCTTCACCCGCTGGCACAATGTAGCGGCATATCGGATAGGGCAGGTCAATTTCTGGAGATGCCGACAGCGTCGTCAACAGGACCGGTGGGCAAAACAAAACCGTCACCTCAGAGTCGCGAAGGATAGGAACCAGATCGGGACCGGACCGGATCTGTTCCTTTGTCAGCAAAACAACGGTGCACCCAGATACCCAGGCGCTATACATTTCAGAGATACTGCCATCGTATCCAAGCGATGAAGTGAGCGACGTGGCATCCATACCTGGCAACAAATCGAAATAGTCAGCATAGGTGCGCGCAAGATTGACATATCCGGCGTGCGGGCATTCAACCCCTTTTGGAAGTCCAGTCGTTCCGCTTGTATAGAATATAGTGGCAAGGCGCTCGGTTGGATCATCGAGCCATGTTGGTGATGTGCGTTTTGGAGTGTTTTCCGGCAAAGCCAGCACATCAAGCGTTGGCAGCTCACGAAACTGGTTTTCGCCGCGGGTCAGAACCACGACCGGCCGGGCATCGTTGAGCATGTGTGTCGTCAGCGCGTCTGGCAGCGTGGTGTCCACGAACATCACTGTGCCGCCAGCCTTCAAGACCGCAAGATGTGCGGCTACGATCTGCCAGTTGTCCTGTGACATCGCCACGGCCACCACTTGATCGGGGCCGTTGACGAACGCCGCCAACGCATCTGCGATGTGTTCAGCGCGCGCATTTAACTCAACGAATGACAGCGACTCGCCTGTATGCGGGATTTGAAGCGCTATGTGGTTGGGAAATTGTTTTGCAGTATTGCTGAAGATGTCAGTCAGCCACTCAGCACCTTTTTGGTGCTGGATATTGATGACGTTTCGGTCGTCAAATACATCGGTCAGACTATAAGCGCGGGCATCCACGTGTTCGCCAACGTCAGGCTGGGACGCCCACAAATAGCGTTTCCATGCGACGTAGGTGAGTGTCACAAACACCGAAACAATGAGTACTGCAATCAGCGCTGCCAAGGGAAATAGTCCTTAAACGTTTTGTAACGTACGCACGACGACGTATCTTTGGGCGTAGTACCTTTTCGTGCGGCCTCAAGACCAATGCTTGTTACGCGCGTCGTCGGTTTTTGGCACGACCTAATCAAAATAACGCTCAAGCTTGCCCTTTCGGCGTACATCCAACGTGACACAATGGAACCCGCCGCCGAGCATCTTGGAGTGACGCAATTTAATCGGTATCACATCCACGCCGTGTTTTTCCAAAAGCTTAATCAATGCGGTTTGGTCGGCATCTACGACAGCCAGATTTGGACTGATACTGAACACGTTCATGTCAATCCAATCACTACCGATACACTTGGCCAAATAGTCCTCACTATATCGGCCCGTATTTTCCATGGGTGGACTGTAGATCACTTCCCATTGCTTCAGGATGTCCGGCAGAGTGTCGTCGTTGAGTCGCCCTGGGTTACACAGGATAAGACCCGGCCTCAGCGCAACCAGCGTCGAGTCGATATGGCTGCCGTAATAGACATCTTTGAGATAGTGGATGCGGAATTTGTCACCGAGAATAGATTGCAGCCATTGTCCACCCATCTCATTGCCCGTTGCACTCACGAGATAAATGATATCCTCGCCAAAACGGAGAATGTTTGCAGCATCAAACGCCGGTTCATCATTGCGCGGCGTCGGTTTGGACATGTCAACGTCGAACAATGAATCCAACAGCATTGGCTTTGGGGCGCTGATCCACCGGGCGCCCGATTTCATATAATCGACAAGCAGATTGCGATAACTTGACGTTTCCTGGGAGCGGCCGCGAATGACATTTGGCGTTTCGATAATCTGGTCGCCGATCACCAGCATGATGTCACGCGGACAGTAGTTATAGTAGCCTTCCGTTTCCCAATTGATCGTTGAAAACGTTTTGTCGTGCGGCCAGGTTTCAGGACGCTTTACGGTAACGCCTTGCTTTTCAAGAGCGGTAATAAAATTCTGCAGATCCTCTTCCGCCTCTTCAACAATTTTCTGCGGAAATGGACCTTGTGGAATCTGGTCCAACGCTCGGTCAGGATATTCTGTGAGTTGGGTGCTGACATCTGCCATTGGAAAACGGGCATTGAGAGGATTGCCGACAATGACCTCTTCAAGGGGATCCCATTCATTGCAGCTCCAAACGGCTGAATTTTTCACATTCGTGTCCGTGCCCGCGGCGGTGTCTTTGCCAGCAGGCGTTGCCTCGTATTTTCCATCATCCATCGATTGCGTCTCCTCGGTGTGCAGGAAGCGGTGTGTATTGTTGGGTGTTAGGTTGCGCGTTCACCTGTTCTGCATCTCGGTATAAAGTTGATCTTTGACCCCATATTACCATCGTGTTGCGTTACTAAAGAAATCCGGAGCCAACAGCGCCGAGTTGTTTTTGATCGCCTCGTCAAGAATGAGGTTGGCAACCGCGATGTCCAAAACACCGAGACCAAATGGCGAAAAGATACGCGGCTTGTCCGCGTCGATAGAGCATGTCTTGTTGAGCGCATCCACCAGTGTGCCGGCAATGAAGTCTCTGTTGCCAACTTCCGTCTCAGCAAGATGAACGGAGGTCTGCGCCTTCAGGCAATGGTCAACGTCGTCAACAAAATTCTGTGCCACCAATATGACATTGGGACATATATCGCGCAGCGAAAGGTGCAGAACTGTTGGGGCATGCGCCAGGTCATCGGTGTCCCTAAGATAAGGTTCAAGCGCAGTGGTGGCAAAAAGGATCAACGAAGCGTCGGTCAGTGCAGACTCTAAGTCGTTCTTAACTTCGACAGTGTCGTTGTAGGTTTCTTTCATCCATGTGACGAAGGGATCGATGGCATCCGGATTGACGTCGTAGAGGCAAATTTTATCAAACTTCCAGTTGCGAAATTTCAGCCATTCGACGGTTGTGCGCGAGATCACACCCGTTCCAATAATCGAGAGCGTGCCTTGAAACGGTTTGGGGCTCAATGTTTCAGCTGCCAATGCGGCAGAGGCCGCTGTACGTGTCGCACTGATGAGGGAAGCTTCAATACAAGCGATTGGGTAGCCGGTTTCCGCGTCATTCAAAATTTGGACAGCTGATGCGCGGGCAAGATTGGCCTTCGTATTTTCTGGAAAACTCGAGATCCACTTGATCCCGCTCTTTTGAACCGCCCCGCCAAGATGTGCCGGAAGCGCGATGATGCGATTTCGGGGGTTAGCCGGATATCTTAGAAAATAGCTGTCCGGATTGATGGAGTCTCCAGCGGCATGAAGACGGTAAGCGGCTTCAACGGCACTAAAAACTTTGTCTCTATGTGCGTCGATGACATCTTTAACAGTTGTGCCCGAGACAACATGAAACGGCGGCGCTTCTACCACGATGGCGTTCCTCAAGTCTCAGTGTTAGCTTTGGTGCGAAGTGGTTCCTTACGCGTGACGTGCTGGCGAACCCAATCGGGATCATAAACTGTGTCCATATACTTCTCACCCAAATCTGCAGAAATGGCCACAATTGTTTCACCTGGCGCAAATTCGGGCGTTAGCTGATCTATTGCTGCAAGCACTGCACCCGTACTCCCTCCCACCATCAGATGGTAGTTCTCGACGAATGAAAGGCACGCCTCAACGGTGCGTGCTTCTTCTACGGCGACGACTCTGTCAGGACATGCTAGTTCCGCAATCTTTGGCTTCATACTTGTTCCGATGCCGGGAATATTTCGTTTTCCTGCTTGCCCGCCAAACGTGACGGACCCTGTTGGCTCAACGGCCACAACCTTGATTGTTGGGAACAGATCGCGCAGGCGTTCGGAGACCCCGCCTAAGGTGCCGGTCGTGCCAGCGCCAATAAAAATCCAATCTATGCGTTCAAATTCATTTGCGATTTCATTGCCAGTCTGCGCGGCGTGAATGTTCTTGTTGGCTAAGTTGTCATACTGATTGAGCCAGACAGAATTCGGGTGAGTGGCCAGAAGGTCATCTATGGTTTTAAATCTGTTTTCGAGGAACCCGCCCGACGTATCGCGTTCCTCAACGACAAGCACCTCGGCGCCGTAGAGCTGCATGCCCCGAATGTTTGCACGCGTTGCGTTAGCATCGGTAACGCAGATAAATTTGTAACCCTTGATCGCACAGACCATACTGAGGGCAATGCCAAGATTACCGGACGATGATTCAATAATCACGGTCTCATGAGGCTTTGCGAGACCGCGCCGTTCGAGGTCTTCAATCAGGCCGATTGCGGTTTTAACTTTGATGGAACCTGTAACATTGAAGCCTTCGAGTTTTAGAAAAACGTCAATCCCGTCCGCATACCCCTTTAACCGATAGAATAGGTTGCGGAATATAAGATCCAACGGGGACTCTACGATCATTTACTAAGCTCCTTTGAAGGAAAGATCCCCAACGCGATGAAGTAGATCGCTCAACGCTACGAGCGTGCCGGTATTTAAACAACTTATTCCTGACCATTGATGTCGTTAAGGTTATGCTTCAAGCTTCAAGTGGCGGTTTACTTAGTAACGTTTGATCTCTATGGCATCCGTCGAATTTGGTGCCGGTTCGGTTCATTTGCTGCATTGCAGCAGCGCCAGCCTATGGTCACAGAGGTGTCATAAGATGACCTCTTAGAAAGGAATTGTGATGAGAGCCCTTAGAATTGCATTTTTGTTGGTACTGACCGCGACACCAATTTCTGCAGCGGCGCAAACTCAGAAAGTCGATCTGAGTAAAATGACGTGTAAAGAGGCAATCGCACTACCGGAGGCAACCTTGGACCTTGTATCGGTATGGATCGATGGCTTCATGTCAGATAACGATGACCCTGAAAGCATGGTGGTCGATTTTTCTGGAACAGATGCTGATGAGATCAAGGCCGTTTGTCAAAACAACCCCGGCACCAGATTATTGCAAGCGGTAGAAGATTTGGAGGATCAGAACGGCGACGATGATTAGGTAGCTGAGTAAACCAATCCGTCAGACACCGCACAAACTGCAGTCTAACTCGCGCAAGTCGTTGCCCAATTTAACTGGCTACGTGACTACAGACACTGTCACGGGCGTCATTAGGCGTGATGTAACTTTATTAGCCGCATCAAAGCACCGTGCAGCAGCTACTGCAATACGATTGCCAGGCCAATAAAGAGGAGATGTGACATTATGAAAAGCGATGTCCGTGCAGTCATGTCTGTAGCCCTTGTTGCGAATTCTATATCTATACAGGGCCAATTTTTGTCCGACGTGTCTGTTTCGTAGGGAACAAAAGGTCGTCGTGTACTGAAAATTCGACAGGCCCAAGACCTGAAGTTTGACAAAACCCTAGTCAAATTCTGAAGTTTTCTAAGAGCATTCTAAAACCGACCACATCTACTCTCGTTAGAAAACCCAAATCCCCAACACCGTTTCTAACGACGTACAAACCCTCCCAAGACACTTCAGAGAAAAATTCCAATGCTGTCAGTGTCTTCTGCTCACTGGTTTGTTTTTGTAAATTTCCAAATGAGTGATTGCTTTGTTTGCCGCCTAGGTACACTCTCATAATCTCAACACTCAAAAAACTGGGAGGTTGCCATGACGGAGAGTGTCTACAAAGTCATTGAGCTCGTGGGAACGAGCACAGAATCCTGGGAAAAGGCTGCGGCCGCAGCCGTTGAGAGAGCCTCCAAGCAGTTGCGCGATTTGCGCGTTGCGGAGGTATCGCAACAGGACCTTATCATCGAAAGCGGTAAGGTGACGGCTTACCGATCAAAAGTGAAAGTGTCATTCAAATACGAAGATTAACTTGCCGACTTTGTTTGCCTACGGCGACTACGGTCATATCATGCAGTCCACCCATCGAATTTGGTGGGCTGTATGTCATTTGCATCAGACCCAATGGTCAATTTTAGTCTGATGTAGCGGTGCGCAATGCGCATCATGACTGTTTTACAAAACTGATGGACTAGTTTTAAGGGGCAGGGACACCTTTTGCCAATCCCACTATTGTGTTCAGTGATTAAACTAACTTTTGTTCGGTTTCCCAAGGCGAGAGTCACGTTTAGAAAACTGTACAAACCGGTGCTCAGCCCAATCTATAAAATCACAATTATGCTGTTCGCTTAAAATCTTTAGTTCCTCTCGAAGTGCCGCAGGAGGTAGGGGTGTAATGGCCGACCGTATGAGACTTTCAAGAATGCTGTAGTCTAATGTCAGACCAACACCCGGTGCAAGTTGATCAAGATCGCGGCCTAGCGCAAAAAATGTGAAGTTCTTAATCGGCATAGTGTCACCTATACTTTTTATTTTTAGCACCAGAACCGCCCAGATGCATCAGTTATTATGGGGCGTGATGCCGGTACCAATATCCTACGCAACCGTTAGAAATTCCTCAATTCCCACACCTTTTCTAACGACTCGGCCATTTGCTTACAAACACTGCCACGGGCGCCATTAGGTCGGTGGTCGTCAGCTACTGCTTTCTTTACTCCTGTCGTTGCCATAAATGACGAGATGGACCACGCCAATTATTGTCTCGAAAATAAACCAACCAAGTGCCGCAAAAATCCCGAGCTTTAGAGATGTTTGAAGATCGCTGCTTTGCTCAAAGAGGAGACCGAAGTAACTCACTACAACAGTGGCTGGGAATATAAACAGACAGACATGCTTGAACGCCGTCATAGCTGCCAATTTCAAAACTTGATACATGTGTCGTCTCCATCAATCTAACGATGGTCGTGCTCGTATTGTTTTTGGTTCAAGGTCTAGCAGCTGCGCTTGGATGATGGTTAAATTTGTCTCTTCACCAGCGAACCTTTATCAACGACATCTAATCACTGATTAGAAAACCAACCCCCCAACACCTTTCTGAACGACTTCCAAGCTCGCCTAAACAAGCTCAGAGAAATCTGCCGATGCTGTCAGTGAGTTCTGCTGACCGGTTTTGTTTTCGTATTTCAATATGAGATGGTGGTTGGTAATTTCACGGGTGAAATGTTTTAGGTCTGCTCTAAATTTGGCGACAGGTTCTGGCCTTATCTTGAGAGAAAAAACGCTCCAGCCCTTCGGTAGCTTCACACCAAGGAGGTAGATCTCCCATTGTCGTATTTTTCTGAATGTCAGCCCTAAATTCTTTGATAAATTCCCCAAGGTAGCCATATGGCTTGGCTAGAAGTCGTTTTGCTATTTTTTGATCCATCACATCTGCATTTATCAATTCAAATACCTTGGTCCAAAAGTATAGAAATACTGTCAATGCTTCGTGTTCTGTGAATGCTTCGCTTGGAAGCACTTTGTGAAAATGCACATGATCTGGATCTTCGGCTAAGCAATCTGGACCAATGTATGTGCGCCACTCTCGCGTAGTTGGTTGGGCTTATGAAGTTCTCGATGTTCTGATGGATTCAAGATCATCACATTCATTGATCAGGTCAAAGCAGCTTTGAAAGATGCTGGTAATTTCCAGAGCAGTCACGGAGAAATGTACGGCCTCTATAGCCTCAGGTATTTCTATGCTGTGATGCAATTTGGACGAGGCATTGGTGTCTTTGAATTGTCTCGCAACACGGAACGTCTGTGCAGATGATCTAGACCTATTATGGTCGTCACCCAACGGCTAAGACATTTGTGACAAGGCTGGGGGATTGAAGAGCTTAGACAGTTCACGCGTGAAATGTTTGAGGTCTGCGTTGGAATGATGAGATTAGATCAAGCTGTTCGTTTAGTTTGGTGTGACAGGCACTATGATTAATTGTCGATTATCCAATCGCAATGGCCTGATTCCATTAAGTTATTCCAAGGCTCAAGGTCGCAAACGCAAACTGGTATTTATAAAAATTTCTGTACATTTGCTCTGTAGTTGAGCGGCAATTCTAACAAGTAAAACAGATCTTTAGTCTATTCTAGACGTTCACCCACTCTTAGAGGGCTAACCGATTTGTCTGAAAATCACAGTGTCATTTTTCTGAAGCCGTGTGAACTTGCTGTCATCTCGACAGTGGGTCCTTTTCGGGATTCAGAAAATGAGGCTTGGGCGGCCATGTTCAACTGGTTAGACAAAGGGGGTCATCACGAGCCAAACGGTTTGGGAATGGGTTTTTCATATCATAACGCCGCTGACTCATCCGCTGATCTTTCACGATATTCCGCTGGCGTGAAATTGCCTAGTTCTTGGTCTCAGTCCGATTGGGAAAATTTGCGGCGTAGTCACTTCAACGGTGGCGCATATATTGTTCGTAGGAATGTTGCTACATATGACCATATGGCGTCTGTGATTTCGGATATCGAACAACAATGGATACCTAAGGTAGGCCTGTACTTTGACCGCACACGGCCCGTCGTTTCGCTTTATCGCCATGACCCTAGGACAACAAATCCGGAAGACCGGTTTGCAGATGTTTGCTTGCCTGTGAGCTTTGACCGACGCACGAAGCCGAGACTGGCATGACCTTAGTTTAACAACAAATGAGTGCAGCCTCTATAGCCTCAGGCATTTCGATGCTGTGATGCAATTCAGGCGAGGGTTTGATGTTTTCGAACCGGCTCGCGATATGGGCACATCAGTGCATATGATCCAGCAAAATTTATGGACGTCATGTAGGGGCGAGGACATTTGCGTCGAGGCTGGGTGATCTCACATGTGAAATTGGATGGGTCTGCTTTGGGGTTAAGAGCGGACATGGTCTAAGCTAGGGTGGTTGGTCTGCTGATGACCCAAAGCCGAACTTCTTATCGATCACACGATATCATAATTTCTATATAGAATAATTATTGTATGGATTTTGGTCAGGCTCTCTATTTTGTATTTATGTGGTTGTCTGTTGTCACAGCGCTCCTCGCAATTTGCTGGATACGTTTGTCAATCCCGTTCGCGAATGTTGCAGTAGCTGTGCCAGTCCTTCTTTTAGGAGGATTGGTTAGCTGCTTCCTATTTATTCTTTGCATGACCGAGATTAGTAACAGGATGGGGGGCGCAACAACCACCGTTGTCTTCGTCACTTTATGTTTTGTCCTTATGGTCGGGTTGTTCTTGCTTGATGAATATTCTGTGAGGACAAAGGCGCTCATTAAAGACGATTATTGGACTACAAAGCGCACATTCATGTGTTCAATCTTTCTTAGCGCATTATCGTTTTCTTGTTACAAGATTGCGCATGCATTTATTTGAGACTTCTCCAGCGCATTGACAGCAAGAAAAGTCCGTCTGCTCAAATGTCTACCATTGTCAGCTTCTGGCCCTTAGCGGACGTTTCTGCAAAGACCCATAGAGGCCCGCTATTGGAGGTAAAGCAGACATTGGATAGTTCCCCTGTCTAGGTCGCACTCTTAGTCTTCCTCTTCACAAACCCACGACCCACAGCCTTTTCAATCAGCACAGCATCTCTTCGTTTATTCAGACATGCACTTGGGTTCGGCGAGATGTCGCTGAAGCGTTGATTGATAAGTATTACCTAAAGCATCTCCTAAGCAGTCTTCAAAACGAATAACAAAATGCCAGGTGCTTAAAACAGAACGCCTTAACGGCAGACGCTTTAAGATTGTTCTGGTGAGGATTTGACTCCTGGAAACATGTGAAATGAAAGTCCGCTGGACGACGTACAAAGGGATTCAGGCGTAGCCTGCCCCGAAGGTGCGAGAGCGGCCATCGGATAAAGCTTGATTGAGTTTGCCCATGCTTTGTGAAGGTGCTTAAGTTGGAGATGTTGTTATTGGATTTGAGACTTGACTTGATTGATCCGCCTTCTGGTCCTTAACATGCGCCCCAAGTGTGCCAGAACCTCTACAAAGAAATGGCACATAAAAATGGGGCTGGACAAAGTGGCAGATGGTAGTCTGCTAAGAGCCCACGACGTGCAGTCTTTTGGGTAGGCCAGGGTCAAGCCATGCAGCAGCCTAATCAGCCACTAGCGAGTAACGTTGTACGAAAATGTGCACGCTGCAACGCGCCCGCGATGGTCAATGTATCGTTAGACGACTCCAATCAGTTCCGGTGCACGAGTTGCGGTGAGGCAATCGAATTGTGGGCACCCAAAGACGCGATCCTCGGACTCGCAGTTTTTGGTGGAATATTAAGCCTGCTACTGATGGACGATCATCTGTTCTGGCTACTGCTTCATCTTCTAGCCAATCCATTGCAAGAGTTGCCGGCCATGCTCAAGGACGGCATTTTTGCGCCGGTCCTCATTCCGCTTGGCTTGGTTTTGATCAACATACTTATGGTCGGCCTCCCCCTCACAGGGCTGGCGTCCATATTGCACGGGGTCTACAAGAGCTTTCGCAATCCCATTGTGAAAGGTGCCGCGGCTGACGTCGCGCTTGAAGGTCATACATTCAAGCCGGACGTAAAACGACCACGCGTTACAGTGCACGAGATTTTCCGATCTTTGATGATCGCTGTCGCTATTCACATTGGTTTTATTGCAATCGCCTGGTTGAGTTTGACTTTTGCTAGCAAAGCCGCATTTGAGGGGTTTGTTGAAGGTGCTCTTCCGGGGCTTCTATTGAGCGGTGGCATACTGTTTGGGGCCCGCCGCTGGATCATTGCAACGGCATGGGTTGTTCTGCTTCCCGTTTCCGGCTTCATAATCGCAGTGCTCATGGGGCAGTTGAGTTGACTCAATGCAACCGTGGCCAACAAAGAAATTCCGGTGAACAACCGGGCGCAAATCATTGTCCGATTCAACTGGCAACGTGACTACAAACACTGTGATGGACGGCATTGGGGGAAGGAACGGTCAACATCAATGGCTAAATTTGAGAGTAAGACCAACAGCCAAGAATTTGCCAAAATCATCTTGGAAGAAGATGCATCAGCGGGTACCTATATCTACGTGTATGAGTCTCAGGATTCAAAATTTCCTGAACGAGATTACTTACAAGACGACACCCAAACGGCTCAAGACATTTGTCTAGAGGATCATGGTGTGCCGTTGTCGTCATGGGTTAAATTAAGAGACTAGTGTATTTTGGTTTATATAGACGCCACGCTTGGCATTTGGTGTTGGCGCATACAGCTCTTTAGCGCCTAAAACTTTGTAGCCGAATACGGTTAGATAGATACAATTTTATTGAATTTCTTTAGTCTTGCTAAGTACTGCCCGTTGGTAGCAGGGAACTAATCTGTAGCTGGAGCATCATTTAGGTGTCCGATCCGCTCTCTTCAAGACGTCGGAGGAAGATTGCTGAGATTGAAGAGAGATTTTTTGAAGAATAAAACGGTGATACACATGTCAGTACAGCCGCATTCCCGTGAATTTCGCAACGACTACACAAATTACACATCTACAAAACTTCCGCGTAGGCTGGTGTCGTCAAGCGCTGAAAAACACAATGTGCTCCATAAGGGATATGAAGACCTTTTTGAAATCTCGATCTTTGCCTCGACAGTTCTCAGCGTACTCAATTCAGACCATGGATCATATCCTTCAAGAGCGGCACTGCGCAAAAGCGTGATGTTTTCTCCTGCACAAACACGATACATCCAACTGATTGCAGAGCATAAAAGCAACGCCCTCAAGGATGAAGTCTCAACAGAAGTGTTTCAAAACGTGTTAAAGCAGCTTGCGTGCGCGAGAAAAGCACTCTCAATGTATTCCAGTATTAACCATGAGACGGGAACTTTAGACAACAATGAACGCAAAGCATTGAAAGCCCTCTGGCGCAATCTTACGACCCAATTGCTTATTTGTTTTTACGAGTTGCAATCAATTGATCCATCAATCGAGCTTACGCATTTGGGGAAAAGCCAATCTTCCCTGGAGGCATTGTTGCAATCTGTGCGCGCAGGAAATAGCCCGTGTGCGCCTAACGGAGAGCCGGTCTACCCATCCTGGATAAAACGTAGAGGCGCTCCCAGACAAGCTTGTAGTATTGATGCAAAGGTGCTGTATCGCGGACGTACGTTATCCGCAGTAATCAGAGATGTTTCAACGAGTGGATGCAGGCTTAGTATTATTTCAAACTTCAACGTCGGTGATAAGATTTGTCTGTCTATTCCGAGAGGAATTGATATTAATTGCCTGGTTGTTCGGGCGACAGACAAATTTTTAGGGCTCGTATTTGAAGACAAACTGCCCAGCACTCAAAAAGCTGCGGCTTAATTCTGTCGTTCAAGAGCGGGCATGGCGATCCAATTAAGTCGCTGGTGAATTTGGAGCCTGAACATATCCCTCGATACCGCCAGCCCTAGGCATTCCAACAGACACAGCACAAATTGCAATCTAACTCGCTGATGCCGGTTTCCTCACGAGTTGGCCATTTGCTTGCAAACACTGCCACGGACTCCACCAGGAGTGAGGTGTCTGTTTGGTGATTAAAAGCATAAGAAAAACAGCGGAGTCCAAACCTAAGCTAAGACTCCGCTTTACCCCGAAAATTGCGACTGAATGATCGGCCCTGCCCTCAAGCGGGTCTAACAAATAAATCAAGCTAAATAATCGCAATACAGATGATGCTATTTCAAGGCACAAACACTGTCAATGTTGGAGTTGCGGTGTTTCTCTTCAGCATCTAAGCGTATGCACTCGTAGACGCCTTGTGCCATTTCATAGGTCGTCTTTTTCCGCACAGCGGATCGAACGGCCAGCGCAGACAAAAAGGCCATAAGCATTTTTTCTTCGCTTGTTGCTTCTTTTTTGTAAGCGCGAATGACATTTTCGATTTCAGTTTGCATGATGGTCTCCGTTAAGAGGTGGAATCACCCACGCTGAAACGAATCAGTGATGATATGTCATCAGGATCAGAGATTCGGATTTAACAAATCGTTACTGGAACCCGGAGCAACGAATAAAGGGTCCCTGTTTGATTGATTTAAATGTGAAATTCGACCCACCCAAATTGAGTTAATATCGAATTAACTGATTGAAAAATAATTTTTTTGAATTTTGGAACCAATAGCCGGGGCCAGACATCGTTTTCCTAGCACCATATGGCCTTTAGCATAAGGCCCTGCATATTAGAGAAAGGCTTCAAGTTAGCGCCCCAGAAACCAAAGCGGATTGTATGGAATTTACTACCCAGTCAACTAGACCTGCTTCTTTCAATACTTGGTAGTCCGCTCGAAAGAATTCTGTGCAACTAAGGAAAGGCGCGACGCAGTGAAGACGAAAGGATCGTTAGCAACTTGATATTTTCTAGAATTAAACTCTTCGATCGGCTCCGTGAGGACAGAGAGCGCAAGCACTTTGAGCGCGCAATTCGGAAGAATGGCAATGTATCGATGCTGGACACTTGCTTTCAGAGCCCTGTCCGCAATACACCGTTAGAGACCATAGGTGAGAGACTTCGTGAAATTTATAACGATAATTCTCCCGCAGAAATCCCAAGGACGTTCGTCGCGTTGCTCGGCGAATTTGATATGGCAACTGCATAGTTCCTGAGGAGAGTCTTACAGAAATTCTATTGGTCGGTTGTCGATGTTTGCGAAGGTTTTCAATATCGTCCGGTTTATCGCGCAATACACTTCGGCACACGTTCACGAATTTGCGATCAATTGTGACAACAATTCTCTTGGATGATTGCAGTCCTCGATTAACATAAGGAAGCCTCTGTTAGACAAACGTTTCTGTGACCCGAAGAGCACGTGCGATCAAGTTTCTGAGGATACTGTTCTTAGGCTATATGGAGAACGAACGCAAAGCGTTACAGTTCAAGTATTCGAAATTCTATTGACGTAACGTGAGTTGTGGCTCCATTTTGGCGGAAATAGACGGCTTCTATTTCGGGAATCACGAGTTGCCAGAACAAAATTTGATGTGTTTTCGCTGCGTAGAAAATTTGGTGTTTAGCGGGATGTAAATTTAAGAATTTGAAGGGTAGACATGAAGCGCAAAAAAGAAATTAAGGAAAAACGTCTTTCAGGCAATTTCTCCAACATGGAATGCGCTGACGAAGAACTGCGTTTCAAGCTGGCGTTGTCTCAATCAAATATATCGGTATTCCACCACGACCTACAAGGCAGATGTACGTGGTCGCATAACTGCACCATAGATAGAGATCAGCTGTTGGGAAAAACAGACGATCAGGTCATGCCAGCGGAACCTGCAGATATCTTAACTCGATTAAAGAACAAAGCCTTAAGTGCGCCGGGCGTGCAGGAGGCGGAAGTTTGCATTGAGGGTAATAGTGAGAGCGGTAGTCAGAATCTATGGTGCCTAGTAAAAGCTGTTCGAACAGTTGACGACTCTGGAAACGTGATCGGAACGACGTCAGTGTCGTTCGATATTACCGAAAGAAAACGCTGGGAAACACATCTCAAGTTACTCATGCGAGAAGTTAATCATAGGTCGAGAAATTTACTCGCCGTCTTGACGTCAATCTCGAGATACACCTGTGCCAATGCTGCTGATCTTGAAGAATTCCAAGAAAAGTTCGCGAACAGGTTGCAATGCCTTGCCAAGACGAACGAACTTATAACAAAAGATCAATGGTCTGAGAGCTCTCTTGAGCAAACATTAGACTTACAACTTTCTGTACATCGTCAGAACCAAAAAGGCCAAATCAATTTTCATGGAGAAGAAGTTCAACTAAAACCAAAAGCTGTGCAGAGCTTGGGCCTTGCAATGGGTGAGCTTGCAACAAACTCCATAAAATATGGAGCGTTATCGGTGACCACTGGATGCGTCGATATCAGTTGGGAAGTGCGTAATACCGAAAATGATTCGATGCTGGAAATAACGTGGTGTGAAACCGGCGGCCCAGAGGTTGTTCCACCTGAGAAAGAAGGATTTGGGTCTTTATTGTTAAGGCATATTGTAGGCGAAGAGCTCGGCGGAACAAGTGATCTGAAGTTTCTCGCTTCCGGGATAGAATGGAAAACCGAGATTGGCAAAATGAATTTTGTGCACTCATCTCATCAGACTCAGACTGAATCCAAAGAGAAGAAGCCGTTTGACAGAGAAAATGAGCTAAGACAGGAGCTTGATTTAGCGCTTGGTTAGATTTGGCAGTTCAGAGCTCTTCCGCCACAATATTCAACTCATCAAACAAAGAACAACATACAATCGTGATTAGGGCAGGCCATATTAAACATATTGGTCTAGCCAACGTTCGGGACTATGCCAAACGTTGGGAAGCGTCCTTGAGAAAATAGGCCTGACTAATAGTGGCCATGACAGCTTTGTCGCAAAATGGTTTGCTGATCAGAAATGCAGGCTCTGGGCATTTGCCGGTAAGTAGTCGCTCTGGATATGCTGTGATAAAAACAACTGGAGCGTCATTGTCAGTTTTGATCTTTTCAACCGCGTTTTGACCCGAGCTACCATCGGCAAGCTGGACGTCTGAGAGAATGAGATCTGGTTGATACTTGTGAGATGCAGCAACTGCTTCCGTTTCGGTCATTGCTGTTGCAACCACTTTGTAGCCAATGTCCTCAACTATTGATTTCAAGTGGGCTGAAATCAGAAGTTCATCTTCAATAATTAGAACTTTGGTTGCCGGGTGGCGCAAAATTGCATCATGCGCGTCCTGGCACAGGTCTTTGATCGAGGAAGTTGCCACATCCAAAATTATTGCCGCTTGTTCGGGGGCAAAACCTTCAACATGTTTGAGTAGTAACGCCTGACGTGATTTGGGGGTTGGTATTTCAGAATACTGCGCGAAAGATTCAATGTTTTTCTGCAATCGAGAATACAAATCGGCCTTTATATCACTGTCTTTGGTGACAACACCTGGTTCAGATAGCAGATCTTCCATCAGTTGCAGAACACTCAAATCAGCTGCTTTTTGCTCGCCACAAATAGACCGGCCATAACGACGCAACGACGGCAGCTCCATATGAACCATTTGTTGAAATGATGATGGTTTTTCTTCAGTTTGCATCTCGTTCACCTACTATTTTTAAAGGCAACAGGCCTACAGCCTATGGATAACAAGTTAGAAAAAATAAGTCTTGATGATCTCTCTTGCCGCACCGTACGTTGCCGGAACGACTATTTCTACGGGACCGAAAGCGTGAAAAAATTGAAGGAGTTGAAGAAGTCCGTCCTTTACGTCGTCGGGCAATGCACCAGGGTCGTCAGTTACCGACCGAGACGTGCGGACAATTGTCTCAACAAGTCGGGCCCGGTGTGTACCGTTCTCGGCGTTGGCATACGACTGGATAGCTTCCTTAAATTGCAGGCGGTGTTCATCCTCTGCTATTTGAAGCAGTCGCGCCGTTTCATAGGACTCATTACAATGATGAAGCATTTGAGTGCTCGCGATTTGTTGGGTAACGGTGTTGACGTTCCTAAATTTAAAACTGCATTAGACCCGGCACTGTATTTGCGACGCATCCTTTCGGATACGAGATAGGTACAAATTTCTGGCAACTGACGTTGAACTAGGATGGCATGTTTGGTTTATCTCGTAGAATGACCTGTCAATGATAGAATAGGTTACGACTTCCAAGTCCCACCTGGCTGTTTTGGGGCCGGAGCAACCGACAACTTACTGACGAACATAGCCGACAGAGCTCCCGTGCTTGACCGTGAAACGCGTTTTCTGTGCTTCTGGCCTGTGCAGAGTTTGCTGGAATGAGGTTGCGCCAGGTTTCGCTGCAGTTTCGAGAACAAGACTACGTGGCTGCGCACCGCGGCTGGCGAGCAATAGCGTTGAAGAAAAGCCAGTACTATGAATAATCCAATGTAGGACTCGAGTGCCACTGTTTAGCTCCAGCACAATCAAACTCAGAAATCTTGTGTGGTAAATAGATGTTCGAGCTAACGCCTTTGTTCCATTGGCTAGAAATTATGGTTAATAGCGTGTTAAGAAAAGTGCACGGTGCATCGAGGCGCATTGATCAGTAGCAATACCTCGGACCGACCAAATGCCTTGAAGGCTATAAAATTTGATGACACGCAATACCAAGCGACGCGCACGAGAACAAAAAATTGCGGTGAGCGCTTAGACTGTTTTTTTATTGAGCGAGTAGACGTATTCTACGATGCAGCCTTGAGCTCACCGTGCAGCACGTCATTGACAGGCGTGCGTTGGAATAAATGCTCTAAGCTAGCCGAAAGTTGTACGGCATGGTCCTTTTTATTTTCGTCGACCTCATCTGCTAGGTTTAGCTTTGCAGCCAACTCCTGGCGCGCGCGATTAACGCGGCTTTTCATTGTCCCAACCGGACAACCAGCTACTTTGGAAGCTTCTTTATAACTCAACTCATTTACAAATATTAGTACAATTGCTTCGCGCTGAACATCAGCAATTTCGCGAAGTGCCAGTGCTAGGTCCTGCAAATCTACAAGTGTTGGTTGGTCTGGCTCTACCGTAAGAGTTGCAGCCCAATACCCACCTTCGTCTTCAACAACAAACTTACGCCGACGCCAGTTGGCTCTGAATTCATTCCGCATTATTGTCAACGTCCAAGACTTTAGACGGTCCATTTCACGAATGTCGTTTTTCTTTTCCCACGCCTTGAGGAGCGTTTCTTGTAGCAAGTCGTCCGCAACGTCGGTGGCGTCGCACAATACTCTCGCATAGGCGCGCAGCTGTGGCACAATCTCTAGTAGTGCGTCGTGAAAAGGTGGCGAGACCTTTGTCATGACTTGTCCTTCTTTTCCAGCTCATTGAGCAAATCTATGAACCGTTGAGGCACGGGTTCGTTGAGGACATCGGAAAAAACCGCACGCAAGTCTCGACCAAGTGTCTTCGCTACAAGCCTGTCAGTTGCCGATGCACGCGCTTGTAATTTGTCCGGCTTCCAATCATTGGAATCGGACAAATGGCTTGCATCTAAAACGATTTCGTTTTTCTTTAGAAGTTGCTTCATGTTAACCTAATAATAGCCTGAAAAACCTTGACGAGCTGCTAATTGAAGGCGAGAAACTTTGAGTTTTGGTGGAATTAGGAGCAACGGTCTGTCGATTACCGCACACCGATTTCCAAAACGACAGCAAATGATGGAACTGTTCCTGG
Organism: Hyphomicrobiaceae bacterium; assembly: GCA_021775735.1. Classification (GTDB taxonomy): domain Bacteria; phylum Pseudomonadota; class Alphaproteobacteria; order Rhizobiales; family Hyphomicrobiaceae; genus JAHZKN01. The sequence goes on from JAJFHG010000018.1 coordinate 27,338, forward strand.
CGGTATGAACTTTTTGATCAGAAACTCTTCATCCGCACTCGACGACCGACGAACTAAACGCACGCTTTAATGCACGCGTTGCAGATCTCACATTACTACGAGGTGATTTGCTGATGTTGGTTACTATTTCCCTATCATAGCTCATCTGTCGGAATAGATCGGCACACAGAAACTCATTGAACACGCGGATTACGACCCCGTTCAGATCAACTCACCACGGGCGCTCTGACCCTGCCATTTGAATCCATCGCTTATCTTGGACTCAATACCGTGAGTCTATTGGACTCAAGACAGTAAAATCAGTTCTTGGGATTGATCTTCTTGGCGGGTCATCAATATTTCATGATGCGTTCTTCATCTACCTGCAAGTTCACTATACAACAACTGTGTTTTGAATAGTGTTTTGCACATGTTAAGTTGCGTGGACGTATCGCTATTTAATGAACATTGTTATATTTTTTTTGTGAACCGTAACTCGTTATTTAGCGTATGTATGAAACCTTATTCACTAGTCTATTCTTGCAATATTTGAGGCCCATAATGCCTAATGATCTTAAATCGAGCGAACTGCATCTAGGAGAAACATTGAAGAACCGTCTGCCTTATCTGCGGCGGTTCGCCAGGGCACTGGTGGGCGATCAAAGTGCTGGCGATACATTAGTATATGCGACGCTTCAGCATGTGACTAAAGACAAGGCGGCTTTGGAGGGACTGTCCTCACCGACAATAGGGCTCTACAAATCTTTTATTTCAATTTTCAATGGTCCGATTGGTCAAAAAAGCATTGAAAAGCTTGATGCTGATAACTTCCTTCTTGGATGTGATTCCACACTATCTGCCCTTTCACCTGAGACTCGGCAGGCGTTCCTG
>JAJFHG010000019.1 GCA_021775735.1 Hyphomicrobiaceae bacterium
GTCAATCACACGCCGGTCTATATCCGGGAAGTCGTCAAGCGTGCGCTTGATCATTCTGCGAGTGCGATTTTGCTGGTGCACAACCACCCCTCTGGAGATCCAACGCCGTCCCGTGCGGATATTGAGATGACCGAACAAATCAGTACAGCAGCACAACCCCTTGGCATCACAGTTCATGATCACATCATAATCGGACGCGACGGCCATGCCAGCTTTCGGGCCTTGAGACTGCTGAAGGACTTGCGCTAGATCTGAGAATGCGCGCCAAACAGCACCTCACGTATCAGCCACGCGTTTGCTCAAATGCCCTGTACACCACAGACATCGGTTTGTATTTTGTCCTAAGCCCTCTTATTTCAGCACCTGCTATGCAGTCTTTTCGTAAACTGATTGAAACCGTTGATTACGAACGCCTCAGCCAGACCGCGCCTGCTTTGGCTGGAGATTTGGCGTACCTGCGCTTTTGCACGCCGCGGCTTTCAGAACGGCGGGCAACAAATCACCAGGTCCTGACAGAACGGGCTCGGTTTCATTTGCGCCAAGCTGATTGGTCATGGATTGAAACGGTCGCTGGCCCAATCCGCTGCTTTACATTTGCCCCTGAAGGCAAACCAGCACGCGGTGATGTACTGATTATCCATGGCTGGACCAGCGAAGCCTCTTTCATGGCTGTCATCGCCGAACAAGTACGCCGTGCTGGTTTTCGTGCACATATCATTGATTGCCCGGCCCATGGCTTAAGCCCAGGAAACCGTACCAGTCTTATCGGCTGTGCTCACGCTGTAGCAACCACACTCAACGCGCTGCCACAACCACGCGCTATCATTGCGCACTCCATGGGTTGCCTTGCTGCCTTGATGGCACTTGAAGGACGCCCTCCAATGCAACTCCAGGTCGGAACCGAAAAGCTTGTATTGATTTCTTCACCGGAAAGGTTTCAGGAGGTGACCCAGGAGCATGGCAATCATCTCAGATTGACTGCAACAGCGCAGCGCGTATTCGAGCACCATCTTGAACGCATAGCCCACCGCGACATTGCTTCGTTTCGCGCCTCCGCCTTGCTCGCCTCCCTCAATCTACCAACGATCCTTCTCCATGGGGCAGAGGATCAAGAAGTCCGGTCGGAATGCTCGCACCAAATTGGCGCCGCAAATAAAAGGGCCACGCTGCAGGTGTTTGACGGCCTTGATCACCGGCGCGTCTTGTACGCACCCCCTGTGATTCGGGCAGCGATAAAGTTTTTGGCCGATCTTGGCGGATAAGCCGGGAATACGTGGCAGCGTTGCACTCTATCCACAAAGGCCGTGATTCCTTAGACAGGGGCTCGCACTTTTGGATTGTCCTCCCTATATGGAATGATCAAACACCCGCACTGATCCAACGGTGCCCGCTGCCAAGGCGCAGCGGCCAAAAAGGATGCATTCGATGAGCGCCCCAAAGCACAGCAAAGTTTTGATTTTAGGTTCTGGCCCCGCCGGCTACACGGCCGCAGTTTATGCCGCCCGGGCCATGTTGGAGCCAACCTTAATCCAAGGCAGTCAGCCTGGTGGTCAGCTCACGATTACGACAGATGTCGAAAATTACCCCGGCTTTGCTGATCCCATCCAAGGCCCATGGCTCATGGAACAGATGCAACAACAGGCTGAAAACGTCGGCACCAACATTGTCATGGATCAGATCTCCAAAGTCGATTTGAAACAACGCCCGTTTCTGTTGGAAGGCGAGTCCGGTGATACCTACACAGCCGATGCACTGATCATTTCCACGGGTGCCCAAGCACGCTGGCTTGGTCTTCCATCCGAAGAAGCATTTAAGGGCTATGGCGTTTCTGCATGCGCGACCTGCGATGGCTTTTTCTATCGCGACAAGGAAGTTGTTGTTGTCGGTGGTGGGAATACCGCTGTCGAAGAAGCCTTGTTCCTGACCAACTTTGCCAAGCGGGTCACCGTGGTTCATCGCCGTGATCACTTCCGCGCGGAAAAAATTCTGCAAGACCGCTTGATGAAAAACCCTAAGATCGAAGTGATCTGGGACACAGTGGTCGATGAGATCCGCGGACCTGATGATCCCAAGTCGGTCACCTCTATCGCGCTGAAGAATGTCAAAACTGGCGAACTCTCAGAGCGTCCGGTTGATGGTGTGTTCATTGCCATTGGCCATGCGCCGTCAACCGAACTCTTCAAAGGCCAGCTCGAAATGAGTTCGTCGGGCTACATTGTTACAAAGCCAGATTCAACGGCAACTGAAATTCCAGGCGTTTATGCGGCTGGCGATGTCACAGACGAGATCTATCGCCAAGCAGTTACCGCTGCTGGTATGGGCTGCATGGCGGCTCTAGAATCTGAGAAATTTTTGGCTGAACATGAAACGCAAGCCGCCGCTGCAGAATAAATCTGCAGCGACGCCTACATGCTTATTGTGCGTTTGAAACGTTGCCAGCCGCGGCAACTCAATCACTTGATGTACCCGGCAACTTGAAACTCAAAACGACGTTGTCGTTCATCATCGGCACAAAGATGGCGTTCTTTTGTGCAGAAAATCCGAGATCTGCACTACCTTGGTTAAGATCAAACAGGAGTTGCGCCTTACCCGAGGCATCAATTTTCAAAACTTTGCCTGCCATCCAGTCAGTGGCAAGAAATTCTGAGTCTGACAAGATTTCCAATCCGTCCAAATTACCAACTGAGGAACCATCACCCAGATTTTTAATCGTTTTTTCGGCAAACGAGACCTGAAGTAAATGGCCGGGCACATCTGTTGCAAACCCATTGGTCATCACACCCCAACAGCCAACGATAAGATGTTCGCCTTTAACGACAAGACCATTAGGCGACTTGAGATCTGCGCTCTCTAGCCACTTCGTGAACGTCTCACCATCAAGCTGCCAGATGGCGTTACCAGCCAAATCGGACACATAAATCCGGTTTTTTGAGTCAACCGTAACATCATTGAGAAACTTGGCATCTTGGGCTGGATACTTTTTACGAACGCTGCCCGTCGCAATATCAATCTCAACAAGCTCATCAATATCAGCCACGAACAGCTTTTCGCCGACAACTGACATGCCCTTAGGCGCATTCAAGCCGGTCGCCCAGTCCACCTTGATCATTTTACCATCAGGCGAGATTTTCGAGATAAACCCGTTGCCATCTTTTTCGGTTGGTGCACCGTTGATATTCGAGACGTAAATAACGTTGCCTGACGGCACAAAGAGTGTTGATTCCGGCGTTTTAAATCCTTCAAGCCGCCACCTTACTTTCGCTGCGTCATCGGCGTGGGCGAACGTCGCACTAGACGCAAACAAGATCAGTGCTAATGCCCACTTCAGAGCTGCCATTTTTGAATTCCCTCGCGGAGTGTTGATCTAACGCAAATTTGGCGCACCATGGAGGCCGATTAAAGGCCTGTCACCGCGCTCTAGCGCCGCGCGCGAACCAGCACACGAATGGTCGGAAATAGAGACATTCCACGAGCTGAGCGACCATGGGCTAGGCCTTGCATTCAGGCCAGCGAGCGGTTATTCCGACGTTCAGCTGAATACTGGCATGCCGCTTTAGCTCAGTTGGTAGAGCACATCATTCGTAATGATGGGGTCAGGTGTTCAAATCACCTAAGCGGCACCACTTTTTCCCGACAATCGATCTAACTTCACTGCGGCCTGTCTCTTTGAAGGCCACGGCGCACCTCGGCCTTTTGACAATACGCTAACGGGACGACAACGGCTTCAAAGCTGGCTCATACCCAGATGCCAACGAAATGCCATCCTGCACCCGCTCGTCTCAATTATGGGATCTGGAAATTACGGGATTTGACAACCCCAGAAGAAGTTGTGATCGGCTTCGACGTAACCGTCGTTGGTTGTCATGAAGGCCTGAGCGTCAACGGTTTGCCCAGACGTGAGCTTCAACAGCGCAGTGACCTGCACAAAGCTCTCCAGTGCCACATTTAGATATCAGAACCCAGCCATCTGTGATCTTGCCAGTAATCTTCAGGCGGATCAGATTCCATTGCGTTAGACGCTTCACGCAGCGCATCGACTGCTGCATTTGTTTGAGCAAGATACGACGCTAAGGCGGCTTCATCTTCATTCCACTCACGCGCGGGGATTGCTTCTCCTGTTTCAGGGTCGATGACACCCCCTAGTTTAATCTGCTGTAGCCTTGTCGCCTCGCGCGTTGCGTTTGATAGCTTAACCGTCAAAGCATCAGCAGACGAGACGCCTAACAACCTCATCATGCGCTTCTGACATTCTCGACGCACGTTGTCCGCTGTAATTTTTGGGATTAAATGTTCTATGATGTCCATGACTTACCTCCACACCCTCACACTTGGAACGACACCAATTATTCCAGATGGTTTTATCTGTGCTGGGAACAAGCACGGCATAGCAAGGTGAACGCTTGCGCTTGGTGTCGCGTGGAGCCGAAACATATCGGAGATGTAACCCAGGAAGGTAAATGGATTTATGTCAAAGACAGCTGTTATCTGCTTCCATCCATCACTGGATTGAAAGCTTTGACCTGACGTTATGGCAACGTTGTCAACGTACCAAGTACCGCCGGATGGGTTGATGCCGAATTTTCCCGACGTCGCCTTGGCCCAATAATTTATAGACGATCTGGGCCAGAACGGGACCGGGGTGTTAGTGATGGCCAGGTACAGGTCATCAACACCATCATTAAACGTTGGCGCCGATGTTCCAGACCCCGCAGCGATATCCATTACGAAAAACTCTGGCCCATAGCGACGAAAGACGTTTGATCCAGAGTCTGAACGAATTAGCTGTATCAACTCATCAACGTCAGTACCAAGCACCCCAGCAGACCCACCGTACGTTGTGTTGTTATGAATAAATTTATCGCCTGCTGTCAGCACAGCTCCGTTGTACGCGGTTACATAGCTTGGGGCGACGTACGATCCCGCAGATGCACTCTGGTCCTCTGGCGTACCACCAAATCGCCCTGCATCTTCAAAGATGTTGAAAAGAAGGTTTTCTGCGACGGGCGTATTTGGCAACGCAACGCTTCCATCATCTTTGTCAATGACGATGGCCTCATGAAACGTCGTGCAATTCGGAGAGACTTTAAAATGAAAATCATCGTCGCCCGTCAGACCAATCTCAGCGCGGCCTGAGAAATTGGTTTGATAGAGTTGGCTCGCCGTATCGCCAGCAGCAGCCTTATTTATCTTTTGCTGATGATCGTCGCCGTCGTGATTGAACAGCGACGCGGGCGATTTAACCGACAATCGATTTGTTGTGTCCGCCGTTGTATTGACGCCAACAAGCGGGGTTGGGTTCACACCACCGTCGCTTGCCACGGCCCAAGCCGACCCATCTAAAACGCACAACACATCTTCATCACTTACCCAGGCGAGCCAGCCGTCATTCGGCACATAAAACGCCCAGGCGCCATCTTGCCAGGCAGCAATTTGACCGTCCATGCTCGCCCAAGCACCTGTTGCACTTGGTCCAACAATATAGCGATCACCCTCAGACGGTGATCCAGGTGGCGTGGTTAAATCGCGATCAAGCACCGTCAATTGAACAATCGCATCCAAAGCCCGCAAGGCTTCATTGTGTGTAACGTGCTTCTGCGCCTGGGCTGCCAAAATGTAAGGGAGTTTTAAATTCTCGGTGTCGTCCACAGCATCGCCTGTTTTGTCACGGTTCCGTTTTAGAACCTGACAATAGGCAGACAACGTGCTGGCGGGGATAAGTTTAACCGTATTCGATGATGGCGTTGATAATGATCATCGACTGCCATTGACCGTGCTTACTTTCCGATTACTACTCAGCCTTGGGGGCGTTGTTATGGAGTTTAGTCAGTGAAGGTGGTTCCGGTAATCTTAAGCGGAGGTGCGGGCTCAAGGCTTTGGCCAATGTCGAGAGAAGCGCGACCCAAGCCCTTCCTCAAGCTTAATGACGGTCTTTCACTACTTCAGCATGCATTAAAACGTGCGCTTGCGATTCCTGGGGCAGCAGAAACGTTAACCGTGACCAACCGCGAGCTATTGTTCTCAACGGTTGATGAATATGCCGAGCTAAAACTCCCACCGAGCCGGCGCAGCTTCCTATTAGAACCAGAGGCGCGCAACACCGCACCTGCAATTGCTGCCGCCACAAGTTATGTAGCTGAAACCCATGGCCCCGACACAGTACTGTGTATCTTCCCTGCGGATCATTGCGTTGGCGATGTTGAGAAATTCCTAGATGCAGTACATCAAGCCATCACACTGGCGCACAACGAACGTATCGTCACGTTTGGCATCAAACCAAGCCATCCAGAAACGGGATTTGGCTATATTGAAGCGGATGGTGACCGCGTTGTGCGCTTTGTCGAAAAGCCAAATCTCGAAAGAGCAAAGACGTTTTTGGCTGACGAACGGTTCCTTTGGAATTCCGGCATGTTTTGTTTTCGCGCCGATACCATGATGTCAGCCATGAAAACACATTGCCCTGACGTTCTAGAACCGGCTTGCGACAGCGTCCGCTCTGGTCGCAAAGGTAGCGGTGAAGATTACAATTACCTAGAACTCGATCCAGAATACTTTGGCCAGGCAAAAAAGATATCCATCGACTACGCAGTGATGGAAAACGTGAAAGATAGTGCAGTCGTTGCTAGTGACTTTGGCTGGAACGATGTCGGCTCCTGGAACGCCATGGCCGAGCTGACGGACGCCGATGAGAACGGCAACCGCACGCTTGGAGACGTCACCGCCATCAATACCCATAATAGTTATATCAGTGCAGAAGATCGTCTAATCGGAACAGTTGGTATTGATAATCTTGTCGTCGTTGACACAGCTGACGCATTGCTGGTTGCCAATCGCGATCATGTGCAGGATGTCAAAACGCTTTTTGAAACGCTGAAAGAGACTGGCAGCGAAATTCATAAATTACACCGCACTGTGCATCGCCCATGGGGCACGTACACCGTGCTCGAAGAAGGTGACCGCTTTAAAATCAAACGTGTTGAGGTCAAACCAGGTGGCCGCCTCAGTCTGCAGATGCATCACCATCGCTCTGAACATTGGGTGGTCGTGCGCGGAACCGCAAAGATCGTCAACGGCGATCAGGAAATGGTGCTGACCACCAATCAATCAACCTACATCCCATGTGGCAACAATCATCGCCTGGAAAATCCTGGTGTCATGCGACTGGTTTTGATTGAGGTGCAAAGCGGCGACTATTTGGGCGAAGACGATATTGTTCGCTTTGAGGACATCTATGGGCGCAGCTGACACCGGCTGAATGATGTCGGCGATCATCGTGTTTGCAGAATTGAAACATTTTGCTGGCTTGATAGTCCAAGCGCTGTGGTTTTTGTATTTGCGTACCCAGCGCCTTCCAGCACGGTGAGGACAGGATCCGCCGCCCATTCGGGCCCGGCCCTAGCCACACCGTGCACCTTCGCCCCCCCAAAAACCCAATTCTTTGCTGGTTTTGCGCTTGCTTCACCATGGAGCACGCAGTTGTAGCGCGCGTTCGATTCAGATGACCCGGAAATAATGCTGTCATATCAATAGCTTATAATTTTATTTCGGCCCCGTTCCCCCCGGAACAGCTGAAAAAGCGGTCTCTTCGTAGGGTGTGTTCATCGACGAACACCACAGACCCCTTGGAGAGACACAATGACAACCCTGACAAACATCGCCCGCACCGCCCTGACAACCGCAGTTGTTGCAGGAGCGCTCGCCGCCCAAGCCACCACAGCTTCCGCCGTTTCCCTCAGCGTTAAAATTGCCTGCA
>JAJFHG010000020.1 GCA_021775735.1 Hyphomicrobiaceae bacterium
GGCTTTGGAAACCCATTTTCATTGAGCCACTCAAAAACACGCTCGGCGCCACCGGGTGTAAATCCCATAAACAGCCGACCTGGTGTCGTTCCGTTATTGTAAAAACAGTGCGGCTCGCCGCGCGGCACAAACAGCGTGTCGCCTGGACCCGCCTCGAACGTCTCCGTTCCGACGCGAAACAAGAACTGCCCGGTGAGCACGCGAAAGAACTCATCTGCGTTGTAGTGCACGTGGAGCGGGGGACCATTTCCGGGCGGCGTGATCTCTTCGAACAAGCTGACGCTTCCGCCGGTTGCCGTCGCCGGAAGCAAAACCTTCAGACTGATCTCCGAAGGATTGGTTGTGGCATAGATGGGCTCTGCAATGTGGGCTGGATCGGCCATACGTGGCTCACGTGATTGATTGCAAAAAAACAAAAGGACAACAAATGCATATTGCAACGCGTTGAACTCAGGTGAGTTCAGTGTAGCAAAAACCCGATACCGGAGATACTTACTTATTCTTCGGCACGTTCCTTCGCGCCACACGCAAATCCTCGGATCTCAAAATCGCGAGGCGCGGTGGCCTGTTTGGCTTATTGGGCTAACAGCGATCCATTGATGTCGGCACGAGGCAGGATCCGACGTCTCCAAAATCTTGGGTTCACAAAAGTGCAAAAACAAAGCCCCCGCTCATCGCGAGGGCTTTATGATGTTAGCCCAACATGACTTTAGGAAATGTTGGCCAGGCCGATGTTGGCCCAACATAACTTTAGGAAATGTTGGCTGGGCCGATGTCGCTCTAACTGCCAGCCCCAATGGGAAGCGTTTTCTTCCACTCTTGGCCGTCGGTATCCTTGGCGCGGAACGTCATTGTCTCTGACCCATTGGTGCGGAAGTCAAATTCGATAGATGGATTTTGCGACATGGTGATGGAACCATCCATCTCAAAAACCAACTCAGAGCCCTGCCACGCTTCAATCTTATTGACCATCATCAGCGGAACATAAAGCAACGTCTGCTGATCCAATACCATCCCGGTGTGGTTGGGGTGGTTCAATTGATAGGATACGCGTTGGGTTTGATTGGATTGGGTGGTTGGCTTGGACAATAATATCAGTCTCATCTTGCCCATGTTAGCAATGATTTCTTTGGGATCGCCGGCAGGTGGGGCTGAGCACGACGACTGACCACCAGCAAACTTGACGTGTTGCGCGACGACGTAAAGCTTACCGCCTTCCGTCTCAACAACAATGTGAACGTCAGAGGCTTCGTTTAAACGAATGTTGGTTGCAAAGTTGGCGCGGCTGCGTTTTTGGCCCAGCGTGAAACGTGCTGCAACGGGTGAAGGATTGTTGTCGACCACAAACGCAATCGTTTTGATGACCTGGTTGTCGGTGAGGTTGATGTCGGCTTGCAAGCGCGTTTGCACCAAATCCTCGGGGCGATAGGGTGCTGTTAGCTTGATCACGTGGCTGCCATTGAGCATCTCGCGTGAGCCATAGACTTCCTCGCGAATGCTATCCCAAGCTTCACCTGCCATAGCAGGCTGAGAGTTTATAAGAGGAAGGACAATCCCAGTGCCCAAAAGAAGTGCGAGCAGCGTTCTTATTGTCATAACCGCCTCGTTATTACGAAATCAGCACAGATTGCGGCGGACTGTCTGGTTTAAAAGTCCACATGTCAACGATTGGATATTAATTTGGTGACCGTTTTATGCTGTTTTTTGGGGCTTTGTGACTGAGATCACCAAGCGTGTTGCCGTGCAGCACCCCGCACATACTCTAGATCGCTGCAATCGGACGCCAGCCAGCAGAACGCGCCTCAGCCTCAGAACAAAACCAGCGTTCGCCTTTGCGTTTGTTAATCCGAACGCGGGCATACCAAGGACTCCACGGCATGTGATAGACGCGACCACGAGCTGAGATGTTGCCTTTGATCGGGCAGTCACGCGGCGCCACCTGCTCCGATGCTTGCCATTTCTTGGCGCGAAACGCCCAAGCGGTTTCAGTTTTTGCGCGCCAGATACCACGCTTATGGGCACGCGCAATCTTTTCCTCGGCGACGTAAGAGGTGGAATACTTGGTAAAAGCCCAAGCATGTCCGGAACGCACCATGGCGGCATTGAGGTCCTGCTTTGCAGCAAAACATACGCCAATCATGCGACCGTATTTGTCGGTGCCGCGCGACAGACAACGCACAGGTTGGTTATTGATCAATGTCTTGAGAGCGCGGGTCGCCGTTCGTCCACACCGCCACGTGAGCGGCAACCAACGCCGTTTGCAGCGCTGGCCGCGTTCTGGCGCATCTATACCCTCCAAACGCACGCGGACACCTAAAATATCAAGAGTATCGCCGTCCACAACGCGCGCATGACCGGTTATATCCTTGCCCCGGTCCTGTCCCGCTGCGGTGGTCGATCCAATACCCAGCGGCATCGCAATAAAAAGACAGGCCGCCAGCAGTTGCCTAAAGGTTGTATATGTCGATCTAGATTCATCCATAGGTTGAATCTGTGTGACTCGTGTGCCCGAAACGAGACGGAATTTTGTCACTCCAGAGACCGGGCCAGAGACCGGGCCAGAGACTTGGCTGAAAATCCCGAGAAAAACGGAGTTCGTGAGCGTCCGAAGCGCTCATTTCAGCAAAAAAGTTATGTGCGTGAAGGGGTGAGACAGGCTGCTGATGACCACAATTCTCAGTATGATTAGATCAGATTGATGAGTCGCCCAATCGCTGAGCCCATTTGCGGGGTGGGGCTAAGGCGCACTCAGCTAACCAGAATAGTGTGAGATTTTTGATCATGACCGATCCGCGCCGACCGGGTCCGCCACCCCTTGAAGCCTACCCGAGTTTTGAAGAGCGCGCCTATGGGCACGGTCAAAACCCGCAACACCCGCCATCCCTCAGGGCCCCACAGCGTCACCATGGAGGTCCGCCACGACGGCCGCGCAAAAAACGCTCTGGTCTTGGCGCAATTTTGTTCGTGGTATTGCTTGGCGTGATTGCCGTTGTCTCTGCAGCGGGTGTATTTTTGATCTCCAATCCGCCAACAGACCTAATTCGCGCGCAACTGATTGATCAGGTGAAGTCACGCACCGGGCGCACGTTATCCATAGCAGGCCCGACAAAGTTCACTGTGTTTCCCTCAATTGGTCTTTCCATGAAAGACGTGACGCTGTCTCCACCTCCAGGTATGTCCGGTGCAGCATTTGCAAAAATGGCTGGACTTGATGTGTCTGTGCGTTTGCTGCCGCTCCTAAAGCGTGAGGTTTCTATTGATCGCTTGGTTCTTCAGCAGCCGGTCATTGATTTGCGTGTTGATAAAACAGGCGCCAAAAGTTGGGACTTTGCACGCCTAACTCACACCACGCCACGCGTGCGCTTGGCACAAGCGGCGGGCACTGCATCTGATGTGCCTGGTGGTTTATCGACGGACGCACGCGACTTTCTCAAAAATTCAAGTCGGGCGCGCAACCAACAACCAAGCGCTCAAAAACTAACGCAACTCAGTCAATTACAGTTGGCTGATGTCAGAATTGTCAACGGAACTATCCGCTACGCAGATGCACGCAACGGTGCCAAACAACATCTTGGTGCCGTGAATGTCCGTCTTGGTCTCGATAACATTTTGGCACCTCTTGATGCCAAGGGGAGTGTCGTCTGGCGTAAGGAAGAGATTGATTTTAACGCCAAGCTGACTTCGGTGGACGCCATTCTACGCACCAAGCCAGCAAACCTGGTACTCAAAATGGCCAGTGGTCCTGTCTCCGGTCGCTATGATGGATCGTTACATTTTGCAGAAGAGATCGCCGCGAAAGGCGCAGTTGCCCTCAACAGTCCCTCCGTGCGCAGGCTTGCAAAATGGGTTGGTTCAACCTTGCCGCCAGCACGTGGCTATGGGCCATTGCAATTAAGTGGCTTATTGAACTCTAAAGGCACAACACACAGCCTAACCTCCGCCAAGCTCGGACTTGATAATCAGATGGCGAAAGGCACTGTGACCGTAAAAACCGGCGCCGCACGCCCCTACATCACCGCCAAGCTCACGCTCTCACAGCTCGACCTCAACAATTACCTCGGTGATCGGACGTCCCCCTCCGCTCCGCCAGCACAACGACCTGCCGCTGTGAAAGCGCCAGCAGCAGGTTCGGCAAAACCAAACTCGATTGAAGATCTACTCAGCTCATCGGGTACGCGCGTCAAAGGCTACACCCAGCGTAGTGGCTGGAGCCGCGATCCGATGAACGCTGCTGCACTGGGTGCTGTAGATGCAGACGCCGACCTCACGATTGGCCGTCTGTTCATCAACAATTTAAAAATTGGACAGTCTGATCTCAACGTCAATCTTAAAAACAAAGTTCTCAAAACGACACTAAGAGATCTGAATTTGTATAGCGGACGCGGCAAGGGCGTTGTCACGGCAAACGGGTCGAGCGGAAAGACTATCGCCGTTGGAGCCGATCTCACGCTGTCTGACGTTGAGGCACGCACGCTGCTGAAAGATGCAGCCGGTCAGGACTGGCTTGCCGGCAAGGGAACCATATCATTAGCCGTCACCGGAACCGGTGCCTCACAACACCAGATCATGAATGCGCTCAATGGTAATGCCAACATCAAATTCAACGATGGTGCGATTATCGGAGTCAACATTCCGAAGCTGATCCGTAGCGTCAGCCAAGGCAACTTCACAAATCTATCCGGTTCCTCTGCTGAAAAAACCGACTTCTCCAGCCTGACCTCAAGTTGGGCCATCCAGGGCGGTATTGCCAACAATCAAGACTTGCAACTTATCAGCCCTTTGATGCGCGTGACAGGCCAGGGTTCTGTCATGATCGGCGCCCAGCAGATTGATTACCTTCTCAGGCCCAAACTCGTTGCCAGTCTCGAAGGCCAAGGTGGCGCGGATGCAGGCAGTGGCTTGGAAATTCCGGTACGGATTAAAGGGCCGTGGGCAAAGCCCAGCATACAGCCTGAGATTGGCGACATCCTCGCCAACCCAGATAAGGCCATCGACGCCGTTAAAAAGCTTGGCGAACAATTTAAGGGCAAAAATACAGGCGAGATCTTAGACGGGCTTCTCGGCGGTGGCAGCAATAGTGGCGACAAAAAAGCAAATCCCACAGGTGAATTGCTTGACCGTTTCCTGCGTTAAAACGTCCTGGACAGCTGCGACCCAACTGTCACAATCCTGTCTCTTAACGTTGGTTGAAAGTTGAAAAGAAGTTTTTCCCACGGAAAACCCATTTTTTCCTTGCGATGAACACCGAGCTCCATCATATGAAACGCCTCCGTTCGTCCACCTGCCCTAAAGCGCAAGGACAAAATCCCCAAGCCAATGAAGGTAAGGAGCGGGCGGGTCACTCTATCTGCTGGTTGGGGAGGGTCTCATGGCCTACGAAGACGCCCTCTTCCAATTGGGGATGGACTTGACTCGTTCAAGCACCGCCCAAAAGGAAGACTCTATTGCC
>JAJFHG010000003.1 GCA_021775735.1 Hyphomicrobiaceae bacterium
GCTGCGCAAACAACGGTCTTGCAGCAGGTCAGAACGACTTCGAAGAGTTCGATCTGATCAAGGCTGGTGCGCTGATCAACTTCTAAGATCGCGAGATCCGAAAAGTGGATACCGGTTTTCGGATAAATCGAGCGAAAAAAAGTTGAGACGTATCTCAAGCTAAGACCACAAAATCAAATGAAGCCGCTGGGGAAACCCGGCGGCTTCTTTGTTTGTGTTTGTATCAATCTCGATTATATCCGCCAGAGACGACGGCAAAGCTAGTCGAGAAAATCTCTCAACCACGGAATGAGCGGAATATCCGCTTCTGGCATTGGATAGTTTTTTAAGGCTTTGGCGCGTACCCAGGCGAGCTTCTGGTTTTCCCGTGATATTGGTTCACCGTCCCATGTTCGACAAATGAAGAGCGGCATCAGTAGATGAAAGTCATCATAGCTGTGACTTGCAAAAGTGAAGGGTGCCAAGCAGGTTTCGCAGACTTCAATGCCAAGTTCTTCTTTGAGTTCGCGCCGTAGGGCTGCTTCGGGTGTTTCCCCCGTCTGCACTTTGCCGCCAGGAAATTCCCACAGACCGGCCATCGATTTGCCTTCCGGGCGCTGCGCAATCAGCACACGATTATCGGGGTCAATCAAAGCGACGGCGGAGACAAGTAGAATGGGTTTCATGCTGCGTTATCGGGGCTAAGTTAGCTGCGACGTGTTAGGACATAGAGGCTTTCGGTCAACGCAGTTAGGCCGCGCTCTTTGAGGTTTTGGCTTTCGTCAAGCGCCGCAGAATTGATTGTGCGGCAAGTGATCTCGAAGTGCTGCGAAAACAACTTTGTAATCTTGTCATCGGATATGGCAAATGGAGGTCCTTTGATCTCTTTCGGATCATAGTCCAGGCTAATCAAAAACAGTTGACTTCCTGCAGGCATCAAATGCGTGAGTAGATTTGCATATTGGGCCTGCATGTCAGGCGGAAGGGCAACGAGAGCGGCACGATCATAGACGGCTGCAATTTTACCAATGTCACGGCGCGTCAGTTTAAGTACATCAGACTCCCACAGGCTAAAGCGGTCTGCGCTTTTTAACGTCGACCCGTTGTTGTATTTCACGTTGGGAGTGAGATTGAGACCGTCAAAGAAGCTATCGATTGCAACAGAGCTGAGCTCTGCGCCAACCACGTGATGCCCCTGTTCGGCGAGCCAAATCATGTCCGAGCTTTTGCCGCACAGCGGGACAAAAACATGACTTCCATTTGTAAGCTCTAGCTCTGACCAATGGGCTTTAAGCATGGGATGGGCCTCAGACCGGTGAAAACCAGTATCTGCATTTTGCCAACGCTTAAGCCAAAACGAGTGATCCATGAGTTTGGTTCGGTCCATATTAAGTTCGGTAATCGGCATTGATGGTGATGTAGTCATGCGTCAAATCGCAGGTCCAAACTGTGGCTGAAGCCTCGCCAACACCAACGTCAATTTTCAAATTGATATGGTCATTCTTCATGTATTTTGCGGCGGCCGCCTCGCTGTAGTTCGGCGCGCGCTCACCATTGAGCGCGACGCAATGCGGCCCGAACCAAATCGCGAGTTTATCACGATTAGCCGCTTGCCCCGCTTTTCCAACCGCCATTACAACACGCCCCCAATTTGGATCTTCTCCGGCGATCGCGGTTTTCAAGATTGGGGAATTGGCGCAGGCAAGCGCAATGAGTCGTGCAGCGGCCCAGGTTTTTGCACCCGCCACGTCAATGGTCACGAATTTTGATAGCCCTTCGCCATCCTTGGCAATTTGAATTGCTAAGTTCTGCATGATGGCGCGCAGGGCATCTGAAAATGCGTTGAGGTTTTTACTATTTGCTGACGCAACCCGTTTTTGCCCGCGCTTCCGAGCTTTGCCAGTGGCAAACAGCAGGCAGGTGTCGCTGGTGGACGTGTCGCCATCAACAGTCATGCAGTTGAATGTCGTTTGCACATGCTCGCTAAGAATTGCTTGCAACACGTCACTACTCAGAGCAGCATCGGTAAAGATAAAGCACAACATTGTCGCCATATCTGGTGCGATCATTCCCGCCCCTTTGGCAATGGCATTAATTGTAACGGGCGTTCCTGCTATTTCGGTTTTGATTGATGCAACCTTGGCGTAGGTATCGGTCGTCATAATCGCCTTGGCCGCGTCGAGAAATCCACCGCCTTTTGCCGTTTTGGACATATTGCCAAGTAAATGTGCGAATGCATGCGCGTCGAGAGGCTCACCAATGACACCTGTCGAAGCGACAAACACTTCCCGTTGTGCGCAACCTGCAGCATGAGCTGCTGCTGTCGCGGTGATTTTGACAGCCTCTTCTCCACGTTGGCCAGTAAAAGCATTGGCATTGCCAGAGTTCACGACCAGCGCACGTGCGGAACCTGATTTTAATTTTTTCCGACACCATAACACCGGCGCAGCAGCAGTCTTGGAGCGTGTTAGTGTTCCAGCAACAGTTGTCCCAGGATCAAACAAGGCAAGCAATAAGTCATCACGATCACGGTAGTGAATGCCAGCTTCTGTCGTTGCAAAGCGAATGCCATCGATCTTTGGCATGCGTGGAAATTTCTTTGGGGCAAATGGCGACTGTGCCGGAGGTTTGCTCATAGGCCGTCCAACTTGTTCTCTAAGTGAGGACCCGTTGCAAAAAAACGGGCCGCTACCCTGGCGGTAGCGGCCTGATGCATAGCATATTTGTTTGTGCTGTCGTCAGCGTTGTTAGGGTGTCGGAGCAGGTTCTGGAGGAGACGCCTTGTCACTGTCTGCCTGTTCTGTCGCATCACCTGACTTGGCTTTGTCTTTCTGCTGGAGCTTCATTTTTTCAATCTGCTCTTTCATTTGCTTTTCAAGCGCGGCCTGCGTTGAGGCTTTGCGTTTTTCGTCAGCCTCAACCATGGCTTTGATCTTGGGGTCCAGATACTCAATCTTTGCGCTCTTGCGCAGTTCTTCAGCAACTTTCTGTGCCCGCTTATGGATCAAAGATCCAAGGATTTGGTCCTTCACGGCATCAAACTTAGGTGCAGGTTTTGCACGACGGTTCTCTACCTTGATGATGTGCCAGCCGAATTGACTTTTTACAGGATCTGAAACGTCACCTGACTTGAGCGCAAATGCAGCCTGCTCAAACTGCGGGACCATCTGACCTTTGCCAAAATAGCCAAGCAGACCACCCTTCTCTTTTGAGCCAGCATCGCCTGAATGTTCTTTGGCTAATTCCGCAAACTTAGCACCCGCACGAATCTTGGCGACCAAATCTTTGGCGTCTTCTTCTTTAGACACCAGAATGTGTCGTGCTTCGACTTCTTCTTCTGGCTTAATCATTTTAACTTTATCGTCATAGAGCGCCTTGGCCGCAGCAACACCAATTTTGGATTTCACGTTTTTGTCAAAGTAGGCTTCGCGCAGCGCGCGTTGGTGCCAGTAAGCCAGCCGACGATCAAAATCAGGGCCTGAGGCTAATTTGTCTTTGTTGGCGGCATTCGCAAACAGTTGGTTTTCAACCAGATATTCAATCAGGACCCGCCGCTTTGTGTTGGCATCTAGGGTGCCAAGGTTGCCCCCGATCTCTGCTTCGGCCAATTCAAGATCAGCTTCTAAAATCGGAATACCGTCAACATTGGCAACAGCTTTGCCAGCGCGTGGGGCGGCTGTCGTGCCCGATCCTGATGTCGACGTAGCATTGGTGTCTTTGGCTTCATCATCACATGCGCCAAGCGTGAGGGCGGCAGTGGCAACGCACAGGCTGGCAAGAGCAAGGCGTGTTGGCAGAAATGTCGTAATTCTGGTCACGGGGCTTAGATCCTTGATTTTAGGTTTGGTACGGGTGCGTTGTTTGGTCCATTGCAGGATAACCTTGGAACACCAATTGGCTGTATAAAGGTTGGGCTTTCCAATTTTAACAGGACCAATGCGCAAACTGGGGCCGGTTTAGCCTATTGCCGCCCCGAATGCCAAGTTACCTTTCCACCATCCTGTTTAACGGCCAGCAATCGCCCATTCTGAGGGGCTGGGGATCAGCTACTGAGCCCGTGCCGCGTTGACAATTGGTGGTGCAGCTTCTTATGTGTCTCGCAGTTGATTGGGCCTGGAAATGCCCACTTGAGGCCGCTATTTCCCGCAAAGGCTCCTCTCAGGATCTTGAAATCGGTTCACCTCATGCAAATCTGAATTGAAGCCCATCTTGAGGCCACAACTTGATGGCCGCGAACATGACTTAAGGACACCAATTGATGCTCTCCATCAATTCTCTGGCAACAAAATTCTTTGGCTCGTCAAATGATCGTCGGGTTCGGCGCTACAAGCCGCGCGTAGATGCGATCAACGCGCTTGAGCCTGAACTGGAAAAGCTGTCTGACGCAGAATTGCTCGGCCGTACAGAAGAGTTTCGTCAGCAACTCAAAGACGGAGTAGCCCTGGACGATCTTCTGGTGCCAGCATTCGCTACCGTACGCGAAGCGGCAAAGCGTACGCTAGGCCAGCGCCATTTTGACGTCCAACTCGTCGGCGGCATGGTTTTGCACGAAAACTCAATTGCTGAGATGAAAACGGGCGAAGGTAAAACGCTGGTTGCTACGCTTGCAGTTTATCTCAACGCGTTGCCTGCCAAAGGTGTGCACGTTGTTACCGTCAATGATTATCTTGCCCAACGTGACGCTGAATGGATGGGAGAGGTTTATAAGTTTTTGGGGCTCAGCGTTGCCTGCATCGTTCATGGTTTGGAAGATGACGAACGCCAAAGTGCGTATGCAGCAGACGTCACCTATGCGACGAACAATGAGCTTGGTTTTGACTACCTGCGCGACAACATGAAAATGGATACCGAGGAAATGGTCCAGCGTGGCCATGCCTACGCCATTGTCGATGAAGTCGACTCCATTCTGATTGATGAAGCCAGAACGCCGCTCATTATTTCTGGTCCCGTTGAAGATAAAGCGGATCTTTACAACGCTGCGGATGCCCTCATCCCAGACCTGAAACCTGAAGATTATGAGCTGGATGAAAAGCAGCGCCAGGTATCGCTTACCGAAGCTGGCAATGATCGGATGGAAGCGATCTTGACAGAAAAAGGCATGCTCACGGGCTCAATGTACGACATTGAGAACGTAAGTATTGTGCATCACGTCAATCAGGCACTGAAAGCACATAAGCTATTCCAGCGTGACAAGGATTACATCGTCAAGAACGGCGAAGTGATCATCATCGACGAGTTTACTGGACGGATGATGCCAGGTCGGCGCTTTTCAGAAGGCTTGCATCAGGCATTGGAAGCTAAAGAGCATGTTGAAATCAATCCAGAAAACCAGACACTCGCTTCGATTACATTCCAGAACTACTTCCGCCTTTACAACAAACTTGCTGGCATGACCGGTACTGCAGCGACGGAAGCCAGCGAGTTCATGGATATTTATGGATTGGACTTGGTTGAGGTGCCAACCAACGTCGATATTTCACGCCGAGATGACGACGATGAGATTTACCGTACACAGCGCGAAAAATTAGCAGCCATCGTTGCGACGATTGCCGATTGCCACAGGCGCGACCAACCGATTTTGGTCGGCACAACGTCGATTGAAAAATCTGAAGAACTCTCAGCATTATTGAGCGACAAGACGTACATCGCCAAGCTGGCTGGCACACTGCAAGGCCAAGCTGAAAAGCTTTCTGATAAGGAGGCCGATCTCAAAGCGGAGATCACAGACATAGCAACGTATCTGAAAGATGTTGCTGCACGCACAAAGGGAAAAGCAGCTTCTGTCCCACATAAAGTCTTGAATGCACGTTACCACGAACAGGAAGCGGTCATTATTGCCCAGGCTGGTGTGCCTGGTGCTGTAACCATCGCAACCAATATGGCTGGACGTGGCACTGATATTCAACTGGGCGGTAACGTTGAGTATCAGCTCAAGGACTGGATTGAGGAAAATTCTAAATCGGGCAATGGTCCTGATGAGAAGGCGATCGGGAAGCGCCGCGCCGAAATTGAGGCTGATGTCGGGACCAAAAAGGAACGAGCGCTAGAAGCCGGTGGCCTTTATGTGCTTGGCACCGAGCGCCACGAAAGTCGTCGCATCGACAATCAGCTTCGTGGGCGTTCGGGTCGTCAAGGTGACCCTGGTCGATCCAAATTCTATCTCGCACTTGATGATGATCTGATGCGTATCTTTGGATCAGAGAAAATGGATTCCATGTTGCAAACACTTGGTCTGCAAGAAGGTGAAGCGATTGCGCACAAGTGGATGAACAAAAGCCTTGAAATGGCACAGAAAAAAGTTGAGGCGCGCAACTTTGATATTCGTAAGCACATCCTGAAATACGATGATGTGATGAATGACCAGCGCAAGGTCATCTTTGATCAGCGCATCGACATTATGGCGGAAGATGACATCACCGGCATGGTGACGGATATGCGTCATCATATTGTTGAAGACATGGTTGCCCGCTTTATCCCTGAAAACGCTTATGCAGAGCAGTGGGACGCTGAAGGCTTGCGGGAAGCCGTAACCGCCTTGTTTGCCCTTGACCTCCCGATCAAGGAATGGGCCGATGAAGAAGGTATTGCAGACCAAGAGATTGTTGAGCGCTTGATTAAGGCTGCAGATGAAAAAGCTGAAGCCAAGTCGCGAGAGTTTGGTGAAGAGAACTACAAGCAAGTTGAAAAGATGGTTCTCCTGCAAACGCTCGATAATTTGTGGCGTGAGCATTTGATCATGCTGGATCATCTGCGTCAGGTGATTGGTTTTCGTGCCTATGGTCAGCGCGATCCGTTGAATGAATACAAAACTGAGGCGTTTGTATTGTTTGAAGCGTTGTTGACCAAGCTGCGTGAGCTTACGACGGGCCACCTGATGCACGTTGAGCCGCTGTCAGACGAAGAAATTGCGCGCATGCAGAACCAAGAGCTGCCAGAAATGGAAGCTCATCATGTTGATTTCAGCACTGGCCTTGATGAAATGACTGATGATCTTCCGGACGATTTGGTTGATGAACTACGCATGGCAAACAAAGCGCTTGATGCCGAAGATGAACACCGTGCGCGCGAAGAGAAACAAGCGCCTATTCGCACCCGCATTTCTGATGTCGCTGAAATTGATCCGGAAAATCCATCAACATGGGGCAAGGTTGCTCGCAATAAGCAATGCCCCTGCGGTTCGGGCAAGAAATACAAACACTGCCACGGGCGGCA
>JAJFHG010000021.1 GCA_021775735.1 Hyphomicrobiaceae bacterium
TACGCTCGACCACGCGCGCCAACTTCTCAGCCAGTCGGCAACCGTTTTGGAAGCGGCCCACGATAGCGGGTTGTCGGGCGGCGGTCGTCTTCATGACCTCTGTGTGTCTTATGAAGCCCTGACGCCGGGTGACATCAAAACCCGTGGTGCGGGTACGACCTTCACATTTGGTTTTCACAATACACCGTTTGGGCGCGCCGTGGCGGTGAACACATCACGTGGTTTGGCGGGACTATCATTTGCCAACGAGGATAGCGGTGAGCATGTCGAGGATGCCCTAGAAACGTATCGCCAGCGTTGGCCAGCGGCAGAGTTTGTCCGCGATGAAGGTGCGACGGAGGCGAGTGTCCGCGCGGCCTTTTCACAGTTTGCAAATGGCGTTGGGCAATCTCAAACCCTCAGGATTGTTTTGATCGGCACCGATTTCGAAATCCGCGTCTGGCAAGCGTTGTTACAGGTGCCGTTTGCTGGCGCCACAAGTTACAAAGTGATTGCAGAAGACATTGGCAACCCCCGCGCAACCCGCGCTGTCGGAACTGCGATTGGCAACAACCCCATTTCATTTGTTGTGCCGTGTCATCGCGTGATGCGCGCGGACGGTGGTCTTGGTGGTTATCGCTGGGGCCTGACACGCAAGCGAGCCATGATTGGGTGGGAACTGGGTCAGAACCAGGCAAGGTGTTCCCCGTGATTATGACATCCGAGGGTGACGCTTGGGTGATCGCAGCTGTCCAGCTCGCCACGGACTGCAGGTTCCAAGCACATCAATCGCCACAATAGATGGGGATAGTGATGCCGGCCGCCGGCAGAAAACGTCTGCAGTTGGGAGAGCCGTTGGATGCAGCAACGCGCGCGGGCTTTTTGTGAGACAGTCCTTTGAGCAGGGTACGCGCCTCATCTCGTGCGTACAATGCCTCGACGGATGTGGCTGGCAAATCGATTGCACGCTCGTAACGTGCCTTTGCAGCATAAGAGTCTCCGCGATGCGCCAAGATTTGTCCCAGTAGCACGTGCGCTGCAGGAAACGTATTTTGAATTGCTATGGCTTTTTCCACGTCCGTCTTTGCTTCGTCCCAAAGCTGACTGCGAAACAAAATGACAGCGCGTGCATAATAGGCACCAGCGTTATTCGGCTCTGCAGCAATCGTGTCGTCGATTTCAGATCGTGCTGTCGGGTGATCATGCAGGTCGGACAAGGTCAAGGCTCGCAGCACGGCGATATTCTGATCGGATGGTTTGAGTGCGCGCGCTTTTTTTAGGTCGGCAAGTGCAAGATCTGGCTTGCCTAATCTTCGGAACATGAGTGCTCTATTATAGTACGTGACCTGTTTGTCCCCTTTTCGCTTCAAGTACCTGTCAAGATCACTCAGCGACTTCTCAATTTCGTTCCGATCATAGTGAACAATGGAACGGCTGTAGTATGTGTCTGCGTGTTTCGGGTTGAGTTTTGCTGCCCTGTCAAAGTCCACAAGAGCCTTTTCAAAATCGCCGGCATTACGATAGGCCCAGGCACGATTAAAATGCGCAATGAAGAATTGCTTGCGCGGAAGCCTCCCGCTTTTCAGAATGCGTGTACAGGCCGCTGCACTTGCATGGCCGTCACCAGCTATGCAGTTGGTCAGATCTTTCTGCATGCCGGCAAAGCACGGAGTGGCAATGCTGATTTGAAGGAGGGCGAGACTGACGACATTAAATGGGCGCGACATTACCATCTCCCGGTGGCTCATTGGGGCACGGTGCAGCCGTGCGCGTCGCAATGGCCTGCTGTTATCTCAATAATTCAATATAGGGACTAGGGCTTGGGCATCTGTTCCCTAGGGAACAGATGTGGTCTGCTTCGCCTTGAGCAGCCAAACTTGGCCAGGACCAGACCTTGCCCGTCACTTTGGAAGAATTTGAGTCCTTGCCCAAAAAAACAAAAACGAACTAATATTCAAATGGATCCCGTCAGTGGGTTCAAGTCGCATCTCTGGTTTTTCAGAGACTATAAACGCTGAAATGCCTTCTATTAAGGACGAGCTTTGATGCCCCATGTTGTAACTGAAAACTGCTATTCATGTCGCTTCACAGACTGTGTATCGCGTTGCCCAGTTAAGTGTTTTCATATTGATACATTACGCGTCTATATAGATCCTGATGTTTGTGTCGATTGCGGCGCTTGCATCCCGGCTTGTCCTGTCAAAGCAATTTATGACGTAATTGATATGCCGGAGGACAAGGAACATTGGATTGCTAAGAATGCAGTTCGCTCAAAGGCGCTTCCTTTCGTTACAGAAAAACAAAACCCACTGGGCACGGCTGTGTCACGCCGGACAGAACTTGGTTTTTGATATGTCGTGGCGCAACGGTTTAAATTATCGTGCAAGCGAAGATCCAAAGCGCCTTTTCGCGTTGGCGTTATCGAAAAATTGCATGTCTGCTTCTGTATAAAGCCAAACGTTTATCAATGTATCGACGGGAATTCCAAGTGACTGGCCATTTGTTGTCCGAGTATCAGTCAGTTTGCGCCTAAACAAACCGGCCACCCTTTTGTAGAACCTCGATCTTGTAGCCATCCGGATCTTGAATGAAGAAGAACGTGCCAAAGGGTTGACCGTTGTGGGCCATCTCTTTGATGTCGCCAGGTGTTAGGCCTGCGTTGACCAGACGCGTGTGTTCGACTTTGAGGTCGTCGACAGCAAAGGCAACATGCCCATAGCCGTTACCGAGGTCATAGGCTTCGCCCTGCCCCTTGTTGACCGTCAATTCAATCTCAAACGGAGCTTCGGGATTGGACATATAGATCAGCGTGAAGCCATCAAAATCGACACGATCAGCAATCGTCAATCCAAAGGCTTTTTCATAAAAGGCAACGGAGCGCGCTTCGTTTAAAACGCGCACCATCATATGAATTGCTTGTGCCATCGTGATCTCCTTCGGCGTTCTTCTGGGCGCTGTGTTGGCAAGGAATTGTTGGGCTTTGTTGGATTAAGCCCACGGACGCGTGGTGCCTGCCTTTTCTTCATAGGACGAAATGGCGTCCGTCTTCTTGAGCGTCAGGCCGATGTTATCAAGACCGTTGATCAGGCAATGTTTGCGGAATGGATCGATTTCAAACTTGATGACACCACCATCAGGTCCGCGAATTTCTTGTGTTTCAAGGTCAACGGTAATGACAGCGTTGGCGCCACGTTCTGCGTCATCCATCAATTTATCAACCTCTTCCTGTGGCAGCTTGATGGGCAAGATGCCATTCTGGAAGCAGTTGTTGTAAAAGATGTCTGCAAAGTCTGGTGCAATGACACAGCGAAACCCGTAGTCCAACAGTGCCCACGGTGCGTGCTCGCGTGAAGAGCCACAGCCGAAATTTTCACCAGTGACAAGGATCTCAGCATCCTTGTGCGCTGGATTATTGAGGACAAAGTCTTTGTTGGGCGTTCCGTCTTCATTGAAGCGCAGTTCGTAAAACAATGATGCGCCAAGGCCGGTGCGCTTGATGGTTTTCAAGAATTGTTTTGGTATGATCATGTCGGTATCGACATTGCGCATGGGCAGCGGCGCGGCGGTTGCGCGCAAAGTGGTAAATTTTTCCATTCTCTCCTCAAAAGTCATGCCAACACAAGTTTGCGCTGTGTTGGACAAAAATCATTCCAACACTGGGCAGCCCCGTGTTGGATTGTGTTAGAGCACTATATCTGCGTTTGACTAAACGCAGGATGCTCTAGGCACGTAAAGCGTCGCCGAGTGCTCGGAAATAGCCTTCACATGAGACCAGCCTGTCTAATCGGCGGCTGGCGGTCAGTGGGTCCAGGCTCTCGTCCGGTCCAAGCGCATCAAGCTGATCCAGTCGCCTTTTAACGCCAGCAAGCTTTCGCCCGTCAAGGTGGTTGGTCAATGTTTCGACGATGGTTTCGATATAACCGTTGATGCGGCCGAATTCACGCAGCATTTGGCGCCGCGCTGGGGTGTTTTGGGGTTGCTGATGAAGCTCCTCAATCGCTGTGACGGCCCGTGCCAGGGTATCGGCGACCTGGTCGGCATAGATGGCCACCTTGGCTTTGCGCGCCGCATCCAGGCACGACAGGAGGTCTATCCAGCGATGCAACGTTGCAGCGAGGCCCAAAAGGCGCTTGGTATAGTCGGCAAAGCGCATGCCATGCCCCTCAAACAGGTCAGATACCATAGCTTAAGGGCGGCGGACCGGGGCGGGGATTAATTGGCGGACCGGGTACGTTTAATGCACTTTGGTGTCTGTGTAGCACTGGCGCATATATTCACAGCGGTGTGAGCCCGAAAAGTGCATCACGTCGCCTTTGGCCGGTGAGATGAACCGGCAGATCTCTTCAACGCCATCAATGGTCAGCCAACCCTGGCGACGACCGCGTTGAACGGCAAAACAATCAGCCGTTTTCTCATCCGGCCCACGAAACTGGTGGGCACACTCATGTGCAAAGATCCAGAATTTTACCGGAGTTGAAACTTGCGACATGAGTTTGGAATTGAAAATCAGGAAGCCGGGGTAGGCCGCGCCATAGTCATCAAGCTTGTCGTCGACCACGACAGGGCGTTTGCCACACCACTGACTATTTCCATCGAGCTTGAACTCACCAGGGGCCAGAATTCTGGCATTGCCACCGACGTGTGAAACATATTCTTCAGGGGTTGGTGGCCCGTCACTCAGTGTCGGAGCGGCGAGTGCAGCAACAGCCGTGAGCGCAATCACCAAACGGGTGCCAGCGCGGGGCAAGCGGTAAACACCTTTAAATAGCTGATTGAATAGTCTTGGGAGATTGATCATTTGGCTCAAAATGGCGGGTTTCCGTCTTTGGTCCTGTATCAAGGCGGTGAAGATCACCCGGCCACGGGGCAAAGACAAGGCAGGGGTGTGAAATTTTCACATCAAATTCGCGTGGCGGGATGCCCGAGCCACACTTGACGCAAACTGTTTGACCGCCCCTCCCCCTTGGAGCCAGCCTCCTGAGGCTGGCCCGTCTTCTAAGCTTGCCAGGACCGGATATCGACGAAGTGACCTTCGATGGCCGCAGCAGCCGCCATTTGGGGCGACACCAGATGTGTACGGCCTTTGTATCCCTGACGACCTTCAAAGTTGCGGTTTGACGTCGACGCACAGCGCTGGCCAGGCTTCAACTGATCAGGGTTCATGCCCAGGCACATCGAACAACCCGGTTCGCGCCATTCAAAGCCGGCTTCGGTAAAGATTTTATCGAGGCCTTCAGCTTCTGCCTGCGCTTTGACCAAACCGGAACCTGGAACAATCATCGCGTAGTCGAGGTTTGATGAAATCTTTTGGCCTTCAACGATTTTAGCCACTGCGCGTAAATCTTCGATACGGCCGTTGGTGCACGACCCAATCCAGATGACATCAAGTGGCACATCTGTAATTTTTGCACCGGCTTCAAGGCCCATGTAGGCAAGTGCGCGTTTAATAGACGCCTTTTTGTTGGCATCACCGGTCGCAGCTGGATCAGGTACGGTGCCGGTCACAGCGACAACATCTTCAGGGCTTGTACCCCAAGTGATGATTGGTGGCAGATTAGCCGCGTCCAACGTCACTTCACGATCAAAGTGTGCGCCATCATCGGTTTTCAAGGTGTCCCAATAACTGCGGGCCATATCCCACGCAGCACCTTTTGGTGCTTTCGGGCGCCCTTTTAAAAATTCATAGGTCTTTTCGTCAGGCGCAATGAGGCCTGCGCGTGCGCCACCCTCAATCGACATATTGCAGATGGTCATGCGACCTTCCATCGATAGGTCGCGAATGGCCTCGCCTGCATATTCCATGACGTGTCCTGTGCCGCCAGCGGTGCCGATTTCACCAATGATTGCAAGGATAATGTCTTTTGCGGTTACGCCTTCAGGCAGTTTGCCATCAACGTTGATCCGCATGTTTTTTGCTTTTTTCTGGATCAGTGTTTGAGTTGCGAGCACGTGTTCGACTTCACTGGTGCCGATGCCGTGGGCCAAGGCGCCAAAGGCTCCATGCGTCGAAGTATGGCTATCGCCACAAACAATCGTAGTACCAGGTAAGGTAAAACCTTGTTCGGGACCAACAACGTGCACAATGCCCTGGCGCGCATCGCGTTCATTGAAATACTCAATGCCAAAATCCGCCGCGTTTTTTGCAAGGGTCTCAATCTGAATGCGGCTGTCATCATCAGCAATGCCCTTTGACCTGTCGGTCGTTGGCACGTTGTGGTCGACGACGGCCAAAGTCTTTTGCGGTGCGCGGACGGTGCGTCCCGCCATACGCAAGCCCTCAAACGCTTGTGGTGATGTTACTTCGTGGATCAGGTGGCGATCAATATAGAGGACACAGGTGCCGTCATCTTGGCGATCAACAATGTGGTCTTCGAAGATTTTGTCGTAGAGCGTTTTTTGCATCAATTTGACCATGTTCGGTTAGATCGGACGGGCGTTCGCAGGCAGCCCGTAATTTGGGACACTAGATAGCCTCGCAGAGGCCGTTCTGCAAATCAGACAAATCGACCACGCCGCCTATGTGTTCTGACGCCTGATATGGCGCATCTTGGCGCTACGTCTGACCAAATGTCTGACCAAAAAAAAACCGGGCATGAAGCCCGGGTAAGTTTAAAATTCATCCATAGGTGACACCGAAAGGTGGTGGCAAATAACCGTTTCGGCTCGTTCCT
The DNA here is from genome assembly GCA_021775735.1 of Hyphomicrobiaceae bacterium. GTDB lineage: Bacteria > Pseudomonadota > Alphaproteobacteria > Rhizobiales > Hyphomicrobiaceae > JAHZKN01. The sequence goes on from JAJFHG010000021.1 coordinate 6,651, forward strand.
CGGATAAATAGACTACGCAACTCGGTTTTCGATTAGATCCCCGATAGACGCGTGATCTTATTTGTACGGCTAGTTGTGCGTTTTGGCGACAAGAAAATCACGTAATACCTGCACTTTTTTTGAATTTTTTAGCTCTTCCGGATAAACGAAGTAAAGCGTTAGTTTTGGTGGCTCAATTTCGTTCAGCACGCCGACCAAATCGCTCTCTTGCCCCGTCAGGTAGTCTGGGATCATACCGATCCCAAGGCCCGCTCGGATAGCGTATTTCATGGCGATAACACTGTTAACCTGGATCGCTGCTGGCCTTGGTGGTTTGTCCCCGCGGCCGATATTGGCAAGCCATGTCACCGCCGCAAGGTGCTGTGCGGGATGGCCGGAATATGAAACCAGTTTATGGTTATCAAGGTCGGCAATTGTTTTAGGTGAGCCGAACTTCTCGACATACCCTTTGGACGCATAGGCGCGGACCTTTGAGGTCATGAGCGGACGACGGATGAGTTCGGGGTGATCGGGTTCTTTGGTCCACACCGCTACGTCCGCCGCACGCATGGCCAGATCAATCTGTTCATCGTTAAGCAGAATCTCAACGCTGATCTCCGGGTAGAGCGTCATGAATTCGTGTAGTTGCTGGGTAATCCAAACCGTACCAAAGCCGACGGGCGCCGTTATTTTAAGGTCGCCCGCTGGTATGTCTTGGGATTGTGACAGAAGCAATTCTGCCAGATTGAGTTTATTTGCAACTTCACTCACGGTCTGAAATAAGGTGTCGCCGTTCTCAGTTAACATCAAGCCGCGTGCATGTCGGTGAAACAGGGGTGTTTTTAAATCGCGCTCAAGTGCTGAGATTTGGCGTGAAACTGCAGACTGGCTTAGCCCGAGCGTTTCACCTGCGTGAGTGAAGCTTCCAGCTATTGCAACAGCATTAAAGATGCGCAGTCTGTCCCAATCCATTGCAGCCCTTTTGCGTCAGCTTGTGACATTTTTTTAATTGGAATTTGGACGCAACTTGAGGTCACGCGTCAGGAGTTATTGCAAAAATGTGGGCTTTTAACAATGTTGGATCGATTGTTAAGATGATGCTGTACGATAGCCTTTGTAAGTCGGTGTCGTGATGTCCTGGTCGCCAGCATCGGGGCCTGGATCGTCAGGTGCACGTGGAGCCACGTAGGGTTCCCGCTCTTTTTTTGGTTTGCCATCTGCTTTTGAGTTGGCCGGTTGAGCGGTGCTGTTCTTGGTAGGTGTCTCATCTTTATTTGTTTTTTCAGGCTTTATAGAAACGGAAGCTTGCTGGTGCTGAAACTTCTTTTTCTTTTTGCGGCCACCTTTTGAGGTGTACTGGCCAACGCCCGGCTTTGCTGTAACGAGTTCCGCCTCCGCCGTGACGCCTTGTGTTTTGCTTGGTGTATCCCCGACAGTGTCCGTTGTCTTGGCGTCAATTGGATCTGTTTTAGGAGTGTCTTGTACCTTCGTGGTCTGAGCGGTCACGACAACCGGTTCTTTTTCCACTTTTGGTTTGTCGGCACTGGTTGCGGGTGCAGTTTCGCTGACAGCTTCGATGGTAGGTTGCTGTTGGGCGGCCGACAGAACTGCAATGAGTTCTTCTGCATTGTCAGTCAGTCGTTGTGTGCTTTGCCCTGGAACGCGCGCAACAGGTGTGCGCCATTCAAAGGCATCCAATTCGCCCGATACCGGTGAGATGGGTTCCCATTGTTCCGAGACGACGCCGTCAGCGGTCCAGGCTGGATCGCGTGCCGCTGTGATGGCGCGTGCAAGCCACTCGCGTACGCGACCTTTGTCACCGTTTTGCTCGCCCTCAATGCGCGCCATCAAGGTTGCGACGCGCTGTGTAAGGCCGTCTTCGAGCAACGGTGCAAGCGCATGCTTTGCAACATCGAATTCTCGTGCTTCGAGGGCCGCTGTTGCAAGAGCAATTGGCCCTTCAGGATCTTTTGGTGTCAGGGCGGCAAGTTTACGAACCCGCTCCAGGCGATCCTTGGGGCTGTCGCCTATACGCGCGTAGGCAAATGCCGTTGCAAGATCGGGGTGTGGTGCCAGTGTCCATGTTTTTTGCAAAACTTTTGCGGCTTTGCTGGTGTTGCCTTTTGAGGCCAGCAAGCGACCCGCAATGGCTGCAGCAGGGACAAGATCCTTAGCAAGGCCATGCGCTTCAAGTGCCAGCTTTAAGGCTTCTTCAGAGCGGCCATCTTCCAACAGTTGGGCTTGTGCGGTGAGCAACACAGCACGGCGACGGTCCGCTGTTGGCTTATCAACATGGCCATAACGGCGTGCGGTTGCCAGTGTTTCCAGTGCGCCAACCCAGTTCTTTTCCTGGGCTTGATGTTTGAACGTCGCGTCCACCGGCCAGTTGAGTGTCGGATTGGCAGCTAGGGCACGGGCAGCAAAGTGGCGTGCTGCCTCCGGCTCGTTCATGTCAGTGGCTTCAAGATAAAGCCCACGCAAACCAAGCTGTTCGGTATCTGGTGCCGACAGCATCGATTCGTAAATACGTTTGGCGGTAGCGCGGTCGCCGGTCAGTTGTGCCGTTTGCGCACGCAACAAGTGTGTCAGTGGCTCGTTAGGCAGGGATTTGCGGGCCTGTTGGGCGTATCTGCCTGCTGATGCGCGATCACCTGCGCTAATCGCAATCATACCGCTGGACAGCGCATCAAGACCCTTGCGCTGGCGCTGTTTTCGCATGTAACGACCCAGCAGCGCTGGGCTCAGCCAAATCGTGCGTAATGCATTCCAAGCAAGCAGGCCAAGCGCAACGAGCAGAGATACAATTACGATGGCTCGGAAGACGCTGGTTTCAATCTCATAACCTTGCCAATTCAAGACTAAAGAGCCAGGCCTGTCTGCCAGCCAGGCGAGACCGCTGGCAATAGCGAGAATAGTAATGAGGAACACAACAAGGCGGATCATCGGGGTAGTTTCCTTAAAGAGGTCCTCAGATTACGGGCGTAGCGTTAAGTTGGTATTGCTAAGCGAAGACTTGAGACGGTTTTGCAGGCTTTGCATCACGCTATCAACCGTTGTTCGTGCTGCAACTTGGTCCAGCCAGGTTTGAGCGGGTGCGCGATTGACATCAGGTAGCGCGCTGGCTTCTTCAACGACGGCTGAAAGTTTACCGATCTTAAGGTTTTCCTCCATGCGTGCGACGATGGCTTCAACGCTTTTGTCGTCACTTTCGGGATTGACTTTGCGAACCCGGACGACGGACTTGGCTTGATCCACGAACTGCTCCAAAAGTGAACTGTCTTTTTTGGATTTTGTTGCTTGCAGCATTGTATGGATGAGTGGACGGAAGCTGTCTTGCAAGGTCGCGAGCGTTGGAACGCCTTGGACGGCAAATTTGTCAAGGGCATCCAAGGAGACCTGATTGCCAGATGCAGCTTTTACTTTGCCAAGTTCTTCTGCAAACGGTCTACCCGCGTTCACGGAGCGTTGCAGGCTCGCAAGTTCCAAAGACAACACAACAGACTTAGCTTGCTCTGCGCGCTGGGCTTCAAGCTTTTCGAGCGTTTTTAGATTACTTTCAAGACTGGTGATGCGATCTTTGTAGGGTGTGACTGCAGCGTTAATGTCGGCAGGACGGGCAACGGCACCCAGTTCGGATTGCAGTGTGGTGCGCAGCGTTGAGATTTCTGATGACATTTTCAATGTCGTCTCATTAAGAATTTTGATGCTTTCCGAGAGCTTGTCGGAGCTGCTTTGCAACGCTTCAACGCGCTGATCAAGACGATTTGCTGTGCTTTTTACGGCAGCGAATTCGCCATCGAGCCGCTGTGTTTCAGAGCGCGCCGCCGATGATGCCGCTACAGCAGCCTTCAAACGAGTTTCAGCATCTTCTGTCAGCCCGCTCGGGGTTCCTGTTGATGCTTGATTGGCGATGGCGGTTTCGAGATTGGCCATTTTCTCGGAGAGCGCGGCGATTTGTGGAATGGGCCCTGCGTTTGGGTTGGCTTCAGCCGCCGCAGACACCAGAGCAATCCGCCGCTCTAGGTCACTGAGGCGTTGGGTAAAGGCTTCACCACCGGTGATGGCTACCCCTTCCGGTTGATTCGCGAGAGCGGTGACCTGCTGGCTTAACTTGCTTTGCTGTTCGACAAGGCCAGCCGTTGTTTGGGAGAGTGCTTTAAGTTTCTCGAGTTCGCTGGTGATGGTGTCGAGTGTTTGCGTGTCCGTACTTCCATCTGCGCCTTCATCTCCTGATATGATCTGTTGTTCTAAATCACCAAGACGGGCTTCAATGGAGTCCATACTTTGCGTCGCGGCTCCTGCGAGCTTGGGTACGCCAAGGCGTTGCAAAGCGTAATCGCCTCCAAAAAGCGCTAACAGCCCACCGAGAATTCCACCAACGAGTGGCCCCAAAAGTCCACCGCGACGTTTGACGATCTGTGGTGGTGGGGTTGGTGCGCTGGTGTTCGTATCTTTGTCAGCCGATTTGGGATCTGTTTGTGATGACTTAGATTGAGATTTTGAGCTACTCATACCAGCGGTTGCCTGTGGTTTGGATGCTGCTTCAGTGGCGTTCTTGTCAACATCAGTTTCTGTTGCTGCGGATCCAGCTAACGGCGTTGATGATGAACGCGTCTTACCGCCCGAGCGGTCTTTAATCTCGACGGCCTTGAGATCTAACGTGGCGTGTGGACGTTTGCCTGAGGTGCTTGATCCCGTCGGCTTTTTGCCATCACGAGAGTCATCGTTCGAGGTCATTAGGGTTTGGTCTCCGAATACGCATTTGGACGGTGTGGCCTGACGAGCGCCGTATGTGGTTCAAGTCCCACGCGGCGTGGAGTGACCACTGCTTGCCCACGTCCCAAGTGGTGTTAACTCAAGATATTTGGCGATAGTTTGCCGCGAAGCGGGTAATGAGGGCAAGTAATTCTTCCGTGTTGGGACGATGGGCCACCAATAGGCAGTCCTGACGCACGTCAGGCAATGCCGAGACGAGACTGTCCTTAACCGAAGAAGATAAACAAAAGTAATGGAGCCGAGATGTGGCCTTGGTGAGATTATGGTGTTTGACCAATGCGGCAAAAGACGCTGCCGAGCGCGCCGACATCAAAATGACAGCGTTAATTTTGTTGTCACGCAACGCATGAATTGCCGGCTCTGGAAAGCACGACACGGGTTCGGCGCGATAGGCTGTTTCTTCGCGAACGGTAAAGCCAGCGACTTCGAGAGCCGTTTTGAGGTCAAACGCCAGATGTGCTCCTGCAATGTAAAGGATGGACCCCTTTTTGGGATCACACTCTTTGATAATCTGTTCAGCTAGACCTTTTGCGGTTCCCGGACCTATGCGTACGGACGTGAGGCCAAGGGTTTTTGCATAATCGGCCGTTGCTGAACCCACGGTATAAAGCGCCTTTGAGGATAGCCTTTCGACCAGTGCATTGTGTGCAACACTTTTGAGACCGTTGCGACTGGTCACGACACACGCTTGAACATTATCAAGATCAAGGCTGGATAATTTTTCAAATTGTAGGGCCTGCGTTGGTGCCAATGTCGACAGAATGTCTAGGGCACGCAACTTGGCTTGTAGTGCAACGCCGTCGTCGTGGGGCCGGGTTATGAGAACATGCATGATTTAACCGATCAGCGCTTTTGCACCGCGATCCAATAAGTCCTGGGCGGCGTGTTCACCAATTTCTTGCGCGTTGGCAACAGGTCCGGAGGTTTTGGTGCCGAGATGCTTTTGTCCATCTGGTGACAACGTCTCGCCGGTAAATGTGAGTTCGCCATGTTGTAGCGTGGCCAAGCCAGCAATCGGTGTGCGACACGAGCCATCTAACACTTTAAGGAACGCGCGTTCGGCAGCAACGCACACGGATGTCGTTGTGTCGTTTAGAGCTGAAACGAGCGCTTTTGTTTTACTGTCACCTTGCCGGATCTGAAGACCAATGGCACCCTGCGCTACAGCAGGCAGCATGACATCGGGTTCGATGGCAGCCGTGATGGTATCGGAGAGGCCAAGGCGATTAAGTCCAGCGCAAGCGAGAAACGTTGCGTCCGCCAAGCCGGAGCGCAGCTTTTCCAAGCGCGTACCGACATTGCCACGAAAATCGATAACTTCAATGTCAGGTCGGGCGCGTTTAAGCTGCGCTCTGCGGCGCAAAGATGAGGTTCCGACGCGGGCACCGGATGGCAGCTCGTTGAGATCGGAAAACGTCAAGCTGATAAAGGCATCGCGGACATCTTCACGTGGTAGCAGTGCCTCAATCGCCAAGCCCTCGGGCAACGTGGTCTCAACATCTTTCATCGAATGGACGGCGAGATCGATAGTTTTTGCGAGCAGAGCCTCTTCAATTTCCTTCGTGAACAGACCTTTGCCACCAACATCCGCAAGTGGCTTGTCGGTGATGGCGTCGCCCGTGGTTTTGATGATGATGATTTCAACCGCGCTTTCATCCAAACCATGTGTTTTGCATAACCTGTCGCGGACCTCATGAGCCTGCGCTCTGGCCAACGGAGAGCCACGGGTGCCAAGTCGGAATTGTGTTTCTTGCAAGGGGGGCTCCGCAGGTGTTAGAGCAAATGAGATAAAGCGCGTCGTTCAGCCGACATGACCATGGCCGACACGTGAGATCAAGACTACGCCGCCAACCACCAAAGGCTCGACATGACTGATGGCCGCATTTGCGTGTTGGGCCTGGAAACAAGCTGTGATGAAACCGCTGCCGCCGTGGTGCGTCGTGCTCCCGATGGGCGTGGTGAAATCTTAGCCAATGTTGTCCGCTCGCAGTGGGATGAACACCGTGCCTTTGGAGGTGTTGTGCCTGAGATTGCAGCGCGTGCGCATGTCGCCTGCCTTGATGTGCTGATCGAAGATGCTATGCGTCAGGCGAAACTGTCTCTATGTCAACTAGATGCGATTGCGGCGACCACGGGCCCGGGTCTCAACAGTGGTCTCATTGTGGGTGCAGTAACAGGCAAGACGCTTGCTCTGGCGCACAGCAAACCTTTTTTGGCAATCAATCATCTTGAAGCCCACGCCTTGACGGTGGGCCTGACCGAAAATCGCAGACCGCCGTATTTGATGCTGTTGGTCTCCGGTGGACACACACAGCTTTTGTTTGTCAAAGGTGTTGGTAACTATGTGCGCTTGGGCACGACGATTGATGATGCGTTGGGTGAGGCCTTCGATAAAACGGCTAAGTTACTCGGTCTTGGCTTTCCGGGTGGCCCCGACGTTGCCAAGCATGCAGCGCGTGGTGACGGAAACCGATTTGCCCTGCCGCGGCCTTTGGTCGGACGCAAAGATGCTCACTTTTCGTTTGCTGGTCTCAAAACAGCGGTGCGCCAGCTGGCAAAATCGCTTGAGCCAATTGACGATCAAACATTAGCGGATATTTGTGCCAGCTTTGAAGTCGCGGTGACAGATACGGTCAAAGACCGTGTCCGCACTGCGATGGTGCTTTCTGAGCCCCTTTGGTCGGAGTGTTCTCAGCGTGCCTTGGTGGTTGCCGGCGGTGTTGCTGCAAACGTGCGTTTGCGCGAAGCCCTGGATGCGCTTTGTGCTGAGACAGGTTATGATTTGAGTGTGCCGCCGATTGCACTTTGTACCGATAACGGTGCGATGATTGCCTGGGCCGGCGCAGAGCGTTTAAATCTTGGCGAGTCTGATCCTCTGGACAGTTTGGTGCGCCCACGTTGGCCACTTGACCCTGATGCGCCACCAGCCATTGGTGCAGGCGTCAAAGCTTAGCGCTGACATAGAGCTGACATAGACATGGCTTCGCATGTTTCAAATGTTTATGCTGCGTGTAATGTGCCAGGCGATGAAGGACAAAATTACTTATGACGTTTGCTAAATTTGGCATTGTGGGAGGAGGCGCCTGGGGCACAGCTCTGGCGCAGACGTTATCTGCGTCAGGTGATGATGTCGTGCTTTGGGCCAATGAGCCTGAAACAGTAACGGCAATCAATGTAGATCACATCAACCGACCATTTTTGCCAGACGTTGCGTTAGATCCACGCCTTATCGCGACGCGCAGCATGGCAGACCTTGCCGCTTGTGATGCCATTTTGATGGTCGCGCCGGCGCAGCATGTGCGCGCCGTCAGTGAAAACCTAAAACCACATCTCAAACCTTCTGCGCCCATTGTGTTGTGTGCCAAGGGTATCGAACAAGCGACCGGCAAACAGATGGCTGATGTTTTAGCTGAGGTTATGCCGGATCAAGCGATTGCTGTTTTATCAGGTCCAAGCTTTGCCATCGATGTCGCCGGTGGGCTTCCCGCTGCAGTGACGTTGGCCTGCCGGGACCAAGCGATGGGGCAGGCGCTGGCTGATGGCATTGGCAATCGATCCTTTCGGATCTATTGGACCGACGACATCACAGGTGTTGAGATAGGTGGAGCCCTCAAAAACGTGATGGCGATCGCCGCTGGTATTGTTGAAGGTAAAGGCCTTGGCACCAGCGCGCATGCTGGCTTAGTGACCCGGGGTTTTGCAGAACTGCGCCGCTTTGGTGAAGCACATGGTGCAAGACCTGAAACGTTGACGGGTCTATCCGGCCTTGGTGATCTGATCCTGACCTGTGGCTCGCCGAAGTCGCGCAATATGAGTCTTGGTGCAGCGCTGGGACAAGGCACGCCGTTAGAAGAGGTACTTGGTGGCCGTGTTGCGGTTACCGAAGGTGTCTATACAGCAGGTGCTGTGGCGCGCATTGCGCAGCAGAAACACATTGAAATGCCCATTACACTCGCTGTCGCTGGCATTCTCAATGGAGATCTTTCCGTTGATGACGCAATTCAGCGCTTGATGTTGCGGCCACAAAAAGCTGAAGACTAAAATGAAAAACCGCCGAGAAGGTCAGCGCTGAGAATTCCATGAGCAAAAGAGCAACGCAAAAAGCCCCCAAACTGAAAAAAGGATACTGGCTGTTCAAGTCAGAGCCCAACGCATTTTCGTTTGATGATCTCAAAGCAAAGGGCAAACGAGGAGAAGAGTGGGATGGCGTGCGCAATTATCTGGCCCGCAATAATATGCGGGCGATGAAAGTCGGTGACCTAGGGTTCTTCTACCACTCAAATATTGGCAAAGAGGTTGTTGGTATTTGCGAAGTAATAGCGGAAGCGCATCCAGACTCGACCACTGATGATGAGCGGTGGGAGTGTGTTGATGTCCGTGCGGTTTGCGCTATGCCAAATCCCGTAACCTTGGTCGACGTGAAAGCAAACCCGCGACTGAAAGAAATGGCCTTGGTCACGTCTATGCGTCTTTCGGTGCAGTCGGTCAGCCCGACGCAATGGAATGAAGTGTGCAAGATGGGTGGTCTTGATCCCAAAAAGATCAAGTGATGACGCAACATTCCGAAAGCCAAGGACGTGAACCGACCTTGACGGGCCATCAGCTCGATATGAGTGATGAGACGGCCGTGATGGCCTTCATCCGAGAGAATACAAAAATTATAGCACCGCCGTTGGTGCCAGAGATCACGCTCTATCTCGCTGAAGAGTCGTTGCCAATTTGGCAGAAAACAGAAGAACAGTTGCAGCAGCAAAATATTCCACCACCTTTTTGGGCTTTCGCCTGGGCGGGCGGTCAGGCCCTTGCGCGCTACCTCTTCGATCATCGTAGCGTGATTGCGGGGAAGCGTGTTTTAGATATTGGCACGGGATCTGGCATCACAGCGATTGCCGCCAAATTATGTGGCGCTGCCTCGGTGACGGCTGCTGACGTTGACCCATTTTCGGTGATTGCGACCAAACTCAACGCGGAGCTGAATGGGTGTGCGATCTCTGTCACCGGCAAAAATGTTCTGACCCAAGAACCAAATGCCCATGACGTTTATATCATCGCAGACCTGTTTTATGAGCGTGCATTGGCAGATCAGGCGCTGACTTTTGCAAAGGCTGCCAAACAGAATGGTGCATTGGTTTTTGTCGGCGATCCAAAACGAAGTTATTTCCCAGTTGCTGATTTCAGCTGCCTTGAAACCTATGAGGTGGCGGTAACGCGTGAATTAGAAGACGCGTTGATCAAAAAGACGAGCGTCTGGCAGATATGAAGGGTGATTTTTTCGAGCCTTTAGAAAACGTGGATGATCAGGTGCAATAAGGGCTTTGCAATTTTTCATGACCCGGTAAACTTGTTCCCTGGTGGGAGGCGAGGGGCTTACAGCCCGTCTGGGAGGCTCAAAATGGATTTTGCAGGTATAAATTATGTGGCGGTTGCGGTCGCTGCGATTGCAAGTTTCTTGTTTGGTGGCGTTTGGTATGGCGTCTTTTCCAACCCTTGGATGGCCGCGATCGGCAAAACGGAACAGGAGATAAAGAACGCTGGTCAGTCACTGCCTGTCCTTCTGGTCATGACGTTCGTTGCCCTGTTGGTCATGGCTTTCGTGCTGGCAGGCCTCATCGGGCATCTCGGTCATGGTCAGGTCACGACTTGGAATGGAGCGCTGTCTGGCGCCTTTGCCTGGTTCGGATTTGTGGCCACGACGCTGGTGGTGAATCATGGCTATCAGGGCGCGAAAGGTGCTCTAACGTTGATTGATGGGGCCCATTGGCTTGGTGTTCTGCTGATCCAAGGCATAATTATCGGCTATCTGGGCGTATAGATTTTTTGGATTGAGAGGCATTCTGCAACTATTCGTATTCGACCAACGAACGAGTTGTGCAAGCTTACGTAGCCCAATACTGTGAAGACATAAGAGTATCTGCGCCGACGAGAGATAAATGACTAATCTCGTACTTGGCGGAAGGATGCCCTACCAAGGTTTTACGGCCTGTATTATAGGTCAAAGACTGACCACAAACGATTTTGGCGGAGGAAATTTAATGTCAGAAGTCAAGCTTCACCCTGTAACAGCGGAATGGGCGGAAAAGGCCTGGATCAATAATGCGAGCTATAAGGAGCTCTACGAGCGCTCAATTAATGATCCTGACGGTTTTTGGGGTGAGATGGGTAAGCGGCTCGACTGGATAAAGCCCTACACGAAAGTCAAGAACACCTCCTACGATGCTCCCGACGTCTTTATTAAGTGGTTTGAAGATGGAACATTAAACGTTTCAGTCAACTGCATTGATCGCCACCTTGCAACGCGCGGTGACCAGGTTGCCATTATTTGGGAAGGCGATGATCCAACCGACGATGAGCAGATCACTTACAAGCAATTACATGAGCGGGTTTGTAAATTTGCCAACGTTCTAAAAGCGCAAGGTGTCAAGAAGGGTGATCGCGTTACGCTGTATCTGCCGATGATTCCTGAAGCCGCTTATGCAATGCTGGCCTGCGCGCGCATTGGTGCGGTTCACTCTATCGTCTTTGCGGGCTTTTCGCCGGACAGTTTGCAGAACCGGGTTGAAGGCGCCACTTCTAAGTTGATCATTACGTCAGACGAAGGTCTGCGTGGTGGACGCACTGTTCCGCTGAAAAAGAATACTGACGAAGCACTTAAAACTTGCTCTGACGACGTGAACGTTCTGGTTGTTCGTCGTACAGGCAATGACATTCCCTGGGATCCAGATCGCAATACTTGGTTGCATGAAGAATTGGTCAAGGTATCCGCTGACTGTGAACCGGAAGAAATGAATGCCGAGGATCCGTTGTTTATCCTCTACACATCAGGTTCAACCGGCCAGCCAAAGGGCGTGGTTCATACGACAGGTGGCTACCTGCTTTATGCCGCCATGACCCACCAATATGTTTTTGATTATCACGATGGTGACATCTATTGGTGTACGGCAGACGTTGGTTGGGTGACCGGCCACAGTTACATTGTCTATGGTCCGCTTGCCAACGGTGCAACCACGTTGATGTTTGAAGGTGTGCCAAATTACCCAACAGCATCACGATTCTGGCATGTGGTTGATAAGTGGGAGGTCAACACCTTCTACACCGCGCCAACAGCTATTCGCGCGTTGATGGGTGCTGGCGATGACTTTGTTACACGCACCGATCGTTCATCACTGCGCCTGTTAGGCTCTGTTGGTGAACCGATCAATCCGGAAGCCTGGGAGTGGTATTACAACGTCGTTGGTAATGGCAATTGTCCAATTATGGATACCTGGTGGCAAACAGAAACCGGCGGTATTTTGATTACCCCATTGCCTGGTGCCACGGACCTGAAACCCGGCTCGGCAACACGTCCGTTCTTTGGTGTTAAACCTGCTTTGGTTGATGACAAGGGTAACTTTTTGGAAGGCGCAACCAATGGCAATCTTGTCATTCTGGATAGCTGGCCTGGCCAGATGCGCACGGTCTATGAAGATCACGAACGTTTTATACAGACCTACTTCTCAACCTACAAAGGTATGTACTTTACAGGTGATGGCTGTCGTCGCGATGAAGATGGCTTCTATTGGATCACTGGACGTGTTGATGACGTGATCAACGTATCTGGTCACCGTATGGGGACTGCGGAAGTGGAAAGCGCTCTTGTCGCCCACGCTAAGGTCGCAGAAGCCGCCGTTGTTGGATATCCTCACGAGATTAAAGGCCAGGGCATTTATTGTTATATCACGCTGAATGCTGGTCTTGAGGGCGACGATGACCTGCGCAAAGAGTTGGTCAAGCATGTACGTGGTGAGATTGGGCCGATTGCATCCCCAGATAAGATCCAGTTTGCCCCAGGTCTGCCCAAAACGCGGTCTGGAAAAATTATGCGCCGCATCCTGCGTAAAATTGCCGAGGATGAATTCGGCAATCTCGGAGACACCTCCACGCTGGCTGAGCCTGCGGTGGTTGATGATTTGATTGCCAATCGGCAAAACAAACAAGACGGTTAAATAGAAAAACGCGGTCCGAGAGGGCCGCGTTTTTTGTCCAGCCTGTGAATGTCGCGGGGGTTTCTTCGAACTAGCCAGAAACACGTAGTTTGCTGAGTTCCTCAGCGATCGCCTTGAAGGCTGCGTTAAGATCAGCCGCATTTTCAGCTTGGTAGTAGTTTTGTGCGCCGCTGCATTGCTGGAGGAGCGCCTGAGCTGCTGGTGGGGCCTGAAAAGCAACGGTATAGATCTGTATGGTTTCGTCAGGACTGGCGGGATTGCGCATGTTCTCGCACAACTTGAGCGCTTGATAAGGAGATGAGCCCGGCATTGTTGGGTCTTCCGTTGCAGCGTCTGGCCAAACATAACTTTCGCCGCCATTGTTATAGGCGGTGTTAAATGATCCGTCTGTCATTAAGACAATAGCTTTTGCATGGCGGTCTAAATCATAATCGCGCGCTGGAATGCCATCACGGAATGTCGAATTCCAATCTGGTGACAGTGTGTACCAACCCCACGCAGTTCCGATATGACCTGCTGTTCCACCTTGGGCTTCAAGGGCGTCAATCTTTGCCTTGAACGCATTGCGGGCCGACGAGTCACTGAGTTCGGTCAGTGGCGTCACAGGATTAAGTGGGCAGCTATACGACGGATTGTCTGCCATGGAACTCACTTCAAGAAAGCCACCCGCGCCTGTTGAAGTGTTGCTATAAGCCTCGGTGCCTTGACGTTCGACGACACAGTTGTCTGTGGATGCGCCGTTCGAAACAGCGTTTGCGTAGGCTCCCGCATTTACAGAAGCAGAATATGGAACGAGAGAGAAGCGGACAGCCCCATCGCTCGGATTAGCACTATGAAGTGAATCGACCATATCTTTGGCTGCTGTTTTTAAGGCGTCTATTTTTGGGCCAGATGTGCAAGGGGCAGTACCACACATTGATCCCGTAATATCGACGACAAGAGCGATTTCCATTTTTCTCGGTCTATAGATCGCTGATGAACTCATAGGGACATCTGCATTTTCTGACGCTTGCGCAATGCCGGAGAAAAACAACGGCAATTTTATATCGACACTGACATCTACTCTGCCATCATCGTAGTCAGGGACTGCTTTGAAGTTATTTAACGTGACATTATCGATGAGTTGATTTGCCAGTTGTTCATTGAAGAATTTATTCGCCGCATTTGTCACGTCAGATTGCGTTGAATTCTCTTCATCTAGCTTACGGGCTGCGGCGATGGCAGCGTTGTCTAGCGCACGTTGAATGCGGGATGTTGTATGTAGCAACCTTGAGGAATCTATCGCAATACCAGAGGCGAGAATGAGCACAATAAAACTAAGTCCAAAGAGAACAGCGACCGCGCCATCATCTTCACAGGTGAATTTTTGAGCAAATTCCTGTATCCGGGTTCGACATTTACTTGCACGCATTTTTGAGATTGTCCTCAACGGAGATAGTAATCGGCGAGGATCAGATAACGTCAAATTGCACAAAGCTCGGTGAACAGATTTATAGTTGATAAAATTAGTACGGAACTGAGTGAAGAGCGAGTGATTGGCTGTACCAGAATTAGACATGCGGTCTATTTGCAGGTCCAGAATAGTCCACGATCAAAATGAAAATGATCGTGATGAGCGGGATTAAAATTAGGTCCTAAAGAGACGCGGAAATACCGACATGATTTGCGATGTATGTGGCGCAGAAAACGCCCTTTCGGCCCCTTGTCGTTCCAATGCTTCGAGACACTTATCTTGGTGCCGTTCGCCAGTTTAAATCCGGAAATATCAATTGCATTGGCGCTTGCATGTTGGCTGCGCAAACCTTTCCACATGGGATTACCGACAATGTTACGACAGTCGTAAGTCCCAAAATTTTGTACCGCCGAGACAGGACTTCCGAACATTTTCTGAGAAATTGGCTGAACGGCATCCAATATCCAAAGATTGAGACCGGCTGTTGTTTCGCATGATAGATGCCTGATGGAGATTGATGCACCTCCGGCTTTTGAAACGCGAAACGCATTGCTCCATCCACAACCCTTTTTCTCTGGTCGTGGTGCTATCGGAGAGGCTTGAATATGAGGGCCGCTCAAGACACGGTTGCACAAGGCGCGATCGGTGCGCAACGTTGCCAAGCGTGGATCAATAAACCATTGACCTTGTTTTTGCATCGATATGGTTGGAAAGGGGCTTAACGCATTGGGTACGCGGCCAAACCAAAAAGCAGCAATTGTGGCTGCTGCGATCAGGACCGTTAAAAAAAACGGCAAAGCAATCGAACGACGTTTTCGCATTAGATCAACACCCCGACCCATCTATCACCCCGTTGTAGACGACAAAACGCGTCAGCTCCAACTATGAACGCGTCTCAGCGTTGATTTGTTATGGACATGTTGCCAACTAACGGAATTTAAAAATAAAAGAGGACGTCAAATGCGCAATGCCAGCCGATACGGTGGTGTATCAGCCGGCATTTTGCTTCTCATTGCCTCATTTTCAGAGGCATCTCGGGATCTGCTGTGGCACCCTAGTTGGATAGGCGCAGGTTGGTGAGCTGTTTGGCGATGGAGATAAATGCGCTGCGCAGTTGTTCGCCGTCATCAGCCCTGAAGTAGTGATCGTCGCTCGTCGCACACGATTTTAATGTCGCCTGTGCACCTGATGGTGCTTGAAAACCAACGGCATAGACCAACACATCATTTGCTTTCATATTGTTGCAGACTTCAACCGCTTGATAGTCTGATGTTCCATTGACGTAGGATGTGTTGAAAATGCCATCTGTCATTAAGAGTGCAACCTTGACGGTCTCCGTGTCGTTGTAGGCGACCGGCGCGCTGTTAGACGGCCAGATCGAGCTCCACTCTGGTGAGACGAGGTAGCTTGCCCATGCTGCACCAAGATGGCCTGCGGTATAACCACTTGCATTGAGTGAATTGATTTTGTTTTTGAGCATGTTCTTGTCTGCACTCAATGGTGTCACTTCTGCCCTTGGGCACGAGTAAGAGGACGTACCCTCGGTGGGATCAATATCGACCGGTGTGCTGCCCGCTGTCAGGTACGCACCAGGTCCTGGCGCTGCGCTCGAAAACGCTTGCGGTCCGCTGCGCCCCCAAACACAACCGTCGGTGCTGGTGTTATCAGACACATCGGCAGCGTAGGGCCCAGCGTTGATGCTTGCTGCATACGGTGCAATACCAATACGCACACGATGTGTTGTGCCAGAATCTGGCATCAAGATATCGACGAGTTCTTTGGCGGCCGCTCTGAGGTCAGCAATTTTACCACCGCGCATCGAACCGGTCGTGTCGAGTGCTAAGGAAAGTTCGATATCATTCTGGTCAAAAACTACGGTTGACGTAACCGGGAGATCAGTTTTTTCGACACCCATGACTTTGGTCAGTGTCATGGGAACACCAGCATCAACATCAAACGTTACAGTTGAGTTCGCACGGTTAATGGTAACATTGAGCTCAGATATTGAGCCAAATCCATTTCCAGATTGGTCAATATTTTCCTCGAAGTAGGCTTTTGCAAGCACCTGAATTTCTGCGTCTGTGTAGCGACCGTCAAGTAAAGCGCGGCCAGCAGCCAGTGCTGCTGCATCAGCAGCGACGGCGAGTTTTGAATTGGTATGAACAATGCGGCTGTAGTCGATAGCCATGCCAGCTATAAAAGTTATAACAAGCAACATCACAGCGAAGATGATGGCAACAGCGCCGTTTTCATCTTTCTTAAATTCGCGCTTGCTTTCCAAAAACGCGCTGAACATATCGTCTCTCCACAAACCAAAGAATTGAGCTTTTGGTTGGGGGAGTTGCAAGACGGATGCCGAATATGGGCCTTGTGAAGCGTTAAGGCCTGCAAGCGTTCAATATGGTTGCCAATAAGTTAAGCATAGACGGGCTGTTCAAAAGTCGGACCCTAGAAATCCGAAACAATGCCGCCATTTTCCCAATCGCCAAAGCGTACGGGATCTGGCCCGTTGCGCCCGCCAACTTCCTTGGTTTGCCTGTTATCAGGGTCGGAATCTGCTGTTTTCTGGGCCTTACGGCGCGCTTCAGCTTCTGCAAGGGCACGCCGGGCTTCAGGTGTTAACGTTTTCTGGGACGCGTCAGCAGTGGTAACCTCAGGGGCTGTAAGTGCCGGTTTTCTGGACGTTTCAGACATTGCTTTTTTTAACCAAGCCCCTGGTGATGACCCGGTCACCATACCATATAGAGGGCGTTGTTGCGCAAGGGCGCGTCCGCACCAGCACTGTGTCAGCGTGTTTCAGGATGAAGCACTCTGAACTGTGGTGAGCGCGGCAGGAAATGTGGTGATGTAGGAGTTTTTGACACGATGCCGATGAATTATACGCGAACGGCCCTGTTACTTGCTCTGTTGACGGCCATCTTTGTTTTGTTTGGTGCTGCCGTCGGCGGTCAGACAGGCATGGTGGTCGCATTTGTCATTGCGTTGGTGATGAATATTCTGAGCCTTTGGAAGTCAGATTCAGTTGTGCTCAAGTTGTTCAAGGCCAAGCGTGTCTCAGAATCAGAAGCACCTGATCTCTATGCGATGACACGCCGATTGGTAGAACGCGCTGAATTGCCGATGCCAAAGCTATACATTCTTGACACCAAACAGCCCAACGCATTTGCAACGGGGCGCAACCCAGAAAATGCATCGGTTGCGGTCTCAAAGGGTTTGCTTGATGTATTAAGTGACAATGAAGTTGCTGGTGTTGTTGCCCACGAACTCGCACATATTAAAAACCATGACACCTTAACGATGGCTGTGGCAGCCACAATCGGTGGCGCGATATCCATGATGGCGCAGTACATGCAGTTTGGCATGCTGTTTGGTGGTCGCAATCGTGATTTAAGTTGGCTCGGGTGGATTGGCGCTCTTTTGGCGATGATTGTTGCACCGATGGCTGCGATGCTGGTGCAGATGGCAATTTCTCGCTCGCGTGAATACCAAGCTGATAGATTGGGTGCGATGATTGTTGGCAATCCAGGATGGCTGGCTTCTGCTTTGGTTAAAATCCACCGCGCGGCTAAGAGGGTCCCCAACATGACAGCGGAACGGGTGCCGGCTGCAGCACACCTATTCATTGTCAATCCGCTCTCCGGTCGCGGAGTTGACAATCTCTTTTCTACGCATCCGAATATTGAAAATCGCATCGCCGAGCTCGATGCGTTAGCGCGTGAGATGGGCCAGGGCTCTTTAGAGAGTCCTGATGTGCAACGCCCCTCTGTGGTTGAGCCGCGCAAACCAAGCCCATGGGCACGTCGCCCCAAGAAAGCCCAATCGCGACGACGCGGCCCCTGGAGTTAATATCAAAGACTGCTACAGGTACGAGCTGATCTCATCGCAAGGAGCAGCCCCAGGTGGCGAAATACGAAAAAAATAATGAGCAACGTCCGCGCCGCCCCACCGCGAGACCCCAAAATGATAAATCCAAGACGGATAGGACCAAGTCTGCGCAACCTCGCACGGGCGGCCCGCACAAGGGCTCGTTTCGCAATCGTTCTGACGACAAGCAAGATCCAAAAGCCGCAGTAAAACCGGCTATCGCCTATGGTCCGGCTTTTGATACCCGTAAAATCGCCGTCAATATCATTCATGACGTGATGGTGCGCGGGCGTGCATTTGACAGTGTTGTCGCACGTGAATTCTCAAGTCCCTCAGGACAGGCGCTGGAGGGACGCGATCGCGCGCTCGCACGTTTGATTGCGGTCACTGTCTTGCGACGCCACGGCGATTTGGCCGCCGTTCTAAACACGTTTCTTGGCAAACCGCTATCTGACGACAAAGGCAAGATCTGGCCCATTTTGCTGTCGGGCGCGGCTCAGTTGCTAATTCTTGAGGTGCAGCCTCACGCAGCCATCAGTTTGTCGGTTGATGTCGCGCGCACAGATCACAGTGCCGAACGTTTTGCAAAACTCGTCAATGCAATCTTGCGCCGGACCAGTGAGACCGGCGGTGAGATTTTAGCCTCTCTGACCGGTGCGGCACGCAACGTGCCAGACTGGATGCTTCAGAGCTGGATCTCGGAATATGGCGAAGAAGCAGCGGACGACATCGCCGCTGCGTCTATTGTCGAACCCGCTTTAGATTTTTCTGTGAAGGAAAATGAAGCAGAGTGGGCTGAGAAACTTGGCGGCGTGATTTTGCCAACGGGTTCTGTGCGCGCTAAAATATCAGGACGCATTGAAGACCTATCTGGTTTTGAAGACGGTGCTTGGTGGGTGCAAGATGCTGCCGCTGCATTGCCGGCCAAATTGTTTGGTGACGTCCAAGGCAAGAGGATAGCCGATCTGTGTGCAGCTCCTGGTGGTAAGACGTTGCAACTGGCTGCACGTGGTGCAGACGTTGTTGCTGTCGACATTTCACTTACACGCTTGGATCGTTTGAAAGAAAACCTGACACGCACAAAATTAAGTGCGACTAGCATATCGGCTGATATTTTTGATTGGATGCCGGATGAGCAATTTGATGGTGTGTTGTTGGATGCGCCATGCAGCTCAACAGGAACCATCCGGCGCCATCCAGACATTCTGCACCTGAAACGCGACAGCGATCTTCCGGTACTTGCCAAACTTCAGGCTGGTTTGTTGCGCCGCGCGGCAGATTTTATTGCACCAGGTGGGACGTTGATTTTCTGCACGTGTTCGTTGCAACCAGAAGAAGGCGCGATTCAAATAACGAAGTTCCTAGAGCGGCGCCCAGAATTTAGCCGCAAGCCAATCTCACCTGGTGAGGCTGGCATTCCGGCAAATTGGATCTCCGGCGATGGAGATTTACGTACACTGCCGCACCTGTTCCCGGCTGAAACAGCGGAGTTGTCGGGGATCGATGGTTTCTTTGCCGCCCGCTTGGTGCGTCAACCACGGTCGTCTTAAGAACTGCACACAGGCCATACACAGGCCAGACGTAAGTGTGGCTTGTCTTAGCCACTTGGAGCATCTTATCTGCATAAAATTGGAATCGCTTTTTGCAGTTTGATCTAGTTCGAATAGGGCCTTTACAACGCATTTTGAAAATGCGTGTCTGACGTACAAGGGCATGGAACTAGCCGGAGAGTTTGCTGTTCGTTTTAAGTGTGTTGTCTTTGGTACGGGTTACGGAACTTGAGTTTGTCAGAGCGAATGAGAATTGCAGGGTTGCAGATGGAGCGGTCTCGTCGCGCCACTGTCTCTCGCTTGCTTTATGCGCGCCCGTTTCGCTGGCGCTTAACATCGGCTACGGTCAGCAATCTTCTCATTGTGCCGCAGGATTTACGAACCGCAGACCCAAGTTTCGCACACGAGATTGAACTTGGTCAGTTTGGTCTTGCTGGAACCGTTGTCCATCTCGATGACAAATCCCCGTTTGAGCTGGACCCACCCAACGACGGCTGGGCACGCGCGTTACACAGCTTCGGCTGGCTGCGCCATCTTGAGGCAGTGGGTACCAAAGAAGCAGGCGATACGGCGACACGACTTGCAGTGGAATGGACAATCCGGCATCGACGCGCGACAGGGATTGCCTGGGAACCAGCTGTTATTTCTCGCCGTATTATTTCGTGGCTGTCGCATGCTTCGTTTCTGCTCGATGGCACAGATGCTCGTCTTTATGATGCGATTACGCGCTCACTTGCTGCACAGATTGTGCGCCTTTCCGCGACCTGGCGCGACGCACCCACCGGTGAAATGCGTTTGCAGAGTTTGATTGCATTGCTTTTGACGCAGCTGTGTGTGGCTGGGCAGGAACGCCAAATTCCAGCAACGGAACGCGCTTTTTTAAATGAACTATCCAAGGAAATTTTGCCTGATGGTGGCCACGTCAGTCGCAACCCTGCGGTATTAATTGATCTCGTTCTTGACCTCCTACCGTTAAAGCAGTGTTTTTTGTCGCGTGAACGTCCGGTCCCGCCAGCGCTCACTGAAACACTTCAGAAGATGATTTCAATGCTGCGTTTTATGCGCTTGGGCGATGGACGGTTATCGCGTTTCAACGGTGTGTCAGCACCTGCACTGGCAGGTCTTGCGACAATTCTTGGATACGATGATGCACCAGAAAAGGTCCTAGAAGATGCACCTCACTCTGGCTATGCCCGGCTTGAGCGGGCTGGGACGGTTGTGATTTGTGACGTTGGTTCGCCACCGCCTTTGGTGGCTGCGGCCAAGGCGCATGCTGGCTGTCTATCGTTTGAAATGAGTTCGGCAAGATCAGTCCTATTCGTCAATTGCGGGGCGCCTGGCGCGCCAGACGCAAATTGGCGACCGGTCGCACGCAGTACAGCAAGCCATTGCACGATGTGTCTTGGCGAAGACTCCAGTTCAACTTTGGTTCGCCACCCTGTTCTAGAGGAGATGCTCGGTGCCGAGCCGATTGTTGGACCGGGCCGTGTTGAAGGGAAGGTGGAAGAGCATGGCGGAGCAATTGAATTGCACGCGTTGCATGATGGATACGTGAGAAAGTGCAGTCTCGTCCATCGACGTAGTCTTGTTTTACACGAATCCGGACGCCGATTGCTTGGCGTTGATCGCATTGAAGGCCATAAGGTCAAAGTACGTCTGCGCCAAGATATGGCGTACGCTATCCACTTCCATTTGCACCCGGATGTGTCATGTCGTCAGGGTAGTGAGGCGCACGGAATAGACCTGACCTTGATGAACGGCCACAAATGGAATTTTTCAGCGGAAGGCGCGCAGCTGTCGATTGAAGACAGTACGTTTTTTGCAGATTCTTCCGGTCCTCGACGGTCTCTGCAAATTGTCGCGCGCGGTGCAACCTTTGGCGAATCAGAAGTACGCTGGGTCGTGGAGCGCACTGACTAGCGTGTAAACTTCTGTTTTGTCTTTCGTCGTCTCCAGGACTTTGAAAACACCGCCTCACGTCTTGATGTCTGTCGGCATGAGGTCAAAAAGAGAATTTGAGGAGTGAGAAAATAACCATGAGCGAGGCTAACCAGCCAATCAAACGGGCACTCATTTCCGTTTCTGACAAAACGGGTTTGCTGGATCTGGCCAAGGCACTTGTCGGCCATGGTGTGGAGCTGATCTCGACGGGCGGTACAGCGAAAGCATTGCAACAAGCGGGCTTAAATGTTCGTGACGTTGCCGACGTCACGGGCTTTCCTGAAATGATGGATGGTCGACTGAAAACACTGCACCCGAAAGTACACGGCGGGTTGTTGGCTGTGCGTGGCAACACGGATCATGAACACTCGGCCCAAGAGCACGACATTGCCGAGATCGATTTGTTGGTGGTCAATCTTTATCCATTTGAAGAGACCGTCGCCAAAGGCGCGGATTATGCAAACTGCGTTGAAAATATTGATATTGGCGGTCCTGCGATGATCCGCGCAGCCTCAAAAAATCACGCTGGTGTGGCCGTTGTTGTTGAAGCGGCGGACTATGATGGCTTGCTGAAAGAACTGGCAGAAAATAACGGTTCAACCACACTTGCGTTTCGCAAAAAACTTGCGGCAAAAGCATTTTCCCGCACCGCGTCATACGATGCCGCAATTTCCAATTGGTTTGCGGCTGAACTTGGCGAAGACGCACCAAAATGGAAAACGCTTTCTGGTCAGCTGACGCAAACTTTGCGCTATGGAGAAAATCCACACCAGAACGCAGCCTTTTATGCCACCGGTGAAAAACGATTTGGTGTCGCTACCGTTACACAGCATCAAGGCAAAGAGCTTTCATATAATAACTTCAATGATACGGATGCGGCCTTTGAGCTTGTCAGTGAGTTCCAGCCCGGTGACGGTGCTGCAGTCGCAATTATCAAGCATGCCAATCCGTGCGGTGTTGCGACGGGCGAGACGTTGCTTGACGCCTATGAAGCCGCGCTGCGCTGCGACCCCGTCAGCGCCTTTGGCGGCATTATTGCCGTCAATCGTGTGCTTGATAAAGCCGCGGCTCAAGCGATGGTCAAAATCTTTACCGAAGTTGTGATTGCGCCAGATGCAGATGACGAGGCGAAAGCTGTTTTTGCCGCGAAGAAAAATCTAAGGCTTCTGACAACGGGTGGGACCGCAGATCCACGTGGACACGGTCAGTTTATCAAAACACTATCCGGTGGTTTTCTCGTGCAATCACGCGATCACGCATGTGTTGAAGATCTTGACTTGAAGGTTGTCACCAAGCGCCAGCCAACGGCAAGTGAACTTGATGACCTAAAATTTGCATTTAAAGTGGCCAAGCACGTTAAATCCAATGCCATTGTCTATGCTAAAGATGGGCAGACAGCGGGCATTGGAGCGGGTCAAATGAGCCGTATCGATTCAACGCGTATTGCAGCTTGGAAAGCGGAGGCTGCGGCAGAGCAGGCTGGCCTCCCTCAGCCACTCACGAACGGCGCCGTTATCGCCTCCGACGCATTTTTCCCATTTGCAGACGGGCTTATCTCAGCGGCTGATGCGGGTGTGACGGCGGTTATTCAGCCAGGTGGCTCAATGCGCGACGATGAAGTCGTCGCGGCAGCAGATGAACGAAACCTGGCGATGGTGTTCACTGGTGTGCGCCACTTCCGGCACTAACCACATGATTGCAGCGTTAGACTTCGCGACTGACCCGGCTGAGTAAAATAAGTCCGGCAATCAGGAAGAGTAGAATGGCTGCCATGCCAAGACGCTGACTTGATGTGATGGCGGTGACGGTCGCAACGAGAAACGGCGCCAAAAACGCCGTGACTTTTCCGGAAAAAGCAAACAGTCCAAAATATTGGGTGCGTTTGTCTTCAGGTGCGAGCCCAGCTAACAGCACGCGGCTTGCTGATTGCACAGGTGCGGCGACCAATCCAACGAGAATTGCAAAGCCTAAGAACACATGTTCGCCAGTTGATGAAAATGCGCCCGATCCAGGCGCTTTTACCTGCGTGTCAACGAGATAAAGTACATGCGTTTTATCGACGGACAGGATGCCAAGCACTGCGACGACAAGAAGGGCAAGGCTGGCTGAAATGATAATCCGTGAGCCAAGCTGATCATTGAGCCAGCCGCCAACCAGTGCGCCAACGATACCGGCAAGGGTGAGGATGATGCCAAATAATCCGAGCTCAAGTGGCCCCCACCCAAAAACTGAAGCTCCGTAGATGCCGCCGAACGCGAAAATAGCAGCAAGGCCATCGGAATAGAGCATCCGCGCCAACAAGAAATAAAGCATGTCGGGAAAGGACGGAAGCGTTCGAATTGTCTGCCACAGATCAGCAAATGGGCTTTTCTGTTCGCTGTCCTCTTCGGGTGCGGATAAGCCGGTATCTGGTACGAACAAAAAGAACGGTATGACAAACAACGCAAACCAAAATGCAGAGAACGGGCCGACCAAGCGGTCTCCATCGTGGGCAGAAGGATCAAAAGTGAACAATGGGTCGAGACCGAGAATGGTTTTGCCGGTTGTTGTGTCACCGACAACGAGACCCGCCATGATCGCCAAGCTGATCATGCCACCTGCATATCCTGCAGCCCAGCCGATACCCGACAAGCGTCCAATTTCATGGTGACCAACGAGGGAAGGCATGATCGCATTTGAAAATACTGTTGCGAATTCAGCCATGGCAGTTGCAACAACAAATGCCAGTAAAACAAAAAGAACCGTGCTACCGCTGGCGTTGGGTTCGGCAAACCATAAACAGCACATCGACACAAATAGCCCGACAGAGAATACAGCGATCCATGGTTTGCGTGCGCCTTGCCTGTCGGCAAGGGCTCCAAGGATTGGACTACCAATGGCGATGAGAATACCGGCAAGTGCGGTGGCGTAACCCCAATAGCTTTGACCGGTTACCGGGTCACCGACGACATGATTGGCAAAATAGGGTGCAAACAAGAAAGTCAGAATGAGCGTGTAGAAGGGTTGTGCCGCCCAATCGAACAGAACCCACGATGCGAGTGCAGAATTTGGTGCACGCTGCGTTTTACCATTTGGACCGCTATGAGGTTGCTGCGGGGCGGGTTCTTGGTCGTCAACATGCGAAGTCTGCAACGGGATGTCTCCTGACCTGCGCCGCGATCATATTTCAATTGAGTAGTCTGGCGGGTGGGTGCGATTCGAGGCGGGATTAGCGCACGGCCTGCTCAATCGTGCAAGTGATCGATAGGTCAGCAATTTCATCCAACAGCGCCTGATAGGAAACAAGATCAAAACAGGGCTGCGCTCCGGTATATGTTATTTTTCCGTTTGCGAGATTTCTAGCCAGAATGACGCTTGCAAGAGCTGGGATAAACGGGCCGTGGCCATCACGGGCAACGAGTGTCCAGCGTTTTTCCATCTGCGTACCTGTTCCGTCACATCCACTCACAACCACAAACATGCCGCCGCGATTGCTACCGAAGGATTTGGTCAGGCGTTTCAGTTTGAGCAAGGGCACGGCTAGGCGCTCAGGATGTTTTAAAATTCCGGACCGCACACACCAGGACAATCCCCAAAGTCCAAGGTGTTGAATAGAAAGTTCAATGCCAGCTTGAAATGTCACGGTTTTGATGTCGGGATAATATTGAGGGATCAGGTCGAGGTCCGGTACATCAACATTGCTGAGCCATCGTTTGCCAAGTTCACCAAAGCGGCCACGTTTCAGGCTTTGCCAGCCATAGCATGTTGCAGGCTTTCGATCTCGTTGCGTTGTGATGGGTTGGCCAAGACCCTTCAACACAGACCGAGTGGTGGCCGCGCCTGGGTCAAAATGATTGCCGGGCGAGATGCCAATGGCAACGCTGTCAATCATGGTGAGGTTTTGGCTCAGGTGACACAGAACGGTTGATGAAATTCCGGGAACGGAGCTTGCGCCACTGATAACAACAACGCCTGCATCACGTGCTTTTTGGTCAAGCAGGTCAATGCCAACGACGTAATCGCGCGCGTCTGCAATATCAATGTAGTGGCTGTGGTTTGTAATGGCCGCTTCAGCAAGCGTGTAGTCATGGTCCTGAAACGGGCCAGAGGCGTTGATCACAATATCTGCACCAATGTCGGCCAGCAGGTCCGACGTAACCGTGCACGTGTCAATCACTGCAGTTTGAATTTTAACGTTTGTCGCCGCCTCCAGGTGCTTGGCAGCGTCACGCGTGTGCTCTGCGCTGCGTCCTGCAATAACCAGTTCGACGTTTGGTGTCGGAGCCAATCGTTGCGTTATACGTTCACCAAAGGCACCGGCTCCACCAACGACAAGAATGCGTGTCACAATAAATGTCTCCGCGAGACACGGTGGACGGCACTGTTGGGCACCGCGTCTCTCCGCCTAAGCAATCATGATGGGCTTGTCTTTGCCGTTATTACCACCACCATCTGTTGGCGTGTTTGACCGTGGTGCGTGATCATTGCCACCGTTATCAGTTGGCTTCCCGTGGTGACTGGCGCCAGCAATTTTATCAGAAAGTGCCAACAGCACGCTCGAGACAACAAATACGACATGGACGATGACCAACCACAGGAGGTCACGATCACTGACGGAGCTTATTGTCATAAACTGTTTGAGCAATTGAATGGCTGAAATGGCCACGATCGATGACAATAGTTTCAGTTTCAGAGCAGAGAAATCAATCGTGCCCATCCATTCAGGCCAATCTTTATGACCGGCGAGGTCAAGGCGCGACACAAAATTCTCATAGCCAGACAAAACGACAATGATGATCAAAGATCCGGTCAACGCCAAATCGACAAGCGCTAGAACACCAACGATGACTTCTGACTCTGAAAGCGTGAAGGCGTGTGAGGCAATGTGATAAAACTCACCCATAAATTTGATCAGCAATATCAAGAGCGATGCAGCGAGCCCGAGGTAAAATGGAGCCAATATCCAGCGCGACGCAAAAATTAAGGTCTCTATGATGTTTTCTAATTTGTCTCTCATCGGTCCAGCTGGCCTTGGTGTCTGTGTGATAATTTTTGAGGTGCAAAGCGGAATAGGGGAGGGTTAGTCAGATTCATTCAGTTCATCAAGGACAATCAGGTGATCTGGCAGTTCATTTGGATCAGCAGTTCCAGGTGGGAAAGATTTTGCCAAATGTTCGCCAACGCGCTCAATGGTGTCGACAAAACCATCTGTAGGTTTGCCTTTGCCTATGGTGCCAGCCAGATGGTGAACAATGGTCTGCCATTCCTGATCAGGAACTTTTGCATCAATCTCTGTATCGGCAATGATCTCAGCGTAGCGTTCTGCGACGGATACAAAAATCAAAACCCCAGTTCTTCCCGTTGTCGTATGGAGGTTTTGCGCCAGAAATTGCTCCATGGCACGACGATGCGCGGTACGGTCCTTAATCGATTTGGGAACCAACGCATAACGCAGTGGTCGGATGAGCAGCACGGATAGCAGGATTAGAAAAACCAAAAGCTGCAGCCCAAAAATCCAAATTAAAGGCCACCAAGTAAAAACAATCAATGGCCACGGGACCAACAAAGCTGTAATTGCGGCCCATAAAAATGGTGCGTAGAGATAAGAACTGCTTTCGCGCGCAACAACGGCAACGATCTCACCGGATGTCTTGGATTCGGCAGCCACAATCGCGTTCGCGATCCGCTGTTCGTTTGATTGGGAAAAGAGAGCCATCTATCATTCCATCACTTGTTAGCGCATAGGTTGAAGATCAGCGCTGTTTTTTAGGATCTGTCTTACCAGCTTCCAGACGCGCCCCCGCCACCAAAGCTACCGCCCCCGCCAGACCAACCACCGCCACCACCCGACCATCCCCCATCCCAATGGTCTGAATGACCGCCCGGGATGATGATCACAGAACCATCGTCCAAATGACGCCGACGCCGCTTTGCGTGTGGTCCCCTGCGTTTGGCTTGTTGGTATTGTTGCCAAATAATGTAGGCAAAGATCGCCAGCCAAATCGCGAGCATAATCATTTCTTCAGTGGTGATGTTGTTCTGATTGCGCCCGCGCGCGCGTTTGGCTACGGCCTCTGCGTCACCAAGTAAAACATCCTTAATGTCGCGTACGCCAGCGCGAATACCGCCTGCGAAATCACCTCGACGAAAGCCTGGCAAAATAGCGTTTTGAATAATCAACTTTGACATGGTGTCGGTAAGCATCGGCTCGAGTCTGCGGCCAACTTCTATACGTACCTTGCGCTCGGTCGGGGCAACTAAAAGAACAACACCGTTGTCTTTATCTTTTTGGCCAATACCCCACTTGCGCGCCAGACCGATTGCATAGTCTTCAATTGAATAACCGTCGAGCGAGTTGACTATGACGATGGCAAGCTGATCGGTTGATGTGCCTTCAAGTTTGGCCAACTCAGTTTCGATCTGAGCCCGATCAGCGCTGGATAGCAATCCTACTTGATCGACGATCCTGCCGGTCAAACTCGGATAGTTTGGTTCTGCCTGGGCTTGAGCTGCAAATGCACAGATTAGAACTCCGACGAATAAGACAAAGTTCAACCACGACGTGCCAAGACACGCCTTGGCGTACGCATGATTATGTCGCGGATGGTGAGATCTGAGCATGTGTCGCGTTGGCTCTTAGAAACTGACCTTCGGCGTCGTCGTTGTTTCTTTTGGCACTTCAAATGTCGCCATCTCATTAGCCGTTGGATACATGAACGATTTCCACCAACGACCAGGAATGGTTTTCAACTCGGTATTGTAAACCCGAACTGATTGTATGTAGTCGCGACGTGCGATTGAGATGCGGTTTTCTGTTCCAGCGAGTTCGCTTTGAAGTGCCAGAAAGTTTTGACCCGACTTGATGTCAGGGTAGCGTTCAATCACGGCCAGCAGACGACCAAGGGCACCACCAAGTTGATTTTGCGCCTCTTGCAACTTCTTCATGGCGTCTGGGTTTGTGAGGACATCAGGTGGGATGTTGGCTTGAACCTGTGTTGCTTTAGCGCGCGCCTCGACAACTTCGGTTAAGACTTTACGTTCCTGTTCAGCAAACCCTTTTACGGTTTCGACCAAATTCGGCACCAAATCAGACCGGCGCTTATACTGGTTCAGGACCTCAGACCAAGCCGCTTTGGCACTTTCCTCATAGGTCGGGATGTTATTGACGCCACATCCAGATAGCGACATTGCAAGCGCTACAAGGGCTGCGAGCGCTGGAATTTGGAACGAACGATGGCACTGCGAGATATACATGTGGGAGGATCTCCTAACGTCTAAAACAGCCTGCTGTGTTGTGAGGCTTCCGTGGTAGGAGCTTCACTGAGTATTGGCAAGGTTTAGGGTGCCACTCCTATTCATGTTATATCTGAGAAAAAAATTATAAATACTTGTATTTAATATAAAAACTAATGTCGAATAGTTGAGCATTTTCGTTGTACGACCGTCTCCTTAACCCTACCCCTGCGTTTGTGTACGGCAGCAGGACGCCGTCTGATAATTTCGTTATCAAGACCGCTTTTTTGGCCGGAAGATCCCTGAATTTACAGATCTCGCGACCAACCCGGCGGGGTGAAGATTTTGGTTCACGATCTGGTACAGAAAAAGGGATGGAGTTGTTATGCGTTTGAGCGTTCACCGCGCTGTAGTGGTGTTGGCAGGCTTATCAGTGATGGCCGCTACCGCTGAGGCAGGTCATCAATGTTCACCGCGCGCCACCAAGTGTTACAAGCAAGTGCGCGCACCGAGTGTTACCAAGACTGTTACAAAACGGGTTCTCGTTCGCGGCGCTGCCCGCCGTGTGGTGACAACACCGGCAGTTGTGAAAACAGTTCGAGAACGTATCGTATCTCGCCCTGGAAGTTGGCATACTGTTTCAACGCCCGCGGTTTATGGCTCACGTGTAACGCGCCAGCTGGTACGTCCCGCAAGCGTGTCTTACAGCACCACTGCTCCGGTTTATCGCAACGTCAACAAAACGGTGGTTGTGCGCCCAGCTGGACGTGTCCGCCACGTATCACCTGCACAATACCGCAACGTGACGGAGCGCGTGGTGCTTCGCCCGGCGTCGTCTCGCAAGGTGCATACGCCACCTGTTTACGGCTTTACGTCACGCCAAGTTGTGGTTCGTCCTGCTTCAAGCCACACGGTGCGCACACCGGCAGTTGTAAAAACAGTACGCGAACGCGTCGTGACCCGCCCCGCAAGCACACAGACGGTCACAACGCCAGCGGTTTATGGTTCCCGTGTGAGGCGGCAATTGGTTCGTCCAGAAAGTGTGTCTTACACCACGACACCGGCAACGTATCGCACAGTTCACAAGACTATTGTTGTTAGCCCGGCGCGTCGGGTTCGTCATGTAACGCCAGCTCAATACAGCAACGTCACGGAACGTGTTGTTGTTCGCCCGGCATCGTCGCGCAAGGTTTACAACCCACCAGTTTATGGCTCTACGTCGCGCCAAGTCGTTGTTCGTCCAGCCTCAAGTCACACTGCGCGTACACCGGCGGTTTTGAAAACCGTTCGCGAGCGTGTTGTCACCCGCCCAGGAAGCTGGCGTACGGTTTCAACACCAGCAGTCTATGGCACGCGCACGCATCGCCAGCTGGTCCGATCACAAAGCGCCTCGTACACAACGATACCAGCCCAATACCGTACGGTTCACAAAACCATTGTGGTCAGTCGCGGCAGCACAACTTGGACGATGCGTCGTGACCGTCACGGACACCTCGTCAAATGCCTGGTACGCGTTCCCGGTGAAACGCGCCGTGTGACACAACGGGTCCTGGTTCATCCCGCGCGCCGCGTGCGTCATGCAGTACCCGCGCAATACCGCAATGTGACGGAGCGGGTGGTGGTTCGCCCGGCATCGTCTCGCAAGGTACATACGCCACCTGTTTACGGTTTTACGTCACGCCAGGTTGTTGTTCGCCCCGCCGCAAGCCACACGGTGCGTACGCCCGCAGTCGTAAAAACAGTACGCGAGCGTGTTGTGACCCGTCCGGGAAGCTGGACGACGGTCGGTACACCGGCGGTATTGGACACGCGTACGGTCCGTAAACTGGTGCAACCAGCGCAGGTCTCCTACACCACAACACTTGCTGTAACGCGCACGGTGGCCGAACGTGTGCTGGTCAACCCTGCACGGCGGCTACGCCATGTTACACCTGCGCAGTACCGCAATGTTACCGAGCGTGTTGTGCTTCGCCCAGCAAGCTCGCGTCGCGTCGTGACACCAGCCGTTTATGGATGGACGTCGCGTCAAGTTGTGGTGCGTCCGGCCTCAAGTCATGTGGTACGTACGCCGGCGGTGGTAAAAACAGTACGCGAACGTGTTGTGACCAGCCCAGGTAGCTGGCGCACAGTTGCGACACCAGCGGTTTATGGCACGCGTACGCGCCGCCAGTTGGTGCGTCCAGCAAGCGTATCTTACACGACGACACCTGCTGTAACCCGTACCGTGACCGAACGTGTGCTGGTCAGCCCAGGCCAGCGTATTCGCCACGTGCAGCCTGCGGTCTATCGCAATGTCAATCAACGTGTCGTTGTGCGTCCTGCTTCATCGCGCAAGGTTTACACAGCGCCTGTATATAGCTGGTCAACCCGCCAGGTCGTGGTACGCCCTGCCTCTCGCCGTGTGGTGCACACGCCAGCCGTTTATACGACCCGCCATCACAAGGTACGGGTTCACGGAGGTGGTACGCATTGGGTACGTCACCACTAAGCTAAGGCTTGATATTATGGAAACCGGCTGATTTAAATCAGCTTTCTCAAAAAAAGGCACCGTTTTTCGAAGCGGTGCCTTTTTTTGGGTCCGGAGATTGATGAATTTCAGACGACCAAGACAGTTTTCTATGTTTTGAGTATTGCTCGCGGCATATCCGTCTGAACCAATCTTAGTGATTGATTTTACTACAGCCTTCCGTGAGGCTGCCACAATCGCCGTTCACAGCTAGCTATGGATGAGACGTGTTGGCGTACTGCGATCAGAACTGTGGCACGCTTTGGGGAAGGGGATGCGGTCTAAATGTGCAAGACAATTGCGGTAATGAATGCCAAGGGTGGCGTTGGAAAATCGACCATGGTGATGGCGATTGCTGAGACGCTATCCGCTTATCATGGCAAAAAGATTCTGGTTATCGACAGCGACGCTCAAGCTAGTGTTTCAAGTATGTTTATGGCCATCCGTGCTCTGCACCAGCGGCAGGCAAGCCAAGCGACACTGGTGGACTATCTGATCGCACGCACACTTGGCAAAGAACAGATTGATTGGCGCGGGTTTGTCGTCCACGATGTGTCTGACGTTGATGATGCCCGTTCTGTTTCTGTTATCCCTAGCGATATGCAGCTTTCACTATTTGAGCGGGAGATTTCCAAGGAATCCCTGCATACAAAATTGCGTATGTGTGTCTCTCAACTCACCCATGAAGTTGCGCAAAACTATGATTGTGTTTTGATTGATTGTTCGCCGGGCTTGTCGGTTTTAACCGAATGCTGGTTGCGCGAAACTGACTATCACATTTCGCCAACCAAAGCGGATTACGTTTCAATTTGTGGTCTGGAGGTTTTTCGTCGTTTTCAAGCCCTCAACCCAGAGATGGGTTTTGCAGAAAACCTTGGTGTTCTGGTCAATATGCGGGATGCAAATTCACGCTCTGAAGCGGACTATGAAATCTGGTTGAAATCAAATCGCGAACACCGCTGCTTTAACCAAGCAATACCGCGTGTTGCGGCTCTGCAAGACGCGGCCCGGTTTACCACTGAACACAGGTCCTACTTTGCAAAATATCCTGGTGCTGTGGGTGCGGCATTGCGGTCGGTGTGTGAAGAGTTGTTGGGGCGGCTTGATCACGGCCTGCCTTTTGTCGGCCAACACGTGACATCAGAAGCTGCACCTAATTTTAGTGCTGCCTAGGCGTCACGTTGTTGAAACGCCCAGCTGGATGCTAAGCCGACGCCTGTGGCTGCCCGTGAGGGCTTATCTGGCCGATAACGTCTTTTTGATGAGTGTTGAAAAATTGGAGCGGGCGATGAGATTCGAACTCACGACCCTCACGTTGGCAACGTGATGCTCTACCCCTGAGCTACGCCCGCGTCCTTTGGGTATTGATGTCGTCACTGGCCGCGACGAGGCTCGTCTTATGGCCTAACGCCTGCCCCTTGGCAACCGCCTTGGAGCCAAAAAACGCCCCGAGACATCTTGTCTGCCGTAGGCTGCGACCTTAGGTACGTCATAGGCAACCCGATTGCCCTAAGCTTTACCCTTTTGGACCCAGATAATAATGCCGCCACGTCAACGTGAGGACCTGTTTCGCACCCTTGAAGGTTTGGGTATACGAACAAAAACTGTAGACCACCCACCGGTGTTTACGGTTTCTGAGAGTTCAAATGTTGATCGTGCGCTGCCAGGTGGTCACACTAAGAATTTGTTTCTAAAGGATGCTAAAGGGGTTCTCTATTTGGTAATTGCACATGTTGAGACCGAAGTTGATCTCAAAGGTTTATCACGACGGATTGGCGCAGCACGGTTCAGCTTTGGCAAGCCGGAGTTGCTACTTGAGGCACTCGGCGTCACGCCAGGGTCGGTTACGGCATTTGCTGTGCTGAACGACATAGATTATCAGGTCCAGGTTATCGTTGATCAGGACCTCATGCGATTTGACAGTGTAAATTGTCATCCGTTGGAGAATAATGCGACAACAAATATTGCGCGTGCTGACCTTTTGGGCTTCATTCGCGCTACCGGCCATGAGCCAACTATTGTTGACCTTAAAAAGACAGATGCGAGTTAGGGAATTAAATGGTTTGGTCGATTCGAGTTAATGTTATCTACGCTAGACCGTCGGTGTAATCTTTAGGCGTTGCACGATGCAACCTGTGTGAGGTGAAATGTTAGATGCTGGAATGAGTGGCGCTGCTGTTGGCGACCTCATCAAAGAGTCTTCAACGGCTGAATTTATGGCGGATGTCGTCGAGGCGTCCAAAGAGCAAACGGTGCTTGTTGATTTTTGGGCACCTTGGTGTCAGCCTTGCAAACAACTCACGCCTACCCTCGAAAAAATCGTGAACAGCTATGGCGGTAAACTGCGTTTGGTCAAAATTAATGTCGACGAGAATCAGGCGATTGCCAGCCAGTTGCGCGTTCAATCATTACCCATGGTCTTGGCGTTTCAGGATGGCAAGCCGATAGACGGGTTTGTGGGTGTGCAACCTGAAAGCACCTTAAAAGAATTTGCCGAGCGTGTTGTTGGGCTGGACGAGCAAGAACAGATAGCGGCGGTTGTGCAGTCCGCCGAAGAGGCTTTTGCCGAAGGCGATCTACAGGGTGCTGCTGAGGCGTTTGCAGCTGTTTTAGAAACAGATCAAAAAAATAGCGACGCATTGGCGGGGCTTGCGTCGTGCTATCTCAAAAGCGGTGATCCAATCCGCGCTCAGCAAACTATTGAATTGGTGCCACCGAGCGAACGCGCATCAGCAAAAGTAGAAAGTGTCAAAGCCGCTCTTGAGCTTGCAAAGGTAGCCGAGACGGCGGACCCGGCAGATGAGTTGGCGAGAAAGGTTTATGATAATCCTGAAAACCTTCAAGCGCGTATTGATCTTGCCCTTTCGCTTGCAGCAAATGGCGACCAGGCAGGAGCAGTTGATCATCTGTTAGAAGTTATTAAACGCGATCGTGAATGGGGCGACCAGGCAGGGCGCAAACAGCTGCTAAAATTGTTCGATGCCTGGGGTCCAAAGGACCAAGTAACAAACGATGGTCGTCGTCGTTTGTCGTCACTTCTCTTCTCTTAGAAGAGTTACAAGCCCTTTTTCAAATGGGTGCAAAGGTCAGACATGCCGGAACGCTACCGACAGCCAAGTGATTTGCCAGCACGTATACCGGTATTTCCGTTACGTGGTGCGATCTTGCTGCCGCGGGCAAACCTACCTCTCAACGTCTTTGAGCCGCGCTATTTGCAGATGATTGATGACGTGATGTCAGGTGATCGCGTTGTTGGTATTATTCAGCCTAAGTTTGCAGAAGAAGAAGGTGAGCTACACGAAAGTCCGATGGGCAAGGCGTTTCCCCTGCAGCGCGTCGGCTGTATTGGCCGCGTGACGACCTATCAGGAATTAGAAGATGAGCGAGTCATGATAACGCTTACGGGCGTTTCCCGCTTTGAGGTATTGGGCGAGCCAACGACTGATGCGCCCTACCGCTTTGTCTCAACGAACTATCATCCGTATGTGGCGGATCTCACCATCGGTCTTGGAGAAGCCGAGGTTGATCGCGACAAATTGCTGGCTGTGCTCAAAGCCTATCTTGAGGCCAACAAGCTGTCAGCAGATTGGGACGGCATTCAACGTGCGTCAAGCGAACAACTGATCAACGCGTTGTCAGTCATGTCTCCATTTGGGGCGGAAGAAAAACAAGCGTTGCTTGAAGCGACGACACTGAGCGACCGAGCCGATGTTTTGGTGGCGCTCGCAGAGATGGAATTGGCAGCTGGCGTTGGTGGTGCAGGGACATTGCAGTGAGCGCCGCTAAACTCCAATTGGTTTGCCCACCTGTATGAGAGCCAGTATGAGAGGATGTGATGACGGGTAAAGACGAGGCCAGAAAAGGACACTCTAAACCTGGCGCGGACGCGAAGGGTGAAGAAAACTCTCGCAATATAGATCCACGATTGCTTGAGATCTTGGTGTGCCCAATGACCAAAGGCCCGCTTGAGTATACGGCGGATAATCAGGAACTGATCAGCCATCGTGCCGATCTCGCATTCCCCATCCGTAATGGTGTACCGTTGTTGACTCCTGAAGCCGCCCGGCAATTAACTGAGGCTGAGCGTGCTCGTTACAAGGCGACCAAGCGTTAGATTTTAGCGTTTGCTGACAATGTTAGATTAACTAACAGTGAGTGATTGCCGGTTTTCTATTTTTGTTGAACGCCTAAACCCGTCTTGTGTCCCTCAACGGGGCAACGGTTAACCACTTCAGTTCAGACATTTTAAAAGGCGTTGTGATGATCTTCCCCTGATACCAGAGGGCGTTTTAAGGGTGATCATGAAGACGGCGAATAGCAATTTACCGACCGACAGGTTTGGTGAAGACGCGAGCTTGAAAGCTGGTGCGATGACGACTGCCTCCACAGTTCATACCGATGCAGCCATTGAGAACACTGAAGAGAATAAACCCCGCATTGTTACTCGAATCCTGAACAATAAAACGACGATCATTGGTTCAACGGCGGTCGCGATCATGGCGCTGGTAACCGTGTTCTATCTGCTACCGGCGCCAGACGTGGGAGGACGAGTCCTATGTTTTTTAGGAATTGCGTTGAGCTATTGGGTTGGCCAGGAGTGGTATAAAAATAGTGCAGCGCCTCAAGTCGATGCACTATCGCGAACGGATCCATCTGTGCTTCAAGCTATTGACCACAAGATGGAGCAACTGGAAGATGCCAAATGGCAACTGAGTGATAGTGCGGCACACTACCGTGATCTTCTCGATCAACATCACGACATGATCGTGCGTCGTAATAGTGCTGGAAACCTGACATTTGCCAACCGAGCATTTTGCCGAAAATTCAATATTGATCTTGAGGCCGCACTTGGCCACCCACTTCAGAAAGATGCAATCAAGAGTGTTGAGTTGCCGCTGTCACCAGACCTGGAGGTCGGCAGTGAGGCGTCACAACGCCATTACCGTGATTTGATCGAAACCAGAGATGGTCAGCGATGGATCGAGTGGGAAGCACATCATATCGACACTGGCGATGGCTTTGAGGTTCAATATACCGGTCGCGATGTTACCGAAGCTGTAAATGCACACCAGGCATTGGAAGATGCGCGTGATCAAGCGCAGATTGCCAATCGCTCCAAGTCGCGTTTTCTGGCATCGATGAGCCATGAAATTCGCACACCTATGAACGGTATTTTGGGCATGGCACGTCTGCTCAATGACGAGAAACTGAGCGCGCAGAAAAAAACCTACGTCAACGCAATCGACCTGTCTGCGCGCAACTTGTTGGCGATCATTGATGAAATTCTCGACTTTTCAAAAATTGAAGCGGGAAAGATCACCCTTTCGGAGCACTATTTCTCGATTGAAGACATAGTACTATCGGTTGTTGAATTGTTAGCACCCAGTGCGCAGGAAAAAGGCCTTGAGATTGCCTGGACCGTCGATCAAGCGGCGAGTGGTGAGTTTGTCGGCGATGCTGCGCGCGTTCGTCAAATTTTGCTGAACCTGGTGTCCAATGCCGTGAAGTTTACGGACCGTGGGGGCATTCGCGTTTCGGTCACAGGTAAAGACATTAGAGATGATCGTAAGTGTCCGCTGACCGGCATACAGATCCGCGTTAGTGATACCGGCATTGGTTTGTCCAAAGACGACCAGCGCGCCTTGTTTGCAGAGTTCGCCCAAACTGACCAGGCGGTGAAGCGTCAATCGGGTGGTACCGGGCTCGGTCTTGCCATTTCTAAACGACTTGCAGAAGCCATGGGCGGGGGGCTTCGCGTTGAAAGTAACGTAAGTACCGGCTCAACGTTTATAGCCAGTCTTGAACTGCAACCCATCTTTGGGGTTTCGGTAGGGCAAAATTTTGCAGCCTTGCAAGAAAATTTGAATTTGAAAGTCCTGTTAGCGTTTGAGCGCGTCCTAGAACGATCTGCTATGGCGGAAGTCTTAAGCGATGCTGGAATAGCTGTCGTTGAATGCGATCTGGAAGAAGCCACGTCTCTGGTCAAGCTGGCGGCCCAAAATGGACATCCCTTTAGCCGCATCGTTGTTGATGCAGGTGCTGATTCTGACATGGCAGCCGCAGTGCTCAATAATGCGGTTGAGGCCGGTTGCGCGCACGGACTGCAGCATGATGACGTACGTGGGCTTGTGTTGGTCAGTATGTCGTCACGCGAAACATTGCCTAAATTCCAATCCCTGGGTTTCGATAGTTACCTGGTCCGGCCTGTGCGACCTAAAACCATGTTTGAGCAACTGATTTCAGAGCGGTCACAAGTCGATCATGTTTCTTATTTTGAAACTTCTGATGTGAAGGAACCGCCTCGCCACCTCATACCTGATGACCTGCGCTTTTTATTGGTTGAGGACAACGATATCAATGCAATGCTCGTCGAGCATCAATTGAAGCGGCTTGGCTACACGGTTAAACGTGTCGTAAACGGTTTAGAAGCCGTCGGAACGATGCAGCAGGTTCTGTCTGGCGACTTGGCTCCGTTTGACGTTATCTTGATGGATGTTTTGTTGCCCGAGATGGATGGTCTTGAAGCGACCAAAAAGATCAAGCACTTGTTTGCATGTGCAGATGTTGCAAATCGCCAGCCGCCCGTGATTGCGCTAACAGCAAATGCATTTAAGGAGGACAAGCAGCGTTGTCTGGACGCCGGTATGGATAATTATCTGGCCAAGCCCTTTGATCAGGACATGCTGATCTCTGTCTTGGAGCAATGTAATCTTCCATAACGCGGCCTTGGCCTGAAGTGCGCGCGGGTATGAAGCGTACCGTCATCATCACGCTATAAGATTGTCGTAAATCTGTCTCTGTGTCGTGATCTATGTTTTTTGCTATCTGAGTGATTCGGCTGTTCTTTAGTCGATCAGATGACGGGAAAACGAATGAACATATCACAGCGACTGCAGATGGCCCGAAGTAACCAGCGGGCCTATCTTAGAGGCAGCGTAGCCGACAAACGGAGTAGGCTCTTTTTACGCGGCCGGGTCGGTGCAAAGAAAACAAATACAGCGTTAGAGCGCCCCAAGCCGGTAAAAAGTTATGGTCGCATGGGTGATCTTGAAGTGCGCCTTGGACAAGGTCGCCGCGATATCGTTAAGGCACAACGCTTGCGCTTTCAGGTGTTTTATCAGGAGATGGCAGCAAGTGCTGGACCGATAGCGACCATGCGCCGTCGCGATCAAGATGCCTATGATGCGGTTTGCGATCATCTTCTTGTCGTTGATCATGCCCGTGACAGCGAACCCGTGGAGCCATGGCGGCGCGGACGTCGTGCGAAAGTCGTTGGTACATACCGCGTGTTGCGCCAGGAAAAAGCTGAGCGCACTCTTGGCTTTTATACGCAGAGTGAATACGACATTGCCCCGTTGATAGCGGCCAAATCGCCAGATTATCGCTTCATGGAGCTTGGCCGCTCGTGTGTTCTCAAGCCGTATCGCAACAAACGATCAGTTGAATTGCTATGGCATGGACTTTGGACATATGTGCGCGAGCACAATATCGATGTGATGATCGGGTGCGCGAGTTTTCCAGGAACGGATCCAGATGCCCACGCCTTGGCCCTAAGTTTTCTGCATTATCATGCGCGGGCACCAGAGGAATGGCGCTGTGTTGCCCATCCACACTTGTTCCAGACCTTGAATCGCATGCCTGAAGACAAGGTTGATGCACGCGCCGCATTGCGTCATATGCCGCCTTTGATCAAAGGGTATTTACGTCTTGGTGCCTTCGTCGGTGATGGCGCAGTGATTGACAACCAATTCGGCACAACTGACGTTCTGATAATACTGCCCGTCGAGAATATTGACCCGCGTTACTTTGAGCACTTTGGCGCACCAACGGAAAGTCAAAGCCGTTTGGCGTCTTGAGGGTCCGTGTTTCGGCCGTGCTGTTGACACCTCGTTAGCCGGCCTTTTCTCAATCGCCTATGTTGTAGGCGGCAAGTGCTGCCAAGTTCATAATATCAGCGTCGCGCGCGCCAAGCGTGCAGATTTGGACCGAATGCTCCAAGCCGACCAGCAGAGGGCCCATCACCGTGGCCCCGCCTAACTCGCGCAACATTTTTGTTGAGATGGAGGCGGCGTGGAAGGCTGGCATGATCAAAACGTTGGCCGTGTCTGATAGACGACAGAACGGATAGTGCGCCATCAGGTCAGGGCTGAGCGCGACATCGGCGGACATGTCTCCATCATATTCAAAGTCCACGTTGCGGGAGTCGAGAATAGATACGGCTTCGCGCACTTCATCAGACCGTTCACCGCGCGGATTGCCAAAGTTGGAGTACGCGAGCAGAGCGACGCGCGGCTCTAAGCCAAAGTTACGTGCTGCCCGTGCCGATTCCTCAGCAATGTTGGCCAACTCCTCAGGCGTTGGCATGTTATGCACGCTGGTATCGGCAATCAGCACCGCACGACCGCGGCACAATGCGAGACTAACTCCGATCATTTCACGATTGGGGTGAGGGTCAATGACCCGGCGCACATCTCTGAACACACTCGTCCAACTGCGCGTTGCACCTGATATCATTGCGTCAGCATGACCCTGTGTAACCATCAACGCGGAAAACACATTGCGTTCATTGTGCACAAGTCTGGCGCAATCGCGGTATAGAAGTCCGCGCCGCTGCATGCGCTCATAAAGCTCATCTGTGAACGCTTCTGCGAATGGTGAGGTGCTGGTATCGTGCACTTCAATTTCATCTGGCATTTTAATGCCGATTTCGGCGAAGCGTTCCGCCACCACATCTTTGCTTCCAACGAGGATAGGTGCGCCAAAACCCTGGGCCAGGTAGGCTGTTGCTGCGCGGATAATGGCAGGGTCTTCACCTTCAGCAAAGATAACGCGTTTTGGATTCTTGCGCACGGTATCAAATGTTGATTGTAGCCAGCCGGTAACCGGATTGAGTCTGGCTTCGAGGCGGTCTTCATAGGCGTCCATGTCCACAATCGGCATGCGCGCTACGCCGGACTCCATGGCAGCTTTTGCAACAGCAGGTGGGACGTGGGATATCAACCGAGGATCAAAGGGTGCTGGAATAATGTAATCTGCACCAAAAGTTGGCCTGCGACCGTGAAATGCCTTCATAACTTCATCGGGCACTTCGGCTTGGGCCAATGCGGCTAAGGCCTCAGCAGCAGCTATTTTCATGTCTTCGTTGATGGTCGAGGCTTGAACATCAAGAGCGCCACGGAAAATAAATGGAAAACCGAGAACGTTATTGATTTGATTGGGGTAGTCAGAACGCCCCGTTGCTATGATGGCATCCGAACGCACCGCTTTTACATCTTCCGGCGTAATCTCAGGATCCGGGTTGGCCATTGCAAAGATAATTGGATTTTTGGCCATCGAGGCGACCATGTCCTGCGTGACGGCGCCTTTAACAGATAGACCAAAAAATGCATCAGCACCTTTCAGGGCATCAGCAAGTGTGCGGGCGTCCGTCTCGGATTGGTAGGCCGACTTCCATTGATTGATGCCGGTCTTACGGTCACGATAAATGACACCCTTGGTGTCACATAAGATGACGTTCTTTTTCTGCACGCCCATCGTGCACAACAAGTTGAGGCACGCAATCGCAGCAGCACCGGCCCCGTTGACCACCAAGGTCACATCTTTCATTTTACGCTTGGTGAGTTTAACGGCGTTGAGTAACCCAGCGGCCGCAATAATTGCGGTGCCGTGTTGGTCATCGTGAAACACTGGAATATCGAGCAAGTCTTTAAGTTGCTCTTCAATCAAAAAGCAGTCTGGTGCTTTGATGTCTTCAAGATTGATGCCGCCAAAGGACGCCCCAAGATAGCGGACGGAATTGACGAAAGCATCAACGTCTTCTGTATCGACCAGTAGATCGATGCTGTCGATGTCGGCAAAGCGCTTGAACAATGCAGCTTTACCCTCCATCACTGGTTTCGACGCCAGTGCACCAAGGTTGCCGAGCCCCAGAATGGCCGATCCATTGGAGACCACAGCAACCAGATTGCCCTTGTTGGTGTACTGGTATGCGGCGGAGGCATCTTCGGCAATCGCTTCGACAGGAGCTGCAACACCAGGCGAATAGGCAAGTGACAGGTCACGCTGTGTTGCAAGCGGCTTGGTCGGTGTAATTTCGAGTTTGCCAGGCTTACCCTGTGCGTGAAAGCGCAAGGCGTCTTGCGCTGTGACGTGCGCAGTTGCAAATTTGCTTTTCATGGTCCCTATGGAGTGCGAATGAGAGGATCAGTGAGTGCAGGTGGCACCACACATGGCCCCAGGAGGTTTGGCTAGCACGATAGGTGGTGCGAGGCCGGGACTCAACAGGGCATTGGCGCACGCTTGGACTTTGGTGCTATCCGGGCTTGAGATATCATTCTCATCCAGACGGCACTGTAAATGTGAATTGAGCGCACCCATCACATGGTGCTGGCCCGGTTTGCCAATTGAATTTAGGTTAATACATGACGCGTGAAGGTGGCATCAGCCCGTGAGTGCCAAATCAAAGACACCTGAAAACGACGACACCAAGTCGGCGCCGATACGGTCTGCTGAAGGTGCAACGCCGTCTATGGCGCAATACCTGGAGATCAAAGCTGCTAATCCGGACAGCCTCCTATGGTACCGGATGGGCGATTTTTATGAACTCTTCTTTGAAGATGCGGAGGTTGCAGCCAAAGCCCTTGGTATTGTGCTGACCAAGCGCGGCAAGCACTTGGGCGAGGATATCGCCATGTGTGGTGTGCCGGTCCACAAGTCTGATGAGTATTTGCAAAAGCTGATCAAGCAGGGCTATCGCGTCGCGGTCTGTGAGCAACTGGAAGATCCGGTTGAGGCGCGCAAGCGTGGTTCGAAAGCTGTTGTTCATCGCGATGTCGTGCGTCTCGTGACGCCCGGCACGCTCACAGAAGATGCGCTGCTCGATTCAGGTAAACGCAATTTTCTGACTGCGCTGTTTGCAGTTGCCAAAGACAAAGATAACGAAGAGCACGACGCTGGATCGCTTGTTGAACGTGAAGACAACTTGGCGATTGCATCTGTTGATATTTCAACGGGTGAGTTTGAAGTGGGTGAAATTCAGGGCCGTGATTTGCCTGGCGAACTCATTCGCCTATCGCCAAGTGAAGTTATTGGGACAGAGCGGCTTTTAGGAGATCTGGGGGTTGGTCAATGGATTACGGTTGCTGGTGCGGCACCAACGTCGGTACCAACGCCGTCTTTTGATTCTCTTTCAGGTGAACGCCAACTGAAAGAACAGCTCGGTGTTACCGACTTGCAGGGATTTGGTACGTTCTCGCGTGCAATGCTCGCTGCTGTTGGAAGTTTGCTGCGCTACATCGATTTGACGCAAATCGGCAAACGACCGTTGTTGCGCCCGCCGCGCATCGTGGGCCACAATGATGCGCTTTTGATCGATGCGGCAAGCCGCGCAAGTCTGGAACTTATTCGCGCTACCAATGGCGAAAAACGCGGTAGTTTATTGCATGCGATTGATCGCACCGTAACAGGAGCTGGCGCGCGTGAGCTCTCTGCACGTCTTGCAAGCCCCATCGTGGATCATGAAGCCATTGAAGCACGTCTTGATGAGGTTGCGTATTTGATTGACCACGAGCTATTGCGCGAGACTTTGCGCACTACGTTGGTCGGTACGCCGGATGTTGCTCGTGCCATGTCACGGCTGTCTTTCGGTCGTGGCGGACCGAGAGATTTAGCAGGTATACGTGATGGTTTGGAAATAGCCGCAGTCTGCGCCAATGCACTACATGAAAGCAGCGATGCGATTGGACTGCCGCAAGGTCTTGCCCATTTGGTATCACGTATGGGTGCTGCGGGGCGTGATCTCAAAACCAAGCTGGACGCGGCTTTGGTTGACGCACCCCCGCACCTCAAGCGCGATGGCGGCTTTGTAGCAAAAGCGTTTCATGCAGATCTCGATGACGCACGGTCTTTAAGAGATGACAGCCGCAAGGTAATGGCCTCTCTGGAGGCGCAGTACATCACGCAGACAGACGTGAAAACACTCAAGATCCGTCATAATAACGTCATTGGTTATTTCCTTGAGGTGACCCAGGCTAACAGCAAGGCGCTTCTTGAAGCGCCGCTCAATGAAACCTTCCATCACAAACAAACCATGGCCAATGCCATGCGTTTTACGACCACGGAGCTCACAGAAATTGAGGGCCGGATCGCCTCGGCGGCCGAGCGCGCCCTGCAACTTGAACACGAAATCTTCTCTGAATTGATCGAAGAGGTAAAAGCAGAAGAGAAAGCGCTGTCTGACTTGGCAACAGCACTGGGCGTGCTTGATCATGTCGCGGCATTGGCGGAGTTGGCGCATATCGAAAGCTATGTTCGTCCGCGCATTGAAACCAACCGGGCTTTTAACATTGTTGGTGGACGCCATCCTGTTGTCGAACAGGCGTTGCGCAAAGAAAATGCAGCACCATTCATCGCAAATGATTGTCAGTTGGGCAGTGAAGATGGTGCTCCAAATGGATTTGATGAGACAACAGTAGCCAGACTGTGGTTGGTCACCGGACCCAATATGGCGGGTAAATCAACTTTCCTGCGCCAAAACGCATTGATTGCTGTCATGGCGCAGATGGGATCGTTTGTGCCTGCTCAAGAGGTCACTATCGGGGTGATAGATCGGGTGTTTTCGCGTGTCGGTGCGGCCGACGATTTAGCCCGGGGCCGTTCGACTTTCATGGTTGAGATGATCGAGACAGCAGGAATTCTCAATCAGGCAAGCGATCGATCCATGGTTATTCTGGATGAAATTGGGCGTGGAACAGCAACTTATGATGGGTTGTCTATTGCTTGGGCGGCAGTGGAGTTTTTGCATGATGTTGTGCAATGTCGCACGTTATTTGCGACGCACTACCATGAGATGACGGTTTTGGCAGACCGTTTGGACAACGTCACCAACGTGACAATGGATGTGAAGGAATGGCGCGACGACATTGTCTTTTTGCATAAGGTCAAATCCGGTGCTGCGGACCGCTCATATGGTGTGCAGGTCGCCAAGCTTGCCGGTTTGCCAAAGCCGGTTATCAAGCGTGCTCGTGAGGTTCTCAAGAGATTGGAAGCGCGCCGCGATGGCGCGGACGGTGGTGCTGAAAGCCTCAATGATCTGCCGTTGTTTCAAACAGCCCATTTTGACGAAGAGCAAGATGGTGCTGCGCGCACATGCCCCGTGACAGACCGGCTGGAAAGCCTCAATATCGATGACATGTCGCCGCGAGCAGCACTTGATGCCCTATATGATCTCAAAGCTCTGATGCAAAAAGACCGCGGATCTTAAAGCTAAAGAGACATATCTGCATTTTAATCTACTCTGAGCATGCCATCACCTTTATCAGCAAAGGCCAAAATGGATTCCCCCGCGCACCAGCAAGCTGCATTCTTTGACCCTCAATCCCTACGGGTTGAGTTGACCAGGCTTTTTAATGCCAATGAAAATGCAGATGCAGCGCGGCCCGAAGTTTTGGAGCGATTAAAAGCGCTGGTCGAGGACGCCTATCGTATTTCAAAGGCTCGGCTAGAAGTTGATCATAACGGGCGTCAGTGCGCCAATGGTCTTGCACAATTTCAAGATGCGCTCATCGGTCTGATTTATGACTACACGACAACGCACGTCTATCGGGCAACCAACCCATCTGATGCTGAGCGCATGGCGATCATTGCGACGGGCGGCTATGGGCGTGATCTGTTAGCGCCAAAATCCGATAT
Source organism: Hyphomicrobiaceae bacterium (assembly GCA_021775735.1). Taxonomy (GTDB): domain Bacteria; phylum Pseudomonadota; class Alphaproteobacteria; order Rhizobiales; family Hyphomicrobiaceae; genus JAHZKN01. Next base: position 51,603 of record JAJFHG010000021.1, read on the forward strand.
CGATCTTTTGTTTCTACTGCCTTACAAGCAGACCCCATGGGGCGAGAGCGTCACCGAATACATCCTCTATATGTTGTGGGATATCGGATTCAAGGTTGGCCACGCCACGCGGACAGTTGATCAATGCGTCAAGCTGGCCCGTGATGATTCAACAATTTGTACAGCGCTGCTCGACATGTGGTTGATCCACGGTGACCAGTCGTTGTTTGATGAACTTCAGGAGCGCTTCCGAAAAGATGTTGTGCAGGGTTCGGCCCGCTCATTTATTGACGCCAAAATGCATGAGCGCGATGAGCGTCACCTGCGTACTGGTGAATCCCGCTACCTCGTTGAGCCAAATGTGAAGGACGGTAAGGGCGGGTTACGTGACTTACATACCTTGCATTGGATTTCGACGTATCTATTCGGCGATTCTATTGGTGAAGACGCTGTTGCAGCCGGCATTTTTACACACGCCGAAATGGCGACCTTCAGGCGATGCGAGGATTTTCTTTGGACGGTCAGGTGCTTCTTGCACTTCGTGACAGGACAAGCGGAAGAGCGTCTGACATTTGAATACCAACCCGTGTTGGCAGATTTGCTCGACTATCAGGACCGTGGTGGTTTGAAGTCAGTCGAGCGCTTTATGAAGCATTATTTTTTGGTTGCCAAAGATGTTGGTGATCTCACAACTATTTTGTGTACTGCACTTGAGATTCAGCAGCTCAAGTCATCGCCTGGCATGAACAAGATGCTGAATCCCCTGAATTGGCGAACGCGCCGCCAAATTCGTGAACGGACCGACTTTCGAATCGACAATGATCGTTTGAATGTGGCGAGTGCCAACGTTTTTAAAAACGACCCCGTCAATCTCATTAGATTTTTCCTGCATGCAGAATCAACGCACACATTCTTGCATCCTGATGCAATTCGTTTGCTGCGGGGTTCACTTCACTTAGTAGACGACAAGCTTCGCAACGACATAGAGGCAAATAGAATATTTCTCGAGCTATTGACCAGCAAAGACCATCCAGCCGCTATTTTGCGGCGTATGAACGAAGCCGGTGTTCTTGGTCGGTTTGTGCCTGAGTTCGGTCGCATCGTGGCGATGATGCAATTCAACATGTACCATCACTTCACTGTTGATGAGCATTTGTTACGTACCGTTGAGATGCTAACGGACGTAGAAGATGGTGGGCTTGAAGAAGAGGTCCCACTTTCCAGTAAAATTATTGGCACAGTTAAAAAACGTCGCGCGTTGTTTGTTGCTGTTTTCTTGCACGATATTGGAAAGGGGCGTGATGAAGATCATTCGGTGGTCGGAGCGCGCATCGCAGCAGAGCTCTGTCCGCGTTTCGGTATGACGGAGGAGGAAACGGAACTGGTCGTATGGTTGATTGCTCAGCATCTAACCATGAGTCTTGTCTCTGAGCGACGCGATATATCTGACCCCAAAACCATTAGCGATTTTGCTGCTGTTGTTGGCACGGTTGAGCGGTTGGATCTCCTTTTGTTGCTGACAGTTGCTGATATTCGTGCCGTCGGTCCAGGTGTGTGGACTGGATGGAAAGGCCAACTCTTACGTTCGCTCTATTATGAAACGAAGTCATATCTTGAGCAGGGTGCGCAACAGCCCAGTCCGACTGAAGTTGCCAGTGATGCCAAAGAAAAGTTGCGTGACGCGCTACACGATTGGGACGCTGAAGATCTCCTTGCGTTTACATCGCTGCATTTTCCAGAGTATTGGCAGCGTACCGAGTTTGATCGCCAGGTTGCGCACGCTAAGCTATATCGCAGGGCGCGGAGAGAGAGTTTACACTTTGCCGTAGATTGCACGACGGACGCGTTTACAGCCATCACTGATCTCAATATTTATGCACCCAACCATCCAAGGCTATTGGCGTTATTTGCCGGTGCGTGTGCAGCCAACGGTGCCAACATTGCTGGCGCCCATATTGCGACAACGCGTGACGGATTTGCCATTGATAGTTTCCATCTTGAGCGTGAGTTTGATGAAGACGCAGATGAGTTGCGTCGTGGTGGGCGCATCGGCGACACAATCGACATTATTTTAAAGCAAGAACGTACGCTGCAGGATTTGTTGAAGCTGCAGAGAAAAAGAAAGAATAAAAAGATTGATGCGTTCTCTGTTGAGCCGAAAGTCGTCATCGACAATACGATTTCAGAGCACTTCACGGTTATAGAAGTGCAAGGCCTTGATCGGCCAGGACTGCTCTATCAGTTGACAACTGCCATTTCTGATTTGTCGCTGGATATCAACTCAGCGCACATTACAACCCATGGTGAAAAAGCCTTTGATGTCTTTTATGTGTCAGATTTGACGGGTGGTAAAATTATGCGTCAGAGCAAGAATGATGAAATCACCACAAAGCTTCTAAAAGTCTTGAGTGGATAGACGACCTGTGTGGTGCCGCGTTTTTTGAATTCTATGAAACGCATGTGTCTTTGGCAGAACAGAGGGTCTTGCTCTTCGCTGCCCTGTCCGATAAGCCTCACGAGCTATGAAACTCTATCGCGCTTTTGCAACTGTTGGCGGCTTGACGATGGTCAGTCGCGTGCTTGGCTTCTTCAGAGATATCCTGATTGCGGCAGCACTTGGCTCAGGTGCTGTCGCTGATGCTTTTTTTGTCGCGTTTCGGTTTCCAAATCTATTTCGGAGGCTTTTTGCCGAAGGTGCGTTCAATGCTGCGTTTGTTCCATTGTATGGGAAACGTGCGTCGGAGGACGGCCAAGAAAGCGCGCGTATTTTTGCCCAGGAGGTCGGATCGGTTCTGCTGTGGACGCTGATCGTCTTTAGTGCGCTTGCGATCTTAGCCATGCCTTGGCTGATGTTTCTCCTAGCACCGGGATTTTACGACGATAAATCCAAGTATGATCTTGCTGTATCGCTGACGCAAATCGCATTCCCCTATCTTTTGTGCATGTCGTTGGTGGCAATGTTATCTGGCATCTTAAATGCCATGCAGCGCTTTTGGTTGGCGGCCGCAGCGCCGATTATCCTGAATCTCGTTCTGATCACGACGATCTTGTTGGCGATCAATCTGGGTTTCTCTCGCTTGCCGGAGGCGGGCTATCTATTGGCGATTGGCGTCTCGATTGCAGGTTTTGCTCAGCTTGCAGCACTTTGGTTTGGCGTCAAGAATGCCGGAATAAAGTTAAACCTGGGCTGGCCACGCTACACCGACTCTGTGCGCCGTTTAGTACAGCTTGGAATACCAGGTGTTATCTCAGGCGGTATCACACAGATTAATATTGTGATCGGCACCATTATTGCCTCGATGCAAGCGAGTGCGGTGTCTTATCTCTACTATGCAGACCGTATGTACCAACTGCCGCTTGGGATCGTCGGTGTTGCAGTTGGCGTTGTGTTGCTGCCTGACCTGGTGCGCAATCTACGTGCCGGTGACAAAGTCGCTGTGATGGCGAGTCAAAATCGATCCGTTGAATTTGCATTACTTTTGACACTGCCAGCAGCCGTTGCACTCTACTTGGCAGCACAGCCGATTATTCGCGTGTTGTTTGAGCGTGGTGCGTTCGCAAGCGTTGATACTCCGCCAGCTGCTGCTGCATTGTCAGCGTTTGCTGTTGGGTTGCCTGCATTTGTACTCATCAAAGTACTGCAGCCGGCGTTTTTTGCCCGTGAAGACACCAAAACACCGATGTACTTTGCAGGCATCAATCTGATGATCAATGTTGTTTTATCGCTCGGACTTTTCTTTTTGTTTCGCGCGTGGGGTTGGATGCCGCACGTCGGTATTGCTATCGCCACCTCTGTGGCTGGCTGGTGCAATGCATTGCTGCTTTGGCGCACACTTAGATCAACAAACGAGCTGAGCCCAGATGCGGATCTTTGGCGCAATATGGCGCTGATCGGATTGGCAAGTGTCATTATGGGGTTGGTTATCTGGTGGTTGATGATGCTGCTTGATCCCTACTTTGCGCCCGCCAACGGATTGCTGGTTCAATTTGGTGCGATAAGCGCCCTCGTTGGGGCAGGGCTGGCGGTGTTTGGTGCGGTGGTGATCGCAACCGGTGTTGTCGCGCCAAGCCAGATTAAGGCCATCATCCGTCGCGGCTAAAACACGGGGGCTCGGACCCTTGACAGAATACTGTAAACCAGCGGCTTGCCATCCCATGACAGCCACGTCATAACGCGCGCCGTATCAAGAGAGGACCTTATGGCTCACAAAGAACGCGTTTTTTCCGGCATGCAGCCGACTGGCAGCCTGCACCTTGGCAACTACCTTGGCGCGATGCTGCAATGGATTGAGTGGCAGAAGACACGCGAGTGCATCTATTGTGTTGTTGACCTACACGCTATCACTGTGTGGCAGGACCCAGCAGAGTTGCGCAAATCCACAAGGCTCGTCGCAGCCTCCTATATTGCCTCAGGTCTCGATCCTAAAAAGAGCATTCTGTTTAACCAGAGCCAAGTCACAGCGCACGCCGAATTGGCCTGGATCTTCAATTGCGTTGCTCGCCTTGGTTGGCTCAATCGCATGACGCAGTTTAAGGAAAAAGCAGGCAAGGATCGCGAAAAAGCATCCGTAGGGCTCTATGCGTATCCAAACTTAATGGCTGCAGATATTCTTGCTTATCAAGCAACCCACGTGCCCGTGGGTGAAGACCAAAAACAGCACATCGAATTGGCACGCGATATCGCGCAGAAATTCAACAATGACTTTAGAGAGTCTATTGTTGCAGCTGGATATGAAGATGGAAACTTCTTTCCATTGCCTGAACCGGTTATCACAGGTCCTGGCACGCGTGTGATGAGTTTGCGTGATGGCAAAAAGAAAATGTCGAAGTCCGATCCATCAGATTTGTCGCGTATCAATTTAACGGACAACGCTGAAACGATCGCGCGCAAAATCAAAAAAGCCAAGACCGATCCAGAACCGTTGCCAAGCGAAGAGGCGGGACTGAAAGACCGCCCAGAAGCTCAAAACTTGGTGGGCATTTATGCGGCGTTAGAAGGTATATCTGTCGGCGATGCGCTTAAAGATGTCGGTGGGTTGCAGTTCTCAGAATTTAAAACCAGACTTGGCGACGCCTCGGTTTCCAAGTTGGAGCCTGTGGGCGCTGAGATTAGGCGGATGATGGATGCTCCAGATGAGCTTGATCGAATCTTAATTGACGGCGCCGAGCGCGCGCGGGCGATTGCGGACCCAATCATGAAACAACTACGTGACATTGTTGGATTTGTGGGACCTAAAGGTTAGCCACGCGTCAGTGGCAGGCGTGCATTGAGCTGTAAAAAAATTGAATTCATGAGCAAATGCGGCGCGAAACATCGCATTGGTATGTTGTGGACCATGCTTGGTCATGGCAGCATAGCCCTATGAAAAAGCGCAGAAGTTTTGAATCTGGCCACCGCCGCAAATTCCTTTTGGTTATCGATGAGAGCCAAGAAGTCGATGCAGCGTTGTTTTATGCTGCCAGTCGTATCAGTCATTCTTCTGGCAGCATCGTGATGGCTTACGTCGTTGAGCCGCAGCAATTCCAACATTGGATTAAGGTGCGCGAAGCCCAGCTCGAAGAAGAAACTCAAACGGCTAAAGCGATGTTTCGTTTGGCCCGCCGTAAGCTCAATCAGGCTGGTTTTGAAGATATTCCGTCAGAAGAAGTGATCTGTGAGGGCGTAAAATCAGAGGAGCTTGAGAAGCTCATTGATGAAGATGAGGATATCGCGATCCTTGTCTTGGGTGCCGCGAGCGAAGCTGAGGGTCCAGGACCGTTGGTTTCGTCTTTGGCTGCCGGTAAGGCGGCGGGCTCATTTCCAATCCCGATTACGATTGTGCCAGGTAATCTCGAATTCGAAGAAATCATTGCCCTTGCCTAACACCGGTCTAAAGAGCGGTTGATGACAGGCTTGTGAGGTGTTTTTGCGGTGATTCTTTGCTTAGAGCCTCTCGACATTCGAAGCCTTGCTTCTTATTATATAGAACAATTCTAAACTAGATGTGCCGGTTTGACGACCAGGCGGCAAATGTGTTTGTCGACAGGTCTGCCGATGAGGCCCAAGCGGTACCAGATCGATCCCAACCCCTGAGGGAGCTCCTTTGGATGTTTATTCAAACAGAAGCCACGCCCAATCCCGCAACGCTGAAATTTGCCCCAGGCAAGCAGGTACTGGCGCAAGGCACAGCTGACTTTCGCACCCAGGCCGATGCGGCGCCATCGCCTCTCGCCTCACGCCTTTTCGAAATCGAAGGTGTAGAAGGTGTATTCCTTGGTTCCGATTTTGTCTCGGTCACCAAGGGTGAGGTTGACTGGCAGCATCTCAAACCCATGGTGCTTGGTGCAATCATGGAGCACTACATGTCTGGTGCGGATGCGGTTGCAGATTCGGGCAATGATGAAGCAGGCACCAGTTACGACCCCAAAGACGAAGAGGTTGTGGCAACCATTAAAGACTTGCTTGATACGCGGGTCCGCCCAGCGGTTGCTCAAGATGGTGGTGACATTACGTTTTCAGGATTTCGTGATGGAATTGTTTATCTGCATATGCGCGGTGCGTGTTCGGGTTGCCCAAGCTCGACAGCAACATTGCGCCATGGCATTGAAAACCTACTGAAGCATTTTTGTCCGGATGTGCAGGAAGTGCAGGCTGTATAAGGGGTTTTGCCTGAACGCATCAGGTCGTAAGATCTTAAAAAGCCCCATCACGAATGATGGGGTTTTTTCGTATTCGTTGCGATAACGCTTGGGCTGGTGCGCTTGTCAGACTATGGTTTGCCCGCAAAAATGAAATCAAAGGTTACTCAATGTCAGACGTCCTATCAGATGCCGCTTTAGCGCAATTGTTTCTGGATGCCAGATCACACAACGCATGGCTTCCCAAAGACGTGCCAGATACCCTGCTCACCCGGTTGTTTGATCTATTGAAGATGGCACCGACCAGCGCCAACTGCAGCCCGGCACGGTTTGTATTTGTGAAATCACCTGAAGCAAAAGCACGATTGAAACCGCATCTTTCTGAAGGGAATGCAGAAAAAACGATGTCGGCCCCGTGCTGTGTGATCATTGGGCAGGATCTCGCATTTTATGAGCATCTGCCTAAGCTTTTTCCGCATACTGATTCCAAGAGTTGGTTTGTTGGCAATGAGCAGAAAATTCGTGACACCGCTTTTCGTAACGCGACCCTTCAAGGCGGTTATCTCATCCTTGCTGCACGCGCGCTGGGACTGGATTGCGGACCGATGTCCGGATTTGATCCGTCCGGTATCAATGCAGAATTCTTTTCCGACACGACAGTTGAAGCCAATTTCTTATGCAACTTGGGTTACGGCGACGCCTCTGGCATATTTGAACGCTCACCGCGGTTTGCATTTGAGGATGCCGCGCGCATTTTGTGATGATGCTTATGAACGTCCTTGCTTTTGACACGTGTTGGAAGGCCTGCTCGGCCGCCATCGTTCAATTCAGTGGTGATGAGCCAGCCGTCCTTGCGCACTGTTTTGAAAGCATGTCGAGGGGGCAAGCTGAGGCATTGCCGGTCATGTTGGCCAAGGTTTTCGAGCACGCGCGACTTTCAGCACAGGATATCAATCGTATCGCTGTTCCCAATGGCCCGGGCAGTTTTACTGGCGTTCGCATTGGCATTTCAGCAGCGCGTGCTCTGAAATTATCAACCAATGCAGATCTTGTGACGTGCTCAAGCTTGCATGTGATGGCGCTGAGTGTTGGCCGATCGATCGAAGCTGAGCAACAGGTCGAACCGGGCGCTACAAACGACATTCTGATCGCAATGGACGCGCGTCGGGATGAGGTTTATGTGCAGGAGTTCAGTCTCACATCTGATGGCCGTGAATGTGCAGCGAAAACTGAACCGCAACTCTTGCCGAGGTCTCAGGCGGCGATGCTTGGTGCTGCGGACCGTCTATTTGTGGCAGGCACCGGTGCTGAGGTGATCGCGGGGGAAGCTAAAAAACTTGGCCGTGACATGACGATGATTGCGCACGCTGGCGTTCCAGATGCCCTGGATCTTGCCCGATGTGCGCGACGGCTCGTCCCTTTGAGTGAACCGCTTATGCCTGTATATTTGCGGCCACCTGATGCAAAGCCATCAACAAAGCCTGCTATTCAAAGGACAACACCATGAGCAGCGCTCCGGACAGCCCTGCCGCCAAGGTTAGCATTTTGTGGGCAACGACTGATCATGCAGCTCGAATCGCACAACTCCATGGCCAGCTTTTTGACGAGGCATGGTCTGAAAAGTTCATTCGTGACCTCAATCATGATCCGGCGTGCAGTTTGTTATTGGCTGCTGATGGCCGCCCTGATCGGATCGTTGGCTTTGTGATAACGCGCGTTGTTTCCGATGAAGCCGAAATTCTCTCAATTGGTGTAGCTCAGCCCTACCAGCGTTTTGGGGTTGGTAAACGCCTGGTTGAAGCGGCGTTGCGGGTGATGGCCAATTCTGAGGTTGAAAACGTTTATCTTGAAGTCGCAGCGGATAATAAAGCGGCTCAAGCGCTCTATAGAGGCGTAGGTTTCAACCAAACGGGCGTGCGCAAAGATTACTACAAGCGTCCCGATGGTGGAACCTCAGATGCGCTGATTCTTGCTGTCGCGCCGACGACAGGAACGCAATAGACCTGTCATGCGTCGTCAGGGTGTGGACGCTGTTGCCTTGCTCACCTATAACGCGTGACATATTGTTAAAATGAACTCCTTAAAAATGGCCAAGAAACCAAAACCGTCACCAAACCGCATAGAGCAACACTGCGTGCGACAGGGTCTTCGTATGACCGAGCAACGCCGGATTATTGCCCGCGTCTTAGACAAGGCACGCGATCACCCCGATGTGGAAGAAGTCCATCGTCGTGCCGTCAAGGTTGACGATAAGATTTCTCTGTCGACAGTCTACCGCACACTGAAACTTTTTGAATCAAAAGGCATCCTGGAGCGCCACAACTTTGGCGAAGGGCGCGGCGTTTATGAAATCGCTGAAAGTGAACATCATGATCACCTGATTGATGTCAAAACTGGGCGTGTTATTGAATTTCAAAATGAAGATATTGAAGCCTTGCAAGAAGCGATTGCCCGCAAATTAGGCTACCGCCTCGTCGGTCACCGTCTTGAGCTCTATGGTGAAAAAACCTCATCCAAAAAAGGCCGATAATCGTCGTTAATCTGACACAGAATACCATAAGTCGATTGTGTAGACTGATAGCATGACAACACTTAGGGCCATTCTCCTTCTGGCGGGTTTTTTCACGCTCACGCTACCGCTGATACCTGTGCAGGCTCTTCTGTTGCGCTTTTTTCCAAAGAGCGCTCGTCGGTTTCCGCATTGGTATCATCGGCAGGTGTGTTGCCTTTTTGGTATCAAAATTTCTTCCAGCGGAACTGTCGATCAAACGCGGTCCGTTCTTTTGGTGGCTAATCACACGTCATGGTTGGATATCCCCGTTCTGTCTGCTGTGGCGCCGGTTTCATTTGTTGCCAAAAAGGAAGTATCTGATTGGCCGTTTGTGTCGTGGTTGGCTCGTCTCCAACGCAGTGTGTTCATTGATCGCGAAAAACGTGGTGATGTAAGTCGGGCTATGAACGCCATTTTGGATCGGCTGGCGAATGGCGAATGCATCGTTCTCTTTCCAGAAGGCACATCAAGCGATGGCAACCGAGTATTGAATTTTCGCACATCATTGTTTGCTGCAGCAAAGCCGCCGGAAAAATTTGCCCGTGCCTTGGATCAAGACGTCGTAGTCCAGACAGTGGCCGTTGTTTATCGCCATTTGCATGGCGTCCCTCTCAGTCGTGCTGAGCGTACGAAAATCAGTTGGTATGGTGATATGGATATGTTGAGCCATGCCTGGAGTTATCTGAAGGCGGGGCCACTTGATGTTGTGGTTGCGATTGGAGCGCCTCAATCCTTGGAAAGTTATAAAGACCGCAAGGATCTGGCCCGACGCACGGAAGATGATGTGAGAGCCCACGTCATGCGAACTCTGCGCGGACTGGCTCATGATAGTGATGTGCCCATTGCAGCACCGGTGACCCAGATTGGTTTGAGGCCTGCGATGTCGTCTGAGAGGCAGACAGCAAAGACCCGTGGCGCCGGTCGGTCACAGAAATGGCGTTAGGCATTCTGAGCAACGGCAGGCAATTGCCGGATCAAACCATTGCCAAGAGCTGATGGGCTTTGTTACAGCACAGGTCAACTGAATTGCCGCGTTGCACCAACGGCCTCATAATTCCGCCTACCGGTGGCGCGTCATCGGAAACGATAGAGATTGCACTTGTCAAAGCTTGCCACCAAACCTCAAGACAGAGCGCGCGTTTCAAGCGCGCCCAAGTCGGGCTCACGGAAGGTTTTCATCAAAACCTTTGGCTGCCAGATGAATGTCTATGACTCCGAACGCATGTCTGAGGCTTTAAATGGTGAGGGCTATCGGGAAACAACGAACATCGACGATGCTGATCTCGTGATACTCAATACGTGTCACATCCGAGAAAAAGCTGCTGAGAAAGTTTATTCTGATTTGGGGCGTATTCGCCAAGTCAAAGCGGATCGCAAACGTGTTGGCAAAGAGACCTTGGTTACAGTTGCGGGCTGCGTCGCCCAAGCCGAGGGCGCTGAAATTGTGCGACGTGCGCCTGTTGTGGATCTCGTCGTCGGTCCGCAAAGTTACCACCGACTGCCTAAATTGCTCGGTGAGATTGCAAACGGTGCACGCAATTTGGTGGAGACGGAATTTCCTGAAGAGGAGAAATTTACACACCTTCCCGAGCGCACCTTGCAGGAAGGCGCGTCGAGCACGGTTGCAAGTGGGCCCAAGCTGGCGACAGCTTTTCTCACCATTCAGGAGGGTTGCGATAAGTTTTGTTCGTTCTGCGTCGTGCCTTATACGCGCGGTGGTGAATACTCACGCGCGGTCAAAGATATCGAAACTGAGCTGAAGCGCTTGATTGATCGCGGTGTGCGTGAAGTGACTTTGTTAGGTCAAAACGTCAACGCGTATCATGGCACAGGGCCAGATGGTGAAACATATTCGTTGGCAGATTTGCTCGGTCATCTGGCGAACGTGACTGACATTGAACGCTTGCGTTACATGACAAGCCACACAAACGACATGAATGATGACCTTATCACGATGCATCGCGATGAGCCAAAAGTCATGCCGTATTTGCATTTGCCATTTCAGTCTGGCGCGGATCGCATATTGGCAGCAATGAACCGCAAGCATACGCGCCAAGATTATCTGACGTGCATTGAAAAACTACGTGTAGCGTGTCCTGGCCTTGCATTATCGACAGATATTATTGTTGGATTTCCCGGTGAATCAGATGACGAGTTCGAGCAAACCATCAGCCTTGTCGAAGAGGTCGTCTTTGCTCAATCCTATTCATTCAAGTACAGCGCGCGCCCAGGTACGCCTGCCGCTGGGCTACCAGATCAAGTTCCTGAAGAGGTGAAATCGAAGCGTCTCACGCGTTTGCAAGAGTTGCTATTTGCACAACAACGCTCATTTAACGAAAGCTGTATTGGCAAAACGTTGCCTGTTTTGTTTGAACGCAATGGACGCAAAGCAGGTCAACTTGTCGGCCGATCGCCGTATCTGCAACTGGTCAATGTCGATGCTTCACCTGAGTTGCTGGGTTCCATCCATAACGTTGAAATCGGTGATGCGGGTGGCAACAGCCTTAATGGCGTCATTGCAAGTCCCTAAACATGTATTAGATGGCTCTACTTTAGGGTGCTGAATTCGCTTTTGAGACAGAATATGGTAGAATTATCCAAGATTAGAATTACGGCTTGATGCCGATTGGAGACGCAAACTTGCCAACCCCGCGCGGATCATCCGCAGCCGCCGCTCAGGCCCCATCGAAAAATCGCTCAGAAACGACTGCACGCGTTGATGTGCTCTTCGAGGACAATCGGCTATTGGCCGATCTCTTAGGCGAATATGATGCGCACCTTGCTTTGATCGAAGACCGCTTTGGTATCGAAGCCCAGCCGCATGGAAATGTCGTGGTCTTAAAGGGCTCCAAAGCAGCCTGCGATCACGCGCGCGAGATTTTGGAATCACTTTACCAGCGTCTTTCTAAGGGTGAGACGGTTTCAACCGGTGACGTTGATGGTCTGATCCGACATGGTGTTAAAGGCAAGCAGGTGACCGACGGTCAAGCGCAAATTGCAACGCGTAAGCGTACAGTTAAAGCGCGCTCGCAATCACAAAGTACGTACATCCGCATGATTGATAAAATTGATCTTGTGTTTGGCATTGGCCCAGCCGGAACAGGCAAGACCTACATTGCTGTTGCTGCTGCTGCACGCGCACTTGAGCAAGGGGATGTTGAACGAATTATATTGTCTCGCCCCGCTGTGGAGGCTGGTGAGCGGCTTGGGTTTTTGCCAGGAGATATGAAAGACAAAGTCGATCCCTATCTCAGGCCACTGTACGATGCACTTTATGATGTGTTGCCTCCAGAAAAAGTTGAACGCGATATTGAGCAAGGTGTGATTGAAATTGCACCATTGGCATTTATGCGAGGGCGAACACTTGCCCATGCATTTGTCATTCTGGATGAAGCGCAGAATACAACGAGCATGCAGATGAAAATGTTTTTGACCCGCCTTGGCGAGGGATCAAAAATGGTCGTCACTGGAGACCCATCACAAATTGATTTGCCTGCTGGGCAAACCTCCGGCTTGATGGATGCTGTTGGATTGCTACACAGTGTCGAAGGTATCGGTGCGGTGACATTTACGTCCGCGGATGTGGTGAGACGTGATCTGGTGGCACGTATTGTTGAGTCTTATGAGAAGCAAAAACCAACCGAGACAGCGACACCTGCAACGCGTAGTCCAACCGGCAGTAAGGGCTAAGCGATGGCAACTTTTGTCAATCAGCAGGTTGACGTGATGTTACCGAGAACTGGTTCGGACCACCACGCCTTGTCGGCCGAGGTTATGGTTCAATGTAATGCTTGGTCAGAGTTTATCGATGCTGAGGCAACAATACAAAGAGTGGTTGCAGTTGTAGACGGTGTGCCGGAAGTACAAGCTAAGCTGGATGGGCAAAAGGCTTCAGGTCTCGCGGTGAGTATTGTTTTATCTGACGATGAAGCTGTACGTCAGCTTAATAAAAAGCATCGCGGAATAGATAAGCCAACCAATGTGCTGTCTTTTCCAGCTGCGCCTGGAACACTAGATGCAGAAGAGCCTAGCGTTGCCTATCTTGGCGACATCGTGATCGCTTATGAAACAGTCGTGACAGAAGCTAAGTGCCAGGACCGCACGGTCGATGATCATTTCAGTCACTTAGTGACCCATGGTTTACTGCATGTGCTGGGCTATGACCATGAAACCGAGGAAGACGCACGCAAGATGGAACAGCTGGAGATTTCATTGTTGGCAATGTTGGGCATTGCAGATCCATATAATTAAGAGTTTCAGGATTAAACCTTAGAATGAGCAGCGATAAATCAACGATGCAAACCGATAGAACCGCCACAAAAATGGCGCGATGGACGGCGCAGGTTGGTCAGAAGCTAGGCCTTCGGGGGGCAGGCAACTTACGCGAAACACTTGCCACCGTTTTGAAAGACGATACGACAGGCCATAGTGGGTTTTCCGCGCAAGAACGCGAAATGCTATTGCGATTATTGCGCTTTGGCGCCAGTCGCGTTGAAGACATTATGGTGCCGCGTGCAGATGTGATTGCAGCTGACGAAAGCCAGTTGCTCCGCGATCTTGTCATCACTTTTCGAGATGGCGGCATTTCTCGTGTGCCGCTCTATCGCGATACGTTGGATAATCCAGACGGGATGATACACATTAAGGATCTGTTTGGTTGGCTGTTGCGGCAAGGCGGTTCGAGTTCAGCCAAAACGCCGAAAAAAGCTAACGGCAGCGCAAGTGAGCACGAAGAACTTGCAAAACTGGATCTTGCATCGGTCGATCTCATGCGGCCCATTGCTGGCTTAAAACTGAGACGGCCTGTGCTCTATGTCCCACTGTCGATGCCAGCGATGAACTTGCTTATTCGTATGCAATCGACACGTATTCATATGGCTGTGGTTGTTGATGAGTATGGCGGTACGGACGGTTTGGTCACGATTGAGGACCTTGTTGAGCAGATTGTCGGTGATATCGAAGACGAGCATGATGAAGTCGAAGAAGTGTACATCACAACCGGCAAAGATAATGACCTTGTGGCTTCAGCTAGAACGCCGGTAGAAGATCTTGAGCAACATTTAGGCACACAAATTCTCACCGCTGAAGAGGGTGAGGAAATAGACACTCTTGGAGGTTTGGTGTTTACGCTCGTCGGGCGCGTTCCAGCGCGCGGTGAGATTGTCAGGCATGGATCCGGTCTTGAATTTGAGGTTCTTGATGCAGATCCACGCCGTGTAAAAAAACTCAAAATTCATCAAACGAAATTTAATCCAGACAAAGCTGCAAAGTCATCGGCTTCATCTCAATCAGCGGACAAGCGCGGATAGGAGTTTGGCAGCGATGGCATCGGGTCAAGGCGTCAGCGTTGGCGGTCTCATTTCTATCTGGGCGAATGCTGTGCGGGCGAGCACGGATTGGCGCCGATTTTCTATTGCAGTGTTTTCAGGTGCGCTATCCGTTTTATCATTAGCGCCATTTTTTCTTTGGCCTGTTCTGTTTATTACGCTTCCGCATTTGGTTTGGCTGATCGACAGTGTCGACAAAAAATTGCCAGCCCGTTCGCGTGCTGTATCAGCAGCATGGATCGGTTGGTTGTTTGGCTTTGGCTATTTTTCAGCCGGCCTATTCTGGGTTGGGGAAGCGTTTTTGGTTGCGGCAGATGATTTCCTATGGGCGCTTCCCTTTGCCGTGACACTTTTACCCGCGGGGTTGGCGCTTTTTTTTGCAGCGGCTGTTGGTGCGGCTCGATTCCTTTGGTTTCCAGGGATTGCACGCATTCTTGTGGTTGCAGTCATGCTCACGGTCGCCGAATGGCTGCGTGGGCATGTGTTGACGGGTTTTCCGTGGAATACGCTGGGTTATGCCTACACCGCTCCATTACCACTCGCACAGATCGTTTCCGTCATAGGCGTTTATGGTTTGACGCTTTGGGTCGTTGCGTTGTCAGCACTCCCGGCTGTGATGACTGTTGATGCCAACGAACGCGGTGATGGACCGTGGCGCCAATCCATCGGTGCTCTGGTGACAGCTCTGTTTTTGGTAGGGTTATGGGGCTATGGAAGTCTGCGTTTGTCTGCATACCCGTTGTCTTATGTTGACGATGTGAAGATGCGCATTGTTCAAGTTAGTGTGCCGCAACGCGAAAAGTGGATACCGGCTAATCAAGAACGCATCTTTGCGGACCACTTAAAACTTTCAGGCGTCAATGCAAGCGGGACCTCTGACAACCTTGAAGGCATTACGCATGTTATCTGGCCTGAGGTCGCGCTTCCATTTCTACCGCTTGAAATTCCTGTGGTTGGGGAACGCATTGCTGCCATGCTTCCAGAGGGTACTCATCTTCTAACAGGTGCCTTGCGCCGAGACCCACGAGCGCAAACAAGTGCAGAGCAAAAGGACCATGCACCACCAGCGCGGCCAACTCCGCGTCGCGCCTACAATAGTATGCTTGTCTTTGATGACGCAGGTCGCCCAGTGAAAATCTACGATAAAATTCACCTTGTCCCGTTTGGTGAGTATTTGCCGTTCCAACAGACATTAGAATCCATTGGGTTGCGTCAAATCTCACGCATGCGTGGTGGGTTCACAACTGGGATAGAGCCAAGACCGCTCTTGAACATTGGAAAGATGCAAGAGATCGCAGGGTTGATTTGTTATGAAGCGATCTTTCCAGGTGAGGTTTCTGCAGGCCCGCGACCAAATTATCGTCCACGCTTGTACATTAATATTACCAATGATGGATGGTTTGGAAACACGACGGGGCCTCGCCAACATTTTCAGCAAGCGCTCGTGCGCGCTGTTGAAACCGGCGTGCCGCTGCTACGTGCAGCGAACAACGGCATTTCCGCAATGATTGGTCCAGCGGGACGCGTTATGCACTATCTGGCGCTCAATCATCGTGGAACGCTTGATACCACGGTGCCCAATGTGCTGCCAGCAACGCTCTACTCTCGGCTTGGAGACTGGATTGTTTTCGCCCAGCTCGTCTTGGTTTTCCTCGTCGTTGGTATGCTTTATCACCGCCAGCGTGCTCTATTTGTCAGCGCGCCGACACCTTAAACCCGCCAAAACCAGCAACAACCGACAATTTTGTCCCGAAGCCAAAGGTTGACGGCTGGATGAACCACACCTAGGAATTGGTCTCGACTAGAGGTGGGAGAGCTTAAATTTATGGCTGCCAAAACTGCGAGCGGTGCGCGGTCTAAGGAAGATTCGCGTGGAACACGTCGGCCTAATCCGATTGATGCGCATGTCGGAAGTCGTGTTCGCATGCGCCGCATGTTGCTCGGAATGAGCCAGGAAAAGCTTGGCGAGCATCTCGGTCTCACATTTCAACAAGTCCAAAAGTACGAAAAGGGCATCAACCGTATTGGCGCCAGTCGGCTCTACGATATGGCTAAGGTGCTCGGCGTGGCAGTGCAATTCTTTTATGAAGATGCGCCAGGCAAAGAGCCTTCTGCCACAGCGGTTGCTGGTTTTGCGGAAACACCCGACGAGAGTTACGTGGTTGAATTTTTATCAAGTCGTGATGGGCTGGAGCTAAACAAAGCGTTTGTCAAAATCACGGACGCTCGGCTTCGCCGGACGATCATTGATCTTGTTCGTTCACTTGCGGGTGAAGACCGATAGGTCTGCGCTTTATTCAAGAAAATGGAAACCTTTCCACACCGTGAGGCTGTCACAACGATTATGTCAGCTTGACCGTCAACATAAAGATTGCCAGAAACCGACCGACTAAAGCGGTTTTGCTAACAATTCGAAGGGATGTAACGTGGCCCGAAAATCTTACCTGTTTACAAGCGAGTCTGTGTCGGAGGGGCATCCCGACAAGGTATGCGATCGTATTTCCGATGAAATCGTTGATTTGTTATATTCAGAGGGTCAAGTTGCTGGGATGGATCCGTGGCAGATCCGTGCCGCCTGTGAGACGCTTGCGACAACCAATAGGGTTGTGATCGCTGGTGAAACCCGTGGCCCCGATACAATTTCTGAAGACCAACTCGTCGGTGTCGTGCGTGATGCCATCAAAGATATTGGCTATGAGCAGGACGGCTTTCATTGGAAAACTGCGGAGGTGGAAGTTCTGCTGCATCCGCAATCGGCTGACATTGCACAGGGCGTTGATGCTGGTCACAACGAAGAAGAAGGTGCCGGTGATCAAGGCATAATGTTTGGCTACGCCTGCCGCGAGACATCCGAACTGATGCCGGCGCCAATTTTCTACAGCCATAAGATTTTGGAAGAGCTGGCTAAAGCGCGTAAACAAAAAATAGGCGATGCTGGAAAGCTTGGTCCGGATTCAAAGAGCCAGGTCACAGTTCAATACGAACATGGAAAGCCGGTTGGCGTAACGCAGATCGTTTTGTCGACACAGCATCTTGATGAGAGCCTATCCTCGACGGATGTACGTGCCATTGTGGAGCCGACCATTCGCAGTGTGTTGCCTAAGTCTTGGGTGTCGGATCAAACGATTTGGCACGTCAATCCAACAGGTAAGTTTGTTATCGGTGGACCGGATGGCGATACCGGACTGACGGGACGCAAGATTATTGTCGATACCTATGGTGGAGCCGCCCCACACGGTGGTGGTGCATTCTCCGGTAAAGACCCAACAAAGGTAGATCGTTCTGCCGCTTATGCTTCGCGCTATTTGGCGAAGAATGTTGTTGCAGCCGGTCTTGCCGACCGTTGCTCAATTCAGCTGGCCTATGCGATCGGCGTGGCTACGCCACTGTCTGTCTATGTTGACTTGTTCGGCACTGGCAATGTCGATGAAGGCAAGTTGGAAACTGTTTTGCGTCAGGTCATGGATTTGACCCCGCACGGTATCCGTAGTCATCTCAACTTGAATAACCCAATCTATGCGCGCACAGCGGCCTATGGCCACTTTGGTCGTATCCCAGACAAGGACGGTGGTTTTTCTTGGGAGCGTACCGATCTTGTTGATGCCATCAAGAGTTCGGTTTAGCTGACCGTGCTTAAGTGCACGGCGGTGCGCGTACGCACGGGACCTGCGCGCGATGAGTGACGATAAGGATCAGCAAAACCAGGATTATGAGCTGCGCTCGTACGGGCGTCGCCGTGGCCGCAAACGTAGCGCCCGACAGGATGCAATTTTTGATGATGGTTTGGCGCGTTGGGGGCTTGGTCCAACTGAGACTGCGCTACCAGCGCTCGAACATCTGTTCGCGTTCAAACCCTCTGAAGTTTGGTTGGAAATCGGTTTTGGCGGTGGCGAGCACCTTATCTGGCAAGCTGAGCGCAATCCCGACATTGGGTTTATTGCGGCCGAACCGTTCGAAGATGGCGTGGTTAAGGTCTTGACCGCCATAAAAGAAAAACACCTTCAAAACATCCGTGTTTACCCTGGCGATGTTCGCCAGCTTTTGCGCGCCATGGCGCCAGACAGCATCACGCGCGCTTTTATCCTGTTTCCCGATCCGTGGCCTAAAGCGCGACATGCCAAGCGGCGCTTGGTCTCACCCGCGCTCCTGTCGGCGTTGTCGCGGGTGCTGGTTCAGGGCGCAGAGCTGCGTATCGCGACGGACATTTCATCGTATGCAGCTGAGATATTGGCCGCGATACATAACGACACATCGTTTATCTGGGAGGCCAATAGGCCGGGTGACTGGCGGAACCGGCCAGATGATTGGCCTGAGACACGTTATGAAGCCAAGGCGAGAGGTGCAGAAAGGCAGCCTAACTTTTTCAGCTTTCGTCATCTCAGGATTGGAAAACCTGAAACTGAGGTCTGAAAACACTTGCAAAATCACTGATCTTCTCTTATTTTATAACTGCTCATGATCATCTCAACTCTGAGAGTGGATCCCCCGGATCCGCTCTTTTTGTTTTGGTCAAGTTCGTTTGGTCGTGATGCCAGGGCTTGGGCTTCAATTTAGAATATCTCGAGGGTTGGCATCTGGATTTCGTTTCAGGGCGTCGCGTTATGCTGAATCGCTTCATTCAAGAGACCGGTCTTGCTGGATCAATCGCCGAATTGGTGGCGCCAGTTTTGGACGATCTCGGCTTTCGTCTGGTCAGAGTGGACGTTTCGCGCCGCGATGGTTTGACGGTTCAGGTCATGGCGGAGCGCAGCGACGGGACGATCAGCATTGACGATTGCCAGGTGATTTCGCGCCAGCTGTCGCCAATTATGGACGTTCACGATCCGATAGCCGGAAAATACCGTCTTGAGGTGTCGTCACCTGGTATTGACCGACCTTTGGTGCGTCCGGCTGATTTTGAGGTCTGGGCAGGTTATGAAGCGAAGATCGGCCTAAAACAGCCGATCGATGGACGAAAGCGTTTTCATGGCCGAATTGAGGGCTTTGAAGACAACGAAGTCCGGTTAGAAGTTGAGCTCGAAGATCTTGGGGCTCAGACCATCGGCTTGCCGGTCAATCTTATTGATGAGG
Source organism: Hyphomicrobiaceae bacterium (assembly GCA_021775735.1). Taxonomy (GTDB): domain Bacteria; phylum Pseudomonadota; class Alphaproteobacteria; order Rhizobiales; family Hyphomicrobiaceae; genus JAHZKN01. The sequence continues at coordinate 71,148 of JAJFHG010000021.1, forward strand.
CGCGGCTGGTGTTAACAGATGATCTCGTGCGTGAGGCGTTAACTCGCGCGAAGAAGAGACAGAATTCTGGTGTTGGAGATGGATCCGACGCCGAAGGCTTGAATTTGGAGGCTGGACAATCATGAGTCTCGTTGGCGTGAGCGCAAACCGTTTAGAGCTTCTGCAAATTGCAGATGCAGTTGCGCGCGAGAAATCGATCGAACGTACTATTGTGATCGAAGCGATGGAAGATGCGATACAAAAAGCAGCAAAGTCGCGCTATGGGGCGGAAAACGATATTCGCTGCGAGATCGATCCGCAAACCGGAGAGGCGCGGTTGACCCGCGTTGTGACGGTTGTGGAAGAAGTCGAGAACGACGCCACTGAGATTACTCTGGAAGAGGCCAAAGCGCGCAATCCAGAAGCCCAACTTGAAGATCAAATCGCTGAAGCATTGCCGCCGCTCGAATTTGGCCGGGTTGCCGCCCAGAATGCCAAGCAGGTCATTGTTCAAAAAGTGCGTGAAGCCGAACGTGAACGCCAACACGAAGAATACAAAGACAAGGTTGGCGAAATTGTTGTTGGCTCCGTTAAGCGTGTTGAATATGGCAATGTCATTGTTGATTTGGGTCGGGCAGAAGGCATCATCCGACGCGATGAAATGATTCCTCGCGAAAATGTTCGCTTTGGCGATCGCATTCGGTCTTATATTTATGATGTACGCCGCGAACAACGTGGGCCGCAGATCTTCTTGTCGCGTGGCAAACCAGAATTTATGGCTAAGTTGTTCGCCCAGGAGGTTCCGGAAATTGAAGACGGGACCGTCGAGATCAAGTCGGTTGCACGTGATCCAGGCTCGCGGGCAAAAATCGCTGTGATATCGAATAGTTCAACAATTGATCCAGTGGGCGCTTGTGTGGGTATGCGCGGCGCGCGCGTTCAGGCCGTTGTTAACGAGCTGCAAGGCGAAAAAGTAGATATTATTCAATGGAACCCCGAGGCTGCGAGTTTCCTTGTCAATGCGCTTGCCCCAGCTGAAGTTAGCAAGGTTGTGTTGGATGAAGATTCTAACAAGATCGAGGTCGTTGTACCCGAAGACCAGTTGTCATTGGCTATCGGTCGTCGCGGTCAAAATGTGCGGCTTGCTTCAACATTAACAGGTTGGGATATTGATATCCTGACCGAGCAGGAAGAAAGCGAACGACGCCAGAAAGAGTTTGCTGAGCGTTCTGAAATGTTCATGGACACATTGGATGTTGATGAATTTATTGCTCAGCTTCTGGTCACAGAAGGCTTCGCCTCTGTGGAAGAGGTGGCATATGTCGAACTTGCTGAGATTTCTCAGATCGAAGGCTTCGATGAGTCGACCGCAGAAGAAATTCAAGGTCGTGGCCGAGAACATCTCGAGCGTATTGAAGCGGAACGCGATGCGAAACGCCGCGAGCTTGGCGTTGCTGATGACTTGGCTGAGATTGAAGGTGTGACAACAGCTGTGATGGTCGCGCTGGGTGAAAACGACGTCAAAACCGTTGAAGACCTTGCAGATTGCGCCACCGATGAGTTGGTTGGATGGACCGAACGTAAAAAAGAAAAAGATGCAGAGCCCGTGCGCCACAAGGGCATTCTCGATGGCTTTGATATTGGACGCGTTGACGCTGAAAATATGATTATGGCATCACGTGTTCATGCAGGTTGGATTAAGGCTGAGGATTTGCTGCCTGACGAGCCGGAAGAAGACGAAGCTGCGGAGGACTCTGCAGAAGGTGCTGCAGAAGCTACAGCAGAAGAGGCAGAAAACGCAGACGCTGAAACAAGTTCAGCATCAACGGATCAATCATGATCCTATTGACGAGGATAAGGACGCTCACTTGGTCGCAGTGCCAAAAACAGTTGATCGGTCCTCTGGTGAACAGCCAGGGCCAGTACCAAGCACCACTTCTCACAATGGTGAGAGTGATGCGGGTCAAGCTGGTGCGCGTGCTGCAACTCACTTCGGTAGTGGAGAAACGCATGCCAGCGTTTCTCAACGTGAAAAGCGTGCAAAAACACGGTTGTGCGTTGTTCATCGCGTAGAGCGACCCATTGATGAGCTGATCAGATTTGTCGCAGGGCCGACAGGCGCTGTGGTTGCAGACCTAAAGCACACCCTGCCAGGACGCGGTGTCTGGGTTAGCGCAGATCAAGCCAGTATTGCCCAAGCTGTGGCGCGCAAGGCCTTTGACCGTGGCCTGAAACAGGCCACAAAGCCCAGCCCTGATTTACCAAATGACGTTGCAGTACTGCTTACAAAGCGGGTCTGCGATACGCTATCACTGGCTAACAAGGCAGGTGCAGCACTTGCCGGGTTTACCAAGATTGACTTGGCGATCCAGAAGCAGTCGCTGGCCGTTCTTATTCATGCAAGCGATGCAGCCGCAGATGGCCGCGACAAACTGAGCCGAAAGTTCCGCGCAAGCTGCCTGAAATCGGCACCGGAGCAACGGATTGTGACGATCCTTACTACACCACAATTGAGCTTGGCCATGGGCCGGTCAAATGTGGTACATGCTGGCCTAATCGATAGCGGTATGGCCAAGACTTTTCTTTTTGAGGCCAAACGCTTGGAGCGATATGGCCAAGGATTTACCGGCACCACGATGGACGGTAAGCACCATGTCGGAAATGAGTAGACGGAAAACGCATGTCTGAAACGAAAGATTCTGCTGACAAACGCCCAGCTTCCAAATCGGGGCGCAAACCACTTTCGCTACAGCGAACAGTGGAATCTGGGCTTGTGCGCCAGAACTTTAGCCATGGGCGATCAAAACAGGTTGTCGTTGAAAAACGCCGTACCCGCAAATTGGTAACGCCAGGTTCCAAACCTGAACCAGAAGCAGAACAAGCAGCACCAAAAGTTGCCGACACGCCAGCTAAAGTCGCACCTAAAAAAGCGGCCGCTGAAAAAGCAGCGCCAAAGTCTGCACCAGCGGAAGAGGGTGGCAAGCTCAGCACCTCTGAGCGCGATGCGCGCACGCGCGCTTTGCAGGAAGCCCGGCAACGCGATGCCGAAGCGGCAAAAGCAAAATCAGCTCCAAAGCCGGTTGAAGAAAAGCCGCCTGTTGCGGAAGTTAAAGCTGAACCTGCAAAGGCTGAAACCAAACCGGCTAAAATTGAGAAGGCTGTTGGCGAACAGCCAAAGTCAGATGCGCCGGCACCTCAAGCGAAGAAGTCAACCTCGTCACGACCTAAAACGGGTGCTGGAAAACGTTCGCTTGATGCAGCGCATATGCCGCGCTCAGGTGGCCGGCCTAAGCAGATTGATATTCCGTCCGATATCGTCGAGCCACCACCACCGCCCAAGGCTGTGGATGCACCTGTTACAAAACCAACAAAGGAAGTGCGTGGCCGCCCAGCAGGGGCTGCACGTGGTGCACAGGAAGACGATCGCCAGGGCGCGAACAAGCGTGGTCGCCCAAATCGCTCAGCGCAGCGGGATAATCGGGGTGGTCGTGGTCGCTTAACAATTAACAATGCGCTTGATGAGCAGCAGCGCGAGCGTTCGTTGGCTTCGCTGAAACGCAAACGCGAGCGTGAACGTCTCAAAGCGATGGGTGTTCAAACCCCGCGTGAAAAAATTTCACGTGAAGTTATTGTCCCCGAAGTGATCAGCATCCAAGAATTGTCCAACCGGATGACCGAGCGCGGTGTTGAAATTATCAAATTCCTGATGAAACAGGGTGATATGCACAAGATCACCGACGTGATCGATGGTGACACGGCGGAATTGATCGTTGAAGAATTTGGACACACGGTAAAACGTGTATCGGAAGCTGACGTTGAAGCCGGCTTTTTCCGTGAAGACGATGATGAAGGTGAGAAGGAGCCACGCGCGCCGGTTGTCACCATTATGGGTCACGTTGACCACGGTAAAACGTCGCTGCTTGATGCTTTGCGCAATACCAATGTCGTCTCCGGTGAAGCCGGTGGCATTACCCAGCACATTGGTGCTTATCAGGTGCCAACACCGTCGGGTGATCTGGTGACCTTTGTTGATACGCCAGGCCATGCTGCTTTTACGGAGATGCGTGCACGCGGTGCCAAAGTTACCGATATCGTCGTCTTGGTCGTTGCTGCTGATGATGGCGTCATGCCACAAACGATAGAAGCAATTGATCACGCGCGGGCTGCTGAAGTGCCGTTGATCGTTGCGATTAATAAGATTGATAAGCCGCAATCCGATCCAAACAAAGTGCGCACCGAATTGCTGCAGCATGAAGTGGTTGTGGAAAGCATGTCGGGTGAAACGCTCGAAATTGAAGTCTCGGCGTTGAAGGGCACCAATCTCGACAAGCTGCTTGAAGCTATTCACTTGCAGGCAGAGTTGTTGGATCTGAAGGCTGATCCGAACCGCTCGGCTGAGGGTGTCGTTATCGAAGCCAAGCTGGAGCGGGGCCGTGGTCCTGTTGGAACTGTTTTGGTTCAGCGCGGCACATTGAAGGTCGGCGAAATTGTAGTTGCCGGTAAAGCTTGGGGCCGTGTTCGGGCGCTAATAGATGATAAGGGTGCCAACACAGTTCGAGCTGGTCCTTCACAGCCGGTTGAGATCTTGGGCTTTGACTCCGCACCTGAAGCGGGTGATCAAATCGCCGTTGTTGAGAACGAAGCGCGGGCTCGCGAAATTACTGATTATCGTGTTCGCAAGCGTCGCGAAACGCTTGGTGCTGCGGGTGACTCACGCACGCTTGAACAGATGATGCAGCAGCTCACAGAAGCTGACCTCAAAGAATTCCCACTTGTTATCAAGGGTGATGTACAGGGCTCTTATGAAGCCATTGTCGGTGCCTTGAAGAAACTTGGCACGGACGAAGTGCAGGCGCGCGTTGTTCATGGCGGCGTTGGTGGTATCACCGAATCTGATGTTGCTCTCGCCAGTGCATCGAACGCCGTTATCTTGGGCTTTAATGTGCGCGCTAATGTGCAGGCCAAACAATCAGCCGAGCAACACGGCGTGGAAGTTCGCTACTACAATATCATTTATGATTTGGTTGATGATGTGAAGGCAGCCATGTCTGGCTTGCTGGCACCAACCATTCGCGAAAACTTCCTTGGCAATGCCGAAATCAAAGATGTGTTCAACATCTCCAAGGTTGGCAAGGTTGCTGGTTGTCAGGTGACAGAAGGCAAAGTCGAGCGCGGTGCAAAAGTGCGTCTTATTCGCGATGATGTGGTGATCCACGAAGGCACCCTTTCAACACTGAAGCGCTTTAAAGATGAAGTCAAAGAAGTCGCTGTCGGGCAAGAGTGCGGTATGGCCTTTGCCAACTACCAGGATATGCGTGCTGGCGACGTCATCGAGTGCTTCCAGGTCGAGTCGATTGCACGTAGCCTCTAATTAATTGTTTAATCTTTGTTTCGCCGTCTGTGCCGGCGCACAACAAGCTGTGATGAAGTCTTATGGCGCGTAAATCTTCTCGTGATGCGATCAGCGCAGAACCCACACAACGCCAGTTGCGCGTTGGTGAAATGGTGCGCCATGTGATCGCGAATCTATTGGTGCGTGGCGATGTCCACGACGACGCGCTTTCGGGCTATGTGGTGTCCGTTCCTGAAGTGCGCATGTCACCGGACCTGAAGATTGCCACGGCATATGTGATGCCACTTGGTGGAGATGGTGGTGACGTTGTTGTTGAGGCGCTTAACCGCAATAAGAAGTTCATTCGCGGCTGTGTCGCAAAAGAGGTCAATCTGAAATATATGCCGGACCTTAGGTTCCATTATGATGATACCTTCGATGAGGTGTCGCGCATTGATGCGATCATGCGCACCGGCAAAGTGCAGCAGGACCTGGAAAACGATTAGACTTTTCAGTCTGGTCCGTTTGGCGACCACCAATAAACGCAAACCAAAACTCAACAATAGATAAACGGTACGAGATGGCGCGACGCAGAAAGGGCAATCCGGTGCACGGCTGGTTGGTTCTCGACAAACCAACAGGTGTAACCTCAACGCGCGCACTTGCGATTGTAAAACGATTGTTCAATGCGCAAAAAGCAGGCCATGCAGGAACGCTTGATCCACTCGCAACCGGCGTGCTGCCAATTGCGTTCGGTGAGGCCACGAAAACAACGTCTTATGCGGTCGATGGCACCAAGACCTACCGCTTTACTGTTGCGTGGGGTGTTGAGACAGACACGGATGACAGTGAAGGTGATGAGGTCTCCCGGTCGGCGAAACGCCCGTCACAGGCAGAAGTTGAGGCCGTGCTGCCCGCCTTTACGGGCGTGATTGAGCAGGTGCCGCCAGCCTTTTCAGCTATCAAGATTGATGGTCAACGCGCCTACGATCTGGCGCGTGAGGGCGAAACGGTCGCGCTTGGCGCACGTGAGATCAGGGTTGATGCGTTGCAACTGATTCAAATGGAAAGCCCCGACAGTTCGGTGTTTGAGGCGACGTGCGGCAAAGGCACATATGTCAGAGCCTTGGCGCGTGATATTGGCCGGAAACTCGGCTGTCTTGGACACGTCACCCAGTTACGCCGGACCCGTGTTGGGAATTTCCTGGAGCAGGATGCGCTCACAATGGATGATCTCACAGCCGCCGTTGAACGCGATGCTGGCCCAGATGCCGTTGTTGCCAAGTTGCTGCCAATTGAGGCCGCTCTCGACACGCTGGTTGGCCTCAGGGTTGAGCCGTCAGATGCTGCACAATTGGCCCGTGGGCAACCCGTACTGATCAGGGGGCGGGATGCACCAGATGCCTCCAGGCCAGTTTATGCCATCTCTAAGGGGCGGGTGATTGCGCTGGGAGAAATTGACAAAGGGGCTCTAAAGCCGACCCGGGTATTTAATTTCGGCAAATAGAGACCGTACCTCGGGCCCAGACACGAGCTGTAAGCCTTGTGGGCGGATTGTCCGATCAGGCTGATTTCCCTCGCCAATCCACCCGATTTGTGTATAAACCGGCCTCTTCGGCACAAGGTTTGATCCTGGTGTCGAAATTCTGTGACCCTGCTGGACGACATCCCGGCTGTGGCCGCACCACGAGCGATGAGCTCGACGACGCAAAAACCAAAATAAGGAGTACACGATGTCGATTGAAGCAGGCCGCAAAGCGGAGCTGATTAAAGAGAATGCGACCAACGCAAATGATACCGGGTCGCCTGAGGTGCAGATTGCAATCCTGACAGCACGTATCAATCACCTCACCGAACACTTCAAACAGCACAAGAAAGATAACCACTCCCGTCGCGGTCTCCTGAAAATGGTGAGCCGTCGTCGGCATCTGCTGGACTATGTGAAGGGCAAAGATCAAGCCCGCTATCAAACGATCATCGATAAATTGGGCATTCGCCGTTAGGCAAAGGGCGCTGGCTGAAAAGCTGGCGCGCTTTTTTGTGGATCGTCACCGTTTCACGTTCCAGTGAAACACGACGTTAGAGGGCACGGGCGAAATATACAATGAATGGCGCGCCATATAGGTGCTGGACCCGTGCAACGATCCGCTAGAATTTACCCAAACGAAGATCGACAAAACTGAGACTCTGAACGAAAGACCGAACATGTTCGATATCCATCGTGTTGAAATTGACTGGGGCGGCCGCCCCTTAAAGCTGGAAACCGGGCACATTGCCCGCCAGGCTGATGCTGCTGTTTATGCGCAGTATGGTGAAACCAGTGTATTGGCGACGGTCGTTGCTGCGAAAGCGCCGCGTGCCGGCATTGATTTCTTTCCATTGACCGTCAACTACCAGGAAAAGACCTATGCCGCCGGTAAGATTCCTGGCGGTTATTTTAAACGTGAAGGTCGTCCGACCGAAAAAGAAACACTCACGTCACGGTTGATTGATCGTCCGATCCGTCCGCTCTTCGTGGAAGGATTTAAGCACGAGACACAGGTTGTGATCACGGTGCTGTCACACGATCTGGAAAATGATCCAGATATTGTTGGCCTCGTGGCCGCTTCTGCTGCGCTGACACTCTCCGGTGTGCCATTCTTGGGGCCCATTGGTGCTGCTCGCGTTGGTGTTGTTGGTGATGAGCTCGTGCTCAACCCGCTGCTCGATGAAATGCCTGATAGTTCTCTTGATCTTATTATTGCGGGTACGCAAGACGCCGTGATGATGGTTGAATCTGAAGCCAAGGAACTGTCAGAGCAAAAAATGCTCGAAGCGGTGATGTTTGGTCATAAGCACTTCCAACCCGTCATTGATGCGATTATCAAGCTGGCTGAAAAAGCGGCTAAAGAGCCTTGGGACTTCAAAGCTCCAGATATCAGCAGTTACACAAGCAAGGTGAAAGACATTGCCGCAGATGCCCTGGCAACGGCGTTTGCAACACCTGAAAAAATGAAGCGCAACGAACTGGTTTCTGAAGTTAAGGAAAAAGTATTCTCGGAAATTGAAATCCCAGAAGACAAGCCTGAAGATAAGACATTGCTCGCCAGTGCTTTCAAGAAAGTTGAAAGCGATGTCATGCGCAGCGCGGTGGTGAAAACCTCCAAGCGCATCGATGGCCGTAGTCTTGATACCGTGCGTCCGATTTTATCGGAAGTTCATGTGCTGCCGCGGACTCATGGCTCAGCGTTGTTTACACGTGGTGAAACACAGGCGCTGGTTGTGACGACGCTTGGTACAGGCGATGACGAACAATTTGTCGATTCACTCGAAGGTACGCGCAAAGAACGCTTCTTGTTGCACTATAACTTCCCACCTTATTCTGTAGGTGAAACGGGTCGTATGGGTGGTGCGGGTCGCCGCGAAATCGGCCACGGTAAACTCGCCTGGCGGGCTATGCATCCGTTGATGCCAACCGCAGACGAATTTCCTTACACCATTCGCGTTGTATCAGAGATCACCGAAAGTAACGGTTCGTCCTCAATGGCGACCGTGTGCGGCACCTCGCTTGCGCTGATGGATGCAGGTGTTCCGTTGAAAAGTCCGGTCGCCGGTATTGCGATGGGTCTGATTAAGGAAGGCGATGATTTCGCAGTTCTGTCCGACATTTTGGGTGATGAAGATCACCTCGGTGACATGGACTTCAAGGTTGCTGGCACCGAACAGGGTGTCACTGCTTTGCAGATGGACATCAAGATTACCGGTATTACTGAAGACATTATGCGCAAGGCACTGGATCAGGCCAATGCTGGTCGCATGCACATTCTTGGTGAGATGGCTAAAGCCCTGGATGTGACGCGTACCGAGCTTGGCGAACATGCGCCACGCATTGAGACGATCCAAATCCCAACCGATAAAATTCGTGAAGTCATCGGAGCTGGTGGTGCGGTTATTCGTTCAATCGTTGAAGAGTCGGGTGCAAAAATCGACATCAATGACGATGGTACGGTGAAAGTTGCTGCGGCTCAGAAAGAGTCGATCGAAGCTGCAATGGAACGCATCAAAGCAATTACATCTGAGCCAGAAATCGGCGAGATCTACAAAGGCAAGGTCGTCAAGATCATGGACTTTGGTGCCTTCGTGAATTTCTTTGGTCCCAAAGATGGTCTCGTGCATATTTCACAATTGACGCAAGGCCGGCCTGAAACGGTGGGTGAAGTCGTCAAAGAAGGCCAGGAAGTCTTTGTGAAATTGCTTGAGATTGATCAGCGCGGCAAGGTTCGTTTGTCGATGAAGGTCGTGGATCAGGAAACAGGGAAAGAGCTGGCGCCTAACAGCTAGGCGTGTGGATAGCGGCGCGCCATTCCCGTGTTGCCCTTCATGAGTGAGCTAAAAAATCAAAAAGCACGCTGATTGTTCATCTCAGCGTGCTTTTTTTTGCACAAAGTAATCGAAGATCACTTTGTGAGGCAACGCCTCGAGTTTGCGCTAACCGGTCAATAGGGGACCTGTTGGTAACAAAGGGGCAGGAAACTTCACGCCAGCGCAGCTGTCTTTTGACCAGGCAACGATGCAACCAAATGTACGACCACTTTCCATCGTAACTGTAAGTTGACCGTTACGTGGAACGACAGGCATTCTTTCTAAGCCAAGGCCACCTGCTGATGCGTCTTGAACAAATGCTTGGTATGTCTCTCCGTCAAATTCAACGCTGCAGTTCTGTAGAATTGTGTGACGTGGCCAACGTCGTTGCTGTGGAAGAACTGGAGCATAGAGCTGACCTTGTTCGTTCAAGCAAGGGCTGAGACCGTTCATAGCGCCAGATAACAAGCTTGAGAGCACCGCAGAGTTTTGACGATAGCCAAGAGGAAGCATGATACGCATGTCGACGTTGGTTTCAGAAATGAGTTGAAGAGCGGATGCACAGACACGGTGCCAAACTATTTTAAGACCCTCTGCATTTATGATGCGTGCACGTTCGAGACCAATATTCTCTTCCTCCTCAACAAATGACTGCACTATTTTGTGACCATCGCGAAGCGCCTTGAGCAGGGGTTCTGTTTCAGACAACTGAGAGGACACGCCCGTGAGTTCCGACAATGCTAAAAGCATAAACGGTAGCTGGTGCTCTTGTACGGGTAAGAAGCGGGCGAGGTCGGAGGCCGTTGTTGCTACTTCAGTTTGGCGCAATGTATTGATGCCGCTCATGACCGTCGCAGTATCAACCGCCAAACGGTCGACATTGCAGATGATGGATTCGATGAGTTTGCGAGTTTCAGAATCTGTCACAGGTGTTGCTGCAACCAAAGGCTGCGGGATAAACGTGCCCATCGCCCAATCAGAGAAAGATCGTGATGCACTGCGCGCGCCTGTGAACATTCAGGCCTCCAAGTCCAAAATATAAAACCAAAAATACAACCTAAAGTAGAGTCATTAACAAAATCTCTCCTTTTAATTGAGGTTTTCAGCACTTTTGTCATGAATGCTTTGGAGTGGTTTTTTGGAATGGATTGGGGAGGCCGGAGTTGGGAAAGGAGGACGAAAAAAGCCAAGCTTATTGAGGTGAGATCGCCGCTAGAATTTCAGATTGGATGAGATCTGAGACTTCAGGTGCAGAGCCTACCGGACCAGCGTAGACCGCTTGGCAGCCACCACTGGTCGCGGCGTAGTTTAGGGCTGCTGGCACGTCCTCACGGGCATGCAGACCATCGCCGTTAAAGAATCCACTGACAATCGTTGTGCGCTTTGTATCAGCGAGCTGATTTCCAAGAAATGGGGCCTCTTCCAAGAAGGCTATGTCAATTTCAGCAAAGGTGTTGGCGTGAACTGTTTTCAAGTATTGAACTGCGGCATGCGTGGCGTTAGCTGAAGCCCGTCCAAATTTTGAGCCATGGCCAGTGAGTAATAGACGCGCTTGTTTTGCTTCTATTTGCGCATTACTGGCGCATTCCAGAGCCTGCGCAGCAATTACGTTAACGAGGCCTGCTTCAAGTCCGAGCGGCTGAAGGTATTGATGGGGAAGGGTGAGACCATAGTCGGCGAGTCTCTGTGGCAGTATTTTTTTGAAGAAATATCCATCCGACATAAAGAACGGATAAAGGGCGACAGCTTTGGGCTTGGCCTTGCATGCGGCGCCAAGGGCATCTTCAAAAGTTGGGCTGCCTTTTAAAACGCCAGCCGTCACGTGCCGAAATGCATGAGTTGACGCCAAACGCGCGCGATGTCGCTCTAAGGCTTGATTGCGCGTTGCGTCTGGGTCGGTGCTGGCCCTGCCCTGGTCGCCGTGGGCGACGATGATAACTGAGATGTCTCGCGGATCCAGTCCGGCTAGCGGGCAAAGCGTATTAGGGTTATGGCGCATTGACTCTGGCTTCACCAGGATCTCTCTCTACAAATAGAACAGCCACTTCGTACCTGAATACCAAGATTATGCCAATTAACCGACGTCTGTACTTTTTTGCAGTCCTAAACAAACCCAAATCAATGTTATGAGGGTGCAAAATCGAACTAAACACTTAGTAAGAACATTGACCCGTACATAAACCATGCCGTCAAAAGATCCCATACTTTCCGCATTGCTGGCACGTGTAGCTCAGGGGGACGCAGATGCGTTTTCTGATCTGTATACAGCGAGTTCATCGAAACTTTTTGCCGTTGCGTTGCGTATATTACGTAATCGGGAGCAGGCAGAAGAAGTGGTACAGGAAGCATACGTTAAGATTTGGAACCATGCAGGCGACTTTAAGCCGGATATTGCTGCGCCAATCACCTGGATGGCGGCCATTGTTCGCAATAGATCGTTGGACGAAGTGCGGCGCAAAGCCGGCAAGATCTTTGTGGATGACGGTGCGTTAGATAATTTAGAAAGTGACGATGAGTCGGCTGTCACATTGCTGGAGCGGCAGGACGACATTGCCAAGCTTAACAAATGTCTAGAAGGTCTTGAGACAGAAAAACGAAAAATGGTGTGCTTAGCTTATCTTGACGGCATGAGTCGTGAGGATTTGGCACACAAATTTGGTAAACCGGAGGGAACGGTGAAAACGTGGCTGCGTCGAAGCCTGATGCAGTTGAAAGGCTGTCTCGAACAATGACTGAACGAGATAACATAGAAGAACTTGCAGCTGAATACGTTATTGGCACTCTGCCAAATAGCGAGCGCGCCGGTGTGAACGAGCGGCGTTTACGCGATAGTGCGTTAGATGCAGAAATTATGCGTTGGGAACAGCGCTTAGCTCCGTTGCTGGAAAACGTAACACCTGTTTCTCCACCAGATGGTCTCTTGGATAAGATTCAATCGCAGGTCTCTCAGACCACTTCCGTGATTTCTTTGGATCAGCACCGCAAAACACTTGCCGCAAGAACACGTCCCTGGCGGATGGCAACTGGCGCAATGACGGCGCTAGCTGCATCGTTGGCTGGTTTTCTTATTTGGACGGGGCCGATAAAGCCGGACATGAGTCCGAAGTATGTTGCTGTCATTCAGGAACAGTCACAATCTCCAGCATTCCTGATGACAGTCGACATGAATTCTCATATGTGCGCAATAAAATCTGTCATCTCGCCACCTAAGCCCGACAAGGATTACGAATTGTGGATGGTGCATGAATCTTGGAAGCAACCAAAGTCACTTGGCTTAATTGCTAAAAACGATATGGAGTTGATGCCCATGTCGCGTGACATTGAGCCCGACCTTTATATGAACGCGACTTTTGCAGTGAGCTTAGAGCCCGCTGGTGGCTCGCCCACGGGCGTTCCGACCGGCCCCGTGATGTATGCGGGTCGTTTGGTGCAATCGACGCCCTAGAGACTAAAGTGCAAAGTTTTTTTTTACGTTGTTCAAGCCGATTGCCTGAGGCCTAACGGGCCGCAAATGCTCGCTTTTACAACATGATAGTGTTTGTCTTGCCCAATTTCTGCCTTGGTCTGGGTGCCAAAGGCGGCCCGGTTCGAAATTTTTGAAACTTAAAAAATTCGAATCCGTAACACCGAACAGATCGCGTGTCTTTTGCCCGGGATGCGGAGATCAAAAACAATAAGGTGTGTCGGGCATTTTTGATAATGAGAAAGGCTAACGCTATGAAAATCACAGTCACATCTGGCACGTCGCTCGCCGCTGCAGCCGCATCTTTGATGCTTGCTGGTGCAGTAGCAGCTCCTGCTGCAATGGCTGAAGGTCAGGAAGCAAAAGGCCACTGTGTCGGCGCGAACGCCTGTAAGGGCAAAAGTGCTTGCAAAACGGCAACCAGTGCTTGTGCAGGCCATAACGCTTGTAAGGGTAAAGGTTTCACCGTGACGAGTGCAGAAGAATGCGCAAAAATTGAAGGTGCGACCTACGAAGCACCTGCGCCTAAAAAAGACGGCTAAGTCGCTTATTCTTTAGAGTGACGGCGGCCGGCGCATCGTCCCGCGTTCGGCCGCCATTTTATTTGTTTGATGCAAGACCCTATGCTTAAATCTCTTATCGCAAACCTTTGCTGATTTGAGATTTTCACTATCACTGTATGTTGAAAGATGAATACCGCTATGACTGGAGAGAAACCTGACTATCTTGGCTTTGGTCTCGGTCTTCGGCCGCAGCACTACAGCGATATTCTCGAGGGCTCACCGAACGTTGATTGGTTTGAGGCGATCTCTGAGAACTATATGATTCCGGGCGGCAAGCCGCTCAAGATGCTCGATCAAATTCGTGATCGCTATCCAATTGTTTTGCATGGCGTGTCTTTGTCGATTGCCTCGACCGCACCGTTTGATAAAGACTATCTTGCAAATCTGAAATCATTGGCGGAACGCACCGAGCCTGAGTTTGTCTCAGATCATTTGTGCTGGACCGGTGTGCACGGCGTTAACTTGCATGATCTTTTGCCAGTGCCCTACACAGAAGAAGCGCTTGAGCACGTGGTCTCACGCGTCAACCACGTGCAGGAATATATTGGACGCCCAATCGCGTTGGAAAATGTCTCCAGCTATGTGCAGTTCGAGCAATCGCAAATGCCTGAATGGGAATTCATTTCCGAGATGACCAAGCGCACCGGTTGTTGGTTGGTGTTTGACGTCAACAACGTATTTGTGAGTGCGTTCAATCATGGCTTTGATGCGCAATCCTACATTGATGCTATTCCAGCAGACCGCGTCGTGCAGTTTCATCTCGCAGGTCACGAAGACCAGATGACCCATATCATTGATACGCATGATGCGATGGTGTGTGATGAGGTCTGGGATTTGTACCGGGCATCAGTGCGCCGTTTTGGTAAGGTTTCAACCATTATTGAGCGCGACGACAACATTCCTCCGTTGAAGGAAATGGTGCAGGAGCTGACAATAGCGCGCGATATTGCCAATGAAATCTTCAGTGAAGAAAACCTGGCCAAAGGTTCGCAGCGCGCGAGGGTCTAAAGCGTTATGATAGACGTTTCATTAAATGAGCCGGGTGCCACACGCTCTGTCCCGCGATCTTCCAAGAGCGAAGTGCAGTCTGCACCATCGCTCACGTTGGCAGAGCTCCAGGACTTGTTTCAGCGTGCTGTGATGGATGGCGATGGCGCAATTCTTCAGTCCATACCCGGTAATGGTCGCACGACATCAGATGTGCTTTTAGGCGTCTATCAGTATGCCTATAGGGGCAGACTGGCTGACATTCTCGGCATTGATCACCCATTGTTGAAGCGACATATGGGCAATGATGTTTTTGATGAGATGGCCCATGCCTATATCACAGCATACCCCTCAAACACGCCAAACGTGCGGTGGTTTGCGCGTCACTTGCCCACGTTTCTTAAGACGACCGCGCCCTATGACGCGCATGCGGACCTTTCAGAATTAGCAGAGCTTGAGCAAGCGCTCGCCAATGCGTTCGACGCAGCGGACGAACCGGTTTTGTCGCTGGTAGATCTGCAAGCTGTGCCGCCAGATCAATGGGCAGCACTCATCTTTCAACGTCATGCCTCCGCCGCGCGCATGACAAGTCGCTGCAATATCTATGAGTGCTGGCAGGCATTACAGGATGAGGAAGAGCCAGCAACGATTAACGAGCCTGTCGTAAACCAGGAGTTGATTGTCTGGCGAAAAGACGAGATGTCGCGCGTGCGTATCATGACAACAGAAGAAGCAATGGCGTGGGATGAAGTCATGCGCGGTGCGACCTTCGGCAGCTTATGTGAAATGCTGGCTGTCTACGATGCGCCCGACACCGCTCCGATGCGCGCCGCGCAATTCTTACAGACATGGATTTCTGCTGAATTGCTCACAACCGCAAGCAACAAAGCCCGCTCGAGCTGATACGTTCTTGGTACTCTTCGGTTGTCTGTTAGCCCGGCCGTAGGACGGGGGTCATTCAAAATCCACTAAGTTTCAGTTTTTGACGCAACGTCGTCGACAGGCGATGGTCTTGAAAGAATAAACGCAGCGGCACAGCTGAGAACCACCGCCTGGATGATCAAGATCATCCGGCTTGCGCCAAGAATAAAGCTGAGTGCAAATGTTAGGACCATCACAATAACCGAGATGATCTTTGTCCTGCGGCTGACAGCCCGCTCGGTGTGCCAGTGATGGATCAGTGGGCCAAAACGCGGATGCTCTGTCAGCCAAGTGTGCAGCCGTGGTGACGACCGCGCAAAAGCGTATGTTGCGACAAGCAGGAAGGGTGTCGTTGGCAGCAGCGGGAGCGCAGCGCCCAGGAGGCCACATCCCAGCGTCAAACATCCCACGATAAACCAAAAGGCTCGGTTCATTGGCCGTCTTTTCGTTTCACTGGCGTCATAGACTACTCTGGACCCTGGTTTGCGCCGACAAGGCTTTTATGCATCTAAAGCGCACACAAAACCAGGGCGACAGCTGCATAATTAAGACGTCGCCGGGCTCGTTTACCCACCTCCGAGAGCTGGAATATGCCGCACCTCCAATTTTTTTGAATTCACTTTGAGCTGAGTTGGCGTATATACAAAAAAATTGAACGCGCATCCCATCGTCTGGCAGAAGGTTTTTTACGACATGTACACAAGCATCATGAAACACGTCTTTATTGCAGCGATGTTCTCAGTGTTGGCATCTCACCTCACAGCGACTTTGGGTCATGCGCACGATTATACGGTGCGCGACCTGAAGATAGACCATCCATGGGCGCGACCGACGCCGGGAGGGGCCAAGGTTGCAGCGGTCTATCTAAAACTCATCAATAAAAGCAACGAGGCAGATACCTTGGTCTCAGCCAGCTCAACGCTCGGCACTAAAATTGAAATTCATGAAACGACGCTTGTTGATGGTATAGCCAAGATGCGACGCCGTGACAGCGGGCTTCCTGTTGCTGCCAAGAGCACGGTATCATTAGAACCAGCGGGCCTTCATCTGATGCTGTTGGGGCTTGCGCGACCGCTGAAAGTTGGTGATCGGATACCGCTCACTTTGACATTTCAAAGTCGTGGGGCGGTAGAGGTGAAAGTAAACGTCGAGAAGGCACCTGCTGCCGCCAAAGAGCCAGAACACCATCATCACT
Organism: Hyphomicrobiaceae bacterium; assembly: GCA_021775735.1. GTDB lineage: Bacteria > Pseudomonadota > Alphaproteobacteria > Rhizobiales > Hyphomicrobiaceae > JAHZKN01. The sequence goes on from JAJFHG010000021.1 coordinate 87,929, forward strand.
AGCCTCTTGATTGGACGGTATTGATACCAGCACATGGTTCCAATGCCGTGAGAGGCATGTGCATTCGTGTTCTTAACTGAGGTGTGACATACGGTAACGCCAAATCAAGACGCTGGACGGACCTCATTTATCTGCATTTTTATCAGTATCTGTGCCCTCGTCCGACATAACATCACGCGTTGGTACTGTTGGGCGACGGCCAAAGCAAATTAGGTCATGCTGTCGACATTGGCGCGAGTGTATAAACTGAACGCCTACGCCGTAATCCCCAGAATGACGGACTTCGCAGTCATACTCACGGTCATTTGCCTCGATAAAAAGTTGAAAGCGTGCTGGAAAGCGAACGGCTACCTGAAACTCTAGCCGAGCCCCGCCTTCTGAAAGATCTCTGACAACACAATTTAGCGGGATACGTCCCGGTAAAACGGCGATGGCGCTCCAAAACCCCTTTTGACGCGTGTGGCGTCGTTTGTCTTTTGGTGCCTGAAGATCCATAGGAACCGTGCGCGCTATTGATGTGAGGAAAGTAAATTCTACCGGTTATCCTACAGGCGGTACTGTCAATATTTTCGTAACGCATGACAACGTTTGGAACGAAAAGTACTAATGTCTATTTACTCAGTCCGTATGCAGTAAAAGATTTCCAATACCTATCCGTCGGCCTCAAGGCCAAACGTTAGACAATCGCACAAATAGAGATCACCGCCCGTGACATGCGCGCCGTTTGGGCTAAGCATTTTTGATGTTGAAGGGATCTGTAGGCGATCACGAAGCGTTACGAGCTTCGTCTTTGATCCGGATGCAGGCTTTTTCCCAGAATATGATCACTGGCCCCGATGACGTCTGTACTAGAGCCGACGATTAATGGATCAGGATGGCCAACAACATGCACGTCCTTCTTAGGATACGGCAGGCAGGATAAAAAGTGCTTCATGCAGCTTAAACGTGCACGTTTTTTGTCGTTCGATTTTATGATCGTCCATGGCGCGTCAGCCGTGTCGGTATAAAAGAATGTAGCTTCTTTTGCTTCGGTATAGTCATCCCATTTATCAAGAGACTGACGATCGATGGGCGATAGCTTCCATTTTTTTAGAGGCTCTTTTTCCCGCGACAGAAATCGTCTCATTTGTTCTTCTTGGGTGACGGAAAACCAATACTTGAACAAGATGATACCACTGCGGACCATCATCCTTTCGAGCTCTGGAGTTTCACGCATGAATTCAAGATAGTCGTTTGCAGAACAAAACCCCATCACCCTCTCAACGCCAGCACGATTGTACCAGGAGCGATCAAACAACACGATTTCACCACCATGGGGAAGGTGTTGAATGTAACGCTGAAAGAACCACTGTGTTTGTTCACGACGGGTGGGCTTATCAAGCGCAACAACGCGAGCGCCGCGTGGATTGAGGTGCTCGGTGAATCGCTTGATTGTGCCACCCTTGCCAGCTGCATCTCTGCCTTCAAAAAGAAGTACAATCTTTTGCTCGGTATCTTTCACCCAATCTTGAACTTTGAGTAATTCAGTCTGCAGCTCTGCTTTGTGCTTTTCGTAAGACTTCCTACTTATTTTTCTTTTGTAAGGGAACTCACCGGTTTCGAAAATTCGGCGGATCGCATCACGGTCGTGTCGATCAACTGCCAGTTTATGAGATGGATTTTCAGCTAACCCGCCGTCACCCTGGCTCTTTCTCGAGCTATTGCTGGCCTCATCGCCCGCTTTGACTCCGCTGGCTGCAGAAGTAGATGAGCTATTGTTATCAAGCGTTGGGACATCAGAAGACGTGCCAGGTTTTCTCTTTTCACGATTCGTTTCGTTGCTCATGACGGTTCTCAAAGTTAGGGTGTTGGTAGAGAAAAGTGCGTGGATATTATACGCAAAGGCAATGATCCAGATCAAGATCAACGTGCGTCCTAAAGTACCATAAATAACTGCATATTTTACGCTCAGCCTATCTGGTGCGTAAGCTCGTGATGTAGGCGATCAAATCATCTGTATCTTGTGGCGGGATAATGAGATCCGGCATGGTTGGATGCGAGGTTTGAAGCCAGACTGCGATTGCTGTTCCCGTCATCCCGGGCGTGTTTGCAATATCTTGGAACGTGGGTGCGTCAGGATTTGTTGAGTAGGGGCCGTTGTTTTCGACCAAATGACATTCAGAACAGACTTCCCGTGCATAGTCCAATCCGCGTGATGCGTCTCCAACTTCAACCGCATGCGCAGGGTGCGGCACCAGCACGGGATAAAAGCAGAAAATGCTGAAAAGTGCGGACAAAAAGAATTTGCCTGTGCGCGACGTATGTTTTGTTGCCTTTTTTGGCACGTTTTGATCTCCCTAAAAAGCAGAACTATGATGTCATTTTCACGCGACGTATTTCGTTGCGTTATGCATGCGACGCTGCGCGCTTTTTGCCTTGATCTTGATCAATTTTCAGTATGTTTATTTTTGATACCCTGTCGTTGGGGCTACATGCGCTCAAAGCAGGGTCTGAATTATGAAAAAGTTTGATTGGCTGCGGATGTTGTTTGTCTTTGCGGCAATTAGCGTTGTCCACGCCGGTCATGCGGTTTCGGCAACAGAGTCTGAACAGCAGAAAGGAGTGGTAATCTCGAATGGCAAAGCTCTTGTGACTGAGAATTGTGTGAGCTGTCATGCGATAACGGCGGATGATCACAGTCAACATGATGAGGCACCTCCGTTTCGAGAGATAGCAAGCCGCTATTCTGTTTGGTTGTTGGCTGAATCTTTAGCGGAAGGCATTGTTAGCGGACATCCGGATATGCCGGAGTTCGTTTTTGAGCCTGACCAGATACATGCAATCCTGTCGTATATGGACATGCTAAAAGATGATAAATCGTCAACGCCTTAATGCCTCTATTGGTGACGTATGCAAGATCTTGTAGGAGACGTTCTGACAATGAAGAAGATACATACGTCATTGTTAGCTGGTATGCTTGCCAGCGTTTTTATTTTTATTGCTTTTGGCACCGCGTCCGCAAAGGACGAAGCTCAGGTGGTTCCAGATGCGCTGCGCGGCAAAGCTCTGTCTGAGCGTTTGTGCGTCAATTGTCATGTTATTTCTGAAGACATCAAAGGGACAGTTCCCGAAGGTGTGCCCCCGTTTAAGGTCATTGCGAACAAGCCTGGTCAAAGTGCAGAGCATATTCGCAATATCCTGTTGCAACCACATGCACCAATGCCAAACATGAATCTATCAAGGCTGGAAATATTTGATATTATCGCTTATTTGGATGAGCTTCGCTTGGAAGGCTCAGGGCCGTCATTGCTCCCAGATAAGCAACAAAAAGATATGCTTCCTGAAATTCCAGAACCGAGTTGACGTCAAGACGAAATCTTCTGCAATTTGATTTGCATATTTTTATAAGCGCTGCCACTTTTGAACCATCTAAGCTTTTTTGGTTTGGTGGGAGTAAGGTCCATGACTCTTGAGCAAGCGCTTGCCATGCAACCACAATGGGTGCAGTGGTGGACAACGTGGATGGGGATTGTCATCATTGTCACCATGGTTGCTTTGTTGTTTTCAAAAGCAACACGGGGTGATGCAGCTATCATATTTGCAACAAACGTCTTAGTCTTTATTGCTATGAATTGGCTCTATAACCAATTAGGAATGGTGCGTCTTCTTGGCATTGCGCATGTGCTGTTTTGGACGCCGCTTGCTTTATACATCTGGAAACGCCTCAAGAACCCTGACATTGGGTCACCGTTCCGCCAGGTCATTTGGGTTTTTCTGGCAACAATCATTGTCTCATTGGTATTTGATTATGCAGACGTCGCTCGATATGTACTTGGCGAGCGGGAGACTATGATACCTGCGTCTTAAAAAACTCCACTGATTAGTTCACAAGTGAGACGTTGACAGTATGTCTCTGTTGTCGGCTTCTGCCATTCACAATAAAGACCAAGACTGTGTCGTTCAGCAAAGAGACATGATGAGAGGGTATAAAATGACCGAAACATCAATCAGCTCTGGTGATCAAGAGCTGATCACGCAGACCGTTCAATATTATATTGATGGAGCTAAGTCTGGCAAAGGTGCAGACATGAAACCAGCGTTTCATTCTGATGCGACGATCTTTGGCTATATTGGTGAAGATTTGTTCGCAGGACCGATACAAAAATTATTTGACTGGAACGATGAGAATGGGCCTGCAAAGGATCTTGAAGCAGAGATAGCCCGGATAGATGTTGCTGGTACGGTGGCAACTGTACGACTGGAACTCGACAATTGGACCGGTCACAAATTCACAGATCTATTTACGCTGCTCAAGACCGATGGAACGTGGAAGATTATGAACAAGGTGTTTCATCTGCATGGCTAGAGCACACCCCACGCATTGTTGAGCGAAGATAGCGTGCTTTAGCCGATCGGCATCATGTGTTGTGGGGTCTCTGGCTTTCAACTGCAGAGTTTGCAAATGAGAGTACTGATTTAGCGACGGCGAAAACGACTGTGATGTCTGCGTGGAATTTCGCCAGCATTTGCCAGGGCATCGACGCAACGTCGTGAAATATTGCCACCCGCCGAGCGCATGCAGGAGCGCAGCTTTGAACTTCCGACTTTATAGGACGGACAGAACCGATAGAAATCAGTCTTACACGCTGATTTCACGCGGCGAGAGTAGGCATTTGCGTCACTGGTTGCCACCATTGCGGTCAAGCTGACGAGTACCACTGTAAGTGTACCTCGGGTCATTTTTGGTTCCTCGTGATAAGACACGGTTTAAGGTGGCGGCTAATTTGGAAACAAATATGCTCATTACAAGGCGCCTTTTGACGCGCGACCAACGTATTGATCATGGTTTTCCTACCAAACAGCGGTCACGGTCCCTGAGAATATTGGCAAAATACCGGACTATGATGATGGTGCGTTCCGCAATGTCGCAGGTCATTATCTGAAGGCAGACGATTGCCTGTGTGTGCTCTTGAAGCAAAGAAATGACGCCCTCCTAATCATAGGAAGGCGCCAATAATGTTTACGAAGCACCTCGTTTGAGGCGTTCGGCATATGTTAGTTTGTTGCTGGTGTATCCAGCTTTGTTGGCAGATAGACAGAGACAAACGTTTTTTGTCCATTTTTATAAGCAGTTCCCGTCCAACGACCGTCTTCATCACGATCAAGCCGAGATACGTTCTTGTAATTTTTGGCAACGAGCAGTTTACGAACCTGCTCTGCATTGGCATTGGCTGACAGCTGCGCCGTGAATGCTGCTTGTGATGCAGACGTGTCGCCAGCCAGTGCCGGAATGGATGCGCTGGCAACAATGGCGAGGCCGAGGCAAAGTGCTTTGTTCATGATTTTATTTCCTTATTCAGGTTGCTCATGTCTCACTCTGAGAGTGTAACGGAGCGTTTCACCGCCATTCGGGGAGGTAATTACGCACCGCGTTACCTGACTTCATAGAAAAATCCGGTGTTCACTACAACTCACAATGCCGTGCAGTTTGGGAGGATTGAGTTCAGCAAAACGTGATCAAAAAAAAGGGGGTGGTTGACTGCCAACCACCCCAATTACAAAGACTATGTCTCGGGCAAATTATTTGCCGTCCTCTGCTTTTTCACAGCTCTTTTTTTCATCGTTCCAGGTCTCACCGTCTTTGCAATCTTCCTGAGCGCTGACGACCGGGGACTGTGTTGTTGCTCCGGTGATGGTTGCAAGCGATCCAAATGACAAGGCAAAGACTGAAACGACAAGTGTCGATAGAATTGCGAACAATTTCATTTTAGAACTCCCGTGTTGTGATCCTGTGCTGGCGTGTCTTGATTGAAGGAATCTCTCAGCACGGTTGGGAGTGTGTTTTCGATTCGTGTTCATGACGTGGGCTGAATTAGGCAGAAAATAGATAGCTAAACCCATTGCTATCACTTGTTTTCTCGCCGCTGAAACAATACTCACTGAGTGTTTGAAAAATTCATGAGTGACATTTACTCGTCTTGTAAAAAAGGGTGTGTTAAAAGCTATGAACGTACACGGGGTGATATTTGTCTCGCTCAGTTATTGTGTTTGTGATTATTACTAGAGTGATACAATAGGAAACTATTCAACGACAGGGAGGTGGTTATGTCGAAAATATTTTTGGCAGTATGTGCCGTCACACTTACTTTGTTTGCGGTCAACATGAATAGCTCGGCGACAGCTCAGGCAGGTATTGTTGCACCGGTGATTACGCTGGATTTTGCCGGTACCGATGCAGAGCCTCTCATTCAAAAAGTTCATGGATGCCATCGTTTTGGTCGCATAGGGCCGTGGACAGGACTCCGTCACCGCCACGTTGGGCCGTTTTGTATTTGGAAGAAAACGGGTAACGTCTGTAAGCGCTGGCGCAGAATCTGTCGGAAACGCTGCTACGATGCGCGGCGTCCCGGACGTTGTAAAAGAAGGTGCTTTAACAACAATGCACCACCAAGGTGCTTCTAGTTAGCTGGCACCGCTCGTGCTTTGTGTTTAAAGATCGCAAAAAATAGAAAGGCTGAGACCTCGCTCTCAGCCTTTTTTTGATCCGCTCTGAGGTTGAGTGCTGAGCATGGGCAGATTTCACACGAGGTCAGCGCAGGGTATTGAGATCAAATTTATAGCCAATACTCAAACGACCAGAAAATTGATCTTCGGTTTCGACGATAGGACTGTCTGCGGCATCACCGACGAGACGTGAATAGCGGCCACCAAGTTGCAACCGCCAGCGATCTGATAAGTCGACCCGTGCGTTTAGGTCCAAATAGACATCTTTGATGCCAGCACTGGCGTCGTAAGTACCCAGACCAGCCGTCGACAGGCCAGCTTGCGTTGACGTTATGCCAAAAAAGGTTTGCGCATAGTCATCGTCAGCAATGGTCGTGCCGATCCGTGTCGTGAGAAGAACGCGTTGTGTGAGTTCGTGGGACACCTCAGCGCCAGCTCGAACGATGACGCCAGAATCGTCTCCCGTGACTTGAGTAGTGACAGAGGTGTCAAACAAAAATTGGCCAAGGCGCAGACCAACATAGCCACCAACAACCAAACCGTCGTCGATGTCACCGAGACCACCAAGGCGGCGACCATCGCTTTCATCGCGGCCAGTACGATAACCTGCGACAGGCCCGAGTTCGATTGCGTTCCACTCAAAAGCCTGAAATCGAATATCGTCGATGCCTTTGAACGACACACGTTTTGCAAACCGGCTAACCTGGGACGTAGACTCATTGGATGAGAAGTCAGGAATGATCAGTGGGAACCCAATAACATCGTGTTCATCTGACCCTTCATACTTTGGTTTGACGATTACCATGCCGCCAAGGCGCGCGGACGGGCCATTAAGTCCTGACTGATCGTATGCGGGGTCACCGTTTGCGAGCGTCGCAGTTGAAAACATTGAGCAACAGATCACGGCAATTTTCAGCACTCGGACAGTCTTGCAATGACGTTGGGTCAAGGTGTTTATCCATTTTGAAGGCTAGATCAGGCTGGGTGCGAAGGGTCAGGCCATTGTGCTTAGAAACGCTAACAAATTATGACCGGTTCACCTGTCACGGGCTGCTGGAACCAGAATGGTGCACAACCGCATCACCTTCATCCGAGCACGTCCTTTTGTCCGTCACGTAACAAAGTTCACCTAGCTCTCCTGTGCGATCTCATGTTTGAAAATCAGACTGCGCAACTACGGACGAAGAAACCTCTCGTGTCTGCAGAATAATTGTAGCTTTCTTCTCAAGTATGACGGATTACCTCTTTGTCTATGGCACGTTGATGAGCGGTTCACAGAGCGCGCAAGCCAAAGCGGTTGCGCGTTCGGCAATGTTTGTTGGACCTGCCCTTTTGCAAGGTAAACTTTTTCTCGTTGATCAGTATCCAGCCTGCGTGCCATCGGCCGATCCTGACAATCAGGTTCTCGGTGACATATATCAGCTGGCGCAGTCAGAACTCCTATCCATGCTTGATGACTATGAAGAGTGCAGTGCTAAATTTCCTGAACCAACGGAATATCGTCGTGTCAAACATCATGTTCGACTGTTATCCGGGGATGCGCTTGAAGCGTGGGTCTATATCTACAACCGTTCAACAGTTGGTCTAAACCCCCTTAAAAAGGGGCGTTTTGTTGTTTCTGGTTATGCGCAGGATGTCACCCGAAAGTAACGCGCCGTGTTGGGTTCAGCCCGGGCCGGTCATACGGCTTGACGACGATCCTGCTCCGATGGCTAGATTTGGTCTGATGGAGAATAATACTTTTTGAATTAGGAGCTCGATGCATATGACGAGAATGATCAACGCCTCACGTCTCACCGCCGTTGTGCTCGCCCTCTTGTTTGCGGCGGTTTCTTTTGCCCCGGCTGAGGCAGCAAAAGAATGCAAGCCAGGCCATTGGCATTACGGTGGCAGCAATGGTGCCTTTAAGAGTAAAAAAGCCGCCATGCGCGATGCGATTCGTTCATGGGCCAGTTTTACCAATTTTGAATATGGATCCGCCTGGGCCTTTTTTAAGCTCGCAGCCAATAAAGGTTCAAAGTGCGAGAAAGAAGTTGGAAATCGCTGGAGATGCTCGGTTGAAGGGCGCCCATGCAAGCGTGTGCGTCGGGGTAAACGTCGTCGTCGCTAACCAGTGGATTTCGTTGGTGGTTTGAGACGGCTTTCGAGCAGCACACCAAGATCAGGCATCATCCACATGTTCCATCGAGTTTAGCGTTCAGTTCTTTTGCGCCAACGCGCAAGAGCGGCTAGATTGAGTGTTTGATGAGCGAAGAGTTCTGAAAGCTATGCAGCGCGTCAAATATGACTCAATTCGGCCCACCGTCCGGTCTGGTGATGTCCTGGCGTTTGAAGCCAAGACGTTTGTCGGGCGCTTGATTAGCGCCTGGACGGGTAGCCGTTATTCGCACGTTGGCATTGCCATGTGGTTGGCTGCGTCGGGTGCTGAACCGCGCTTGTTTTTGTTGGAGTCTCGTGGTCGTCGAGGCGTCACAATGAGACTGTTATCGGGGATTGGCCCGTGTTGGTATCTGCCGACCAACATTCAATGGACAGTGGATGTCAATCAGTTCATATGGCCGCGCCTTGGTAACGCCAACTATGATTGGAACTCAATTTTCCGACGCCTCATGTTTCGCGCGGCCAAACGCGATGGTGCCTACTACTGCTCCGAATTCGTCGGCGAAGTTTTAGTCAGAGGTGGGTTTCCCGTTACAGAAGAGGCGTTTCGCGATCCGGGCGCAATTGTTCAAGGCGTTTTGCGTTATGGGCCAGGGCAGATATTCTGGTTATCAATACCAAAAAAATCACTAGACCCCGAGGCTGTTGGTCTGTTCCACCACATGCAACCACAGGCGACCTATCACGCGGAGCCCATGCATCGCGACGCGGGTTACTAAACCGGATTCGACATCTTCTACAGAGCCTGAGATGAGCGCGCTCGACCAGACGGAGCTGTTGCCGTTGCCGGTGGACATTGCGTCTTGACGGGATCTGAGCCGTTCTTTGTTCTTGCAGAGTCAAACTGATATTGGCCATCGCAGACACTCACGCGAGGCGGAAGCCAGTGTTGTTCAAATTGGTCATGGCCGTCTTTAAGTGTGCGCCAAAACGCGATTTGAGGATGGCTTTGATGGGCGCCCAGTGCCTCCTCACTCATACGAAATGGGAACACATGGACATGGAAACGCTTCTGGCTGCCCTTCAGGGCGGCAGTGACGATGGTCCACAGCTCTGTAATGACAGGGTCTGTCATCGCATAGCAGCCAACAGAGCCACAGCCGCCATGTACCATCAGAAATGACCCGGTGCGGCCATGGCTTTGATCAAACAGGTTTGGATAACCGAGGTTGAAGGAGCGATGCCAACGGCTGTTGGGATTGAGCTGTTTTTTGCCAACTGTATAGAAGCCTTCAGGTGATTGGCGATCACCTTCCTTATGCTTGGGCCCAAGCTTCCCGGACCACATGCAAATCGGATAGGTCGCGAAGCGATGAAAACGCCCGTCACGCATGATCCAAAGCTCAAGTTCGAATTCACGCTTGAAGATACGCATAAAGATAGGTGCACCCAGACGAACACCATGGGCATCTAGACGGCCTTTAAGATTAGTCAGGTCAGGCGTGCCAAATAGCGCGCGGTTCAAGCGATACAGGGTGAAGTTTTTTGTACGCTTGGCGGCGATAATGTTTTGATCGCGTAAATTGATGTCAAACCCGAGCGTGTAGATCGCGCCAGCCGCTGCAGCCATTAGCAGAATAGAAATAAAAAAAAGACGCAAGCCTCTGCGTCTGCGTTTCAGGGATCTGCGTTTCTGGGGCTTGCTCATGCGTCCCTCTTTTTCCACCCGTCATTCAATCCTCTACCTCACCTTCATAGCAATGAACGTGAAGTCTAGGCAATTGATGTGACACGAAGAGGGAGGGGTCGTGGCGCTATTGACTGTTAAAACCAAGCGCGGCGGCGGGCGGCAGCGATTGGCGCGCATCAGCAGGAAATGTCTTTGGTGCCGTCGTCGCAAAGCGGCGCATTTTTGGCCCTGGCACCGTGATGCGTTCTGAAGCGATCTGCATCTCTTCAGGGTGTGGCGCAAAAGGCGTGAGACGTTGACGCCTAAAGCGTGGGCAGCGCGCTGTGGGATTGACCTGGCGGCCTTCAGGCAGCACGACATCCACGACATAGCGCCGTTCACACACTGTCACCGTTGGAGGAATACGATGAACTTCAAAATAGTCGTAGCCCTGCTTCATGGTACGCCAGAAGCGATACCATTTTGATTTGCGATGCCGGGCCAGTTTTTCATCCGTCATACGGAATGGAAAGGCGTGAACATTAAATTCACGCTGGCCACCACGAAGAGCCTCGCGTGAAAGCGCATAGATCTCTTCAATCAAGGCATCCGTCATGGCGTAACAACCGGCTGACTTGCAATCGCCATGGACCATCAAGTGTCGTCCGGTGCGATACTTTGATTTGTCGTAGGAGTTGGGGTAGCCGAGATTGAAGGCCAAATGAAACTTGGAATTCGGATTAAGTTGATCGGTTGTGATGGCATAAAAGCCTTCAGGTGCTTGCTTATCCCCTTGGCGCATTTTGGGGCCAAGCTTACCTGACCAATTGCAAATCGGATAAGTTTTGAAGTGGTAGTAGCGTCCGTCGTTGCGTAGCTTCCAAACTTCCAACTCTGATTCTTCTTTGAAGATACGCACGAAGATTGGTGCGGACACATCCATGCCCTTGCGACCAAGCATGGAGAGGGTGTCTTTCGACAAGGGTTGTTCTGAAGCCGGAATGGTGGGGGCCTGACTGCAGGCAGCAACAAGCGCACTGGCAGCAGCAATAAAGGTGACGGCAGCAGCAAACGATTTGCGGCGAAAGGCTTGGATACTCATAACGCTACGCTCCCCCTGGGCGTACAGCGTGCAGAATTGGCGGAATTTCGTAAAGATCGCATTAACCCTTTGATTGCCGATGACCATAATCGGCAACCCCCGTGAGTTCAATTGCGCTGAGTTATCCCCAACAGAGCGGCTAGATTACGGCAGGGATTGGGTGATCGTCTGGTGGCCTGACGGGCCCTCGATATGAGCAAAAAGGGCCTTAGACCAAGAGTGGCCTAGAGACTACGGCCAATTTCGAGGAAGCGGTCCTGGCGCTGCTTCCTAATCTCCGTTGGGGTCATATTCGAAAATTCTTTCAGAGCGTCCGAAATGGCATCGCCAGTGTCGGCAATTGCCTGGGCCGCATTACGATGGGCACCACCAACGGGTTCCGCAATGATGGTGTCGATAATGCCCAACTCTTTGAGGTCCTGAGCGGTAATTTTCATGTTGGTGGCAGCATCAATTGCCTTTGCAGAATCGCGCCACAGGATCGATGCAGCAGCCTCAGGTGAGGCGACGGTGTAGATAGAATGCTCAAGCATGAGAATACGGTTGGCGGTGGCAATAGCGATAGCGCCGCCCGAGCCACCCTCTCCAATGACGACTGAGATGAGTGGCACACTAATCTTCAAGCAGCAGTCGGTTGAACGTGCGATCGCTTCTGCTTGTCCGCGCTCTTCCGCGCTGATGCCGGGATATGCGCCAGCGGTATCAACGAGTGTGATGACAGGGATAGAAAACCGATCCGCCATGTCCATTAAACGAACGGCTTTGCGATAGCCTTCTGGCATCGCCATGCCAAAGTTGTGTCGAATACGACTTTCGGTGTCTGATCCTTTTTCATGGCCGATGACCATGACGGACTGACCGCGAAA
>JAJFHG010000022.1 GCA_021775735.1 Hyphomicrobiaceae bacterium
ACTTCGAGGTCGACGGCAGAGAGCCCCCTTTGGACCCGCCGTTGGCCGGGAGACTCATGTGATTCGGGGGGATGCAACAATCGTTGTGGTGGGTTGGGAGGCTGTTCCACGCAGAAGGTGTGGCGCGCTCGCCACGAAAAAAGCCGCAAAGCCCGATTTTTCAGCGGTTTAGGGTTTCGGGCGGCCTCAGGGTCGGACCTGTGGAAACTGTTGATGTGACGGGGTTGATGACAGAATTACAGCCTTCGGGCCCCGTCTAGTGGACCAAAACGGTCATCCGCCATTTTTTGGGATTTGTGTTGGGATATCAAACACCTAAATTCGCCAACCAAAACAAAGAAGCCGCTGGATTGCTCCAGCGGCTTCATTTGATTTTGTTGTCTCAGCTTGAGATGCTTACTCAACTTTAGAAGTTGATCAACGCACCAGCTTTGATCAGGTCGAACTCTTCGAGGTCGTTGTTGCCGGCAACCAAACCTGTGGCATTATTACATGCTCCGAAGTTTGTAATGACAGCACCAGGATTACAAGTGACTTCTGGTTCGTAATGGCGCCAGGCGAGCCAGACTGACATGGCCGCCGCGTCGATTTCCTGGACCACGCCAACTCCGTACCGCTCCAGCTCGGAACTGGTGATGCCGGTGCCGAACATAAGTGTCGACATCTTGTCGCTGTCGTTGCCGTATTCACCGTAGAGAACGGTATGGCCAAGCGGTGTCCATTTCTGACGGATACCAGCTTTCAGGTACCAGGTATCACCTTCAACCTTGGTATCCCATTCAGCAAATCCGGTGTTAGAGTCATTGATCTCTTCAATGTACGCACCGTAGAGAAAGAGACCCGTTGCAACGTGCTGAATGTAGCCACCAACCTGCCAGGCTCCACCTTCAAAACCAGGTGGCCGATCAGCAAGGCCTAAGGATGTAAAGACCCCACCGACGTTACCTTCGTCAGACGTGTGATTGTAGGCTGCAGCAAGAGCGATCTTAAAGCCTGTAAATTCACCAGCATAGCGACCAGACACCGCCCAGTCGTCATCTTCGCCCCAAGAGGCCGAACCTGAGAAGCCAGCAAACGTTGGTGTGTCATAGCGAATGACGTTCTTTGGATAGCCATCACAGTCACCTGCAACACCGCCGCCACCGTTTCCTGGCGCGTCCGTTAATGGATAGCAGTTTGCAAGTTGCGCGTAGGTTTGGTTAACCACCCCGAACCCACTCGCGGCCGCGAAGCCACCTGCCGTTAAATTGATGGCACCACCAGCGGAGTTACGTAGACTAAAGCCGTTGATGTCATACAAAACGTAGTTAGCTTGAATCAGCGAACCAGACCCATCAGGAAGGATGGCTTGGTTGTCGGCAGCCGAGGATTGTTGACCCAACGAAATGCGGCCAAGCTGCTCACTCTTAATGAACCAATAAGAGCTTTCAATGGTTACATCAGAGAAAACGCCGTTGGCGACAATGGCTTGCGCATTCGCGCCAGCGAAGATGCCGTCATCATTGTTTTGGTTCTGAAGCAGAGAGTCATCATTAATCATCTCAATCTTCAACACATAACCAGCTGACCAGCCTGGTGCGATGGTTGCCTGACCGGTGAAGGCCACGTGCGTACCAATCGAAACAGAACCTGTATCGGTGATGTAGGTGTTGGATTCAAAGCCATCGTCCCAGTAGAGCAACTGTTTGGCGACGAAGCCTGAGATTGTCAGAGAAACCTTGCGGTTGCCCTTACGTGCCGTGGTGGCTTCAAGCTCAGCGATCCGTTCTTCCAGATCGGCGCAGCAGTTGCCCCCAAAATCGGCTGCAGATGCACTTGTTGCTAATCCACCAGCCAAAAGGCCGGCAGCAGCGACAGCGCCTAGTGTCGATTTTAACATTTACCTTCTCCCGTCTACTAACTTGATGAACGGGTACGCCTGACGAAAGCAACTCAACTCAACTCATACAAACGTCAACGCACTCAACATCTCTCTCAGCGAGTTCCGGACAGACGCCGAATCACCGCTTCAGGGAGGGACAATACTGTTAAGAAGCTCTGTTGAAAATGCTTAGTTGGCCTGTGGACGGCGAATCGAAAGGCGATGTGGCGTCTTTGCAACGCGCGTCATTCCTACCACCAACCAATTGATAACACGGATAAAATCAGCCTGGCAAGGACGCATTATGGGCTCGCTATAGTCAATTTCAATGCTCATCGTGCAGAGAATGCAACAGACGGGCTGTGGATAGCGCGGTTTAGACCTCGGGGTGACGCAGGGCCCAATGGCCGACGGCGAAATAGGGTGTGCAGCCCCGTATTTGGGCCTGTCCAGCACGACTTTAGGACGGATTGGCCAAAGTAATACCCTGACATTGGGCAAGCGGGTCTTTGTCCAACATGCCTTTAGGCAATGTTGGCTCAGAGTTCACCAAGTCCAACATGCCTTTAGGCAATGTTGGCTCACAGTTCACCAACACTCAGCAAGCTGGTGTTGGGCTTTCTTCTATTTCTGCCAACACTTCCTACCCAGCACAGCGCAAGCGCGTGTTGGAACTAAAGTCGTGTTGGGCTCTAGCGTTGATGCTGGCGGATGAAGCGGATCGACAGAAGAGACAAGATTACCACCGCAAAGGCCATGCCGTGCGTGACGTTCACCATCATCGGGCGATCAGCGAATGAAGCTTGCACGAAGTGATGGAAAAAATCGGGTTGAAAGCGTTCAGCTGCCCCATAAAGCGTGCGGTACTGGTCATGGCTGGCATCAAGTAAATTATACGCACCTTTAAGAGCGTTGCCATTGATCCAATCAAACAAGGCAATGCCCGCAATCGATAGAGTGCGTGCAACAAAATTCAAATTTTCAACAGCCTCGTTGTAAATAAACAGAAGTGCAAAAATAGCGATATGTACGGTAATAAAAAACTGCCACAGGAAATCCACCTGAGAGCGTGCGTGCAATATCATCTCAATTAAGGCTTGTTCTTCGATCATTGCAGGTGGCCTTTATGATGGTCTGTGTTTTGAGGTCTTGGCGTGCGCGTATCCTAACGCGCGTTATGCGTGTGGCAAGATTATTGAACAGCGCGACAAATGTGGCGTGCCTCAAAACGCCATGAATGCATGCGCACAATTGCGATTTATACCTTCGATTTTACGGTGTTGCGCGCCAATTCGCGCATGATGTCTCGCAGGCGTAAGGGTTCGGCGTCAAGGAAGGGCAGTGGCCGTGTGACGGCAACAGCGGCTGTACCAACGCGCGCTGTGAGCGCTCCATTAAAAACACCTTCGCCAAGCCGACGTGATAAGCGTCGCACCAAGTCTTGACCTAAAAACTGGCCTAACAAGTCATCTGTTAACGCCAAGCCGCCCGTTGCAAGGATGTGGGTGAACACCATGCGTCCCAATTTGAGCGCACCAACGCCGCCAGGACGCGCGCCATAGAGAGTAGCGAGGCCTTTGATGAGGCGTAAGTTTTCAGCGACGACATACAACATCGCCATCCATACCATTGGTGAAATAGCGGTCGCGACCGTTACTCGTTTGGCAGATTTGAGGATCAACGCGCGTGCTTTCATGTCGAGCGGGGTCATGACTTCGCGGTCCGCCAACCGCAACAGTTCGCCCGCATCGCGGATGTCGCCTTGGTGATCTTTCAATCGGGCTAAAGGCCATTTGAGGTCACTGCGGTCGCTATAAAGTGTTTGAAGTCGTTTGATAACAGTGCGTTCTTGTCCAAGGTCATCATCGCGCAGCGCTTTGGTAACGGCCGTGCGTAAACGTGATAGACGCGACAGGCGGACAAGCCCGAACAACTCGCGCACAGCGAGAACCGCAAATGCAATTCCTGCAAGAACGGCGAGCCCAAAGCCGAGCCAGCCAATCCAGTCATCACGCGCCAGCACATGCGATACAAAGCTTGCAAAGCTGAGCGAGGCTGCAAGAGCGGCAAGGCCCGCGATCGCTGACAGAAGTAACGCGCCCCACTTCATGCTGCGTTTCAGAGCTGGGCCTGATTTTACGGATGGGCGCGTTTCATCCTGCGCATCATCGGTTTCATCATGTGCCTGCGCTAGAGATGTGTTGATTTGATCTCCCACGTCAAATTCAACAGAGGGGTCGTCGGCGGCGACAACATGCGGTTTGCGTCTTGGTGTTTGTGAGGTGGTCATGACAGCCAATCTCCAATCAGGAAATCAAGTGCACGATCAAGACGAATATGCGGCCACACTTGTTTTTCATGTGCTCCAGAGCTTGGTGCAAGAGCAGGTGGGGCGAAGCGAATAAAATTTGGCTGCTCCGTATTTGGACTTCGTGCAGCAACGGCAAGTGCTGCAATTGGGTCGGCGGGTAGATCCCCTGGGAACACTGCGGCTTCTTGTTGTCCATCAAAAACAGTATTGCCAAGGCGTTCTCCAGAAAGCGGCACGCCGACAATGCACGGCAGCTTATCTTCTCCCTTTTTGATCTTACCTTCGCGTGTCGCGCGCAAAGCAGCGATAGCGGATACCTCAACATTCGATCCGGCATTTTCCGCCTTCTCTAAGGCGTTCTCGACCATGACCCGCAAAATTGCTTCCAATCGATCATAGCTGGAGTGAGGGAGGTGGTCGGCTTTCGTGGCCGTAAATAAGACGCGATCCGTTCGTCTACCAAGAAGCGGAGCCAGCCAACTGTTCGCGCCCGGGCGAAAGGCTTCCAGCACCTGTCCCAATGCCACTTGCAAATCGGTAACTGCTTCACCTCCAGCGTTGACGGCATTTAACACATCGACCAGCACGACCTGGCGGTCGATGCGGCGGAAGTGATCACGAAAGAAGGGACGCACAATATGTTCGCGGTAGCTTTCATAGCGCCGCGCCATCATCGCAGCAAGCGATCCTCGTGGAGACGTGCCAAGCCCACGTAAATCTAATGGAAAGAAAGTGAGCAGGGGGGAGTTTTTTAGATCGCCGGGCATCAAAAAGCGACCAGGGCCGAGTGTTGCAAGCGCATTGGGGATGGACCGCGCGGCGTTTAGATAGAGTTTGAAAATCTCAGTGCCCTGGCGTGCAACAGTTTCATCCTCTGGTGCATAGGGGTTTATGTCGCGGGCGTAGTCGAGCCAGGCACTTGCAACATCGCGATGACGTTTATCGCGCGCGACATCAATCGCTTCTGCCGACCAGGCCGCAAAGCTTTGCTGCAGCATGGACAAGTCAATCAACCATTCGCCAGGGTAGTCGATGATGTCGAGATTGAGTTTGCGCACACCGAGTGCGCGGCGCAGCGAGCTCTCGGGCTGATAGGTGAGGACCAATCTTAATTGTGAGATTCGCCGTGTGCCATTTGGCCAAGTCGGTGGGTCGGTTGTGAGTGTTGCGCGATGACGCTCAAAATCAAATCGAGGCAGGTGATCATCAGGTTGTGGTTCGAGATGGGTGGAGAGCAAGCGCCCGTCTGCAAGTGGGCCAAAGAAGGGCAACCGACCGCCGTCCAGCAGATTGTGCACCAGGGCCGTCACAAAAACAGTTTTGCCAGAGCGCGACAAGCCGGTCACGCCAAGGCGCAGCGTTGGTGTCAGGAGGTCAGAGACCACCTCGCCAATGTGCTGCAAGGTTGTTTTTGAGGGTGTTGGTGTGGGCGTCACGGCAGAACAAGGGACCTCGTTAAGAGAACCCACGTAGATGACCGCAATTGTGAGCGGCCCGCAATAGCTTTTCGTGCGGTTTAGACCAGTCTAGAGGTAGAACGAACGTTATTAGCTCGCCAGGACAACGAACACGCCCGCAGCAACGACGGTCAGTGCCATCGCAATAATGCTTCCGGAGCGAAAGAATTCGACCATTTCGGTTTCCAATTCACAGATGCTCAGTAGTCAGATGCCATCTTAGCAAGAGTCTATGAACCAGAACTGAATAACTGCTACACTGAAAGGATTTGCTTGGCACTTGTGGTGTTGTTGCCTCGCACGTTCGTCGAAGAGGACGTACGATTCGGGCTCAACACTGTGTGGATAGGCCGTTTGGGTCCGCTGCTGCTCTGCTTTGACGGCGTTCTTAGGTCTCTGAGCGGCGCTGCGCCATGAATGCAAGGCGTTCAAACAGGTGAATATCTTGCTCGTTTTTAAGCAGTGCCCCGTGCAATGGCGGGATCAGTTTGCGGCCATCCGTTTCGCGCAACGTTTCAGGGGAAATATCTTCGTTGAGTAGAAGTTTGATCCAGTCGAGAAGTTCTGACGTTGAGGGCTTTTTCTTTAACCCTGGCACATCGCGCATCTGATAGAACACGCGCATCGCTTCGCTGACTAAGCGCGTCTTCAGGCCAGGGAAGTGGACCTCGACAATCTCTTGCATCGTGTCGGCATCAGGAAACTGGATGTAGTGGAAAAAGCAGCGCCGCAAAAAAGCATCAGGCAGCTCTTTTTCATTGTTGGATGTGATGATCACAATCGGGCGGTTTTTGGCCGATATCGTCTCGCCAGTCTCATAGACGTTGAATTCCATGCGATCGAGTTCTTGCAAGAGATCATTGGGAAACTCGATATCCGCCTTGTCGATTTCATCAATCAAAAGCACGGGACGCTTGTCCATCGAAAACGCCTGCCACAGCTTTCCTTTTTTGATGTAATTCGAAATATCTTGGACGCGTTCATCACCAAGTTGACTATCACGCAAACGCGAGACGGCATCGTATTCATAAAGCCCTTGCTGGGCCTTGGTTGATGATTTGATATGCCACTCAAGGATTGGCACGCCAAGCGCCTTGGCGACCTCAATTGCCAATACTGTTTTGCCGGTTCCAGGTTCGCCTTTGACCAAAAGGGGACGTTCTAGTGTGATCGCAGCGTTTACTGCAATTGTGAGGTCGTTCGTCGCCACGTAGTTCTTTGTACCGGCAAATTTTTTGGGCGTGTCTGTGGTCATGCGTCTTTGATCCAGTTTGTTTTGCCGGCAACTTAAGCAGTGCACGCAACGCCAGCAAGCGCGCTGGGGTGTTTGTTGACGGTTCAAGAGGTGTGTTTCGTCGCAGGCGTGTATACATGGATAAAAAAAGCGCCGTGCCATCTCAGGGGAATGAGACGGACACGGCGCTCGAGACACGCCTGGGTTCAATTGGCGTGGCGAACAGCCGATTGAGACCAATGTGCCAAATCCGAGTTGCCGTTCATCGTGTCTGGGGGCCTCGGTGGGGGAGACCCAGGAGCAACCGGATATGCACAGTCATTGGTGTGGCTGTCGTCATGCGGCGCTGAAGCGGGTGAAATGTGTTTTGCCTCATGCCACTTTTCTGTGGTGTTGAGTGAACGCGGGAAGGGTCTACACCCAAGCAACACAACTCAAGATAGTATTCATGAGTTAAAAGCACGTTAAGGATGAAACCTGCGTTCAGTTTTAGTGCTTCTGCTTCAGGGCCGTCGCTGCAGTATTTCGGTCTAAACAAGGGATTTCCTCATATTTTGCAGGACTTTGGCCGGATTTCCTTGACTTGGTCACACGCGCGCTTCAAGAGGGGCTCGCCCAATCCATCTCATCGTCAGGTTTATAAGGGCGCGTACTGAATATTTTGGGCAACTTGGAGGCGAATTTGAGCAAGCAGACCACCAAGAAAAAGTCGGCAAAAAAAGCCAAGACGGCTGCCAAAAAAGCCGCGCCTGTAAAAAAAGCTAAAAAACCTGCCGTCAAAGCGAAGTCGGGCGCGAAGACGACTGCAAAGAAGGCCGCTCCTAAGACCAGATCCGAAAAAGCGCCCGCCAAGAAAGCTGCTACCAAAAAGGCGGCTCCAAAGGTTGCAGCCAAGACGGTCCCGGCCAAGAAACCTGCTGTGAAGGCAAAACCAGCACCTGCAGCGCCCAAGCCCATTCGCACACGTGCAAAAAAACGCAAACGCGTCGTGCTTCCCGCTGGCTATAGGCCCGGTGAAAATGAGACGTTTATGGATGACCGGCAGGTGCAGTATTTTCACGAAAAGCTGGTCAACTGGAAGAGCGACATTATCCGCGATACCAAGGAAACGTTGGCGGGTCTGACTGAAGATTCTATACAACATGCAGATATCGCCGACCGAGCAACATCTGAGACGGATCGAGCTTATGAGCTGCGCGCCAGGGATCGCCAACGCAAATTGGTTTCTAAGATTGATTCCGCCCTCGCACGGATCGAGGATGGCTCATATGGTTTTTGCGAAGATACGGGTGAGCCCATTGGTCTGAAACGGCTCGAAGCGCGCCCCATTGCAACCCTGTCGGTGGAAGCACAGGAACGCCACGAACGCCGTGAGCGCGTATATCGCGAAGATTAGCTAGCACTCTGTCGACGGTTCGGTCCGCGCCATCAGCTGTTTGCCACACCAAGCCCCGGTATTCAGGGCTGCAAATCCGTCTAGCATTGAAGACCTGAAAAATCGTATCCAGTCCCAGTCAAAGCGGTTTGATGGTCGTGTTTAGTCAGTTTGAGACACAAATTAAGACGACGGTAATCTTTTCAGCCGACAGTGAGTGCTGATGATGCAACTCGCGAGCCTGAAGGATCCATCACCGTGAAGAAAAGTTTCTGGGAAGAAAATATTTGTCGCTGGAAACGTACGGTTGGTCTTTGGTGTTGCTTGATGCTCGGCGTCGTGATGGCCGCCAATTCCACGGACACACGCACCAAACCGCCTCACGTGATCGCTTCTGTCAGTGGCCAGGTTTCTTTGGTGCCGGTTCATGCGACAGCGCACAATATCAATCCAAGCGT
This sequence comes from Hyphomicrobiaceae bacterium, assembly GCA_021775735.1. GTDB lineage: Bacteria > Pseudomonadota > Alphaproteobacteria > Rhizobiales > Hyphomicrobiaceae > JAHZKN01. The sequence goes on from JAJFHG010000022.1 coordinate 8,697, forward strand.
GACGCTGAGCTATTCAACACTTGATGTTACAGGGTTGAATGCATCGGCTTATGGTGATGTTGAATTTTAAAGACATACCAATTTAACGTCGTCTGACCTCAAGCGTCGCCCCGCCAACGGTTTCAACACGCACTTTCATGGATGTGTCGTCAGTTTTACTGACGGTTTACTCTGCATTTTTTAGCGCGGCGCGTTGCAACATCGAGCGCACGGGATCAAGATCGCGCATGTGAACATCCTGTTGCGGGAATGGAATTTCGACACCAGCTTCGTTGAGCGCTTTGAATATGCGCATGCGCAGGTCCGTCGCCACGCTCAAGCGATTATTGACATCGTCAATATAAGCTCGGACCTTAAAATCAAGAGAGCTGGAGCCGAAGTCTTCAAACGAGATGTTTGGTTTTGGCTGTTCGAGTATTTTAGGGCAGTCGTTGGTGATCTTAAGCAGCAGGTCGCGCACAAATTCTGGATCAGATTGATAGCTGACGCCGATGGCGACGACGACACGGCCCATCGCATTGCGGTGCGTGAGGTTGACGATCGGGTTTGAGATAAATTCTGAGTTTGGAACAATGACGTTGGTGCGATCGAAGGTTTCAATTTCCGTTGAGCGAACCGAGATACGGCGGACATGACCTTCATAGTTGTTTACTGAGACCCAGTCGCCGACTTTAATTGGTCGCTCAAAAAGAATAATCAGCCCTGAGACAAAATTATTAACGATGGATTGCAGGCCAAAGCCGATACCGATCGACAAGGCGCCCGCTACGATCGCTAGGTTTGTAATGTCAAAACCTGCGTAGGATATGGCCGCGAGGCAAGCCACCACGAAGCCCAGGTAGCCAATGCCAGTGTGAATGGAATGGGCGACACCACGGTCAAAACTGCCCGGCTGCATAAGGCGGCCTGTAACCCCGCGCTGCATCAAACGGGTTACGAACAAGATCGCAACAAACAGTCCGGCCGCGAGCAATAATTGCACCACCGAAATACGGAATTGGCCAATCTGGAAGCCAAATAACAACGACTTCACCCAATAGAGTGCGTCTCCAACCGAGTAGCCCCAAGAGACGAACAACACTGGCACAGCAAGAAACGGCAATGCCGTATATAGAAGTACAGATGTGGCACGTGTCAGCAGACGGGCCTGCAATTCTTCAAGTCGAAGTTGCGTGCGCAGCGTACGCTCAAGAGGGCGGTCCTTGAGTTCTCCGACCTGGCGCGTCAAGGCACGAATTGCAAGCCAGAGAAGTGATCCAACGACGATCAGGCAACCCATGACGATAACCTGGCCAGCGACAAACCGGCCCAGTGCCACGTAGCCCAAGAGCGCGGCCGCCGTCATGGCAATGGCCAACAGTAAGGCAGGCCACTTCAACCATTTAGGCACCATGCTGGTGTCGGACGTTTCGGCTGACGGGTCCAGAAGATCGCGTTGGACGGCATCGGTGTCATCGTCCTCGACATTGAGGTTGGTTGTCTTGCCGCGATTGGCGAGCGGTGTGCGTACAAAAGCAAATAGCAGCGCGGCCGATGCCAATGTCACAAGGGCGGCCTCTGCAACGCGCACTGGAAGCGGTAGGAACAGCGCCTGCATCACGTGTTGAAGAACAAGATCGGCTCCATAGACGCCGGCCATCGCGGTAAAGATGTTCGCTAAGCGTTTGGCCGAGGCGCTTGGCAGATCAAACAGACGCCACGCAGGGCGTCTAGGTTGAAGGATGGCATAGGAGAGTGCCCACACGGTCAACACGATGAGGATTGCTGACAAAGAGATTTTTGCAAGACGCACGATGTCGAGTGGCATCAGCTCCAGAGCACTTAGTCCGATATAGAGCGCTGCTACTGCAACCGCGCCGGGAATGAGTAAAGTCGCGGTGACCCAGATCGCCGCGAGTACGCGTTGGAAAAAGGTTTCAGGGTCTTCTTCCTCGCGCCGGGCAAGGCCCCAGGCACGTGTGCGAACCATCCCGCGACGTAACAGTTCAAACACGCCCACAGCAAAGGCCACCAGCGCAAGGAGCAAAGGCCATCGACCTTCAAGCGTGCGTCCCCAACTTGCAAACAGTGAAGCCATTTGAGAGATGGCAGGCGGTAGATCGCGTGCCACATCACGCCAAAGGGATGGTGCCAGCGGGGACCGCCCCTGAGCAAGAACGGCTTGCGCAAAAATGCGCTGGCGTAAGTTCTGCGCCCTGCCAGACAATTGGCGCACACGTTCTTGCGCCAGTTCTGCTGCTTTTAAAGCGCCTGCGATTTGTGCCTTATCGTCAGTAAGGCGCTCCCGCTCTTGGCGAATTTGATCGGACTCAGGTGGCTCTTTGTCTTTCGGTTTGGGACCAAGTTTCTCAATCTGACTATTCACGTCAGAGAGTTTGGGATCAAGTTTGCTTGCAGTTTCCGATGCCGCATCCGAAATCTCTCTTAATTTGGATTGCGTGCTGGCAAGGAAAGCATCTTCGCGTGGCTGGTCTTTGATCGCTGTTTCAAGCTTATCAATGTTCTTTTTTAATGTATCGAGGGCCTGAACCAGTTCGCCAATTGGTGTTACGGGCGCCTTTGGCGCAGCGGCCACCGACACCACATTAGATGTCGTCTCTGGGGTCTGTCTGGGTGGTTCAATCGACGGTGTTACGTCAGCGCCTGGCTCAGTTTTTTGCGCCTGACGGTTCTCGGGTAGACCGCCGGTTATCAGCTCTTTCTGAGGCGCAAAGTTTGGCAGCTCGTGCGATGGTGAGGACGGAAACGACCAGAAGTGCACGGCAGCCGAAACAACCACCACGCAGGATAAAACAGCAAAGTACCAAAAACGTCGGGACAACATTAAGCTTCCAAGTTTGGATATGGGTTGGACACCCGATCATCGTGATGATCCGACATCCTGGTGCCAACTATTCTGGGAATGCAGTACACGCGGCGAGCGATGACGTCGGAAAGATTATTCTAGTTTTCACCAACAGCTTTACTAAACGTGCGTGCTGGTCGTGAGAACACGGGTTCACTCACGCTGGCTGCGGCTTGTTGTGGTTCAGCGGCTTTTGTTGCTCGTGCGATTGAAGCGGGCGAAGCGGTGCCAGCACCAATGCCTGTCTCAATAACAACATCAACTGGACCACCCGTCATAATCAGATGTTCGACATTGTCGCGTCTGACCAGCAGTAGCCGACGTTTGCCGTCGACATTTGCATGATCAATAACATCTAGACGTCGTTCGCGCCCTGTTGCCAGAATTGATCCAAAAGGAAGTGCGCCAGAAAGATATGCCTTTATGCCAATGCCGATGGCAAAAACGATACCTATGAGCACAACCATCCAAATGAGATAGGACATTAAATCCCACATTACCCCGTACCCCGTTGCGCTGAACGTTAAGATTCAGCGTCCTGTCTTTTTCAGTGGTTGCATGCCCTCTTGGCCCGCATATGCCCTAAATTGGCACGCTAATTTAGAAGATCTGCACCGCTGAAGCCGCTTTTGCTTCCACCAGCATTCTGGTGACGAATAATTGCCAGACCTATAGCGCGGATTTCATGTCATTTTAACCTTAATCATCGAACTGTTGACAGGTGTTCCAAGCATTGGGGGCGTGGCGGCTGTTGGTCCTGCGGTTCAGTGGCTTGAAAGCCCAGTTTTAAAGCGCTGGGCGGCAAAGCGGGCGCGTCAAACGGTCGAGTAAAAGGCCTGGATAAAGAGTATTGAGTGAAGTGAGTACCACGATGATGAAGGCGCCCCGGGCCCTTTCCTACCAGAATCAGATAGCCTTCGCCGCCATGAGTAATGGCAACTTCCCAAGGGGCCCGCGTACGGCTGCTGCAACGGCTTCAGTTGGTCCGGTTTCCCGACCTGAATCCACGTCAGACGATGGCGCTGGCTTTGATGGTCTGCACCTGCTGGCCTATGGCGCACTTGCAGCCGGTGTTGTGTTGGCCTTATTGGCGAGCCAAGACACCAAGCCGTTACTGCTGACAGCGCTGGCTGTCTTGTCGATGTTTGGCGCCTTCTTTTTGTTTGGTATTGCTGCGGGCCACATTCGCATCGGTGAGCGTGTGAGTGAGCGAGAACTGCTGCGCTCGTTGCTCGAGGGTTTTGATGATGGTGTTTTAGTTACCGACCGTGACGGGCGTCACCTGTACGCCAATTCTGTGCTCGGTCAGCTTCTGCAAGAAGCAGACGGGCGCACGGTGCAATCCATCGAATTGGCCTTTCAGGACCAGAATGGTCCGCAGGAGGCCATATATCGTTTGATGCGGGCGGCGGCACGCGGTGAAATTTGGCGTGAGGACATCCTGGCGACAGGTCCCCAATCCAACCAACAGCGCCGGATGCGGATTTCACACAAGCCCTTCACCATGCCGGGCCGAGAGCGCGAATTTGCTCCGCTCGTGTTGTGGAATATTGCCGATATAACGATTGAGCATGACCAAGCCTTCAGTCAGGTACAGTCTTTGGAATCCGCAATTGCAGCCTATGACCAGGCGCCGGTTGGTTTGGTTTCCATTGCACCCGATGGCCGCATTACGCAGGTGAGCGCCGCGTTTGCACGCTGGTTGGGTACAACAGGGCCACAAATCCAAGAGCGTGGCTTGTTTCTCAATGATATTCTGACCAAAGACAGCCTTTCAATGCTGCGATCGAGTGTGCGTGAAGCGGGTGCTGATGGCGCAATGATGGACCTTGATGTCATTGGCGAAGATGGTCGCCAAGTGACAATGACGATTGTGGCGCGGCAACTCAACGAAGGCGGACTTATGATTGCAGCGCGCAATCAGTTGATGGCCGCGCAAAGCTCGGCAACCGCCCTGCAAACTGGCGACTCTGGCCTTGCAAGCTTTTTCCAAGCCGCACCGTTTGGTATTGCAACTATTACGCGAGATGGCCGCATCTCCAGCGCCAATGCTGCGTTCGCACGCATGATCTTGGATGGCACCAGCGGTATTGGTGCATCAGCCCTTGAGGTGCTCACGCGTTCTGCAAGAGGGGCGGCAAAAACTGAAATTTCCAAAGCCCTTGATGGCGCGATGGGGGGCAAGGCACAGCCCACCCCAATTGAAATTTATGTGGGCGACGACCAGCAGTATGCCCGCCGCGTTTATATGAGTCCGGTTCAGAACGGGGCAGATACGGGCGAAACCGCAATCCTCTACGTGTTGGACGCTACTGAGCAGAAATCGCTGGAAGCGAAGTTTGCGCAAAGTTCTAAAATGGAGGCGGTGGGCAAACTTGCAGGTGGCATCGCGCATGACTTTAACAATGTGCTGACAGCGATTATTGGCTTTTCTGATTTGCTATTGCAGACCCATAGGCCAACAGATCCAGCCTACAAGGACATCAGCAATATCCGTTCAAGCGCCAATCGTGCTGCAGCACTTGTTGCACAATTGTTGGCCTTTTCACGGCGTCAAACGTTGCAGCCAGAGCCGTTACAACTTGGTGAGGTTGTCAGCGACTGGGTCAATTTGATGAAGCGCACCATTGGTGAGCATGTTGAGATGAAGGTGCTGACAGGACGCGACCTGTGGCATGTGAAAACGGATAAAACCCAATACGAGCAGGTCATCACAAATTTGGTGGTCAATGCCAAAGATGCCATGCCTGACGGTGGCACGCTGACCATTCGCACGCGTAATGTTTCTGAACGAGACGTGCAAAAGCAACCACAACTTGTCATGCCGGTTGGCGAATATGTGCTGACCGAGGTTGAAGACTCAGGCTGCGGCATGAGTGAAGATGTTTTGGCGAAAATTTTTGAGCCGTTCTTTACGACCAAAGACGTGGGTAAGGGAACGGGCCTCGGTCTTGCGACGTGCTACGGCATCGTCAAGCAATCCGGCGGGTTTATCTTCCCCGAAAGCGTGCCCGGCCGGGGAACGACATTCCGCGTATATCTGCCGCGTTACATTCCAACTAAGAAAGACGCTGAAGCAGGAGATCAAAAAGGCTCCAAGAAAGATCGCCAGCGTGATCTTACCGGCACCGGACGTGTGTTGCTGGTTGAAGATGAAGATGTGGTGCGCAGTTTTGCAGCCCGTGCACTCAAGCGCCAAGGTTACGAAGTGCTGGAAGCCGACAGTGGCGTTGCCGCATTGGATGTGATGGAGGAGTGCAATCATAATATTGATATCGTGGTCTCAGACGTTGTCATGCCGGAGATGGATGGGCCAACACTTCTCAAGGAACTGCGCAAGCAAAACCCAGACCTCAAAATCATCTTTGTATCGGGCTACCCCAACGAAGCGTTTGAGAACAGCTTAGGCTCAGGTCAACAATTTGCCTTCCTTCCCAAGCCATTCTCGTTGCCGCAGTTGGCAGCGAAAGTAAAAGAAGAGCTGGCGAAGTGATCGTTGCTTAAGGCACGCTACATGCGCCGTTCAAAATCCCAAGACCTGAAATGCATGGAACCCCCCAGGAAGAAATCCGTAGGGGGTTCAGCGCTTAGTTCTCAGTAGATATGGATAGAAGAGTTTAGGTGCTCAAATATTGCACATGGCGACACGTTTCCCCTGTGTTCCCCCGGTGCATTTTCAATCAAAACACCGTTTAGACACGCCGTAAAGGAGAAAATGACGGGTGCGGATAATGTCAAATAAGTTCAAGGCTTTGCGGTTTTTTGTTATGACTGATTGTTAGATAACAGCTCAAAAATTTCTGTTTCAGCGCCCATTCAGCGAGAAAAAAACTGTAATCGTGGGCAAAGTGGCGGGCCGATCACCGCACCGGCTGACAGGCTTTTGTTTTGCAAATTTGCGTTTTATGAAAGCATGTGGGCGCGTAGCTGTGTGCAACTGCTAAACCAACCGCTTCTAGCCTTTTAGAATCGTACGATATCGCAATAGTTGGGTGCTGGATCTGGTCGGATATAGCTGGTTAGAACACGGCGCGTCAGGGTAGAACATTCGACGAATCACGAGTAAGAACAACAATCGAACATACAGCAATAAATCGTATAAATAGAACACGTTAACACCCTATCGACAAATGAGAACAAATAGAGTACATTGTGCGGCATTGATGAACCGCAATGTGTGACATAGGGTGAAAAAAATGACCAAGCCAGATCTCAAGGTCGTTGGAGGGGGCAGCATGGATAAGCAAAAGGCGCTCGACGCGGCTTTAGCGCAAATCGACAAGAACTTTGGCAAAGGCTCGATTATGCGCCTTGGTCAAAAAGATAAGACACTCGACATTGAGGCGATCTCTACGGGTTCGCTTGGTCTTGATATTGCCCTTGGCATTGGTGGCCTGCCGCGCGGTCGTATTGTTGAAATTTATGGTCCAGAAAGCTCAGGTAAAACAACGCTGGCTCTGCACGCTGTTGCAGAAGCCCAGAAGATTGGTGGCACGTGTGCCTTTGTTGATGCCGAGCACGCACTTGATCCTATTTATGCCAGAAAACTTGGCGTCAATGTTCAAGATCTGTTGATCTCGCAACCTGATACCGGTGAACAGGCGCTTGAGATTGCAGACACCCTCGTCAGGTCGGGTGCTGTCGATATCCTCGTCATTGATAGTGTTGCTGCACTTACACCAAAGGCAGAGCTTGAAGGTGATATGGGTGACAGCCTTCCAGGCCTGCAGGCCCGTTTGATGAGCCAAGCATTGCGTAAGCTGACAGGGTCAATCTCAAAATCTCAGTGCATGGTGGTGTTTATCAACCAGATCCGCATGAAGATTGGCGTGATGTTCGGAAACCCGGAAACCACAACCGGTGGCAATGCTTTGAAGTTTTATTCTTCAGTTCGCCTTGATATCCGTCGCATTGGTACGATTAAAAATCGCGATGAGCCCGTTGGTAATCAGACCCGCGTGAAGGTCGTCAAGAATAAGGTGGCACCTCCATTTAAGCAGGTCGAATTCGACATCATGTATGGCGAAGGCATCTCTAAAACAGGTGAGTTGATTGACCTTGGTGTTAAGGCGGGCATCGTGGATAAATCTGGCGCGTGGCTGTCCTATAAAGGAGAGCGTATTGGTCAAGGTCGCGAGAATGCCAAAACATTCCTACGTGAACATCCAGACACCGCACGTGAAATTGAAAACGCAGTCCGTCATAATGCTGGTTTGATCGTCGATAAGATGTTGATTGATGAAACGGCAGACGATAACGACGGTGACGAAGTGCCAGACGCAGATGGGGTCTTGCCAGACAAGCAAGATAGCAAAAAATCAGCCTAAGGCGCGAGACCTCGGATAACGAATAGGGGCGGTCCACCAAGTGGTAGACCGCTCTTTTTTTTAATGTGCTCACAAAAGTTTGGGTGAGGGGGCGCAGAGACAGGTCAACGAAGTATGCACCCTGAAATCCCGGCTGATGGCTGGTGGTTTTGTGGGGGCAGGACAAAGGGCTTGGTGGACAGGTGCCCAGCCCATCGCTAAAACCGGCACCAATTTGGTGCACCACCTGGGTGTCGCCACCCGCGCTTAATCGAGGTTAGTTTTTGCTGACCTCTATTGGCACCAATTTCTGACCGATGAGCACGACCACATGACAGGCGTCAACGATATTCGACGAGCTTTTCTCGACTACTTTGAAAAAAGTGGTCACGAGGTTGTTCCCTCCGCACCCTTGGTGCCACTCAATGATCCAACTTTGATGTTCACCAACGCTGGTATGGTGCCGTTTAAAAACGTGTTCACGGGGCAGGAGAAACGCGATTACACCACCGCAGTCTCGTCACAAAAGTGCGTGCGCGCCGGTGGTAAGCACAACGATCTCGACAACGTTGGCTATACTGCACGCCATCACACTTTTTTTGAGATGCTCGGCAACTTTTCGTTTGGTGATTATTTTAAACAGGAGGCGATTGCGCTCGCCTGGGGGTTGCTCACAAAAGAGTTCGGACTTGATGCCAAACGCTTGCTGATCACAGTCTATCATGATGATGATCAAGCATTTGATATTTGGAAAAAAGTTACAGGTTTTAACGACAGCAAAATTATTCGCATCGCGACCAGCGATAATTTTTGGTCGATGGGTGCAACTGGGCCGTGCGGACCGTGCTCTGAAATCTTCTTTGACCATGGCGATAAGATTAAAGGTGGTCCGCCAGGGTCAAAAGATGAGGATGGCGACCGGTTTGTCGAAATCTGGAATCTGGTCTTTATGCAGTTTGACCAGCATGATGATAAAACCCGCCTTGATTTGCCGAAGCCATCAATTGACACTGGTATGGGGCTTGAGCGTATTGCTGCGGTGCTGCAAGGCACACACGACAATTATGAAACCGATCTCTTCCAAGCCTTGATTCATGCTTCCGTTGAAGCATGTGGTGTTGACGCCAAAGGCGAACATGGGGTCAGCCACCGTGTTATTGCAGATCACCTGCGCGCATCTTGTTTTTTGATTGCTGACGGCGTTTTGCCATCCAATGAAGGGCGTGGCTACGTCGTGCGTCGCATCATGCGCCGCGCGATGCGCCATGCACATATGCTTGGGGCCAAAGATCCAGTGATGTATCAACTGGTGCCAACGTTGCTGCATGAAATGGGCGATACATTTGGTGAGCTGCGCCGCGCAGAAACGTTGATTACCGAAACGCTAAAGCTGGAAGAAGGTCGCTTTGGCAAAACGCTGGACAAGGGGCTCGGTATTTTAGGCGACGCCACGAAGGGCTTGAAAAAAGGTGGTGTGCTCTCGGGCGACGTGGCGTTTAAACTTTACGACACATACGGGTTTCCACTTGACCTAACTGAAGACGCACTACGCGCACGAGATATTACAGTCGATAACGCTGCCTTTGCCAAGGCAATGGAAAAGCAAAAGGCTGATGCACGCAAAGCTTGGAAAGGGTCCGGCGATCAGGCCACCGATACGGTTTGGTTTGAGATTGCCGATGCGTTGCCTGCAACAGAGTTTCTTGGCTACAAGACGCTTAACGCAGATGGCAAAGTCGTCGCACTTGTGAAAGATGGAAAGCCTGTCAAACGCTTGAAGTCTGGTGAGTGCGGACAAGTGATTGTCAATCAGACGCCATTTTATGGCGAGTCGGGTGGCCAGGTTGGTGACCTGGGTGAGATCACCTCTGATGCCGGCTTTGCTATGACGATTAGCGATACCCAAAAGAAGCTTGCCAGATTACATGTTCACGCTGGAACGGTCAGCGCCGGCACCGTTAAAATTGGAGATACAGTGAGGCTTGCTGTTGACGCTGCGCGCCGTCAGGCAACACGCGCCAACCACTCAGCAACGCATCTCTTGCATGAAGCCTTGCGCCAGGTGTTGGGCACCCATGTCGCCCAGAAAGGGTCGCTCGTCGCCCCCGAACGGTTGAGATTTGATTTTTCACACACCAAGCCGATAGCCGACGATGAGCTTAGCAAAATTGAAACTCTGGCTAACCAGGTGGTGGAGGAGAACGCACCGATTGAAACCCACTTGATGACCTATAACGAAGCACTTGAAACGGGTGCCATGGCCTTGTTTGGAGAAAAGTATGGCGATGAAGTACGCGTGGTCTCGATGGGAGCTGCAACATCTGACCAGGCAGACAAGAAAGCCTGGTCGATTGAGCTATGCGGTGGCACGCATGCAGCGCGCACAGCTGACATTGGACTGATACGTATTGTGTCAGAATCGGCATCGGCAGCCGGTATCCGCCGTATTGAGGCTCTGACAGGAGAAGGCGCGCGCGCACATCTCGTCCAGCAGGATGATCGCGTTAGAGAACTGGCAAGTTTACTTAAAACCAATCCGGATGATCTCGTCACTCGTGTGCGTGCGTTGGCAGATGAACGTAAAGCCTTGGAACGCGCCTTGGCTGAGGCCAAGAAACAGGCGGCGCTCGGCGCTTCTGGGTCTGGCGGGGACAGTGCCATAGAAATTGCAGGTACCAAGTTTTTGAAACTGTCAGTAGTGGATGTTGCAACTAAAGATTTGAAGGCAATGGCAGACGAAGCGCGCGGCGGTCTTGGTTCTGGTATCGTTGCTGTCGTCAATGCGGCCGGTGATGGCAAGCTCGGAATTGTCGTCTCGGTGTCATCTGATTTGACCGACAGATTTAGCGCTATTGATTTGGTGCGCGCGGCGTCCGCGAGCGTTGGTGGCAAGGGTGGGGGTGGTCGCCCGGATATGGCCCAAGCCGGTGGTCCCGATGGCAAAGACGCGGACAAAGCGCTCAGTGCCATTGAAGCGGCAATCAAAGCTAAAGCCTAACTATATTTATGGCATTTCGGTATGCGGGCCACAGCTTGAGGTTATTCTGTGGGGCGTTCGGAGTGTCATCCTAAAAGGGTTCATGTGGTGATAGGATCTCGCGAGCGCTGTCCTCGTTTGGAGGCTGCCAACACAATCGTTAAAGGATTCAATTTTGGACGCTGCTGATCTCGCAACCCAACATGCGCCACAAGCCGTAGTGTATCACGATGCCTTAGTGGTCTTGGTTACAGCAGCCTTGATCGTGCCCCTGTTGCAGCGCTTGAACATCAACACGATCCTAGGCTTTTTGCTGGCGGGTGCTGTGCTTGGTCCCAAAGGTCTTGGCGGCTTTACGGCTGAAGCGCCGTGGCTCAACTGGATCACGGTCAGCAATGACGAAGGTCTTGGTCTGCTTGGTGAACTTGGCGTCGTGTTCCTTTTGTTTCTGGTCGGACTTGAGCTGTCCTTCAAGCGCTTGGTCACGATGCGCCGTTTGGTGTTTGGTCTTGGTGGACTACAAGTTCTTATATCAGCGACCATCATCGGCGCCGTTTTGCTGGTGTTGAAATTTGATGCCGCGTCTGCGGTCATTATCGCGTTAAGTTTGGCACTGTCCTCGACTGCAATAGTCGTTGAGATTTTGTCCGGTCAGCAGCGTTTGGCAACAACCTCCGGCCGTGCGACGTTCTCGGTATTACTTTTACAAGATTTGGCCGTGGTGCCGTTGTTGCTGCTGGTTACGATTCTGGCGCCGGCGCAGGGAAATGCGTCGGCCATGAGCGCGATGTTTCAAACCTTTGGCCAGGCGACCGTAGCCATCGGTTTGATTGTTTCAATTGGCTCGCTTGTTTTGCGTCCGCTGTTTCGCCTGGTTGCTTCGAGCGACAATGCAGAATTGTTTATTGCAGCAACTCTGCTTGTCGCGGTCGGTAGCGGACTTGCAACCGCTGCAGCGGGTCTATCGATGGCCCTTGGCGCCTTCATTGCCGGATTGTTGCTTGCTGAAACAGAATTTCGCCGGGCCATTGAAGCGACCGTTGATCCCTTCAAGGGCTTGCTTTTGGGCGTATTCTTCTTCGTCGTTGGCATGAGCCTTGATTTTGGCAAGCTGATTGACGATCCAGTGACCATTCTCGGTGCAGTCCTCGGCATTATTGTTTTGAAGACGGTCGTTGTTGCAGGGTTGATGCGCGTTGCAGGGTTCTCCTGGCGACACGTAACCGAATCGTCACTGCTGTTGGGTCCGTGCGGTGAATTTGCTTTCATCGTTGCATCCTTGGCAATTTTTTACGGCGTGCTGTCGCCGGAAGTTGGCGCTAACGTCAAAGTTATTGCAGCCTTCTCCATGGCGCTCATTCCAGTTCTGGACAGTGTCGCTCGTTTGCTGTCCGGGCGTTTGTCGCGGGAGGCGTACAAACAAATGGCGATAGCAGACCTGCCAGAAGCAGCGACCCAGCCACGTGCAATTGTTATTGGGTATGGCCGGGTCGGGTCCCTCGTCTCTGAAATGCTCAACGCACATCAGGTCTCTCACGTTGTTACAGAATACGACGCTGATATCGTTTTGCGCGCGCGGACCCGCGGTGAACCGGTTTATTATGGAGATGCCAAATCGATGGCGCTGCTAGGGCGTCTTGGTATTGCACACGCAGATGCTGTTATCATTACACTTCAGACCCCCTCCGAGATTGATCACGTCGTGGCAACTGTGCGTGAAAAACAACCGGATATCGTGATCATTGCGCGCGCGCGCGACGCTGAACACGCACGTCATCTCTATCAGTTGGGTGTCAGCGATGCGGTGCCGGAAACGATTGAGGCAAGTTTACAACTTTCCGAAGCAGCCCTTGTCGGGCTTGATGTGCCAACAGGGCCTGTCATCGCATCTATTCACGACAAACGCGATCAGTATCGTGAGGCCCTTCAAGGCGCGGCGGGTGCCATGGGGCGCAGCAGTCGCGCCATACGTGCAAAACTTCAGAAACCGTCTTCGGATGACGAGGTGAGCGCGGGCACAGAGAAATAAGCGCGATAGACCAAGGCTTTCCGCTTACACGAGGTGCAGGATGATGTGCGTGCATGCGAGGGAGCCGCTGAGGGCTCACAAAAAACGCACTCATGGTTTGCAGACCCAAAACAAAGTGCGTTTTTTATTCATTCAGGCCATGCGAGAGGCAATGGCCAATGCAAAGGGCCACTGCATAGGGTGCTGTGTGTTTAGCCTGAAGGTGACATGGCCTCTTTCAGGTTTTCATCAATCTTATCGAGGAAGCCTGTTGTTGAGAGCCACTTCTGTTCCGGGCCGATAAGCAAGGCAAGGTCCTTGGTCATGGAACCAGATTCAACCGTGTCGATGCAGACTTGCTCAAGCGTGTTGGCAAATTTGGCGAGGTCTGCATTGTCGTCAAGCTTGGCGCGATGGGCAAGGCCACGCGTCCAGGCAAAGATTGATGCGATCGAGTTGGTTGAGGTTTCGTTGCCTTTTTGATGTTCACGGTAGTGGCGTGTGACAGTGCCGTGAGCTGCTTCTGCTTCGACGGTTTTGCCATCTGGTGTCATCAAAACACTGGTCATCAAGCCAAGTGAGCCAAAGCCTTGCGCAACGGTGTCAGATTGCACATCACCATCATAGTTTTTGCAGGCCCAGATATAACCACCAGACCACTTCATTGCGGCGGCGACCATGTCGTCAATCAGGCGGTGTTCATAAACAAGGCCACGCTTGTCAAACTCTGCCTTGAATTCTGAATCAAAGATCTCCTGGAAGATGTCCTTAAAGCGTCCATCGTAGGCTTTAAGGATCGTATTCTTCGTCGACAGGTAGACAGGCAAGTTACGGGTCAAGCCGTAGTTGAACGAGGCGCGCGCAAAGTCACCAATGGAGTCATCAAGATTATACATTGCCATTGCAATGCCCGAGCCAGGCGCCTGAAAGACTTCTTTCTCAATTTCGGCGCCGTCTTCACCAACAAATTTGATGGTAAGCGTACCTGCGCCTGGAAATTTAAAGTCGGTCGCGCGGTACTGGTCGCCGAATGCGTGACGGCCGACGATGATCGGTTGCGTCCAGCCCGGCACAAGTCGTGGCACATTGCTCATGATAATCGGCTCGCGAAAAATAACACCGCCCAATATATTTCGAATGGTGCCATTGGGGCTGCGCCACATTTTTTTAAGATTGAACTCTTCTACGCGTGCTTCATCTGGTGTGATGGTTGCGCATTTGATGCCAACGCCATGCTTTTTGATAGCTTCTGCCGCATCAATAGTTACTTGGTCATCGGTCTTGTCACGATACTCAACGCTGAGGTCATAGTACTCAATTGGCAAGTCAAGGTATGGGTGGATCAACTTGTCTTTGATGAACGTCCAGATAATCCGTGTCATTTCATCGCCGTCGAGTTCGACGACGGATCCAGAAACCTTGATTTTTGTCATAGTGGGATGCCTCGGTCTTGCCAGTCATGACTTTTGAGAAGTCAGGTGGTTCCAATATTTGGCTCAGCCAACCAAATTCGGCCGGACCATAGACGCTTGCTTAGCGCCCGCCAAGGCTCCAATGGCCGCTCTCCCTTGTGCTTTCGGTCGCGGCATGAGTTGACCAAGACACGTTGCGTCGTTAACACGCTCGCGCTAGGCCAGGAGCCTTATGAAGGCGGCCCGTAGTGAGTGGCCGCAGCTGGCGAAGCGTCGCAAGTGTGACTGAAAACGGGTACAAGGTGAAAATTGAACTCCGAGAGCACGATGGGTGGTTGGAGCCCGTTCTTTCTGGTGACCCAAGCGTTACCATCGCTGATCTGGTTTATACCTGTCACGAGCAAACCATTGATCGAGCACTTGCAAAATTTGATGTGCCTGGATTGGATCGCGAAAGCCTTGATTCAATTTTGACCTACTGTGCTGAACAACAATGTACACAAGACGATGCAACATGTGGCGGTTGTAACCGGCGCAGTCAGCACCTTGGCCACCAAACTTTGGAAGACTTCATTGCAGCTCATAAGGAGATTGTGATTGGTGACGGAACGATCAAGCTGCGAGGCTCCGGCACTGAGACGTTAACGATCGCCAGTCTCGACCGTCTTGAAAAGGTGTGGTCGGGTGAGACGTATTGGTATTGGGCTCGACGAATTTTGCGTAAGCTGCGCCATGGTGTGCGCTGTGCAGGTGTTGCAGGCAAGGCATTTGCAGGTGAGGGTGCCGCGCCAGTTATTTTGCTGAAAGATCCGCAGCTTGCTGATAATATCGGTATGGTCGCGCGTGCGATGGGTAATTTTGGTCTTGATGGCCTCCGTCTTGTTGCGCCACGCGATGGGTGGCCGAACGACAAAGCGCGCATAGCAGCGTCTGGTGCTAACTACATTATAGACCACGCCCAAAGTTATGACACGCTTGAACCTGCGATTGCGGACCTGAATTGGGTCGCGGCCACAACTGCGCGTCAGCGTGACTTGCGCAAGCCGGTGATGACCCCAGCCCAGGCCATCGTTGAAATGCGCCGAAGGATAGCAGCAGGTGAACGGTGTGGTGTGTTGTTTGGGCGCGAGAGCAGCGGTCTTGAAAATAGCGATGTAGCTCATGCCGATGCGGTGATCATGATCCCGGTTAACGCACGCTTTGCCTCCCTCAATCTGGCCCAAGCAACACTGATTTTGGGCTATGAATGGCTGAAGGATCAGCAGGCCGCGACACTTGGTCGGGTGACGGAAAAGGAACGCGCCCTAGAAACCGGCCTTTATATGGGCCACGATCGAGCCGCGACCAAAGAGCAAATGGTCCAGTTTTTTGAGCATATCGAGGCAGAATTGGACCGTGCAGGCTTCTTTACGCCGCCAGAAAAGCGCCCGAAAATTGTGACCAGTCTGCGTACGATGTTCACGCGACTTGCGGCGACCGATCATGAGGTGCGGACTCTGCGTGGCATTGTTGCCACTCTCGCCCGCGGCAAAGGCAAGGGCCGTAAGGCTTAGTGCTTACGCCTTGTTGTGGTCACCTTTTTTGTCGAGCCATGCCGGGTTGACCAAAAAGCGGGCATCGGCAAGGTTAGGCGGGCGAGATAACGGTACGTGCGTGCCAGATTTTTGGCGACGCATAATGATTAACGCTGGGCCTTTTAGGCTCAATGAACAAAGCTGACCTTAGGGTCATGGGCCGCGAGAGCCAAGTGTGAAACCAAAAAAGAGATCCTTCGAAATGACAGGGGTAAGGGAAACAATGTGGTCGGTTTTTAGAGCGGGGTTCACATTGGTGGCCGTTATGACGGTTGTCGGCTTGAGCACCAGTGTGCCAGCGCGCGCGCAAATCAGCGATCAGTCCGTGAATTGGTACATACAGTTTGTTTGGAATAACCTGGGTGCTCAGTTTTCCGACCGCGATGGAACGGTGGTTCGGATCGACAAGACCAAAAAGGATGAAGTGATCGTACCTGTTGACGTTGCGCGTGGGGTGATTGTTGGTGGCTGGCGTGGTGCGCGCACCCGGATCTGCGATTTACCCGATGAATTTGCGGCAAACTTTGATTTGACGCGCGCCAATGCAAACTCCCAAGGCAAATGGTCCGCACAACAGCGACACTTTATGAAAGCGCTATTTCAACGCGTTGTGCAGCTCAATTCCGGCAAGACCAAAGTGGTTGTCAGTGAAGACGGCAAGGTGGTGAAGGAAGAAGTTATCAAATCCAAAGTTATCAAAGAGTGCACGGATGAAGAGCGTGAGAGTCTGCGCAAAGAAGTTAAAGCCATGGTGACCAAGGCGAATGCCGCCAAACCAAAAGGCAAGGCAGCCGTTGCTGGCTCCAAGCCGGCAGCGCCAAAGCCTGCTGAGTCCAAAGGGACGGAAACAGCCGCACCAGCCAACTAGTTTACGATTTACCTTGACCAGGATCAGCCTGATCTGCGGATAAGTGCCAGGTCTCAACGCAAGGGGCCTTGGTGGCTTAGCGTGTCCGTCAGAGTGCTCTGGATCTGTCCACAGGCTCTAGAAGCGTGATCGCGCGGCTCATCATGGGGCTGAATGGACGCATTTTGGTGCCGCCCCATTGACGTCCTGATTGAGTTTCGTTAGGTGATCCCAAGCGTGCGGGCCTTATGGTCCGCATGTTTTTTGCGCCACCCGTGCCCGGACACATTTCAAGGTCCAGGCTGTCAGCTCAAAAATGGCCCTCAAGGCTATCTGAGCAGAGGAGGGGGCGCTCCAATCATCGCTTGCGCTGGAGGCAGTGTGGGCGTTGCAACTTTATGGAGTGCTAACCAATGACCAAGCGCATTCGCGCCAAACACAAGATTGACCGTCGCCTCGGTGAGAACATTTGGGGCCGCCCCAGAAGTCCGGTCAACAAACGTGAGAAACGCCCTGGCCAACACGGCGACCGCCGCATTTCGAAACTATCGGATTTTGGCCAGCAGCTCAAAGCCAAGCAGAAACTTAAAGGCTACTACGGAAACATTTCCGAGCGCCAGTTCCTGCGTCTTTACAAAGAAGCCTCACGCCTGAAAGGCTCAACGTCTGAGCACATCATCGGTCTGCTTGAACGCCGCCTTGATGCGGTTGTCTATCGCGCCAAGTTTGTGCCAACGGTTTTTGCAGCCCGTCAGCTCGTCAGCCACGGACATGTCACCGTAAATGGTCGCAAAGTAACGATTGCGTCTTATCGCGTGCGTCCGGATGACGTGATTGAAGTGAAAGAAAAATCGCGTCAGATTCCGATGGTCATGGAAGCCATAAACTCTCCTGAGCGCGACGTGCCAGAATACCTCGACGTTGATCACGCCAAGATGGTTGCCAAGTACATCCGCGTGCCCGTTTTGGCTGATGTGCCGTATCCTGTGCACATGGAACCAAACCTGGTGGTGGAATTCTACTCGCGCTAGACGCGCACCAGACATTGCAAACACACAAGCGGGTCGGCCTTTATGGTCGGCCCGCTTGTTTTTGGTTTGATTGAGTTTGGGCTGCTGCCGTCACTGCAGCACCTTGGCCAGCCTCCGGTGCCCGTGACCTTGGCGGAACAGAGTTGGCCCAGCCATACGCCAACATCGTGATCAAAGCTGAAGCTGCAAAGAAATAGACGCCTGGCAGGACTGAGGCTTCTGTGTAGCCGCTGGAGTTGACGTAGAAGATCATCAACGCCAGGACCATCACATCGGTCATGGAATAGCGCCCCAGCCATTCCATCGTTGTGATCGACTTTTTGCGAAACTCCGCGGGAATATCAGGACTAGTAACCAGGGTTAGCAGGTAGAACAGCTTCAAAAACGGAAACAATATCGAGAACAGGAATAAAACGGTCGTCAGAAAGTACTCCTGGTTTTGGTAGAGAGCATAAATGATGGTGGCGATGGAGTGCTCGTTGGTCCACACATAAACGGTGGTGAATCGAATAACAGGCAGAATGATGCCAAGCGCGAAGAATACCGTTGCCAAAATAATCAGAAACGACAGCACAAAATTGCGAAAAGCTGAGAGTGGCTTTGTGAGCGCTGGCTCTGCCACGGCCGTAGGCGATGCCGCCAATCCTTCCGTCCGCAGCCACGCATACGAGATAATCATCAATAATACGGCGGCAGTGAAGTAATAGACGCCATTTAAACTTGCAGCATCATAGACGCCCTGGCTTTTGATGAAAAAGATTGTAAGCGCCAATACCAGTACGTCATGCATCGACCATTTTCCAAGCCATTCGAGCGCTCTCAGGCGCTTGTATTGGCGGGTCAGTTCACTGGTCGGAAGTGTTGAGACGAGAAGCAGGTAGAGGAGCTTCATGATCGGCAGCACGATTGAAAAAATCAAAACGGTCAGGCCTAAAAAAACCTGACCGTCTCTGATCAATACATGAACCGTTGATATGAGCGAGTGCTCTGTGGACCAAAATACGTACTTGGTGAGCTTTATGATCGGCAACGATATGCCAAGCGCGAGGCAAACGGCGGCCGCGATAATCGCAAAACTGAGTAGGAAACGCCGGCCACCAAGCCGCATGGGCCCGGACCTTAGCTTTGGGCTGTCGCCGCGATGCCCTTATCTTGGAAAAGCTTTTGTAATTCGCCTTCCTGGAACATTTCACGGATGATGTCACAGCCACCGACAAACTCTCCCTTGACGTAGAGTTGGGGAATGGTTGGCCAATTGGTGAATACCTTGATGCCTTCGCGCAGCGTGTCGTCTTCTAATACATTGACGTCCTTGTATGGCACTGCGACGTGATCGAGGATCTGTGCAACCTGCGCTGAGAATCCGCACTGTGGGAACTTTGCGTTACCCTTCATAAACAGCACGACATCGTTTTCTGTGATGGTCTGACGGATGGTATCGTTAATGGCATCCTGGCTCATGGCGAGGTCCTTTCCTTTCAAATAGCGGCGCGTTTAGTGGTGCTCCGCCGTAAATCTCATAGTTGGTATGTGGCTGCCAGCGGGCAATTGTCAATTGCCAGGATCTTACGCGACGTCACATCAATGCTTTTCACAGCCCTATTTGGGCAAAGATGTCGTCAAAGCTAAGGCGTGCAGGACATCGCCCATGCGCCCACCAAGTGCGTCGTAGACCATCTGATGTTGCTGAACCCGGCTCTTGCCCTCAAATGCGCTGCTGGTAACCGTTGCCGCATAGTGATCCCCATCGCCAGCAAGATCTTGAATTTTGACCGTGGCATCAGGGAGTGCCTGCTTGATCATGCGTTCGATGTCGCCAGCTTCCATGGGCATAAGAAGGTCTCTCCGTGGGGGTGTTTCAGTCGCGTCGGTGTTGGAACAGTTTACGGGTTGGCCATCAGCTCTGGCAACCAGCTCTCATGCACCTGGCGCAGTTCTGTCAATGGTACCGACCCTTCGTTGGTCAATGTCAGAGCATCATCGCCACTCATGCGCGCCACGAGGCGGGCGGGCAGGTCGAGTAGGCGTGACCGTTCCAAAATGCGTTCAGCGTCTTCGGCTTGAACTGAGATCACGTAGCGGCCTTGATCTTCGCCAAACCAAATGGCGTGGGTAGGTTGGCGACCTTCATATGGAAATAGTTCAACACCTTTATCACCGGCAAGCGCCATCTCGGCGATGGCTACTAATAAGCCGCCATCGGACACGTCGTGCACAGCAGACGTTACTTGTTCGCGGATCAGGCTGCGCACCAACCGGCCTGCCTTGAGTTCATCACCAAGATCAACCGGTGGCGGTGCACCCTCCAGCTTCTCAGCAAAAATGTCTTGATAGACGGTTTGACCCAGCCAACCGTTTTCTGCCCCGATGACGATTAACACATCACCGTCACGCTTGAGGGCATGGTCGGACACGTATTTGGTGTCAGGGATGAGGCCAACGGCACCAATCGCTGGTGTCGGTGGAATGCCGATACCATTTGTTTCATTGTAGAGTGAGACATTGCCCGACACGACTGGAAATTCCAGTACGTGACAGGCTTCCGCTATGCCCTGACACGAGCCGACGAATTGACCCATGATCGGAGGACGTTCGGGGTTAGCAAAATTCATATTGTCGGTAATCGCCAACGGATCTGCACCAACAGCGGTCAGATTACGCCAGGTTTCGACCACCGCCTGCTTAGTCCCCATCGTTGGATCAGCGGTGACATAACGTGGCGTCACATCACAGGTCGCCGCGATGCCTTTGTCCGTGCCATGTACGCGGACAACGGCTGCGTCAGCTCCTGGGTGTACAATCGTGTCACCCATCACCATGTGATCATACTGCTCCCACACCCAACGCCGTGACGCTAAGTGGTGCGACGCAAGTAAGGTCTTCAGTCCACCCAAAACGCCGTTGTCTGGCGCCTTGACCCACTCAGGTAAAATGGGTTGCGGAGGAACGGTTGCCTCCCATGGACGCTCATACATTGGTGCGGAGTTGGCGAGCACGGTCACGGGCAAGTCGGCTTCGACGTTGCCTTTATGCGTGACGATCATGCGGCCGGTATCTGTCGTTTTGCCAATAACTGCAAAATCAAGGTCCCATTTTCGGAATATCGTTTCCGCTTCGTGTTCGCTGCCAGGCTTTAGCACAATCAACATGCGTTCCTGGCTCTCTGACAGCATCATTTCATAGGCTGTCATGTTGGTTTCGCGTTGCGGAACTTTATCAAGATCCAATGCAATCCCGACCCCGCCTTTGTCAGCCATTTCAGCGGTTGATGAGGTAAGCCCGGCAGCGCCCATGTCTTGAATTGCGATGATGGCGTCAGAGGCCATTAACTCAAGGCACGCTTCGATCAAAAGTTTTTCGGTAAACGGGTCTCCGACTTGAACAGTGGGCCGTTTTTCATCTGACTTATCGTCAAATTCTGCCGATGCCATCGTGGCACCATGAATGCCGTCACGCCCGGTCTTTGAGCCGACATAAACAACCGGGTGCCCAACGCCTTTGGCAGCTGAATAGAAAATCTTGTCAGTACGCGCCAGGCCAACGCACATGGCATTGACCAGAATGTTGTTGTTGTAGCCCGCGTCGAAGTTTACTTCGCCACCCACAGTTGGCACACCGACGCAATTGCCATAGCCGCCAATGCCGGCAACGACACCTGAAACCAGATGCTTGGTTTTGGGATGATCGGGCGCACCAAAGCGCAAAGCATTGAGGTTTGCCACGGGGCGCGCGCCCATCGTGAACACATCGCGCATGATGCCACCAACACCTGTCGCCGCCCCTTGATAGGGCTCGATGTAACTTGGGTGGTTGTGACTTTCCATTTTGAAGACGCAGGCATAGCCATCGCCGAGGTCAACAATACCAGCATTCTCGCCGGGGCCTTGAATGACTTGGGGGCCGGTGGTTGGCAGTGTTTTCAGCCAAAACCTGGATGATTTGTACGAGCAGTGCTCGGACCACATGACCGAGAAAATACCCAGTTCGGTGAGGGAAGGTTCGCGCGCCAGAATTTCAAGCAGGGTTTTATATTCCTCGCCTGACAATCCATGCTCGGCAACGAGTTCGTCCGTGATCTTGAAGGGTGCGGTGTCGTTCATCAAAGTTGCTTTGGTTTCCTGAACAGCCCGGATTGGCTAAGTTGCTCTGCTATCCCATGGCCTCGGCCATACTCACCAGCGCGCTTTCAAACATGCGTCGCCCATCCGTACCACCGAGAGGGAGTTCATAAAGACGTTCTGGATGCGGCATCAGCCCTACGATACGGTTTGAGGCATCTGTAATGCCTGCAATGTTGCGCTGGGAGCCATTTGGGTTTGCAGCCTTGTCGACGGTACCGTCACTGTGGGCATAGCGAAACACAACCCGGTCTTCGCCTTCAAGTTCATCCAGTGTGTTGGAGTCTGCAAAATAGTTGCCATCACCGTGAGCGACGGGAATGCGCACGACTTGGTCTTTGCGGTAACATTTTGTGAACGTCGTATCGGCGTTTTCGACGCGTAAGGTGACATCACGGCACATGAATTTAAGCGAAGCGTTGCGCATTAAGACGCCAGGCAGCAAACCGGTTTCGCAGAGCACTTGAAAGCCATTGCAAATGCCAAGAACTGCAACACCGCTTTTTGCCTTGGCAACAACATCACGCATGATTGGTGAGTGCGCAGCCATCGCGCCACACCGTAAGTAGTCGCCATAAGAAAACCCGCCGGGTAACACAATGACGTCGGATGCCGGCACTTCCGTATCGCCGTGCCAAACCATGTTGACAGGAAAGCCGGTGCTTTTTTCAAGCGCCACTTTCACGTCTCGGTCGCAGTTGGACCCCGGAAAAACGATGACAGATGCGCGTAGCATTGGGTGCTAGTCCTTCTCAAGCGTGAAGGAATAGTTTTCGATCACCATATTGGCGAGCAGCTCTTCACACATCTTTTCAACCTGTGCTTGGGCTTTGGCTTCGTCAGTTTCGGCAAGCGTGACCTCAATGTACTTACCCTGGCGGACATCCTTGATGCCTGAAAAACCAAGCGCCCCCAACGCGTGCTCAATGGCTTTGCCTTGTGGGTCCAGAACGCCAGCTTTCAGTGTGATCTTAATTCGGGCCTTCATGGCACGTGCACGAGCCTCATGTTTGAGCGGGAATCTGTCTTATGAAACGTCAATGCCCGGCCTTTCGGCCGGGCACAAGCCTGAACGCGCGTTTTTTGAGTGCCCTGTGGACGCATATAAGCGCGTCTATGGGCTAACTCGGTGACCCTGTTGGGTTGTTGGAGGCGACCAGTACGGGGCCTGCCCCAGTTGCGGGCCGATTCTGGTTGAGAACGCCAAGCCGACGGGCGACCTCTTGATAGGCCTCAAGCAAGCCGCCCAGATCCTGGCGGAAGCGGTCCTTGTCGAGCTTGTCTGAGGTTTGTGTATCCCACAGGCGGCAGCTATCTGGGCTGATTTCATCGGCCAGGATAATGTTCACGTGGTCGTTTTCGTAGTGGCGGCCAAATTCGATTTTGAAATCGACCAATTTGATGCCAATCCCTAAAAACAGGCCGACCATGAAGTCATTGATGCGAATGGCCAACTGCATCATTTCATCAAGTTCTTGCGGTGTCGCCCAGCCAAACGCCGTGATGTGTTCTTCCGATACCATCGGATCGTTCAACTCATCGGCCTTATAATAGAATTCGATGATGGAACGCGGCAACTGCATGCCTTCTTCAAGGCCAAGCTTTGTTGCCAACGATCCCGCCGCCACGTTACGGACAACGACTTCAATCGGAATGATCTCAACTTCGCGCACCAACTGCTCGCGCATGTTGAGCGTTTTTATAAAGTGTGTCGGCACGCCGATCTCTTCCAACCGCTCGAAGAGGAATTCGGAAATGCGGTTGTTCAATACGCCTTTGCCCTCAATCACCGCATGCTTCTTGGCGTTGAATGCTGTTGCATCATCCTTGAAGTGCTGAATGAGAGTTCCGGGCTCTGGGCCCTCATAGAGAACCTTGGCTTTGCCTTCATATATACGACGCCGCCTATTCATAGATCCTGGTCCTTTAACGATCACGCTCACAACTCATTTTTTATAGTTTACTACATTCGTCAGACACTCTAACCCATTGAATAAAAACGGCGTTTTGTGATCGCGCCGGTCCATTTGTGAGGTTTCGAGGAAAGCGAATGCTTGGATCGACACTAGCTGAACCGATGGGGGGAAACAATGTTAACGAGGGCCGCAGGCAAGGTCATTTTGGAGAACTGGTTCACGATGCCAGCAAGCCATTGATTTGTCGGCACGAGCGGGCTAGGCAAGCCATAAAACTGCGGTGATTGCACGATATACAACTTATGGTGCTATCCACGCAAATGAGTACAAACCAAGAACAATTATCACCTTTTGGAGACAGACATGACGACCTTTGATGACCGCGAAAAAGGCTTTGAGAAGAAATTCGCGATGGATCAGGACCTCAAGTTCAAAGCCGAGGCACGGCGCAATAAAATGATTGCGGAATGGGCGGCTGAAAAAATGGGCATCACAGGAGATGAAGTTGATGCCTATGTCAAAGCGGTCCGCAAGGCCGACTTTGAAGAAGCTGGTGACGATGATGTATTTCGCAAAGTCAAAGCTGATCTTGAGGCAAAAAGCGTTTCGGTCTCAGATCAGGAGCTGCGCCAGCAGATGGACGAATGTCTCGCTAAAGC
Source organism: Hyphomicrobiaceae bacterium (assembly GCA_021775735.1). Taxonomy (GTDB): domain Bacteria; phylum Pseudomonadota; class Alphaproteobacteria; order Rhizobiales; family Hyphomicrobiaceae; genus JAHZKN01. The sequence continues at coordinate 33,390 of JAJFHG010000022.1, forward strand.
TGTTGGCGAACTCGAGGGCTAGGACGGCTTAAAGGTATGTGCGACGCCCGTTGGTAACCGTGCTCGCGTGCGGTTGCTTGTCGTCAGCTTAACGTTTGCAGGAATTTGCCAAACCGCAATAAACCTTCAGGCCATGGCCCGTGGCCTGAAGTCACGTTGATGTGGCCTAACGTTCCGGCCTCAATCAGTGTTGCGCCCCAAGCACGAGCAAAATGTTGTGCGCGATCATACGTGCAGTAGGGATCATTCGAAGAGGCCACCAGTGTGTTTGGAACGGTTAACGTCTCAGATGGAATGGACGCGAAGCCACTGCCTTCGCGATCAAAGGTGTGACCATCCGTTTCCGGCCACAGGTTGGCTTGTTCGACATCAGCGGGTGCAACAAGAAAGGCACCAGACACCATGCCAGCAGGAATTTTCTGCAACGCATGGACTGTTGTGATGACACCTAACGAGTGGGCAACAATGACGGCGGGGCGCTCAATAGTTGCCAACGTGGCAATCAGGCGTCCGACCCAGGCATCCTTGTTGGCATTATACCAATCGTCTTGTTCGACGCGGCATGCGTGCGGCAGGTTGCGCTGCCAGCGCGACTGCCAGTGGTCCGGCCCAGAACTGGACCAGCCTGGCACCATAACGATTTCAACATCTGCGGTTTTCATGGCCGTGTTGCTTAACTGACTACGCGCTTAATGCAAGAGATGTTGTGTTCGCACGCTAAAAAAAACAAAGGCGTTGCGTTCGCACGCCCGAAAAATAGGAGGCGTTGCGTTCGCACGCAAAAAACAAGAGTGACGTTGCGTTCTCAAGCCGAAGGCACAGAGGTTTGCGTGAAACCTTCAGGGGCGCTGGGTCTTTGGTGTTGCTTCGCTCAATGATCCAAGAACAAACCCGGCGATGGCGAGACCTATTGCGGCAAAGCCAATGACAGGCGCGGAGAGGTCATCTAATCCCAACCAGGTTTTGACTGGTCCAAGCGCTGCAACGGCGCTAAAGCCTAAGATCAATGCGGCAATGGCCCCGCGTCGTGTGGCGCGCGGCCAGTAAAGCCCACCCGCCAAAATCACAATACCAGAACAGAAGTAAATTGAGCCGGAGACGGCAAGATAGTCCCAGATGTCTTCACCACCCGCGTATACAAGTCCCCAATAGACTTCGTAGGCGGCAATAAGTGGGATGACCCAACGTGTTGCTGTGATTTGAAACGAGGCATCTTCTGTGCGTCCCATCACCGGCGCTGCAATGTCGCGGGCAATGATCGATGACCAACAAAACAAATATCCGTCCTGTGTCGACATGAACGATGCAAACATTGCAACCGCGAGAAACCCAACCAACCAACCTGGCAGCATTTCGGCAAACATCAGCGGGGTTGCGATGAGCCCACGACCGTCGCCAGCGGCCTTCAGCGTTTCAGCGCCAGCGCCTGGTGTCGTTTGAAAATAGGCAAAGGCCAATATTCCGAGCAATGCAGGCAACACCATACGGCCCATGAAGATCCACGAGGCTGCTAAATAAGCGCGCGAAACTGTGGCTTCATCTTTGATGCACAGTGCACGTGATAACGCTGTTGGCCATACCGCTGATGATACCACGCCTGCCACCAACACCATCCACGCAACATAGGCCGGCCCAAAGCTGTCATTCACGAGAGGGTCAAATCCAGCGCGTCCTTTGAGGTTGGAGACTGACGTCACGGCGTCGTTGAGTGACACGGTTTGTGTAACAAACAACAAAGCAAGAAGGATGCCTGCGACCATCAACACAAATTGCACGACGTCGGTTGCAATGACCGTGCGCATGCCGCCAACCATCGTATAGGCGGCTGCAAACACAACAAGTGCGATCATCAAAGCAATCAGCGTGCTGGACCCAGCTTCAATGCCAAGCAAGGAGAGAAGAAAAAGGGCTGCGACTTTCAAGAACAAGCCCATGTTTAAAATGCCACCAAGCGCCATCACGGTGGCGCCAAAGACGCGGACGTCCTGGCCATAGCGGCGACCATAGTATTCCGGAACGGTCAGCACGCCGGTTGCGCGCAGGGGTTTAACAATAAAGCCCGTTAAGCCCACCAACACACAGCCAATAAAGGCCGCAACACCAATGTGAAGGGCTGAAAACCCATCGTTGAATCCTTTTTGCGCATTGTATGCGATGGTGATTAAGCCAATCTCTGTTGCCCCGAGCGTCGCCAGAGCTGTCCAGAATCCAACATTGCGACCTGACGCAAAAAAGTCGACGAGACCATCGCCTTTGCTTTCAGAACTGGCTTTGCGCAGATGGGTGATCAGCCACAAAACGTAGGCGGCAGAAAAAACCGCAAGTGCAATCCAAGTTGAGGTTGGCAACGGCGGCCCCTTTCACTGTTCAATTATGGCGCTATAGAGATCACGCGCCGTCGTTATCACGAATTGCGGGTCAATGCAGGCGCTTGCCTTGACCTTATGGATGTTATTCAGCAACGATTGATGAACTTTCCATAAACGCGTGCAGGTTTATCCTCACCATGCGTCATCTCAGGAGCTGCACTTCATGCCAACACTTGTTGCGTTGATTCAATTTTCCATGCGTCGCGCCGTGCAGCTAGCCGTTGGTCTGGCTCTTTTTTTTGGTATGGCCTCTCCAGGCCTGACACAGGATCGCGCCTTGATCAGCACCTGGGATCACAATGGCTCGACGATGGTGATGGAAAAGGTTCGCCGCAATGTCGAGATCCGATATGAGCAGCCGAGCCGACGCATTCGCCGCCTTGGTGTGCGCAGTGGTGATGTGTTGTTCACCGGAGGGCTGAAACGCAATGGCCGCTTGGCTGGGGAAGCATTTGTGTTTCGCCGCAACTGCCAGCCTGCAGCATATGATGTGCGTGGACGCTTTGATCCGGATCGCGGACAAGATGAACTCATTCTGCGCGGTGCTGCACCGATCCGCGAACGTGGCGGTTGTGACGTTGTCGACTATTCGCGCAACCGCAACAGTTCACGCCTCCTTTTCACGCTCATAGGTCAAGATGGTCATGGTGGACGCGACGATGACAACGAGGGCCAGGGCGAACCCGCATATCAAGATGGTCACGCAGGGCGAGACACCGATTATGAAGGCCAAGAGGAGGCTATCAATGATCGCGTCACCGAACCACCAAGCTTCAACTGCCGCCCTTATGTCAAAAGTGGCAAATGTCCAGAAGCGATGATTTGTGCGAGTGGTCGGCTGGCATCGCAAGACGCGATGATGGGGCGGCTTTATAAAGAGGTTTTGAGCTTGTCGCTTAATTCTTCAGAACGCCAAAGCCATAAGAATGAGCAACGCAATTCTCTCAAAGACCGCAATGCATGCGGCTGTGATCACGACTGCCTTGAGCAATGGTACTACGACATGAACAAAAGCCTCGGCAAAACAACAGTAATTTTAAGTCGGTAGTCTTCTCTCCGTCACAATATTCGTGGTATTGGCAAACTTCGGCACGTTGCCTTGGGTCCAGATTCGCTGATGTCTGGCTGGCGCACACCGCCTTGCGGGTTTTAGTGTGTTCCGCAGTGTTCCGAGTTGAGGCTATAGCTCAGAGGTAGAGCGCCCGGCATGAACCGGGAGGTCGGGGGTTCGAGTCCCTTTAGCTTCTCCATGATGACTAGCTCATTTAGGTAGAGCACAGAACTTAGCCTTCTGGGGTAGTGGGTTCGAATCCCACGTCATTTACCCGTGCCTGTTAAGCACATCGGTAAGCCAAACCGAGCGCGAGAGCGCCTCAAATATGGGAAGCTGACTGTTGTGCCCGGCCTGCGAGTTAATGTTGAACGCTTCGGCTGACAACGGCGACACAAAGGCAGCATGGTGGCGCTTTGAGCGTCCGTGGATACCGCTGGCCCCACATGCTGGCGCCGCAGATACCGGCCCAATGTACCTTCGGGGAGTTGGTGGACGCAGTCTGCAGGCAATGGCGGCGGGGTGAGCTTAAGCGGATGCCCGTTGCTATTCGTGTGGGTGCACAGTCAGCGACCTTGGCACCTGTTCTAAGGGATGCTCGCAAAACGAGCGCATTAAATTTGAATGGAGCATTTATGAGACGTTTCCCAATTTTTAAGGTGGTGATCAAAGACGATGAGCGGGCGTTTCTCACACGAGATGGGAAATTCCAAAAGCTTCTCGGTCCGGGTCGATTTCAAAAGTTGGATTTAGGACAGCGATACGACGCCAGGGTTCAAAAAATTGTCAATGCTGAAGTGCCGGTTGAGACCGCGCTCCTGCTTGAAAAAACCCATCAAGCCGTTGCGAACGAAAACTTTGAAATTGTTCAGACGACTGCAAACGAGGTTGCTATCGTGTCACTTGATGGTCAACCACGCCACATGCTACCGCCTTTGACAACCCGCGCATTTTGGAAGACGAGAACACTCGTAGACGTCGAGGTGATCAACACTGAAGAGTCGCTCAAGATTGATCCGCGTCTTTATGCAAAGCTTGACTTGAACGTCACCAGCTTGGTCACCAATGCTGTCGTACACAATCATCAGGTCGGCCTTCTTTATATTGATGGAAAGTTGATTGAGACCTTGCCACCAGGGCGTCATGTGTATTGGAACGTTGGTAAAAAAGTTGAGGTGGCTACCGTCGATACGCGACCCCAGCCCTTGGAAGTAACAGCGCAGGAAATCCTGACCAAAGACCGCGTTGGTATTCGCGTTACGCTCACGGCGTTTTATAAAATTGTTGATCCTGTTGTTGCACAAACAAAATCAACCGACATTGGTAATACACTTTATCGACTCATTCAGTTCGCCATTCGAGAAGCCGTCGCGACGCGGTCCTTGGATGAAATCCTCGCAGCACGCGATGAAATCGATAGTCAGGTGCGGTCGTTCGTCGGCGAGCGTGCCGCTGAACTCGGTGCCGAAGTTGGGGAGATCGGCGTCAAGGATGTTATTCTGCCAGGTGACGTCAGAGACCTTTTGAACAAAGTGGTTGAAGCCGAACGCACTGCCAAGGCAAATCTCATCCGTCGACAAGAGGAAACAGCAGCGACGCGCTCTTTGCTAAACACGTCAAAGCTCATGGAGGACAATCCGTTGCTGTTGCGCTTGAAAGAACTTGAAGCGCTCGAAAAGCTGGTTGAGAAAGTCGGGCGCATCGATCTGCACGCGGGGCAAAATGGCGGGTTGGATGCCTTGCTTTCCAAACTCTATTCACTCAAGGACGGCGAAAAAGACACGTAGATGACACGCAGCCAACCGAAAAGCGATGACTGCGTTCCTGATCATTCCTACAAGGGTATCCCTGCACTAGGTTCAGCCACATCTTAATCCATTCGATGGGAACACTGTCATATGCAGATGAATACGGCCGCCTGGCTGGGGCTGATTTTTCTATCGATACTGTGGGGTGCAGCGTTTTTTTTCATCGCTATAGCGGTCAAAGAAGTGCCACCGCTGACGCTTGTTTTGTCCCGGGTGGTGATTGCTGCAGGAGTGCTGATGGCTTACTTGTGGGCAATTGGGCAACATGACCTTTATGACGCCAAGCTTATTCCAAGCTTTCTTGTCATGGGCATCATCAGTAATGTTTTGCCTTTCAGTTTGATATTTTGGGCGCAAACCACAATCACCAGCAGCCTGGCGTCGATCCTCATTGCGACGACGTCCATTTTCACAATTGTGATTGCCCACATCTTCCTGGCTGACGAACGTATGGCAATCAACAAGGCACTCGGTATTGGGTTTGGTGTTCTGGGTGTTGGCGTACTGCTCGGGAGTGATGCGATGGACGGCGTGGATGTGGCAACACTTGGGATTGTAGCGTGCCTCGGTGCAGCCTTTCTTTATGGCTGTGCCGGCGTTTATGGGCGCCGTTTTGCTGCAATGGGCGTATCAGCCGAGGTGGCGGCGTGTGGTCAGCTTATTGCTTCGACCGTGATTCTCCTGCCGGTTGTGCCGCTCGTCGAGCAGCCATGGACCCTTCCCATGCCAAGTTGGCCCGCATTACTATCTGTTCTTTTTCTGGCACTTTTTTCAACGGCTCTTGCGTTCGTTGTATTTTTTCAACTGCTGAAAAAAGTGGGTGCCGTCAACGTTGCGCTCGTGTCGCTGTTGGTTCCAGTGAGCGCTGTTCTGCTCGGGGTTTTCGTGCTTGGAGATCGCTTTGAGATGCAACATTTCGTTGGCATGACTCTCATCACGGTCGGCCTCATCGCGATTGACGGGAGGGCGTCGTTCAAACTGGGTTGGCGCACATAGTCACGGTAGTCCAATCGCGGTTCTAATGCCCTTGGCACCTTTAAAATTAGCACCGTCAAGACGTGCGCCCGTAAAATCTGCAGCGGTTATGTCGGCCCCGTGGAAGTCAGCCATCGACAAATTTGCGTTCATCAACTTGGCTTTACGTAAGTTTGCGTTGATAAATTTCGTGTGCGAAGCATCGTTGCTCGTCAGTACTGCGTGGACGAGTGTGGCCGAAGTAAAATCACATCCACGTAAGTCCACCCGAGCTGTAATCAGCTCTTCGCTTCTTGGATCCTTGGCGCCAAACGTTGCGTTCGTGAGATTGGCATTTTGAAAGCGCACCGATCTAAAATCACCGCTGAGATGAGCATTCGAAAGGTTCGCGCGTTCAAATGAAGGAAGTTCCTTTTGTTCCATAGCCAGTGTCGAAAAGATATTTGGTCTTAGAAGGGTCGCACCTGTTAGGTTGGCTTCGCGAAAGTCTGTCGATGTAATCGTGCTGCGATCTAGCCGGACGCCTCTTAAGTCGGCACTTGTAAATTTTGCCTTCGTGAGATCAGCACCGAACAGGTCACCGCCCGCTAAGTTGGCACCACTAAAGTCAAGACTTGCAAGGTCAAGCCGGCTTAAATCTTGATTGGAAAAGTTGGCTCGTGCACTGGCATCAGCACGAAACAGCTGGAGCGTAACGTCTCGGGTCGTGAGTCGATTTCCAGATAATATCGGTGTCGCGGCCAGTAAAGCGAAAACAAAGGCACCCACCACCAATTTGAAGGACATTGCAAAAGTGGTGTTGGATTTCATGATGTGCACGGTGCCCCCCTGAAAATCGGGACTTTTTTAAAAGCTGCTGACTGCCCGTTATAGGCGACTTACCCAAACACACGCTCAAAAATGGTGTCGACGTGTTTGAGATGGTAGCCGATGTCAAACATGGCTTCCAAGTCCGAGGCTGGGATCTTAGCGGTAACGTCGCTGTCTGCTTTGAGTTCGCCCAGGAAATCTTTGCCTTCATCCCACGTTTTCATCGCATTACGCTGCACCAGGCGATAGGCGTCTTCGCGGCTGACACCAGCTTGCGTCAGCGCCAAGAGCACACGTTGAGAATTATGCAAACCGCCAAGACGATCCAGGTTCTTCTGCATGTTGTCTGGATAGACCACGAGGTTTTCAATCACGCCAGCCAAACGAATGAGCGCAAAGTCGAGTGTCACCGTGGCATCTGGTCCAATCATGCGCTCAACCGATGAGTGTGAGATGTCGCGCTCGTGCCAGAGCGCAACATTTTCCATCGCAGGCATGGCGTAGGACCGCACCATGCGGGCAAGGCCTGTTAGATTTTCGGTTAGCACAGGGTTGCGCTTGTGTGGCATTGCGGACGAGCCCTTTTGGCCCTTGGAAAAAAATTCTTCCACTTCCAAAACTTCGGTGCGTTGCAAGTGACGAATTTCTGTTGCCAGACGTTCCACCGAGGAGGCAACGACGCCCAAGGTTGCAAAGAACATGGCGTGGCGATCACGTGGGATCACTTGAGTTGAGACGGGCTCAGGGGTGAGGCCCAGTTTTTCCGCGACATACACTTCAACGCGTGGGTCAATGTTGGCAAACGTGCCAACAGCGCCGGAAAGTGCGCAGGTGGCAATTTCTTCTCGCGCTGCAACAAGGCGGGCCCGAGCGCGGTCAAATTCTGCATAGGCCAAAGCCAGTTTGACCCCAAACGTTGTTGGTTCTGCGTGGATGCCATGGCTGCGGCCTATGGTGAGGGTTGTTTTGTGTTCTTGTGCACGGGTTTTGAGGCCAGCCAAGAGGCGGTCGAGATCTGCAATCAGAATATCGGCCGCACGTGTCAATTGCACGTTGAGGCAGGTGTCCAATACGTCAGAAGACGTCATGCCTTGGTGCACAAAGCGGGCTTCGGGTCCGACGTGTTCAGCCAAATGCGTAAGGAATGCAATCACATCATGCTTGGTTTCGCGCTCAATCTCGTCAATGCGGGACACATCAAACTCAGCCGCAGCGCCCTTGTCCCAGATCGTTTTTGCCGCGTCTTTCGGAATGGTTCCCATCTCGGCCATGGCGTTGGCCGCATGGGCTTCAATTTCAAACCAAATGCGAAAGCGGGTTGCAGGCTCCCAGATGGCTGTCATCTCGGGACGGGAATAGCGCGGGATCATGTCAGGGTCCGTTTTGGTGAGTGTGGGCTGGCGCAGATTGGCTGGCCTGTGCGCCTATGCCGGATGGAGTGTTACGTATGGGCCTGTGCCCTAGCAGTTGCCATGACGCTGGGCAATGTCGCGCTGAATTGAGTTGTGGTTAGGCCTTGTTTAAGTCGCCGAATTTGGTTTTCCAGGCGGGTGGTCCGCGCCAGCGGTCGGGAGCTGGGGCTGCATGATAGACGCCACGTGCGATGGCACGGGCCATCACATCGCCACCGACCGCACCAAGGCGGGCCAGTCGATGTGGCGACCACTGGGCGGCGCGTGGCTCACCAGATTGACCGGTTGCCAGCGCAAAGACAGCATCTCCATCAAGGGGCGTGTGAACAGGATAAATGGCGCGCGCCAATCCAGTTTGTGCCATTACGGCCAACCGATAGGCTTCGGCTTTGGTCAACTGGGCATTGGTAGCGACAATGCCAAGGGTGGTATTTTCCGGCGCCGACCCGTTGTCGTCTGGTTGACCTTTGAGGGGTGGTGGATCGGTTGGCCGTGGCCAGGGCGCTTGTGGCACGAGGCCCCCATATTCACCGTCAACTTCAAACGGTGCGGCCCAAAATGCGCCTGTCTCTCCAATTGTCGTGCTCCCCACTGCATTGACGGCGACAAGCGCGCCAATCCAGATGTCACCTTCAAAATGGGCGCTGGCACTGCCAAGCCCGCCACGTAGGCTTGCTGTCGTTGCCCCAAAGCCTGCACCGACACTGCCCAGTGCAAAATCATGACCTGCCGCATCACATGCTGTGCGACCCAGGTGCTCGTAGGGTGGCGAGGGTCCCCAGTCTTTGTCGCCGCCGTTCAGCATGTCGAACAAAATAGCCTGGGGCACAATCGGAATGGCGATGCCGCCGACATCAAATCCACGTTTGCGTTCAGCGAGCCATGACTGAACGCCGGTTGCCGCTGACAGTCCAAACGCCGAGCCGCCCGAGAGCACCAGCCCATGGACCTCTGAGACGGTGCCTTCAAGGCCAATACAATCGCTTTCACGTGTGCCAGGACCACCACCGCGAATATCGAGTGCTGCCACCGCCGGCCGGTCTGGCAGCACGACAGTGACGCCTGAAAACGCGCAATCGTCGTGTGCATTGCCAACGCGCAGACCCGCAACATCGGTAATCAGATTTGAGTGTTTTGGCATGGTCTCTTTTTGGATGTGAGAGGTTGAGGTACAGGACTGAACGGCGTCGTTTGGTTTCTACGCCTATTTATGGCGCGATAACTGATGGATCGCGACCTCTAATCTGGCCGATTATCAAGGTGATGGAAACGTACCAAGCCGACAAATTTGATGTTACCGAGCGGGGCGTCAACACCGAGGCACGCGCAAAGTGTGGAATTCAAACCACGCTTTACCAAGAACACAATTATGTCTCTTGAAATCCACAATGCCAGTGGCAGAGTACTTATGGTCAGAACTGGCGTTTGGCGTTTGTTAAGGGACGACACGTACCGTGAAGCCCGTGTCGTTCACCTGCAGGTTCTTGAGAGCGCATTGCAGTGCAACAAATGCACCTCGTCGGGTCCGAGCCGGGTTCAATTGAGGATACACTAATGCGAGACGATGAAGGCGATCACGTCAGTGAAGAAGTCGCCGCTTTAAATCAACAATGTGATGAGCTTGATGATCCACGTGAATGCTATCGTTTGGTGCAAGACCACATTCGACAACATAAAAATGATGGTACGACAGTGCCAAAAGACCTGACCATCCTTGAGCGCCAATTGGCGCGTGAGTGTATGGCCGAAAGTCAGGGTCGCTAACGCAGGCCTCGCGTACGCGACCATTATTTTTCCTCACTTCGTCCGTCTCCACGGATATTTTTCATGTTTTAGCACTTTTGAGCTGTACCCATGGTGCCCGCGGCCTTGCGAGCGCCCCCCTTGATGCCCTACCGTCAACCCCATAATAAACGCTGCAAGGCAGCGTACCGAAGTGGTTTGCAGTTGAGGGCAGGCAAAAATGACAAAAGAAATATTTGTTGTTGGCTACGACGGAATCGACACCGCTGTTGTTGACTACGCCATCAAGTGCGCAGGCAAAATCGATGCGTCTTTGCTCATCGTCCACGTTCTTGAATGGTCTCCATTCGCATTTCTGACGCCGGAAGAAATTGAAAGCCGTCATGCCAAACGCAGTGAAGAGCTGGCGCGCGCCGAGAAGGCAGTGATGCGCCCGATGCTTGATCGGGCAGTGGCGGCTGGCGTAGAGGCTTCAGGCGCAGTTCGATTTGGCGCGGCCGTCAGTATCCTATGTGACATCGCCAAGGAAAAAAATGCAGAACAAATGTTTGTCGGTCGCACCGGTGAAACGCCGCTTAAAGCACGTGTGTTTGGGAGCGTGGCGGTCGGTCTTGCACAAGCCTCGCCTGTGCCAATTGTAATCGTTCCCTAGTCAGCTGGACGACCATTCATCAATCTGAGGTAAAATTCTCCATGGCAATCCAACCCGGTTTACGTCGCAGTGGCGCTGTGACGCTTGCAGCTCTTGCGGCTTTCATGGCCACGCCAGCGCACGCAGGCTCGATTGATGAGACCATCAATTCATATATTTCAGCCATAACGGGTCCGTTTGTTTCGTTTATTTTTTCTCCGTTCCCCGGCACGACGTTTCCCTGGATTGTGTTGTGGCTGATTTTGGCGGCCACCGTTTTTACACTGTACTTTGGGTTCATTCAGGTGCGTGCATTTCGCCATTCGCTTTCACTTGTGCGCGGTGACTATGACAACCCCAACGACGCCGGTGAGGTCAGCCACTTCCAAGCATTGGCAACGGCCCTGTCGGGAACTGTTGGACTGGGCAACATTGCAGGTGTTGCTGTTGCGATATCAATTGGTGGACCAGGTGCCACGTTCTGGATGATTTTGGCTGGTCTTTCGGGTATGGCAACGAAGTTTACCGAGTGCACACTGGGTGTGAAGTATCGCAACGAGTATGCCGACGGTACCGTCTCTGGCGGGCCGATGTATTACCTCTCCAAGGGTTTGGCAGAACGCGGTCTTGGCGGTCTTGGTCGCTTCCTTGCAGTTATTTTTGCAGTGTTCTGCATGATGGGTGCACTTGGTGCTGGCAATATGTTTCAGGCCAATCAGGTCCATGCTCAGTTGGTCAACGTTACGGGCGGCGTTGGTACAAGCTTCCTTGATGGAAAGGGCTGGTTGACTGGCTTAGTGATGGCAGCCCTCGTCTTTGCTGTAATTATTGGTGGCATAAAATCGATTGCGCGCGTCACCGAAAAGATTGTGCCGCTGATGGCGCTTATCTATCTGGCTGCTGGTCTCGTGATTTTAATCATGCATGCCGACATGATCCCGTGGGCGTTTGGTCGGATTATTGATGGTGCGTTCACAGGACTTGGCGTTGCCGGTGGTGTTGTGGGCGCGTTGATTCAGGGCTTTAAGCGTGCGGCTTTCTCGAACGAAGCGGGACTTGGCTCAGCAGCCATTGCGCACGCGGCAGTCCGTACGAACGAGCCGATCACGGAAGGGTTCGTGTCGCTATTAGAGCCGTTTATCGACACCGTCGTTATCTGCACTATGACCGCGTTGGTCATTATCATCACTGGCGTTTTGCAAACGGACCCAGCAACAGGGCTATATGTGTGGAATGCAGACGCAGGGCGTATCGCAACTGAAGGCAACTTGACAGGTGTCGAGTTGACGTCTGCTGCATTTGGTTCCGTCTTTAGCTGGTTCCCATATGTGCTTGCACTTTCGGTTGTGCTGTTTGCGTTCTCAACCATGATCTCATGGTCGTACTATGGAGTGAAAGCGTGGACGTACTTGTTCGGCGAAGAGACTGCAGGCGCCTTTCGGATTATCTTCTGCATTTTTGTCATCATCGGCGCGGCAATGAATCTAAGCGCTGTGATTGATTTTGCCGACGCGTCTGTTTTTGCAATGGCACTCGCGAATGTTATCGGCCTTTACCTGCTGATGCCGGTTGTCAAACGCGAATTAAATTCTTATCTCGCGCGCCTTAAGAGCGGTGAAATCAAGAAACATAATGTTTAAGACATAGAAAAGTCCGCTGGCCCAAGTGACCAGCGGACAAGTTCAAATGCAGTGTTGGTGTTGTGTGCGCTTACAAAAGATTGTGCGAACCGTCGCAATAGGGCGCGTCATCAGTGTCTTTGCAGCCGCATAAGTTAAATGTACCGCTGCTGGGTGGTGAGAACTTGAGCGGCTCAATTCCAGTATCCTTGTGCGATCCATCACAAAGCGGTTGCTTTTTAGAACGACCGCAGCGGCAGTAAAAATAAGATTTCCCTTCTTCCAACTCGACTTGGTAAGGGCCTGTTTGGGCGACGATGGGATCTTCTGCCATGAGTTACGTCCTGTGCTTTCAGATTTTGGAAGATGCTTGATATTCTCAAGCAATGACTGCTGACTAAGACTCCTACACGGGTTAAACAGGCTCGCGCAAGCAACTTTCAACGATTATCAGATCAGTTTCTGAGACGGTGAAAATTCTGGTTGAGGGTTAGGCTCAATGCAATCGTTAGGACGTCACGCCACAACATTTAACTGGCGCTCAGCTTCGATCTTGACGCCAGTGTCATCAATCCAGGTCAGCTTGAGAATGCCGGGCTGAGAGACCCTTAGATAAAATGACATAAATGGATTGGCGGCGACACCGGTACCAAACTCGGCATCGAAGACACGCGCACCGTCGAGATCAGCCGTAAAGGTATGGATAATATTTCGTGGGATGGTTTTGCCTTGCGCATCTTTGCGGTAACCACGCTCCATAGGGTGGCGCACCAGCGCTTTGACCTCGATGGTTTCACCGACTTTCATCGCTTCTGGCAATTTGATCCGCGGCTTGGCCGTCATGAGTTTGACCCTCGCATTAGGTTTCACACCCTCCGATGGCAACTTGCACATAGCGTTTGGCAATGTAGAGGCGAGCTGCTGACGTTTCAGCGCTAGAAAGCTCCGCAATGGCCACGACATTTTGCGTTTTGGCAAGACGCATGCGTCCGGCGACTGCCGCACGCCCCGACTGCGGTGTGAAGTTAAACCGTGCAACACGTGCAAACGGATTTTCCGTTGATAGGAGATGAACGCGTTTCACGTAGTCGTTGGGTTCCATCGCATGATCGACAGACAAGCGATAGAAAACCATATTGCCATTCTCGATATAGGCGTCGATCTCAAGTTTGATCTTGTCTTCAATTGGCTGTGCGTCTTTGGTCAGCGCATCATAAGCGGCCTTGAAGTCATCGGACTTTTGAGCGGCTAGAACACGTGTTAGCGCACCGGATACAGACAACCCGACACCCACGCTGCTTGCGGTGATGAGAAAATCACGTCGACTGGGGTTTGCGGATACAAGGGGTGAGTTCATGTTCGGGCGAAAAGTCACTGTCTTATAGCGTTAATGATATGAGGGCTTAGATATGCGGTTCAGTGACTAAAGTTACAATAGGGTACTGTAAAGTCCCTCCGTCTCGATCCTATTTTTATCACAACAATTTCTTGCAAATGAGGCGATATTGGCTGTCTTAAGGCTGTAATTGGACGGCAGACTTGCTAAAAACCTGCCACGATCGACGGTTGGTTTCCGAGCGAGGTTTAAATGAGCGGTGACGGTCAACACAGTTTTGTACTTACGCAGCGAGATGTATTCGGTGTTGCTTTCGTCTTTTGTCTGCTGGTTGCTGTAACCATGACATCGTTTGCGCGTGCAGATGAAAAGCCAAGCCCTCTCCTTGATAACTTGCCCCATGCATCAGACACTGAATTTCGGTTGGTAATGGTTGCCATTGAAGGCTGTCCGTTTTGTATGCGTTGGCAGAGCCAGGTTGGTCATCTGTATCCTAAAAGTGCTGAAGCAAAACGTGTGCCTTTGGTGAAGGTTAGGTTTGGTTCTAAAACGCTGGCAGGATTCAAAAAAATTAAATATACACCGACCTTTTTGGTATTAAGAGGTCAAACTGAAATCGGGCGAATTGCGGGATATCCAGGTGCTGATCCGTTTTGGGAAGAGCTTGGCATAATTCTCAACAAGCATGATGCCCAGCCAGACCCAACAAACAAGGCCCGACCATGACAACACCACCAAAAATAGATAGGCGTGCCGCTCTCATTGCACTTGGAGGTGCTGGCGTTGTTGCAACAGGCCTGGCCGTTTCGCGTTTTGCCATTGCCCGTGGGGAGACCAATGTTGTTGTTATCGGAGGTGGACCGGGAGGGGCAACGGTTGCTGGTGAACTCAAACGGCTCGCACCCAAGCTCAATGTGACACTCATTGAAAAAGACAAGCGTTACACATCCTGTTTTTTTTCAAATCACTACATTGCGGGCGAAAGGAGTTTTGACAGCATCACGCACACGTTTAGCGGGTTAAAAAAACGCGGTGTTAATGTGCGTCGCGGCACGGTGCGCAGTATTGACGCAAAAAACAAGAAAGTACAATTTGGTAAAACCCTTGAGGCGAACTATGATCTGCTTGTTGTCGCGCCGGGCATCTCGCTCGTATATGACAGCATTGAAGGGTATTCAAAAGACGCGACAAAAGTCATGCCGCATGCTTGGCAGGGTGGCGTGCAATCAAAAATATTGCGCGCGCGACTTGAAAAAATGCCTGACGGTGGAACGGTTGTTTTAGCGCCACCCAAAATGCCATATCGCTGTCCGCCCGGGCCCTATGAACGCGCCTGTCTAATTGCGCACTATCTAAAAACAAAAAAACCAAAATCAAAACTCATTATCCTGGATGCGAAGTTTTCATTTTCAAAGCAGCCCGTTTTTGAAGAAGCCTTTCAACGCTATTACAAAGACATCATCGAGCTTCATCTTTCTAACGATATTGATGATTTCGGCGTGTCCCGTGTCGATGTTCGCACCGGTGAGATCTATACCCCTGCGGGCCTGATCGTAAAAGCAGACGTCGCCAACATAATTCCACGCCAAACTGCTGGTGAAATAGCTCTTAAATCCGGCCTTGCTGAAGGTGATTGGTGTCCGATCAAGCCGGACAATTTCCGCTCGTCTAAGTCTGAAGACATCTATGTGTTAGGCGATGCCTCAATCGCCAAAGCGATGCCAAAGTCAGCGTTTTCCGCGCACAGCCAAGCCAAAACAGTCGTCGCCGATATTCTTGACCGTCTCGATGTCAAAGACGCCGGTGATGTTCGCTTGCAGAATACCTGCTGGTCGATGTTGGCGCCCGACGACAGTGCAATTATCGGTGCCACTTATCAGCCTGGTGAGCTCAATGGTTCTGAACAGCTCTTGGCTGAGGGATCATATGTGTCAAAGCCTGGTGAGACTGCAGAGGTACGCCGACAAAACTACAAAGACAGCATTGCCTGGTATGAGACATTGACCAATGATGTTTACGCCAAGCAGGCCAGTTGATGTGCTGGCATGGATGCTATCTGCAACTTAAAGACGGTTTGCACATAAGAAATTTGCGGTCTGAGCCAAGTCCTTTCACCAAATACAAATTTGATTGCCTTAAGGAGCTGGTTTTGATGCAGAAGGGCTCGCAAGCTCCGCCAAGGGGGACTATGGTTGTTGGCATAAGAACAAGCGGTTTGCGGATTGCTTTGCCCAGCCTGGTTGCTCATTGCCCCAACTTAACGTTGACGTTAACGTCAACTTAGGATATCAGGTGGCAAATCCTAAAGCGAAATCGAGTGCTGGAAGCAGAGCTTGGATGCGCCGTTGGGCGGTTTAAACGGATCTCGGCTGCGGCCCGGGGCACCGTTGGGAGGCATTGAGCCATGACAACTCTAATTTTCTTAGGTCTTTTGGGTGCGGGAGCATTGGCCCTTGGCATGATGCGCGGCAAGCTTTGGATGTGGGCGTTGCTCGTCGCAGCGGCTGTCTTCGTTTGGCAGTCAGGCTTGCTTGAGGGTGCGTTTGCATGGCCCTCACCAGGTCTGCTTGGTCTGTTTGCATGGGTGCCAGCACTTGTGCTGGGCGCACTTTCTATTCCAATCGTACATCGCAAAGTCATCGTGGACCCAGCCTTTGACACCATCAAAGGTATTTTACCGAAGGTCTCCAGCACCGAGCAAGAAGCGCTTGATGCTGGAACGGTTGGCTTTGATGCGGAGTTGTTTTCTGGCAATCCAGACTGGGAAAAATTACGCGCGGTCCCACCCATCGTCTTAACAGACGAGGAGCAAGCGTTTCTTGATGGTCCAACCGAAGAGTTGTGCCACATGATTGATGATTGGACGGTGCGTTTCAATCAAAAGGAAATTCCGGAAAAAATCTGGGACTATGCCAAAGACCAAGGTTTCCTTGGCATGTTGATCTCAAAAGAACATGGCGGTCTTGGTTTTTCTGCTCAAGCTCAATCAATGATTCTTGGCAAAGTGGCTTCGCGTTCACCTGATGTTGTGACGATCGTCATGGTGCCGAACTCATTGGGTCCAGGCGAACTGATCGAAAAATACGGCACTGACGACCAGAAAGAATACTTCTTGCCACGTCTTGCAAGAGGCATAGAAGTGCCGTGCTTCTCGTTAACTGGGCCGACCTCAGGTTCAGACGCTGCAACAATGCGCGACATTGGATACGTTGAGTATGGCAAGCATGACGGCAAAAAAACACTCGGCATTCGCCTGTCCTGGGACAAACGCTACATCACGCTTGGCCCCAATGCGACGCTGGTGGGTTTGGCATTCCGATTGTTTGACCCTGAAAACTTACTTGGCAAAGGTGAAGACCTTGGCATTACCGTTGGTCTCATTCCGGCAAATCACCCACGTGTCAACATCGGTCGCCGACATCTGCCAAATGGAGCCGCATTTCCAAATGGCCCGAACTGGGGTGTAGACGTCTTTATCCCAATCGATTGGGTTATAGGTGGTGCTGACATGGCTGGCCAAGGCTGGCGCATGTTGATGGAATGCTTGGCTGCAGGCCGTGCCATTTCATTGCCATCGTCATCAACGGCTGGTGCCAAAGCGATGCTGCGCTACACCACAGCTTATGGACGCATCCGCAAGCAATTTGGTTTGCCGGTTGCACGCATGGAAGGCATCGACGAAGCGCTGACACGCATGATCGAAACGGCCTACGTCAACGAGGCAGCACGTGGTGTGACCGCTTCGATGGTATCGCGTGGTGAAAAGCCGTCAGTAATTTCTGCGCTGATGAAATATCAAACAACAGAACGCATGCGCCAGTCGGTCAACGATGCGATGGATATTCATGGCGGCCGCGGTATTTGCGATGGACCGTCCAACTACTTGCAGGCAGCTTATCAAATGGTGCCTGTCGGGATCACAGTTGAAGGTGCAAATATTCTGACCCGCACTCTGATAACTTTTGCACAAGGCGCATTGCGTTCGCATCCTTATCTATATTCAGAAGTGCAAGCTGTGCAGGACGATGATGAACTGCGTGGCAAAGAACAGTTTGAAGAGGCCTTTAACGGACATGTTGCCTTCGCAATTTCAAACGTGACCGGTGCGCTATTCCACAATGTAACCGGCGGCAGTTTTGCTAACGCGCCTGAAAAGGCTAACGCGAGTGCGGAATGGTACCGTCAGATTGCGCGGTCCAGCCGGAATTTCGCTCTTGTTGCTGACCTCACAGTGGCTGTTTTAGGTGGCGGCTTGAAAACCAAGCAGAAGCTGACGGGGCGGATGGCAGATGCAATGAGCGAATTGTATTTGATGAGTTGCGTTTTGAAGCGCTTTGAAGATGATGGTAAACCGGAAGCGGATCGCGATATCGTCCAGCTGGCGATGGAAAATGGTCTTTACCGGTTCCAACACGCGTTGTCCGGTACGATTGAAAACTTCCCATCCGCACCTGTGCGTTGGTTGATGAAAACGTTGATCTATCCGTTTGGTCGCCACTACAAGCCAGCGAGCGATAAACTTGGCTCTAAGGTTGTCAAAACTGTTTTGGAACCAGGCGAAGTTAGAGACCGCTTGACCCGCGATATCTATGTGTCGCGCGATCCAGATGATCAGACCGGTATCCTCGAACACACACTTGAAAAAGTGATTGCCGCAGAAGCAGCTGAGAAGAAGCTTGAAAAAGCGATACGCGAAGGCACCATACGCCGCTATCACGGCATTGATTGGATTGGTGAGGCGCAAAAAGAAAACATTCTAAGTGAGAGCGAAGCCGCACAACTGCGTGAAGTTGAAACGCTTGTTTCTCGTGTGATCGCTGTTGACCACTTCGACCCTGCAGAAGTCAAACCAAACTTTGCCCAGTTGGGCCACAACTCACGCGCCATGGAACCGGCAGCTGAATAAGTCTCGGAGAGTGATATATGTCGCAAGACCTTGAATTGCATGATTGGAAATTTTCAGTCGATCATGAAGAAATCGCGTGGGCGGTCTTTGACCGCGAGGGACAAAGCGTCAACACGTTGGGGCGTCGCCCGATCGAAGAGCTGCAAAAGATTATTAATCATGTGGAGCCACTGGCGCGCGACAAGTCACTGCGTGGCATGGTCATAACATCCGGCAAGCCAAAAGGTTTTATCGTCGGTGCTGACATTACTGAGTTTGAGAGCTTCACCTCGGAAGCACAAGTGCTTGAGATGTTGAAGCCTGTCCTCAATATGCTTGATCAGATTGAGAACCTGAAGATGCCGGTTGTGGCTGCCATCCATGGTTTTTGTCTCGGCGGTGGATTGGAGTTGGCGCTGGCCTGTCACTACCGCATTGCTACGCGTGAGGACTCGACCCGGCTTGGGTTCCCTGAAGTGAAACTTGGCATCTTCCCAGGTTTTCACGGCACCGCACGGTCAATCCGTCAGGCCGGACCAATGGCGGCAATGCAAAATATGCTGACCGGAAAAATGCTACGTGCGCCTGCTGCACGCGCTGTTGGTTTTGTTGATCAACTTGTCGCTTCGCAAGACATGCTGCACTGGGCAGCGCGCAAAGCTATTTTGAAACGCAAGCGTTCAAAACCTGCCGGTGCCTCCAAGCAAATGATGACGCGTTGGCCTGCGCGTGGACTTCTCGCCAAGAAGATGCGCGAAGAAACAGCCAAAAAAGTGCGTGAAGATCATTACCCCGCGCCCTTTGCCTTGATTGACTTGTTTGAAAAGCATGGCGGCAACCATGAGGCGTTAAAGGCGGCAGAATCGCGCGCATTTGCACCGCTCATGGTGTCAGATACCTCGCGCAACTTGCGCCGTGTTTTCCGCCTGACAGAACTTCTTAAAGCCCAGGCACCGCGTGGCTTGAAATGGAAACCAATGCGCGCGCACATTATTGGTGCTGGCACGATGGGAGCTGATATTGCGGGTGTTTGTGTGGCTTCAGGCATGGAGGTGACTCTGCAAGACATTAATGCAGAGCAGCTTGAAAAGGGCATGAAGGCGCAGAAGAAATTGTTCTCGCGTAAGTTTCGCTCCAAGCCTGCCAAAGCTGCCGCACAAGCGCGATTTATTGCCGACCCAGACGGTAACGGTATCGCCCACGCTGATGTGATCATTGAAGCAATTGTTGAAAATCTTGAGATTAAACAAAAGCTGTTTGCCTCACTCGAAGACAAAATCAAACCCGGTGCCGTGTTGGCAACCAACACCTCATCACTGAAACTGGCCGATATCGCAGAGCCGTTGAAAGATCCAGGGCGTTTGATTGGTTTGCACTTCTTCTCACCTGTTCCACAGATGCCATTGGTAGAAGTGGTGCGTGGTGCGACAACACGAGAAGAGGAAGTCGAGAAGGGGGCAGCTTTTGTCACCAAGATTGGCAAATTCCCTCTCATTACGAAAGATGTCCCAGGCTTCCTCGTCAATAAGGTGCTGACGCCGTACATGTTTGCGGCCATGGAGCGGCTTGAAAAGGGTGAGGACAAAGAGAAAATCGATGAAGCCGCGCGTGTCTTTGGTATGCCAATGGGGCCAATTGAACTGGCCGACAATGTTGGTCTTGATGTTTGCCTGCACGTGTCGAAAATTCTTGGCTCGCCGAGCGAAGGTTCCAAGCTGGAACAGCTTGTGAACTCCGGCAAGTTCGGCAAAAAATCCGGCCAAGGGTTTTATACTTGGAAGGACGGCAAAACCGAAACCTCGAAGTCTGAGTTTTCAAAGTCTGAGTTGCAACAATTGGGAGCTGCTTTGGTGCAGCCCATCATTGATGAATCCCAGGCCAGCTTGGATGAAGGTGTTGTTGAGTCAGCAGATCTTGTTGATGCCGGTATGATTTTTGGAACTGGTTTTGCGCCATTCCGTGGTGGTCCGCTGCACTACAAAGCCAGCATCACAAAGTCTGACGACACAAGCCAACACGCAGCAGAATAAGAAACACTTGAGAAAAGAACCTTAGGCCTACCGCCTGAGTTCGCCAAGTGAGGGAGCAAATTTGATGCAACAAACAGTGAAACGCGTGGCAGTCATCGGCGGTGTGCGCACCCCGTTTTGCCGATCAGGCACGCTTTATGCCGATAAATCCAATCTGGATTTGATGTCTGCAGCCTTGAATGGATTGGTTGACCAATACAAACTAAAGGGTGCGCACATTGATGAGGTTGTGGGCGGTGCGGTGATCACCCACTCGAAAGATTTCAATCTGGCGCGCGAAGCGGTTTTGAGCACGTCGCTCGCAAAATCCACACCAGGCGTCACCATGATGCAGGCCTGCGGTACCAGCTTGCAAGCCGCACTTGGTTTGGCAGCAAAGATCGCAACAGGTGAAATCGAAAGCGGCATTGCGACCGGTTCTGACACCACGTCAGATGCTCCGATTGTATTTTCAAAGAAAATATCACAGCGCTTAGTGTTGTTGTCGCAGCAAAAAACAATGATGGACAAGCTCAAACTTTTTAAGGGCTTTTCTCCGGCTGAATTGACACCGCAAGCCCCCTCAGTTGCCGAGCCGCGCACCGGACTGTCCATGGGCCAGCATTGCGAGTTGATGGCCAAGCAGTGGAATATCGCACGCGAAGATCAAGACCAGCTTGCCTATGAAAGCCATAAGAATGCCGCTAAAGCCTACGCCAGCAGCTATATGGACGATCTTGTTGTGCCGTATTCTGGCGTGTTCCGTGACAACAACATGCGCGGCGACACAACGGTTGAGAAACTGGCAACACTGAAAAACGCATTTGATAAATCGAGCAAGGGCACGTTGTCAGCTGGCAACTCAACGCCTTTGACGGATGGTGCATCTGCTGTGCTGTTGGCCAGTGAAGACTGGGCCAAAGAGCGTGGATTGCCGGTCTTGGCATATCTCACCTTTGGTCAGTCGGCAGGCAACGACTTCGTTGCTGGTGACGGATTGTTGATGGCGCCAACGCTGGCTGTTTCCAAGATGTTGGAGCGTGCTGGTCTTTCGTTGCAGGATTTCGATTTCTATGAAATCCACGAAGCTTTTGCAGCTCAAGTATTGTGCACGTTGAAGGCTTGGGAAGATGAAGATTTCTGTAAGGAGCAATTGGGCAAAGACGCAGCTCTTGGTTCGATTGATCGTTCAAAGCTCAACGTAAGAGGCTCATCTCTTGCCGTCGGTCACCCGTTTGCTGCAACCGGCGCCCGTATTGTTGCCAACCTTGCCAAACTGCTTTCAGAGCAGGGCGGACGCGGATTGATTTCAGTCTGTACGGCAGGCGGGATGGGGGTTGCGGCGATCATGGAAAGCGCCAAAGCAGCAGATATGCGCAATGCCGCGTAGTCTGCGGCTCCGTGTTTGCCTTATGAAAATTAAAAGCGGCCTATAACGGGCCGCTTTTAATTTGCGCTAAGCGCTTTCGTTTGACAGATCTAAGATCGGGCTCAATTGCGCCTCTTGAGATGCACCTGGCATCGCGCGCGAATGTCTTTGAGATCCGTAAGCGTGCGCTCAATATCAATGAGCTTTGTGTCCAGATCCTTGATTGTCGCTTCGACCTTTTCAAGAAGGTGACGCGTTTGCGTAACTTGCTCAGGATCGGTGTCGTATAGCGCAATATACTCAGCAATGTCATCAAGGCTAAAGCCAAGGTTCTTGCCGCGTAGGATCAAGACAAGACGGGCGCGATCACGCACCGAATATATGCGGCTGGCACCTTTGCGCTCAGGTTTGATAAGGCCCAAGGACTCGTAGAAGCGAATGGTTCGTGTCGTGATGTCAAATTCTTGAGCAAGGTTACCGATGCTGTACGTTCGCCCGGCATCATCACTCTTTTCGCTCAGCTTGTCTCGTTGTAGTGCTGAAGACATGTGAGTTATGTCGCCTTTCGCTTCTGCGCTTCTTCTTCTTTCAATTCCTTCTTCGACAATTTGCCAATCATTGTTTTGGGCAACTCATCGCGGAATTCAATTTCAGCTGGTAGCTCAATTTTAGATAACTTGGCCTTCAGGTGTTCCATAATTTCATCAGCGGTGGCTTTTTGACCAGCCATCAATTTAATAAACGCCTTGGGCGCTTCCCCGCGATATTCATCAGGGATCCCGATAACCGTGACTTCTTCAACGGCAGGGAATTGATAGATCGCCTCTTCAATATGACGAGGATAAACATTGTAGCCCGAGCATATAATGAGGTCTTTTGTCCGATCTACGATTTCAAACCAACCGTCCTCATCCATGACGGCCACATCGCCGGTGCGTAGGAAATCCCCGATAAACTGGTCTTTGGTGGCTTCAGGACGCTTCCAGTAACCTGCCATGACCTGAGGGCCTTTTATGCAAACTTCACCGCGTTCACCTTGCGGCACCTCTTTTGTCGGGTCATCCAGGCTGCGCAATGAGACAACCGTTCTGGGCATTGGCACCCCAATTGACTTTTCTTTGACGATCCCTTCGATGGGGTTGCAGGTGGCAACGGGTGAGGTTTCTGACAAACCATAACCTTCCACCAATTTGCAGCCTGTGATTTTTTCAAAACCCTGTTTGACTTCCAGGGGAAGCGGTGCGCCGCCCGACAAACAGAATTTCAATGATGAAAGATTATAACTCTTGAGCTTGGGGTGGTTCATCATCGCATTATAAAGCGTTGGGACACCGGGCATGACGGTGGGTTTGGTCTTGTGCAAGAGCTTTAACGCATCGTCTAAAACAAACCTTGGCATGATGATAATTTCAGAGCCTTTGCAGACACCAAAATTCATAACAACGGTCATCGCAAAAACGTGGAAGAAGGGCAACACGCCAAACACGCGCTCGCCACCGTCAACCAATTCTGGAGCCCACGATGCAACCTGCTGAACATTTACGTGCAAATTATTGTGCGTCAGCATTGCACCTTTTGGTTTGCCTGTTGTACCCCCGGTATATTGCAGCACGGCAACATCATTGAGCGGGTCAATTGGCACAGGTGTAAGGGGTCCTGCAGCGGCCAAAAGATTAGCTTCAAGAACAACTTTGTCCTTGGCTGGCGAGGCGCTGACGTGGGCCAGCTCTTTGCCCTTAGCCATTTTGAACAGAACCGATTTGACGCTTGGCAGCAGGGCTGGGAATGAGCCTACAATCGCTTGTTTGAGGACACCGGATTGCAGCAATGTTTCGATTTTATCAAACAGCAACTTCAGGTCCAAAGTGACCATGATTTCAGTTTCACTGTCGTCAATTTGGTAAGACAGCTCTTCGATGGTGTAGAGCGGATTGAAATTGACCACCGTGCCACCGGCCTTCAAAATCGCGTAGTAATACACGATGAAGGTTGGGCAGTTGGGAAGGAATAGACCAACCTTCGTGCCTTTTTTGACCCCGATGGCTTGCAAACCGGCAGCGGTCTTATCGACCATGGCGCCGATTTCTTTGAAAGAATGAACTTTTCCGAGGAAATTTGTGAAGGGACGATCTGGAAAGCGGCTCACCGAGCGCTCAAGTAAGTCTGGCAGGCTGGCCGCCGGAAAATTCATATGCCAGTTAACCTGTTCAGGATAACCCTCTAGCCAGGCATAGTTTTCTTGCTCAGAAGTACCTGTTACCGCCGTATTCATTGGCCCATCCTCCCAAATGATGGCGCCAGGAGGCCATTTGTGGCCTATTCAATTGGCGCCTAGTCATGCTGGTGCTGCCAAATTGTCCGATGAGAGCCCAGCTGCGACGTATTCAACACCTTTTTTGCCTTAAACACCAGCGCGTTGCGCTTCTTAGCTTTATTTGGTCGCGTGTATCTAAAGTAACAACTTTCTAGGGTATTACTGTCATAGAGTGATCTGATCCGGGTCAGTGTTTGTGGCATTTGCGGATGGCTAGACTCATCGTATATTTTTACGATAAGTGACGCCTCAGCTTGAGCTTCAATGGGCCGTGAACTAATTGGGTGACCAACACATAAAGGATCCCTGCGTTTGAGCCATCAACCAGGGCTGGAGACCGAAATGGACGAAGTCGCAACTAAAATTATCGACATCCTGAAAAAACACATGAAAGAGCCAATGGATAACATTGAGCTCAAAACGCCGCTGACTGACCTCAGCATCGAATCCCTCGACCTGGCCATGATCGTCTTCGATATTGAAGATACTTTTGGCATCGAGATCCCATACAACGCGAATGAAGAAGTCGAAGACTTCAAAACCGTTGGCTCTGTTGTTGAACGGGTCAAAGCACTCGTTGATGCAGGTGATGCTGGTGCGGCAAGCGCCTAATCTGCACAATTGGAATTTGGCGATCATACTTGTGGATTGAGGCCTTTTAGCTGCAATCCAACAAGTCCTTTGTTGCAGTCCCGAAACGCTAACGTAGCGATTGGTATAGATATGACAAAAGCGAACGGTTTGCGCCGGGTCGTTGTGACCGGACTTGGCGCCGTCACACCGCTCGGTCTCGATACACAAGAAACTTGGTCGTCAATGAAGGCGGGTAAGTGCGGTGTTGGCAAAATTGAAAATTTTGAGCTCGCCGACCTGTATATTCACATCGCTGGCGAAGTGAAGAATTTCGACCCAGCAACCCATGTCTCTAGTCGCCAGATACAATATGGCGATCGCTACTCCTGGTTTGCAGGGCGCGCAGCAGAAGAGGCTTGGAAGCAGTCGGGTCTGGAGACGCCGGTTGCAGATCCTTACCGTGTTGCCTGCATTATTGGTTCCGGAGCGGGAGGCCATATAACGATTGAGAAAGCGTATCGCGACCTGTTCATCGAAAAGAAAAAAGCGACCCATCCTCTGACATTGCTACGCATTATCGGCTC
>JAJFHG010000023.1 GCA_021775735.1 Hyphomicrobiaceae bacterium
GGCGGAGGAGGGGCAACGGGCGCGGCTTGCTCCCATTGCGGTTCAACCGATGGTTCTGCCGGCGTCGGCGCAACAGAAACATTTGCGGGTGAGCGTCGGCTATTCACCCTTTCGCGCGCGTCAGCTAACACATCATCTGCCGTCCCAACAGAGCTTGGCGAAGCAGACGGCTGAGGCGGGGCTGGTTGTTGTACTGAATTACGCAGCGCCGCGATGGTTGCTTCAAATGTCAGGCCCTGGGAGCGTAAAATATGCGCGGCCGTGCTTGCACCATCGCCAACAATAGCAGCCAGCAAAATAGCACCGTTGATCTCACGTCTCTGACCTTGCTTTGCAGCCTCTGCTGCGGCTTCCAAAATACGTTGAAGGTCGTTGGAGGTATTCACTGGTTGGGGGCTAGCCGGGTCTTGGCGCTCGGTGACGTTACCAAGATGGGTCGACACATCCGTTTGCAGGCGCTCAATATTAACACTCGAGCTGCGCAAGATGACACTGGCCTCGGGATCTTCCGCCAGGGCCAACAGAACGTGTTCAAGCGTCACCTCCTGGTGCGCCTGTGCCTCAGCATATTGTGCAGCCCGCTGTAAAGACGCCGCCAGGTATGGCGACATCGGGATCTGGGCAAGGTCTTCCGCGACCATCGCCGTCATCGTGTTCACGCTCCTAAAACGGTTGCCGATTGAGACCGCCGATGGGTTCTATGACCATCGACAATCATGATGGTTCGGCCCGTCGTCTGGCACAGATAAAGAATCCTCGTAGGACTAAGGTTACCGCAATTTACACCCCAGATTCAAAGCCTCGCCCAGATAAACAGCCGAAAATTGTGGGGGAATTCCGTTGTCGCTGGGCCTCATACGATATAAGTGCTGCTTAGAACATGAAAAGGCGCTGTGACTA
This sequence comes from Hyphomicrobiaceae bacterium, assembly GCA_021775735.1. Taxonomy (GTDB): domain Bacteria; phylum Pseudomonadota; class Alphaproteobacteria; order Rhizobiales; family Hyphomicrobiaceae; genus JAHZKN01. The sequence continues at coordinate 901 of JAJFHG010000023.1, forward strand.
TGCAACCACAGGGCCTCTTAAATCACCGTCTCGTTGGGCCAAGAGCGCTCCGACGACCCACAAGTACGGCATCAAGCGCCGTTCCAACCCAATCGAACAAAATCACATGTCGAAAAAATCGCCGTCACAGCCCGCGTCATCAAGCCCCATGTTAGCCTCAGCCCATGACAAGGCACGCACTCTGGCAGAAGCACTGCCAAACATGCTGCGCTATGACGACCAAACCGTGGTCATCAAGTTTGGTGGCCATGCGATGGGTGATCAGGCGCTGTCGGACGCATTTGCCAAAGACATTGTCTATCTCAAGCAGTCAGGCGTGAACCCTATTGTGGTCCATGGCGGCGGGCCGCAAATTGCCGACATGCTGAAGAAGCTCGCCATTCGCAGCGAGTTCGTCAACGGCCTCAGAGTGACTGACAAACCAACCGTTGAAATTGTCGAAATGGTTTTGGCTGGCAAGATCAACAAAGACATTGTGTCGGCCATCAATCGCCAGGGCGGAAAAGCGGCAGGCATCTCTGGCAAAGATGCAAACTTGGTGATTGCAGAAAGAATTACCGAGATGTCAGACCCTGAATCCAATCTGATGCAGGCGGTGGATATCGGATATGTCGGAGAACCAAAAACGATTAATCCGCACATCCTTGAGGTTATGTCCCAATCAGACCTGATCCCTGTTATCGCGCCGATTGGCCTATCTGCTGATGGTGATACGCTGAACATTAATGCCGACACGTTTGCTTCAGCCCTGGCGGCGCGCATGAAAGCAAAGCGCTTATTGTTGCTCACAGATGTCCCAGGCGTACTCAATAAGAAAGGCGACTTGATCCAAGATCTGACGCTAAAAGAAGCGCGTGCGTTGATTCGTGATGGCACCATCTCTGGCGGTATGATCCCTAAAGTGGAAGGGTGTATTGAAGTTGTTGAGGCAGGCGTTGAAGCCGTTGTTATCATCAACGGTAAAGTCCAGCATTCGGTCATGCTTGAATTGTTGACTGATCATGGTGCTGGCACGCTGGTTGGCGAGCGCCGCGATTGAGATATGGCTGATCTCACGCATATCTCGACGTGGGTCTTTGACCTCGACAACACGCTTTATCCAGCCGGATGCAATTTGTTTGCTCAGGTTGACCAGCGCATGGCAGCTTACATTGCCAAGGAGCTGGACCTACCGCTTGCGCATGCACGCTTCGTTCAGAAGGACTACTACAAGCGTTTTGGCACCACATTAACAGGCCTGATGAAATTGCACGGCCTAAAGCCCGAACCGTTCCTCAAATACGTCCACGATATTGATGTGACAATGGTTGAAGCCGCGCCTGAGCTGTCAAAGGCAATTGCCGCGTTACCAGGGCGCAAATTTATCTACACAAATGGGTCACGCCACCATGCTGAGCGTATTGCAGATCAACTCGGTGTCCTCAACCACTTTGAAGATATCACGGATATCGCTTCCAACAATTACTGCGCCAAACCAGACAAAAAAGCATATCAAAGTTTCTTGAAACACCACGCTATTGCGCCATCCTCAGCAACAATGTTTGAAGATATGCCACACAATCTTGAAGCCCCGCATGCGCTCGGTATGGTCACCATTTTAGTGCAATCAGACTATATGGATCATCCCGTACAAAAAGAGATCAAGCGTTGGACGAGGTTGCCAGAACATATCCATCATCAGACGGATGACCTCACCGGGTTCTTAAAAACATCTCTCAACCGACAAGCCACCACAAAATCAGCGCTGCACAACAAAACCACATGCCAATGACAATCCAAGCACCCCAACGGATTGTTGCAACCTGATCACTTGTTCGCGCTGTCTCACGAAATTCCTGCCAAAGACAGTCTGGGATAAAACGCACAGCCGTTAAAATTCCCAGCGGTACTAGGATTATGTCGTCCAGCAGGCCGATCACTGGAATAAAGTCTGGAATCAGATCAATTGGGCTGAGTGCATAAGCGACAACAAACAGAGCAATAGCTTTGGCTAGGCGCGGTGTGCGCGGATCACACCCTGCAACATAAAGTGTCACGACGTTTTGCTTAAGACGCTTCGCCCAAACTTGAAGACGGTCAAACATATCCTAAGAACCCTGCTCAACCGCGCCCGATGAAGGGCATCTTGGTTGCCATCAAAGTCATGAATTGCACATTTGCGTCGAGCGGCAGGTTGGCCATATAGAGAACGGCATCAGCAACATGTTGCACATCTATACGCGGCTCCTTCATGATGGCGCCACTGGCCTGTGGAATGCCAGCGGCCATTGCGTCTGTAAATTCCGTCGCCGCATTGCCGATATCAATTTGCGAACACGCAATGTTGTCAGTACGTCCATCAAGCGAAATAGATTTCGTTAGTCCGGTGATGGCGTGCTTGGTCGCGGTATAGGGCGCAGAGTTAGGGCGCGGAATTTGCGAAGAAATAGAGCCGTTGTTGATGATCCGGCCGCCCTTAGGATCCTGTGATTTCATAATTTGAATGGCATGTTTAGCGCATAAAAATGCGCCAGTCAGATTGATATCAATCACCTCTTGCCACTTCTCCAATGATAGATCTTCAAGCCGCACGGGAGGGGCCACGGTGCCAGCGTTATTAAACAACACGTCCACGCGACCAAACGCATCCAAGGCATTGGCAAATAGTTGCTCAACACGTTCTGGATTGGTGACATCAGCAGGCGCAACGCGCATGTTTCCGCCAAGCGGATCACACTCCGACGCCGTCTTTTCCAGAGCTGAGGTGCGCCGACCTGCAAGCACGACGTCAAAGTGGTTCTTTTGCAGTGTCCTGGCAACGGCACGACCAATCCCAGACCCTGCGCCAGTGATCACCGCAACCCGTTTCTTCGTCGCCATGTCGTGCCCACCTTATAAATCAAACTGCCTCTTCAGCCGGTTCTGATTGAAGACGCGGACAATTTGATCTGTTTAGCCAACACTGCGCAAGCTTGTATTGGAATTTAAGGTGATAGAGCAGCTCATCACTGTTCATTTCAATGCTGGCTGCTCGCGCAGGTCTGATCACGAGCGCCAAGCTAGAGCAAACGGCACAAAAACCAAATTTGAGAACGTGTTTCAGGGTTATTTTGCCCTATCGCGTTGGCACTGGTGTCTCACCGCGATAATCATAAAAGCCGCGTTGCGTCTTGCGGCCCAGCCAACCCGCTTCAACGTACTTCACAAGTAGCGGACATGGCCGATACTTAGTGTCAGCCAGACCTTCATACAACACCTGCATAACGGCAAGGCACGTATCAAGGCCGATAAAATCGGCAAGCTCCAGCGGCCCCATCGGATGATGCGCGCCGAGCCTCATAGCCTTGTCGATCGCTTCAACTGTGCCGACACCCTCATAGAGCGTGTAAACTGCTTCATTCAACATCGGCAGCAGAATTCTGTTGACGATAAACGCAGGGAAATCTTCGGAAACTGCAGTTTTCTTATTCAGGCTATCGATGAACGTGCGCGTATGCGCAAACGTTGTGTCCTCCGTTGCAATGCCTCGAATAAGCTCAACCAGCTCCATCAATGGCACTGGGTTCATAAAGTGCATGCCGATGAAGTGCTCTGGTCGATCCGTCGTTGTAGCCAGACGCGTAATTGAAATGGACGACGTATTGGTCGCCAAAATTGCATCCGACTTTAGTGTCTCGCAGAGTTCTTTGAAGATCCGATGCTTGATGTTTTCGTCTTCTGTTGCCGCTTCAATAACCAGATCACACTGTGAAAGCGCACCCAATCCATCCGCATAGGAAATGCGCTGCAGAGCCGGTTTGATTTGATCTTTGCTTATCAGACCCTTCTTGGCCTGCCGCCCAAGATTGGCTTCAATGCCTTTAAGGGCACTTTCAACTGCATCTTTATTCAGATCATTAAGTTTGACGTCATATCCGGCAAGAGCAACCACATGGGCAATACCGCTGCCCATCTGGCCAGCACCAATCACGCCAACGGTTTTTATGTCGGCTGCCGCCACGGTCTTTGTCTCGGTCGTCATAAGCAAAATATCCTTAAACGGAGCAGCTAAACTACATGCAAGCTTTTTCGAGTTCTGAATTGAGTTCCGGCAACGCATCAAAAAGATCCGCAACCAATCCATAGTCAGCAACTTGGAAGATTGGTGCTTCTTCGTCCTTGTTGATCGCAACAATGACTTTAGAATCTTTCATCCCAGCCAAATGCTGGATAGCGCCGGAAATACCAACAGCGATATAAAGCTCTGGTGCAACGACTTTACCAGTTTGGCCAACCTGCCAGTCGTTCGGCACGAAACCTGCGTCAACCGCCGCACGTGATGCACCCATGGCCGCGCCGAGCCGGTCTGCAACTGGTTCAATCAATTTGCTGAAGTTCTCGCTGTTGGCCATGCCGCGGCCACCAGAAATAATGATCCGAGCTGAGGTCAACTCAGGCCGATCTGATTTGGTAAGTTCAGCACCAACGAACGATGAAAGACCAACAGCTGCAGGCACATCAACGTCCTCAATGACTGCCGACCCACCTTCTGAAACCGAACCAAAGGCTGCCGTTCGCACCGTGATAACTTTTGGTTCTTCGGCTGACTGAACCGTTTGGGTTGCATTGCCTGCATAAATCGGACGCTCAAACGTATCGGCAGAGACAACCTTGATGATGTCTGAAATTTGCATCACGTCCAATTTGGCAGCAACACGCGGTAAAATGTTTTTGCCGGTCGTCGTGGCAGCCGCCATCACGACCTTGTGGGATTTACCAAGCGAAGCCAACAACGGTGCCACTTCCTCCGCCAATCCATGGGCGAGATGCTCACCATCGGCAACAAGGACCTTAGCGACGCCCTCAAGCTTGGCAGCAGCCTCTGCCGCCGGGCGGCAATTATGGCCGGCGACCAAGATGGTAACCTCACCGCCGATTTCCTTTGCTGCTGAGAGGGCTTTTGCCGTCGCAGCGCCAAGTTCGGCATTGTTGTGATCTGCAAGAAGTAAAATGCTCATGACAAAACGCCCGCTTCATTTTTGAGTTTCTCAACCAGCTCTGCGACGCTGTCGACCATCACACCAGCTTCGCGCACAGGCGGCTCTTTGGTTTCCAGCACCTTGAGGCGTGGTGCGATATCGACGCCGTAGTCAGCAGGTGCTTTTGAGTCCAAAGGCTTCTTTTTCGCCTTCATGATATTAGGGAGCGAGGGGTAGCGGGGTTCGTTGAGACGCAAGTCCGTGGTGATCACTGCTGGCAAGTTCAGCTTCACGGTCTCAAGGCCACCGTCAATTTCGCGTGTAACATCAACTTTGCCATCGGCTATCTCGACCTTAGAGGCAAATGTGCCCTGTCCCCAATCCAGCAATGCCGCAAGCATCTGACCGGTTTGGTTGCAATCATCATCAATCGCTTGTTTGCCGAGGATGACTGCGCCAGGTTTTTCCTCGTCAACAATGGCTTTCAGCAGCTTGGCAACAGCCAACGGCTCAACCGTCTCATCAGTTGCAACATGAATGCCGCGATCTGCACCGTAAGCCAACGCCGTGCGGATCGTGTCTTGTGCTTTTTGCGGCCCGATAGAGACGATGACAACTTCATCTGCTGTACCGGCTTCCTTCAGTTTCACAGCCTCTTCGACCGCGATTTCATCGAAGGGATTCATCGACATTTTAACGTTTTGTAATTCAACGCCCGAGCCATCGCTTTTTACACGAATTTTAACCGCGTAATCGACAACACGTTTGACGCCAACCAATAGTTTCATATTGCGAGGCTCCCCTCCTCAAGACGAGCAAATTATCTGCGTTGACGAAACGCAGTTTGCTCTGGCCCTCCCTCGGACCAATGGCCGGTTTATAGGAGAGATCTCAGATTGTGCAGCGCCACGGACACAATCCAACTCGGCTTCCCGATCTAGCTGGTGTGGCGCGCTTTCTTATTCGCACTTGCGAAATCCAAACCTACGAGCCGTGTTTTATCAAGTCAATCACCGACGGCGACGCATCCAAGGCTGACCGGCCAGCGGGGATAACCAAACCGGCAATGGTCTCAATTCTAAGTGGGTAGGCCGCGCCGTGCGAACGGGATTCAACCGGGTTAGGCGGTTTTCAAGCCCTGATCGAACAGTTTTATGCCCGGTCGGCGCAGCAAGATGATTAATACCGCACCGGCAAGCAGACCGCCGATATGAGCCCACCAAGCGACGGGGCCAACCTGAGGCATAACCACCATCACGATTTGCCAGACAATCCAGGCGCCCAGCGCAAACAAGGCTGAAATCTGCATTGGGATTACCTTCAACACCAACACCCAGATCTTCACTCTAGGGTGCAGCATAAGATAAGCGGCGATAACACCAGCCACCGCTCCACTGGCACCAATCAACGGTGCCGGTGAATTGGCAGACATCAATGAGTGGACAATTGCTGCCACGACGCCACAGGCCAGATAGAAAAACAAAAATTTGAGATGGCCGACAGCATCTTCAACATTGTCACCAAATACCCAGAGGAACAGCATGTTGCCACCAAGGTGTAAAATATCGCCATGGAAAAACATATAAGACAGCAAAGTTAAACGCTCTGGCACCGCAACGCTTTGCACCACGACGCCGGTGTCCGGAAATTCCACGGGCACTGCACCAGCTCCAAAAATGTTTACCGCAAACAATTCCTTCGGCACAACCGCGAAACTGGCAATCATTGCATCGGACATGCCAGTAGCTTCTGCTGCAAACACCGCAACGTTGAGCGCTATCAACAACACTGTCATGTATTGAAAGTGGATGGAGCTTAGTGTGTTGTCATCGCGCAGCGGCACAAACATGAAGTGGTCCCCAAATTACAGCAAAAAGTGGCGTCAAGACTCCCGGGTCGCACCAGGAACCCACAGGACATCGTTCTTTCCGTAGTCGTTTGCGACCCGAGCGGCAACAAAAAGATAATCCGACAAGCGATTTATGTATTTTAATGCAGCGTCGCTAACGGTTTCACCGTCTTGGCTAGCAAGTAATGTTATTTCGCGTTCAGCCCGGCGCGACACGGTTCGCGCCAGGTGAAGTCCTACAGCCGAACGATGGCCAGCCGGTAAGATAAAGGATTTCAAAGATTCCAGGTTCTCATTCAATGCATCAAGGTCGCGTTCAAGACGTGCGACTTGGTCATCGGTTATCCGCAACGGTTCGAACTCAAGTTTTTCACCCGTATCTGGCACACATAAGTCTGCGCCCAAATCAAACAAATCATGTTGAATGCGCATCAGTTGTTGATCAAGTTCTGAGTGTTTGTCAGACAAGTCAGTCCGCGCCAACCCGACAGCCGCATTCGTTTCATCGACCGTGCCGTAAGCTGTGATACGTGCATCGTGTTTGGCAACGCGGTCACCTGTACCAAGTCCCGTCGTCCCTTGGTCACCAGTCTTAGTGTAAATCTTATTGAGTTTAACCATTGAAGTTTTGGCAATCCGTCCGGGTGAATGTTGATTTTGGCGCGCTTAGATCGGGGGTTCAGAACCAGCGCCTAACCAGCCAAATTGGAGACAAAAACGTAGGCCGCAATAACAACGATTGCCATGAATTGTAAGGCTACCCGCCAGCGCATCAATTTCTGGCTGAGATTGGGGCTTTTGCCTTTCAGCATTGTCCAAAGGCCTGCCGCCAAGACAGCAACGACGGCAAAAACGAGAAATGTGGTGAGGTAATAAAGCAGTGATTGCATAGTGAGCAGGACCTTTGCACGGTGGATCAGATAGCTTAAGGGGTTGTCGAGAGAGGGGCAAACACCTGGGCAATGCCCGTATGTCCCAATTATTCAGGTCATTGACGTTTTTTACGCAATCAGGTTCGGTCTCTAGTTGAAGAATCGCCGCAATTTTGGCCTCTTTAAAGAGACCTTCGCCATCTCGAACGACACTTCACTTTTTGGTTGGATTGGGGCCAAGCCCGCACACCCACCCGGTCACGATGCTCATTAAACCCAAAAAGGATTGGCAGTTTGCGCCAACTTTTCCAGCCACCGCAATTTGATAGTGCCATCACATGTGGTCCGTGCACGGCCCTATTCGCCCGGATAGGCCTGGTTTTGCTTCCCTGCTTTATCACCCTGTCCGCACCAGCCACGGCGCAAACGAATGATCGCAGTACCCTCAATCAATCCCTTGAGGCCAAGCAAAGCGCACTTAAAGAAACCAAAAGTCAGGAAAATACGCTGAAGCAGGATCTCGAGTTGATCCGTAAACAGCGTGCACGGCTCAACAAGCAACTGATTGATACCGGCGCCCTCATCTCAAAAAGTGAGGCACAATTATCGGAAATTGAGTCCCGCGTTGGGGAGCTTGAGGCCCAGAAAAAACTGCTTAAAGGCTCATTGGATCAACGCCATGCGTCGATTTCAAAGCTCCTGTCGGCGTTGCAGCGCATGGGACGCAACCCACCACCCGTCATGATCACGGAGCGTAAGGATGCGCTGAGAATGGTCCGCTCGGCGATGATGATCGCAGCTGTTTTTCCAGAGATGCGCGACCAGGCGGTCGATTTAGCCGATCGGCTCAAAGGACTGGTCCGGGTGATGACCGACATCAAAAAGGAAGGTGCGCGCCTCAAAGCCGAATCAGATCATCTCGCCACCATGCGGGTTCGGCTGTCCGGTTTAGTGGTCGAAAAAAAGCAAAAGATCACAGATCGTCAGCGCGAATTGCGAACGGTCCGCCGTGCCGCTGTTGAAATATCTGAATCCGTCAATGATCTCAACGAGTTAATCGCGAAGCTCGATGCCACCGTCAAACGCAATTCTTCGCTGGCCAATTATGAGGCCAAAATTGCCCAGCAGAGCACAGCGAAATCCAACGGTGCTCAGTCGCCATCAGCAGGCAGCATCGCTGGACAACCAGGACCTGCCCCAAGCTTCACTACGCCCCCAAAATCGGGCGAAAAAGAGCGCGAAATCGCGGGGTTAAGACCATCTATACGGCCAACCGCACCTCCAATCGCGGAGCTTGCCCCAAGCAGCCGCTCACTTGTGCCTGGGCGCGCTGACCGCATTGAGCCGGTGATCCCATTTGCCAAAGCACGCGGAAAGCTGCCAAAACCTGCTCATGGCAAGAGAATCTTGTCATTTGGCGAAAAAACCCAATATGGAGGAAAGTCCAAGGGCATGGTGCTCGAAACCCGTGCTTTTGGCCAGGTCATCTCGCCAGCTGATGGATGGGTGGTGTATGCTGGCAAATTCAGGAGTTACGGCAAGCTCTTGATCATCAATGCGGGCGGCGGGTATCATATTCTGCTCGCAGGGCTATCTCGAATTGATGTAGAACCCGGGCAGTTTGTGCTGGCGGCAGAACCAGTCGGGGCCATGCGGGGGACACCGCAACGTGGTCAAGGTAATGCCCAAACAATCGCGCAAACTAATGCTCCAGTTCTGTATGTTGAATTTCGCAAGGCTGGAAAACCGATTAACCCCGACCCATGGTGGGCGAAAAGCCGTCTGAAGGTGCAAGGATGAAGCGCAGAAAAGATTACGCATTTTGGACATTTCTCCTGA
>JAJFHG010000024.1 GCA_021775735.1 Hyphomicrobiaceae bacterium
TCAGAACGTCGCGAGACAGTTCGGTCCCTATCTGCCGTAGGTGTTGGAGAATTGAGAGGATCTGTCCCTAGTACGAGAGGACCGGGATGGACGTACCTCTGGTGGACCTGTTGTCGCGCCAGCGGCATAGCAGGGTAGCTACGTACGGACGGGATAACCGCTGAAAGCATCTAAGCGGGAAACCCACCTCGAAACCAGTTCTCCCTTGAGAGTCGTGGAAGACCACCACGTTGATAGGCCGGGTGTGGAAGCGTAGCAATGCGTGTAGCTTACCGGTACTAATAACTCGATTGGCTTGAACGCTCTCATTTAGCAATGCTCATCTAATGTCTTGATTTAACAAGACAGGGCGGCATCTGTCGTATCTTGAGGCCTTGTGCTTCGATGCGGCTGCCAGTTCGCTGACGTCTGCGAGCTGGTTCGGCTCAACACGCGCTTGCGCAGTGTTGGCCACCAAGTCCAACACCGGCTTGCCGAGTGTTGGCCAAGAAAAGCTGCCGCCTGATGGGCGTAGGAATTTACTTAGAAAGACCAGAATTCTTCTTCATTTTTCACACCTTCGCTGATCTGGTGGCTATGGCGGAGTGGCTGCACCCGATCCCATCCCGAACTCGGCCGTGAAACGCTCCAGCGCCGATGGTACTCCGTCTCAAGACGTGGGAGAGTAGGTCGTCGCCAGGTCTGCCAAGGTGTGAAATTTAGCCCAACATGACTTTAGGAAATGTTGGCTGAGCAAAAACTTCAAATTATCCTCTATTCACGACGTCAATAATTTCTGCGCCCGCACACCTCTCCGGTTGCGGGCTTTTTTGTGCCCAAAGCGCTGAAACACGGTGCACGCGCTAGAAGGGGACACGGCCCAACACAAGTTCACGCAGTGTTGGCAAAAAGATAATGAAGCCCAACACCGGTTTACCGAGTGTTGGCCCACAAAGACTCAAAACGCCCGCCGGATTTTTCCGCGGGCGTTTTTTTATGCGTGTGGCTTTTGACGAGAGGCTCGGTAATCAGGACTTTGGAGCGTCGCCAGCTTTTGCCGCGGCGAGCTTCTTTTTCGCTTTTTCGTGAAAGTGATCGAACCAGTCTTTGATTTGTTTCTCGGAGACCGCTGCAACACGACGGTCCAGAATGCCAAGCGATTTACCCGGCTGTTTCGCGATCTTCGAATTGGTGATTATGTTGACACGGTAGGTGACGCCGAGGAACGTTATGCCGTCATTGAGATACGATCCCTTCAATGAGAACAGCTGTGAATAGGTCCGGCCAGGAACCTTCGAGTAAAGCCCACGCGCGCGCACGGACTGATCTTTTGCGACAACGGAGCTTTTGTAATGCGTCGTGTTGTCATTGGTGTGCGATTGGTCAATGGCAGCCTGTGCGTCGTACGCAGAGCTCGGCACCTTCTCAACAGCGGCGGTAAACGTTAAAGTCTGGGCTGCGTCGTCGGCTGTTTTGCCCGCTGGCAGAAAGGTGACGGCATCAAAACCATCTTCGCTCTCAATCGTCAGAACGTTCCATTTTTGTCCGCCAGCCACCAAATCGACAGGCCCGCCCATGGCGTCGCTGATCCAGCCAGCGGAGGCAATTCCATTCACGGCTGCAACGGCGATAAATACAAGTGCGGCAGTAATGCCATTTAGTTTCGTCATGTCTGAGATCCTTTGGGTGTTCTGCGGCTTGAAATGTGGGGCGCAACATCGTGTGCGGTGCGCCAGCACAACAACAGACTTTGTCTCGCCGGGATGTTCCCTTCGGAACCCACCAACACAACATTAGGACCAACACGCGCTTGCGCTGTGTTGGCAGGAAAGCCCAACACGACTTTAGGAAGTGTTGGCAAAGGATAACGAAGCCCAACACAAGTTCACGCAGTGTTGGCAAAAAAAACTCAACACAGGCTTGCCGAGTGTTGGAAAAATTTCAGGACTTATGCAGAATCTGTCTTCGGGCTGAGCGGAGTTGCCCTGTCGAAAATGTTTGCACCTGGCGATTGCGGACGTTGGACTGATTTCTAAAACCAAAGCGATGGGCCACAAGCGGACCATTTGCTCACCGCCTTAAGGCGTTAGTCCCGGCATGTCATTCGGTGACAAAGTCTGTTCCCTAAGGAACAGGTAGCAACGAAAGTGTGCACCAACACTACTTAATTGGCTCCACCCCTTGTCTCAAAGAATATGTCATCTGATCTAGGTTTTTGGTTCAAACAAAATAAAAAAATATTTGCGATATGCCTTTGTACAGCATTCATTTTGAGTTCATTCAATTAAACGTAATCGTTCCGGCATAGGACAACCTTTGCCTGGAGCTAACCCATGAATACCACCTGTAAAGTCCTCGCGACCTTCCTCTTCGCGTTCTTCACGCTGACATCCCTGCAGATTATTTCGAGCAGTGATGCTGCGGCTAAAAAATGCGGCGAACTTAATCAGAAAGCCTGCCCAAAGTTTTTTCCTGGACCACAATGCGATCCTGGACTTCGTAAGGTTGGCAAGATTTGCCGCCTCGACAGTCCTAACGTAGGCAGACCGCCAGAGCCACCTAAGTCCTTCCGCTGCGGCGGGCTCAACCAAAAAGCGTGCCCGAAGATCTTGCCAGGGCCGCAATGTAAAAAGGGACTGCGTAAGGTTGGTAAATATTGTCGGTCGACTTTCAATCCACCAGTGAGACCTGATCCAAAAAAATGCGGCACGCTCAACAAACGGGCCTGTCCGGGCAACCGCTGCATCAAGCCGTTGGTTTCCGTTCGCGGCATCTGCCGCCTGCGCGGGTTCCGCCCCATCCCAGGACAACCAGGCAACGCGCAAGGAAACAATGATTCTGTTTCTAAGCGGGTCTTTGATGTTGCAAGCCGTCATAAGCAACATATCCGCATCATGAAGGGCTTCCGTTCGTGCATGAAGCGCAACAAAAAGGCGCTGAACAAAGCCGCGCGGAGACGTGACACGCGCACCGCAGACCGTCTGAAGAACAACTGCCTGTCCGCGCGCAATCAGAGACGACTCAAAACCAACAACAGCGGCGGCCGCAGCTTTCAGTCATTGAGTGTCGGTCTCGGTGCAGACATAGCTGCCGTTTTCGGCGCCGGCGCTGACGCTGGGTTCGTATGGGATCTCAACGGTAACCTGCCAACCCGGCTGTTTCTCAGTGGAAGCTCTGGCGGCGGTATCCGGGCCGGCGCTGGTGCGGATATCACTGTTGGAATCAACGCAGATCCAAATACATCCGGCGTTTCCAAATACTTTGGCGGTTCAATCAGCGCAGACGCCGGGTTTAGTGTCGGCGTCGGTGTGATCACCTCACGACGGTCCTCGCGTTTGAGTAGCTTCTTTACTGCTCCCGTCCGCGGCGTCGAGGTTTCTGCCGGCGTTGGCGTCGGCTTTAATGCTGGCTCCATCGACAAAATCAGAACCAGGATTTTCCGTCGCAGCTGCCGCAACGTTCAAATCAGTGTCACCAACACAGGAAACAAGAAAATTCGCATTCTCGATTTGAACTACTATGACCGCGGCAAGCGGCGTTCTGAACCGACACCTAATCGCACGATCAAGCCCGGCGAAACGCGCGGTGTTTGGAAACGCCCGCATGACCTTGGCAAGGTTGGCTATGAGCACACCCAACTGGAAGTCGTCTACCGGTACAAAGGCGAGAAACGCAGGAAGCGCTTATCGTCTGGTGTCTGTCGGGACGAACAAAGGTTCTCTGTTTCAGTGCCGTAGACGACGTTTGCGATCATGAGCCGGTCAGCTTCATCACCTGACCGGCTCAGTAACCCGCCCAACACGACTTTAGATCCAACACGCGCTTGCGCAGTGTTGGCGAAGGAAATATTGGCAAGCCCAACACTGGCTTGCCGAGTGTTGGCAAAGGAAAACGGCACCCAACACGCGTTTACGCTGTGTTGGCAAAAAAAGCTGTCCACCGTCGGGTGGAAGTCATTCCAAAGTCGTCGAGAGAGTTACTTTGGCAATGCATTCAGAAAATTGGAGATCGCCTCGTTCACCGCACGTGGTTCCTCGATTGTTGATGAATGACCAGCCTTGGGGATCGTGACCAGGCTTGAGTGACGGATTGCTGCGTGCATCCGCTCAGACTTCTCCGGAACCGTGGCGATGTCTTGATCGCCAACAATGATCAGAACTGGCAGGTCAATCTGATGGAGCTCGTCAATGATGCCTTTGCGATTGATAACGCCATTTACGGCGCGCGTGATGCCGATCCTATGATTTGATGCGATGTATTTTCTCCATCTGTTCCGTTCTTCCTTACGCGCCGGATCGCTTAAGTAACTTCGGCCGAACATGATGGGCATGACTTTGTCGACGACAAGCCCAAGTCCAAACCAGCGCGCAACGAAGTTAAGGACCCGGTAGCGCGGTTTATTTTCCGCTGGTTCCTGATCGGCTGAGGTCTCGATCAAGGTCAGTGAGCGCAACAGTTCTGGCCGGCGCAGAGCAAGGCGCATTCCAACAAACCCACCCATCGACAAGCCAACAAAATGGCACGGCCCGGCGACAAGCTCTTCGATGAGGCGAGCAGCATCCAGGGTGAGCGTGTCGATATCATATCCGAGCGTCGTGACTTTGCTTTTGCCCTGCCCGCGATGATCAAAGGTGATGCAGCGATACTCGTCCTTAAGATGCGCCACCTGATCGGCAAACATCTCGCCGCTAAACAACAGCCCGTGGGAAAACACGATGGTCTCTTTGACGGTACCTTCATCCGTGTAATGCACACGCGCATCGCCAATTTCAAGATAGGGCATGTTCGGTCTCCAGCCTGCAACCTGACTTGCTCTGCGCAAAACAAAATGCCGACGGTGAGACGGCGCGTTGCGTGCATGTTTGACTGTATCAGAATAGGGGATCAATGGATCTACGATACGAACGTAATGGCGATGACCACGGCAGACCGTCTGAAGACCAACGGCCTGTCCGCTGATTAAGCGGCCACGTTATTGATATCCTCATCACTCAGGTGGTCGACCATGGGGACGCAAAACGGGTTGTCGCGCACACCAGATTTGAAGTTTCTCATTTGATGCATCAAATAATCTGCATGCTGCCCCGCAAGATGGGGAATAACCGGATTCTCGCTTATTCCTGCCGGGCCATGACAATCAGAGCAGTCAGCAGCTTTGGCGTTCCCAGCTGCAATATCGGCACTGTTGGCTGAAATCGAACCAAGAGTAAGAATCCCAAGTGCCAAGCTGAACGCAGAAGCATTGCGCATAGTTGGACTTCCTTTTTTCTCGCATTACCCAAGTAGCACTCGGATGATTTAAGGAGTGGAAAGATAGCTCGGAAACTGAGCCGAAGTAATTCAGTTAGCTATTGAGGCTCTGACAATCGTCTTTGATCAACGAAACGATTTTCTGAGAAGTCTCGTAAATTCAGCTTTGAATTTATTGTTCCATTTCCGAGATGCGTTATCGATGTATTTTGCCGCCTCAGGGCATTCTTTGCGCTCTTTTGAGGCCATAGTGCTCCACTTTTTGATAAAGGCAGATATGGACCGAACAACTTTTTTTGAGGACGCACTTTCAGGCGACTTGATCAAGTCCTCTAAAAGAGCGTCAGCCTTTTTAATACTCTCGGTCATCCTTTTTTTTGCATTCTTTAGGCGTTGGTCACAGTCGCCTGCATCATTCGACGAGCCTTGCCGCTTTCCAAGCGTGCAATGACCGGAAGCAGTTAGCGAAGATATAATGTCACCCCTCTGGTTTTTTAGGGGCGTAATCTCATTTGTCTCGAAACGAAGAAGAAGACTGGCGGTATGCCTCGCGGCAGAACCCCAAACATCACCAAAGAAATCTTTAGTAGCAAAACTACGGGGAATGCCAGTTTGACTGATCAAGTAGTTGTACGCCTCTCCTCTGGTTATCCAGCGGCCCAAATGAGCGTCGAGTTTAGGGCGCAAAACCTCCCACGATATGCTTTTCTCAAAAAACGACTCTGCGAAGAATCCGCGATTGAGCTTTTTTTCGCCATGCGTCTGGTATGCCTTCTTTATGGGAGCCACTGCAATAAAGAAAAAATAGAACGGTGTCGTGTTTTTCTGTTCTAGAAAATTCCGATGGCGCTGCAAAAACGCCCTAAGACTGCTGAGTTTTTTTTCGATCTTTTGGACCCGGGCAACCGATTGAGCGGCCTCAGGTTTGCACGAATAGTTAGATATTTGAGGTAATTCTTGCCACGGGGAAGTGTCCGCTCCTGAACCGGGGCCGCAACACGGAACCCCTAGTGCAACACGAGCGTCGACGGTCATGAGCGTTAGCATGACAACAACACAAGCTATTGACGTTCTGTTCCGCATGACCGGCCTCTAAGTTGGCGGTTCTTTCGCTTCCGAGAATTTTCGGACAAATGATTCTGCTCTGACTCAATCGACAACCACCGATGAATTTAAGCAAAAATAATTCTAAGAACATTGATTAATGTCACATGCCAAGTCAGATCTGTCTCAAGCAGGATGATGGTCCTGAACGACCAATTTTCCGCCGGTATTTGCCCTAACATTCGAACCGGACCAGTTAGTGGGAGAGGATCAGCACTACCGATGACCGGTGAGGGTCACAAACCGCCTTGTGCAGTTGCAGTAGGAGCCTTCGGGTTGGCCCTTAGCTGACATCCTGGTGCACTGCGCAAAAGGTCTGCTTTCGTGCGATCCGACGCGGGCTCTGCCGAGGGACTTTCTGCCGCCATCGATTTCGTACGTTGGTGAAGCCTCAGGGATGCTGAGGCCGTTACGCGGGGGTCACCGCGATCAAGCCTGGTTGATCGCACGATTGACTTGGCCGTTCACCGGCGGAGCGGAGTTGGTTTTTTTTGTTGCCCAACACTCGGCAAGCCGGTGTTGGGGGTGTTCCAGCTGATGTTTGAGATCGCTGCACATCGTTCCATGTGCAGCGTGAATCGAAAAATCCCACAACAAGGCACCGCTGCTCCGCTCCCCGGACATCGTGCCGGAACGCTAAAAACCTTCGGGCGCCCGCGCGGCGAAGGAATTTGTCCTGCACGGGATGCGAAATAATCTCAGTCGCGGCCTGTTGGTTCCCAAATTTTTGCATGTCTCTGATTTTGCTTGCTATAACGTCCCGTGATGGCGCGGGCAGAAGACCACGCGCGCAAGAGGGAGAAAGTCTCATGGTTCGTTTGTTTTCAGTTCTCATTGCGGTGTTCGCATTGATCTCTATCAGTGGATGCGGGTCGGAAGATGATCACGCGCCGTCCAGTGGCGCAAAGGACATGCCGGGTGCCTTAGGCACGTTTGAATTCAAGCCCAAGGATTGGAAAAAGGGCGAGCTGACGTACTGGACAGATACAGATGGTGTTGATCCCGGTGTTGCTGGCTGTCACTTGGGCACGGATAAAGATGGCAAAACCAACGGTCGCATGTTTGGCGAAGCGTGCTTGTCAGAAACAGAATTGGTGGAATCCAATCCTGGCAAAGACGTTGTTCACAGCCACACCGATGATACCGGCCATCCAGACAAATTTGATTGCAACGCCTGGTGCGTCGGTAAAGGCTCTGCCAAGGGCATATGTCAGGCAGCACCCGCCCCACCGTGCGAAGCGTCCGCCAAGTGCGTGTGTGAATAACCCAACACCAGCTTGCCGAGTGTTGGTCAAAATAACCCAACACGACTTTAGGAAGTGTTGGTCACAAATAAAACGCCCGCAGCGACAAAGTCTGCGGGCGTTTTTGTGCCGATGCATGTGGCAAATTCAACCAGGTAACGACCCGCGTTGATCCACGTCATTGCAGAATCAAGTTGGGCGCAGTCTGCTGAACGTACGCGTGCGCGTTATCGTATGTCCGAGGAGGGCTGCAGCTATGATCCGATCCAACTCAAATCGTCTTACAGGGTTCATTTTCTGCGTGGCGTTGGCGTTTAGTGCAAGCCCTGTGATTGCGCAGCACGCGCCCCTGGCAAAAGGCGATCCACGCGAAGCGGTCAATCTTTCGCCAAAAGAGACGGCGGAATTCCTCGCAGGGATGCGCACCTATCTTGAAACAATCCAGGGCATTGTCGCGGCAATGGCTGAAAACAAAAGTGCGCGCGTTCCAGCTATCGCTAAGAAATCTGGCGCCAAGTTGTTGAATGGTGTCTCCCTGTTTACCGGCTTAAAATTACCGCTTGGCTTCACATCAATGAGCTTCGATACGCACGACAAATTCGATAAGCTCGCCGACAAGGCTGCCAAAGGCGCCTCGCGGAGTATTATCCTGGCGGATTTGCGTGATATTATGGGCAACTGCATCAGTTGCCATGCGATGTACCGTTTTGCGCCCTAGGTGTCGTCTGCCAGCGTCACGTCGGCAAACACAAACGGACCACGCGTGACAATGTCTCCAGGTACGGGAACCAGTGGCGTATCAAATATCGGGCCGGCGTAGGCAAAGGAATGAAACTCACCGTTTTCGCCGCACGGATCAACGGACTCCGGAAGATCAGCAAGAAAGCGATCATCAAACGTCCGGCCGACAAAGTCCGCAGGCAATTGGTTGCTATCAACGCAGGTGATGTGTGCTCTCAGACCGGCCTCCACCATCTCGCTAGCCAAGGCATGCGTGTCGTTCCCCCATAGCGGAAACAGCGGTGTCAGGTCAGTTGCTGCGAGGCGATCTTCACGATAGCGCCGAATGTCTTCTAGGAACAAATCGCCAAATGCTATCGCGGTTACGCCATCGCTTTGCAACGCGTTGATCGCACTCTGCATCGCCGCATCGTAATCCGCGTTGCTGCATTTCTCGGGAATTGGAACCGTGTGTAGAGGAAGTCCAACCGCAGTGGCCTGAGCATCAAGCACGTCCGTGCGCACGGCATGCATGGCTACGCGCTCAGCATCGGAATTGACAGTTGTGAGCAAGCCAACGACGTTGACGTCTGGGTTGTGGCGTAACACATGCAATGCCCAGGCGCTGTCTTTGCCGCTTGACCAGGCCAATATTGTTTTGTTGGGTGCACTGACCATACTTGGTATTGTTGTCCCTAATTTGTGTGATGACGAACAGATGTGCCAACATCGGGTCGGCCGATACAGCCCCCGCGCTTAAGCAGGCCAACGTAAAACCGTCCCGGCGAGGGCCTGTCCTGTGTGTCTTACAGATTTTTGCCATGATGCCTAGAGATCATGCAGGTCCTGCAACTATAAACTTTGATCCGACACAGCCATGAGGCAAACCTGATGCGACATCCCAACTTAGTTTCTTTCGTCTGCGTTTGCGTAGCGTTAAGTGTAGGTGGTGGTCACGCCCAGGCTGCCAAGTGTGGTAACAGCGGTGCAGGCTTTCAAACGTGGCTGGGCGACTTTCGTAAACAAGCCCATCGGCGGGGAATTTCTAAATCCACGCTTAATCGCGCACTCCAGGGCGTCACCTATGACCGACGCGTGATCCGGCGCGATCGCTCGCAGCGCTCCTTCAAGTTAAGTTTTAAGACATTCTACAAGCGCCGCGTTGGTTCCTATTTAATGAAGCGTGCGCGCGGGAAACTGAGACGTCATGCGTCGCTTTTTTCACGCATTGAAAAACGCTATGGCGTTCCGCGTGAAATCCTGGTCTCAATTTGGGGACTGGAAACGAATTTTGGACGCGATGGCTCAGGGAAATATTCCATTATTCGCTCGGTTGCAACGTTGGCGTACGATTGCCGTCGCGCAGCGTTTTTTACCAAGCATCTCTACGGGGCGCTGCGCATCGTGCAAAAGGGCGACATGAGCCCCAGGCAATTGCGTGGTGGTTGGGCTGGAGAAATCGGCCAGGTCCAATTCCTGCCGGGGTCGTATGACAAATATGCAGTTGATTTTAACGGTGATGGCCGCCGTGACCTGGTACGCAGCGTACCCGATTTGCTGGCGTCGACAGCAAACTATTTGCGTGCTCATGGCTGGAAGCGTGGGCGGCCCTGGCAACCTGGCACGGCAAACTATCGTGCGATCAAAGAGTGGAACCGCGCAGATGTATACGCCCGCACCATCGCTGTGATGGCGAAACGGTTAGCGCGGTGAAAGTAATGTGGCTGTGCAGAAAGAAATGCAAGCAGGACCATTACGGACCTAACTCAACGACCAAATGTAATGAAACGGGAGTCCCACGGAAACGATTCTCGACATTAAATTCTCTGAGCGCTTGAGCGCGCAGTGACACCAACCGCTTGTCAATTTGGAATCGATAGTTGAGGAAACCTCCGATTGCTGTTGCCTGTCCCCTAAATCCGCCAAGCGAGGCACCTTGGCCAGAGTCGTCTGTAAGCTGTTGATAATGATAGCCCATGGCGCCGACTGAAAGTGCTGGTGTAAGCGCTTTGGAAACGGACCATTCGGCATGTAGTTCTGTGCCTGAGCGATAGTTGGTCTCCGTATTCTCGCCATTAACCGTCAAACCCAACGCGCCTGAAATGTCGATGCCAGTTTTCAGATCGATCCAAGATAACGCGCCAAACACATCGACTGCGGGCCTATTTAGCGAAAGATTGGAAAGACGGGTTGAATCATATTGGCCAATTGGAGCAACCAAAGTTACGCCTGCATTCCAATGGAAGTTCTGATAGCTCCAACCAACAAAAGATGAAAACAACGGATCGCCAATCCAGAATCCCTTTTCTTCCGTGTTCACACCAGGTGCGTTTAAGGCAACATTGACCTGCCCAACCGGAAGAGTTGCTGAAAACCCGAGTCTGCCGCCAAAGAGACGTTTGTCGGTGATCCAAACTGGTGAGAGCATATTGAAGTCGGTCGCGACACTAATGTGCGCGTCTGTTATTGTGCCTGGTATGAGACTGATGGGCCCGGAATAATTGCCACGATAATGAAATTGCTGAGATGCAAGGTAAAATCCTGGATGCGGGATATAGCCCGAACTAGGACCTCTGCTTCCAAGTAAATACACTCCAAAACCAGATTCAGCCGCATCTGCACGCAAGCTCAATCCAATTGAAAGCACTCCACAAACCGCAGCCAAGATGATTTTAAAGCTGGCTATCGGACGCGTACTTCGTATTGCAAATAAGGAAATCATTGCACCAAGGCCCCAACACAAGTACGCAAATCTCAAGAAATTTACAGCGTACCTGTAACCTTGTCTCAAAAAGAGCAATTTGCATAGCGTTGAAAGCATTGTTGCGTGGCAAATTGCACACTAATGACATTTGCATAGTGCGTCTGATAACCAAAGTGGGGTCAAACAGCTAGTGATTGGCTGCACGAAGCGTGGTTGCATTGAGCGCTATATCGATTTGCTGACCGCTTGAGTTTAGCCAATCCTCAATTTCCATTCTCAAGCTTGAATAATCCCAGGCCAAATATTGGCTGGCCTCAATGATATTGACCCAACCATTTAGAATCTGAGCAACTCCTGTCTTGTTCCAGCCCTCCCGGCAATGGGTAGAGTGAATTTGCTCGACATTTGATATCTGCCACGAATTGCCGATGAGCTGGTGTAACCCGTTGTGATCCTTGAGTTTTGCTCTTGTTGATCCCAAATTCTTGGCTAAAGCCTCATAGGCTTTGATCAATGCATTGAAGTTTTTGAGTTCTGGAGTGGAAGAGCTTGCTTCCAGATTTGGCTCGATGATAACCACAAAACCATTTGGATGAATGAGTTTGCGAAGAGAGCCAAAAAAATCCAACGGATTTTGAAGGTGCTGGACAACGAAACGAAGAATTGCGCAATCAAACAATGAATGGGGAGAGGCGTCCTGGATATCCATACAATGGAATATAATGTCATCCTGGTCGAACTTCTGTCGAGCGATAGAGACCAATTTATCAGACGTATCAAATCCTACATAAGATTTTTCTGGAAACGTATTTGCGACGTGGGCAATATAATCTCCGTTGCCGCATCCAATATCGGCGACGGAGTGTGCTTCTTTCCACCCCGGTAGATTTTCAAGATGCTGAAATTCAGCCTCGGCAAACAAGGCAACTTGGGAACTCAACAGGTCGTTCCATATCGTGCTTCTGTGATCAACAAACGAATTACTCATGACAGAAATAGTTTGTGGGACAAGAGAGCTATGATCATGTATATCTGCCCCTGATTTCACCACCGAAAGAGCGTGAGCATCTGGGGAACTTGCGATTGATGTCGCCATTGAATGATACCTTTGTTCAAGCCCTCGGCGAGGGCGATAGGATAGTCGTTTTTCACGGAGGGCCTGGGTTTAGTCATGATTATCTGGTGCCGCATCTTTCATTTCTGTCTGACGACCACCAGGTCATTTTTTTTGATCAGTATGGTTGCGGTAGAACGGCTTGTTCCTCCGG
>JAJFHG010000025.1 GCA_021775735.1 Hyphomicrobiaceae bacterium
AGGACTTGAGCCTAGATACGGGCACTAGCCCCATAATCCCTGTGCAGCGCACTAAGTTGCACAGGTCTCACAAGACAGAAGGACCGCACTTACATACGACAGCCCAGAAACACAATCGTGTGGTCATTCCAGTCTGCCCGCTCCATCTCCTTAAAACCCAATCGGTTATAAAACCCAACATTACGTGCGCCCTCACCGGTCACAACATGGACGCCTGGAATCCCGTGTTTTTTTGCGTCGCTAATGAACGCCGCAACTAAGCGACTGCCCTGTCCTTGACCGCGGACGTCCTCAGCTAAGTTGACGTGCAATTGGGCGGGAAAGTCTTTGGTGTGTGCTTTAAACGTTTGAAAATAACCGAGATCAGCAAAACGTTGCGCTTCAGCCGGATCATCAAGCGCACCAATAAGGTAACCAACGACATTTGGTCGTTGGTCGGGGCCTGATGGCACGTCTTTCAATGCCACATAAACCCATTGCGGATCGTGGTGGAGGAAACGGCCAAGCCAACGCTCGCGAAATGCAATCCGTGCCGCATCGTTCTCAAATGACTGGGTGCTACTCGCTGCAAAAAAAACAGCTTCCATACCCGGGACCAATGCCTCGGCATTGTCCACGTCCCGCATACGATGAATGGAGATCTGCGAGTCTGTAGGTTTTGGTTTGTATATCTTCGACATGTACGATGTTTCGATGGCTTCAACGCGTCACAAAATCAGACCATAAGGATCGGATCTCAAACTTTAAAGGCTTATGCCCATCTCAATCCTGGCCATGCGAAGCGTCTCTAATGCGGCAGACGACGAGATGCACAAAAAAAGAGGCTGGCCACATCAGCCAGCCCCCATATTTTTCAGCATCCAAAATCTAGGCCCTAGTAATAATAGCCATATTTACAGCGCCGATACCGGTCCCACCAATAGGGGTTGCCCGTGTACTTGTAGCGACGTTTCAGATACCGGCAGCTGCGGCCGCTGTAGTAGATAGGGGCGCCGTAGTAATACCGAAGCCGCGGACGATAAAAGCGCCGACCAAATCTGCGCCGACGGAACCCACGACGACGGAACCCACGACGACGAAATCCGCGACCACGGAACCCGCGCCTCAATCCAAGTCTACGGCCACCAAAACGGCGACCTCGGAAACCACGACCGCGAAGACCACGGAACCCGCGACCACGAAGGCCTCGAAATCCTCGGCCCCGACGACCAACATTGTGTTTCAGATTCATGTCTTTAACGGCAGGCTCTGCAAGCGGCATCGCTTCAGCCTGTTTTGCACCCGCAGGCGCGAGTAGTGCGACCGCCAACATCGTGGCTGCCACAACACTTGACTTAAACATGGTTCGGTCCTCCTCACCTCACAGCACGTTGTATTTTCCCGGCGCGCTGTTGGCCTTGGCAGGCAGTTCTTGCGTGTTCAAAACCGCCGCTTTTTGCTTGGCCGTAACCAGTCGTGACACATCAATGCCAAGTTGTCGACCAGGAGGTGGTAAAAGTGGTGCCAATCACAACAATATGAAGGTTAGAAATAATATGAGGGTTAGAGATAATATGACGGTTAGAGATCGCGCTTACATCGGCACAGTTTCGCCACAAAAGCACGTGTCCAACCGAATGTTGGTGCAATGCACTGCTTTGGCGGCCGCGGGTTTTAGTGTGTCGTGAACTTATTGTGCAGCGAAAAACTCTTTTACCGTAACATTGACTGTTGGAACGGCACCGAACGGTTTGTATGGATCGGTGTGAGGTGTTGGACATCACGCTGGTCTGCGGTCTGCACCGAGTCCTCATCATCCCATGACGATACACGACCATAATTTGGGCTGTAGGGTTCATTTGGATCATCAGCCACCGGCTTGCGCGCAGCCAAGGGTGGCTGTTGCGCTTCACGGCCATCGTCTTCCAACTCAACCTCAGCATAAGTCCGTTCGTGCCGACTGCCATTTTCAGGCGACAAATGATGCGGTTTGATCATCACAACATCGGGAGATTGTTTCTGGGCACAACCTGCGCCTGTCAGCGCAAAAATAGGCGCAATTAAAATTGCCATTATGAGGCGAACTGCCTTTTGCCGCCTGGATTGAACAGGAGCACCACCTTCAGCCCCTTCAGGGCTGGCACGCAAACCAAACATTGAACACGCCTTTCAGATACGCAGACATGCTCTATTGAGCCATAAAGGACGTTAACAACCCGCTAACGCGTGTTCGATTTTAGTGCAGCTTGTGTCATGCAACCGGGTCGCGCTCATATTGCTGTTTTTGCATCGGGGGGTATGAGATGGGCAATTGCATTGGCATAAAATTTCAAGATCACCACTTCTTTTGGATTGATCTGATAGCGCTCAAGTTCTTCAGTGATCAAGTGACGCAACTTCAACATACGAAGTCCGACATCAATCGCGTAGTCACGATCTTCTCTGGGGATATGAACATAGGCACCTGCGTCTTCAAGATCGGACATCAGCCGAAATACTTCGCCCTTCACCTCAAACAGTGTCAAAGGTCGTGGCGCTTTTAACAAAACCGTTGCAACCAGAGACACCGGCAGAGCTGGGATCATATCGCCAACAGCGTTCATCAGTTCGCCACCCAGTCTTTCGATCTCTTTAACGCGGATGTGATGCGACACCGTTCTAAGATCAATACCTGCTCTGGCGAGATAGTCGCGCAACGACAGCGGGGTCCCAAAGCTCACGCAGGCATAACCGAAGCGATGCCAGTGTCCTGTTACGCGCAACCAAATTTGTCTGCCTATGAAACGCAGAAAAATAAATGGATTGGGTTTAAACTTAGGCCGCTTACCATCAGTATGACCTGCGTTTTGAGTCAAAACGCGATCTTCCAGCACGCGGTCATAGTTGACGCCGACCGGGATAAACACGACATCGCGCTCATCATGGGGATCAAAGCCCTGCACCATATAACTGAGGAGACCGAGCTTGGGTGCGCGCAACTTACCATCGCGCGTTAAGCCACCTTCTGGAAATACTGCCTGGACAACACCTGCCCGGGTCGCCATTTCAACATAGCGCGCTAAGATTTTTCGATAAAGGGCGTTACGTGAATCACGGCGCACAAAATAGGCCCCCATCGACCTTATAAGACTGCGCAGCAAGAAGACCTGGGCCCATTCCCCAACGGCATAACTGAGCGCTGACGATTGTGCCGCAACGTATGTCACCAACACATAGTCCATATTTGAACGGTGATTGATCACAAAAACCACCGAGGACTTTGGTGAAATATTTTCAATCGCCTTTTCGTTCGCAATTCCTATGCGGACGCGATAAAGGAGTTCTGACACTGCGCGGGCGAGACGCGTTCCGACTTTGAAATAAGCGTATGCGCTGAATGAAGGAATGATCTCGCGCGCATAGCGCTTGGCTTTTTCCATTGCGACTTCGCGTGGAATATTGTGTTCTTGTGCATGCAATTCCGCGGCGGTAATCACCTGAGGGTCAAAAAGCAACTGATCAATCAGCACCTGGCGCTTGGTGAGCTTGAAAGGTTGAATGCGCAAACGTAATCGCGTGTTGAGTTCATCAATCGCTCGGTTGGCACGTCGTCTCAGCGCCCAGCGCACGCTTGGCACCAACAGCCGATCAAGAACGGCGATGCTCGCCAGCAATAAAATGAGAATGAGGCCCCAAACCGGGAGTGTAACCGTTGTCTCCATGCCTCACTTACCACTCTAAGCCGAATACCATTTGATTAACGCCTTGAAACCATTGCTATGATAAACAGATGTAACAAGTACCGCCACCATTCATCCCACATTTAGCTTATCTAGATCCCTCCATGTCACTTCTCCCGCAGCCTGCCAAACGTCATTCTTTGACTGCTTGGACAAAGCATCTGTCCCGTCGCACCGCCACGGGCCCATGGTTTGATCCAATTGCGCTGTTCGCCTTAAAGCGTTGGATGTTTCCCTTGTCGCGGATGTGGGCAGCCGCCAATGCAGCACACGGTGATGTCGCGCGCTTTGTCGAAGAGGTGCCGATCACCAAGACCAACCTGGATCAGGCCCGCGTTGAGGATGCTTTGGCGCTAACGGATGAAGCGCGCACTGTGGCGATCGCAACAGATACAGAATGGAATCGTGTCTTTTTTGGTGACGCTGAGACCAGCAATGTACAACGCACTCTCATGGAGCGTGCCCGCCGTGGACGCCGTCACGCTTTTTATGCAACGCGTCGCCACTTTCGGTTTTTGAGAACAAGCGAGATACCACTCGCCAAGCAACGGGTGATCACACCTGACGCCGCAGCCTCTCAGTACGCAGACTTGATCGCCGGCAAAGTGCAGCTTGCACCTGTTCCAATCCCGATACCAAATATCGAAGTCTCTCGGACGATATCTCGCGCCAAAGTTACAGAGCATTGGCTGCGTTTCCAATCACCCTCATCTGTGATGAACGACCGCGCCACGGCACACGTCTATACGCCGGTTGGTGTTGTAAACCCACCAACGCTCATTTTTGGCCACGGAATATGTGTGGAGACCGAACATTGGCGCGGACTGCTGGATGAAGTCGCAACATTGGTTGCTGGTGGCGTTCGCGTTATTCGTCCAGAAGCCCCCTGGCATGGCTACCGAACGCCAAATGGCTATTTTGGTGGTGAACGCCTTATCGAGGTCTTTCCCTCTGCACCCATAGATGCCTTCGCTGCAGCACTCCAAGAGTGGGCGGTGCTCGCCGACTGGGCTAAACAAACCTCAACCGGACCACTTGCCTTTGGAGGCACAAGCCTTGGAGCCTTAATGGCGCAACGGGCCGCAGACGAAAGCCAATATTGGCCGACGCGTCTTACACCCGACGCCCTTCTCCTGATCACGCATTCTGGCAACCTTTTAGAGGCCATCATGGAGGGGGATCTGACCCGGCTTTGGGGCAACCCTGAAATTGCACAGGCGCAAGGATGGGATGAAGAGTTGGCGGCCCGCTACTTCGATAAACTCAACCCCGGACCTTACGCGCGTGTTCCGGGCAAAAATATTGTGTCTGTGCTCGGCAGTCGGGATCGCGTGACACCGTTCGCGAGTGGTAAAGCGCTGCTTGATCGTTGGGCCGTTCCCGAAGCCAATCGATATATCTGGTGGCGCGGCCACTTTTCCATTCCGACGTCTTTGATACACCAACCCGAACCTGTGCATCACTTTTGCGAGATTATGAATGCACTTTGAGCCGTGGACGACGGTCCGGTCTACACCTCATACATCAAATTTGAAAAACGTGTCTGCATCGCAATCGACAATTGGAAATGTTGTGCCGCAACTGACAACGGAAAATCCATCTTGATCCGATACCTCCGTTGTCTCAACCAGTTCAACCAAATCAAAGTAGACCGACCGTGTTAAACGGGCATAGAGACGACCACGAACCCGCACATAGGGCTTCAGGCCACCGCTTCTTTTTTCCTCACGAAACAGAAGCGGGTGGTCAGCATCAGCAACAACAATGTCGTCAATATTCGTACGGAATGTCAGGCGTTGATCGGCACCAGAGCCGTCGACCTGCATCTCAACAGCAAGGAACGGGGCATCGGCCACGGCCACATCAACTTTTTCCGATGGGGTCACAAGATAGTGTTTGCCATCTTTTTCGCAGCGCAACACGCGCGCAAACAGCTTGACCAAGGCATGGCGCGAAATAACGCTATTTTGATAGTACCAGTCGCCCTGGGCATCTATTTCAAGGCCAATATCCCCACAATACGGAGGATCCCATTGGTCCACGGGAGCGGTGCCGCGGCTTGATGCTTCACGAATAAGGTCACCAAGGCCCTGGATCTGGCTCGCAACATCGGCTGGCATGCGCTAAAACTCCCAACAGTGATTAGGTGCCGCAAAGTAGGCTAAACGGCGGACGCTTACGTAGCACTCTTACAGAGTGTTAACTTGACCCAGATCAAGTCCCGACGGACCACTGTCACCAGCATAATTGCACCATGTTCAAGCCTGAAAGAATGACAAATCCTAAGAGGGGCGAATTCATCTCATGACATCTGCGACGGAAGCAAGCGAGACTATAGTTCCCGAGCTTGAGGCGGCCTCTGAACGTATACAGAACGCGCACAAAGCTGCTGCCACTGTAATCTTTGGCCAGGACGAAGTGATTGAGCGTACCTTGATCACCATATTGTCAGGTGGCCACGCACTGCTGATTGGTGTGCCTGGACTTGCCAAAACACTACTCGTTGAAACACTTGGTTCGGTTTTGGGCCTCGATGCCAAACGCATCCAGTTCACACCCGACTTAATGCCATCGGATATCATTGGTGCTGAAGTTCTTGAAGACACACCCGGCGAGCGCCGTTCGTTCCGGTTTATCAAAGGCCCGATTTTTACACAGCTATTGATGGCTGATGAAATTAACCGCGCCAGCCCGAAGACACAGTCAGCTCTGTTGCAGGCCATGCAAGAGCATCACGTCACCGTGGCCGGACAGCGCCATGACGTTTCAACCCCCTTCCACGTGCTCGCAACTCAAAACCCATTGGAGCAAGAAGGTACCT
The DNA here is from genome assembly GCA_021775735.1 of Hyphomicrobiaceae bacterium. Classification (GTDB taxonomy): domain Bacteria; phylum Pseudomonadota; class Alphaproteobacteria; order Rhizobiales; family Hyphomicrobiaceae; genus JAHZKN01. Next base: position 6,520 of record JAJFHG010000025.1, read on the forward strand.
ACCCGTTGCCGGAAGCCCAACTCGACCGTTTTCTTCTTCAAGTCGATGTCAGCTATCCAGATTTAGCCTCAGAACGTCAGATGTTGCGCGCCACAACAGGTACCATGACATCAAAGGTTACTGCCGCACTGACAGCAGACGATCTGATCGCCACGCAACAACTCGTCCGTAAAATGCCAATCTCGGACAAAGTCCTTGATGCTATTTTGACATTGGTGCGGTCGGCACGACCAGGAACGGGGGCTAGTGAAGACACAGACCGCCTCGTCGCCTGGGGCCCTGGCCCACGTGCCAGTCAAGCCTTCGCCTTAGCCGTGCGCGCCAAAGCCCTGATTGATGGTCGCCTGGCACCGTCGGTCGAAGATGTGATGACACTTGCAGAACCCGTGCTCAAGCACCGCATGGCACTTTCGTTCTCTGCGCGCGCGGAAGGGCATGATCTTTCCGAGATCATCCAAAATCTGGCGAGCGCACTGGAGTAATTTCTTTAATGACCACCGATCCGGTGAGCACTTCTGAGCCTGGCACGTCGGCAGATGCCAACGTGTTGTCGTCAATTGAGCAAGATGCACGTTCGATTGCTGAACGCTTGCCAGATCTGCTACTTGATGCGCAACGCATTTCACAGACCGTTGCCCATGGCATTCACGGCCGCCGCCGTGCTGGTCCCGGCGAAACATTCTGGCAATTCCGCCAGCTCCAACCAACAGACTCAATCACCATGATTGATTGGCGTCGCTCAGCAAGTTCTGATCACTTGTATGTGCGAGAACGCGAGTGGGAAGCTGCGCACACGATGTGGCTGTGGCCAGACTTATCACCGTCGATGGGTTTCAAAAGCCATCTTTCAAAAACAACGAAACGCGAACGCGCGCTTTTGCTGGCGCTTGCAAGTGCGGATCTTCTTGTGCGCAGTGGAGAACGCGTCGGCCTTATGGGCGTAACGCGGCCTTTTGCTAGTCGCCAGGCTGCAAGCCACCTTGCTGAAGCTGTTGCTGTCAATCTTGAAGGACCAGCCTTGACATCAGGCAAACCCCCGGACGGTGTCGCAGGTCGCTTTTCTTCTGTGCTCTTATTTGGCGACTTTCTCGATCCACTGGATGTGATCTTCGAACGTCTCAAGGCCATCGCGCAAAATGATGTCAAAGGGCACATCGTTCAGGTGCTCGATCCTGCGGAAGAAACGCTACCCTATCAGGGGCGCGCTGAATTTCTCGGCCTTGAGGATGGACATCGTTGGATTGGTGATCGCGTAGAAAGCCTGCGTGACGCCTACCAAGAGAAATTCCAGCAGCACCGCGCGGAGCTTGCCAACTTTACCAGCCGTCTTGGCTGGTCAATGACGGTCCATCACACGGACAGACCTGCTGCAGAACTCTTACTGCAATTGATTGCGCATCTGGAGGGACACGCTGATACCATTGCCCAATCATCTTCACATCGCACGTTTGAAAGTGCGGCCCAAAATCAAACCAATGTGCGGGAGTCGCAATGAGCTTATCCGCACTCACATTTCTCAATCCCTGGCTCCTGGCCGCGTTGGCGAGCCTGCCGTTGATTTACTGGCTGCTCAAAACAGTGCCGCCACGTCCGCGTCAGATTGCGTTTCCGCCAACGCGCATCTTAACGGAACTTGAAAATCGGGAAAAAACACCAGCTAAAACGCCGTGGTGGCTGATGCTGATGCGGCTCGCGGCTGCGGCGTTTGTTATCTTTGCTCTTGCAGGTCCGATTTACGATCCAAGTCAGGAAAAAGCACTTAAAGGAAGCGGCCCTGTCGCCATCGTCGTTGACAACAGTTGGGCATCCTCGGCGCACTGGTCTGACCGCGTAACCATGATTGAGCGCTTTATCAATCAAGCCGAAACGCAAAAGCGACCTATTGTCTTAGTGCCAACCGCACGTGCTGCAAAACCGGAAGGCCTAAAACTTATCGGCCCCAACGAAGCACGAACACTTGCACGTGCACTCACACCGCAACCCTTCGCGCCAGACTACGCCGCCACAATCAGCCAAACGAAAAGCGTAATAGAAAGTGCAGCCACCAAAGGCGCGAGCATAATCTGGATGCATGATGGGGTAGCGCATGGCAAAGCCAGCACACGGTTTGCCCTTGAACTGGCGCAACTTGCTTCAGGTGGTGCGTTTATCACGTTGGACATTTCTAAGGACAAACAACCCATCGGCGTTGTTGGGTCCGTCGGCGAGAACGGAAAGCTTCAAGCAACACTGCTCCGACCGGATGGAGATACGCGCGCGGGGAGCGTCGTTGCGCTTTCAGCACGCAGCGAGCGCTTAGCGGAAGCACAGTTCCAATTAGCTCCAGGTGAGGTCAGCAAAACAATTTCCTTTGATCTGCCACTTGAGTTGCGCAACCAGGTCGCGCGCATTGAATTAACCGGTGAAAAATCAGCAGCAGCCGTCAACCTCCTTGATGGGCGCTCTCATTGGCAGCGCGTTGGTTTGATCTCAGGCGGTGGACAAGAACAAGCACAACCCGTTTTGTCACCACTCTACTACGTTGAAAAAGCGCTTAAGCCGTTTGCCGAAATTGTCAGCGCCAAGGACGCCAACTTGGCTGAGAGCTTGGATGATCTTTGGAGCCAGAACATCACAATTCTTGTTCTGACAGACGTTGGACGCTTGCCGGAAGGTGTCAGCGAGCAGGTCTCAGCATGGCTCAATAAGGGTGGCGTTTTGGTGCGCTTTGCTGGACCGCGTATGGAAAAAGGGGGAGACGATTTGCTGCCCGTTCCATTACGCATTGGCGGTCGCACGCTTGGTGGGGCCTTGTCCTGGTCAACGCCGCAACCCCTTGCTGATTTTGACAGCGAAAGTCTATTCCACGGCCTTGAGCCGCAAAAAGATGTGACAGTGCAACGTCAAGTGTTGGCAGACCCAGCGCGCATGTCATCAGATGTGCGGGTGTTAGCGCGTCTCAAAGACGGGACACCCCTTGTCACCGCAAAACCCGTCGGGCAAGGCCAAGTCATCTTATTCCATGTCACCGCAAATTCCGATTGGTCAAACTTGCCGATCTCGGGTCTGTTTGTCAGCATGATGCGCCGGATTACGACGCTCGGCACCCTCAGCGCGGCCACGCACTCCAGCGCAGATGGCGAAGCAGCCTCTGACAGCGCCAACACCGAACAATCCACGCAGCGTGCAACACTGGCCCCTGTCGAGACGCTTGATGGTTATGGCGTATTACAATCTCCACCACCGACCGCCGAAGCCCTCGAGACCTCCAAGCTCTTGGGGCTTGCCCCGAGCCTTGCTCATCCCCCGGGCTATTACGGATCGCCTGCCTCACCGCGCGCCATCAATGTTCTCACCACCAAATCCACCCTCAAACCGCTGGACATCAGCGGTGCCAACCCCGAACAGCGCAGCTATGAAAACCAAGCCGCCGTCAACTTAAAGTCGTGGGTGTTATTAGCGGCTCTGGGGCTGCTGTTTGCAGACATCCTGGCGGTCTTCTTCCTGCAATTGGGCGGGCTGCGGAGCCACAACCTCATCGGAGGGGTAAAAACCAAAAGCGCAGGTATCGCATTGGTGTTTGTGGCAGCGCTTGCATTTGTGTTGGCAAACCCAGTGCCGCTCGCCGCGCAAGATGTCTTGCCGCCCGTGCGCGATAACACGCGCGCGACAACGCCAGACTCGATCGGACAGATGGCAACATCCAAGGTCACGTTTGGCTATGTGCTGACAGGCGACGAAAAAACCGACACCATATCGCGCCAAGGCCTTGAAGGACTGGTGCGTGTTTTGACCGTGCGTACCGCTGTTGAACCCGGCAAGCCTATTGGCGTTGACATCAAAAAAGATGAGATTGCGTTCTACCCTATTCTTTACTGGCCCGTGCTTGGCAATGCCAAACCCATACCAACCACCACGCTTGGTAAGATTGACGCCTTTATGAAACAGGGTGGCATGATCATTTTTGATACGCGTGATTTTGGTTCCGGCCTACCAACAGGCATGCCGGCAGCTGGTGAAGGTGGCACAGCGTTGCAACGCCTACTGGGCCGCCTCGATTTACCACGTGTCGAACCTGTTCCTGAAGATCATGTGTTGACCAAATCGTTTTACCTGTTGCGATCTTTTCCAGGTCGCTGGGATGGTGGCCAACTGTGGGTTGAAGCCAAAGCTGGCCTCGACACGGGAGATCAGAAAAAAGCCCGAAGATCTGACGGTGTGACGTCAATTTTGATTTCATCGAATGACTTGGCGGCCGCCTGGGCCTTGGACAAACGCGGTCGCGGCCTATACCCAACTGTTCCGGGCGGAGAAGAACAACGCGAGATGGCATTTCGCACAGGCGTCAACATCGTCATGCATGCATTAACTGGCAACTATAAAGCCGATCAGGTGCACGTCCCATCCTTACTCGAACGATTGGGGCAATAGAAAACACGATGAACTGGACCTTCAACTTTGCGCCCCTTATTCCGCAAGCCCTGTTGTGGTTGATGATTGCGATTGCAGCGATCTTAATTGGCATGTTGTTCGTTAGACGTTCCCGCGGCGCACTGTTGCGCGCGTTGGCTTTGGCTGCACTTCTGGGTGCACTGGCCAACCCCGCACTACGTCAAGAAGAGCGTGAAAGTCTCGACAATATCGCAATTGTCGTTATGGACGAAAGCGCCAGCCAAAGTCTTGAGCAGCGGACGCCGGCCACAAAATACATCCGCGCCAGCCTCGAACAGCAACTCAAAAAAATTCCAAAGCTCAAAGTCAAATGGGTCACTGGTGCACGCCCATCCGCTGGCACGCGCCGTGGTACGACGCTGTTTGAGGATTTGAACACCGCCCTCAAAGACACCCCGCCAGACAGGCTTGCTGGTGTGATCATGGTGACCGACGGCCAGGTGCACGATGTGCCAAAAGATGCCACCGAACTTGGTTTTGATGCCCCGGTGCACAGCCTTCTCACCGGCCGACGCAATGAATTTGATCGCCGCATCGAAGTGATCAAAGCGCCGCGCTATGGCATCATCGGACAAACGCGCACCATTGAGCTCAGGGTGCGCCAAGCGCCGGACCAAAAGTCTGCGCCCGCTTCTCGTGAAAATCGAAGCGTACTGTTAAGACTGCGCCGCCAGGGCCAGCCAGATGAAATGCGCCAAGTCCAAATTGATGCCCCTGTTGATATAGAAATGGACTTTCCCCATGCAGGTACCAACATTGTAGAATTTGAATTGGAAGCGGCGAACGGTGAACTGACAACGGCCAACAATCGTGCAGTGATCGCTGCACAAGGTGTGCGAGAAAATCTACGCGTGCTGCTTGTTTCAGGCGAGCCCCATGCTGGGGAACGCACATGGCGCAACCTGCTAAAATCAGATGCTGCCGTCGATCTGGTACATTTTACGATTTTACGGCCGCCACAAAAGCAAGACGGCACACCGATCAATGAATTGTCTTTGATAGCGTTTCCGACACGCGAACTGTTTTCGCAGCGGATCAGAGATTTTGACCTGATCATCTTTGATCACTACGAATATCGCGGCATTCTCAGACGGCTTTATTTCGAAAACATCTCAAACTATGTCGCCAAGCATGGCGGTGCCCTTCTGGTCGCCGCAGGCGATGACTATTCCGGGCGCTCCAGTCTGTTTCGCACTCCGCTATCGCCAGTGTTGCCTGCAATCCCAACCGGCAAAGTGATTGAACAACCGTTCAAAGCCACAATCACCAGCGACGGCGAAAAACATCCCGTAACCCGTGATCTTCCAGGATCTGAGACGAAAAATGCCAATGGCGAACCGAGTTGGGGTCGTTGGTTCCGACAGGTCGATGTGCGCACCAGCCGTGGCCGCACAATTCTCAACGGCGCACGTGACAAACCATTGTTGATCTTGGACCGCAACGGCAAGGGTCGGGTTGCGCTGTTAACGTCTGACCAAGCTTGGCTGTGGGCACGCGGCTTTGAAGGCGGTGGACCACACACAGATCTGTTGCGGCGCTTGTCACACTGGCTGATGAAAGAACCAGACCTCGAAGAAGAACGTCTGATTGCATCCGCACGCGACCTCAAGCTGACGCTTGAACGATTTTCCATGGAGGAAACGGTTGGCGATGTAACGCTTTCAGGCCCCGATGGCAAAGCGCGCAGTGTTTCCCTGAAATCGCAAGGCAACGGCCTCTTCAAAGCGACCGTCGAAGTCACGTTACCTGGGCTTTACAAAGCAGAGACAAAAGCCACATCAGGCACGTTGCGCGCTGTCGCCCACGCAGGCGAAGATGATCCACGCGAGATGAGTGACGTCGTCAGCACGGACACATTGCTCAAACCGCTGCTGTCCAAAACAGGTGGCGGCAGTGTTTGGCTGCGCAAGGCTGCCGATGGGACGCCATCACCAACGCGTCTTGCGGCTACCGATCTTACGATCCCGCGCATTTCCATGCTGTCGAATGCAAAAGTCTTTGCAGGCCAAGGCTGGATCGGACTCAAAGACAGGGAGGCCTATGTCACGCGCGGCGTAAAGGTGATGCCATTGTTTGACGGACTTTTGGCCCTGGCCTTGATGCTGTCGCTGCTGGCGCTCGCCTGGTGGCGGGAAGGCAAATAACAGGGCTCAATGCGCTCAGGGGGGCAGGTCACACGCCCAAAAGACCCCAGTTAGCTGCGCTGCGGGTCTTACATCTCGCAAACCTGTTGAAAGCGCCGATCGATCCGCACACACCCATAGGAGGCCTGATCCGACTCAGCGTAGCTGTTTGTGGATAACCGACAGACTGGGCGTGTAAGCGTGCAGGCTGTTGGTGGTTGTACCTCAACCCGCGCGCCAACCTCTGCCAAATCATAGTGCGCGTGCCATAAAACAGGACAAGGACGGACCGCTATGTCGCTGCTCTTTCGCATTGTCTATGCTGCCCATGCAAACGGCACCCATCACAAACTGGCGCTTGATGCTTTACAACGGCTTGGCTCACCGGATGCTGAAAATTGGCGCCGCTTGTTCCTCAAGCATGCTGAAACGTACATCACAGGCTCTAAAGCGCCAGACAAAGAGTTTAAAGATTTTCGCAATCACGTCCTGCACGTTGAAGACAACTATTGGGGCGGAGCCCCAGAAAAAGCTGATCAATGGTACGCACGGCTGGTGACGGCGCTCAAAGATCACTCTTGGGATGAAGCTGCGTTTTGCGCTGGCGTGCTGTCGCATTATTACACCGACCCAATCCACCCCTTTCACACGGCCCAAAGCCAAGAAGAAAGCAACATTCATCGCGCTGTTGAATGGAGCATTTCAAAATCCTACGACAGCCTGCGCAAGGATGGCCAAAAAGCGTTCCCAAATCTTGCCGTCGTGCTGCCATCTGGGGACGACTGGGTGAAGGCATCGGTCATTGATGGCGCGGAATTTTCGAACCGTTATTACACATCGCTGATTGCGCATTACGACTTTGATCAGGGCGTCTCAAATCCGCCTGCTGGTCTGACACCGCGGTGCCAGACAATTGTGTCGGAACTTCTGATCTATGCCGCCGAAGGGTTCTCACGCCTGCTTGATCGCGCTTTTGTCGATGCCGATGTGACACCGCCTGAGGTTGCATTGACAGCGGAAACGGTGGTCGCAACGCTTAAGATCCCAGTTAGATGGGTTGAAAAGAAATTGAGCGACAGCGAGGATCGTGCAGCGGTGCGCGCCATGTTTGATGAGCTTAATCAAACCGGCAAGGTCGATAAAACATTGTCAGAAGATGACCGCCAAGTCCGCGATCTGCACGCCAAAGAAATTCTTGAACCGCGCGCCAAAGCCCGTGCGCGCGCCCGTCAAGACCGGATGAAAGTGCAACCCACTGCGGCACCTAACACCGCATCTGCACCTAAGACGGCCACAAGTGTACCGCCACCAGCGCAGGCAGCGGGAACACCAGGCACCCGTGACACTCAAGCGGCTGCACCTGCCCCCCAACGCGGCAACGACATCACGCTCCACACTCTTGAGCCGCGCGAAACAACTGCCCCGCGCAGCTCATTACGCACCAATTTGGAGCTCCATGATGACTTGGTTGATGCCCCGTCCATCGGCCCCAAAACAGCCAGTCGTTTTTACAATATCGGCATCAGCACCGTAGCCGATTTCTTGGCGGAAGATGCCGCAGTTATGGTTGAACTCCTCGACACCCGTCACATCAACGCGCTGACGCTGCAAAGCTGGCAAGACCAAGCCCGCCTTGTCATGACAATCCCAGGCCTTCGCGGGGGGCATGCGCAATTGTTGCAGGGTGCTGGTTATAGTGATGCTGAGGCGATTGCTGATGCCGAACCAACAGCACTTGCAAGCGCCGTGCTTAAGTTTGCGGCCACCGCAGAGGGCAAACGCGTGCTGCGCGAAGGGGATCCCCCTGATCTGGAAAAAATCAAAACCTGGATCGATAACGCGGCAGAGGCTTTAGCAGCCTAAGGCACATCCAGCACTTAGAATTTCGACCGCGCGGGCACGTCGCAGGTCGAAGTGCGCGCGCCGAGGTTATCTAATTTGGCCAACCGCCCCATTCCTGTTAATCTTATCTGACCGAGGGGCGCGGCCATGCCAGCCGATGAGATTTGTCTTTGGCCGACAGAGCACCCTTTGAACCTGATCCGGTTAACCCCGGCGAAGGGACGGTTTGGCAACAATGTCATTGCGCTCTATGGCGCCGACCGCCCCAACGCCACATCACGGTCTTGCACATGATGCATGCTGTAAAAACACGTTGGGAGGAATTGCCATGTCAAATTCAGAATTCATCGCAAGTCTTATCGGCCCGGTATTACTCGCCATCTCCGGTTCGTTGCTCTTGAACCGCGACGCGTTTCTTGAGGCGCTAAAACACCTCTCAAATGATATGCTGCTCATCTTCTTTGCCGGCATCACACTTCTTATTGCAGGCATCGCCATTGTCCGCGTGCACGATGTTTGGACCGGCTGGGAAACCATCGTCACTCTCATGGGTTGGCTTGCCATCCTCGGCGGCTTGTTTCGCATTCTGTTTGCGCCGCGCATGGAGGGTATGGTGCGCAAGGTTGCAGACAACCCGTCACTGTTCAACGTGTCCATCGCCGTCAGCGTCCTTCTCGGCCTGTTCCTCACCGGCAAAGGCTTTGGACTGATCTAGAACACCGTTCTCGAACACCGTCATGGTGCGCATGGCACGATCGTGCGCACCACCCCGACATTTCACTTTTCGCTGCGACCAACAGGGCTCACATGAACAAACAAACGACATCCAAAGACTTGCTGTTACCAAAAGTGACGACAGGCCCGCTCCCCGCGTCACGCAAAGTATACCGCACGCCCGCTGGTCGTGATGACATCCGTGTCCCGGTGCGCGAAATCAAAGTTTCAGAAGGCACACCAGAAGAAACGTACATTCCCGTTTACGACAGTTCAGGCCCCTACACCGATCCGGATGCAAAAATTGATGTTGAAGCGGGGCTTGCCAAACTTCGCGACGCCTGGATCGACGCCCGCGGCACAACGGAAACCTATGACGGCCGTGATGTGAAGCCCGAAGACAACGGCAACATCCAGGAAACGGCAACAACGCGCGACTTCCCCAATAAACATCGGCCACGGCGCGGACGGGATGGCGCGATGGTGACACAGCTTGAGTTTGCGCGTGCTGGCATCATCACCGAAGAAATGATCTTTGCCGCGGAGCGTGAAAACCTTGGCCGCAAAACAGCCCTCGAAACCGCAAAAGACACGATTGCGGACGGTGAAAGTTTTGGCGCGGCTATTCCAGACTTTGTCACGCCTGAATTTGTCCGCGATGAAATCGCCAAAGGTCGCGCCGTACTCCCCGCCAACATCAATCATGGTGAACTTGAACCGATGGTGATCGGGCGCAATTTCCTGGTCAAGATCAACGCCAACATCGGCAACTCTGCCGTCACGTCATCGATTGAAGAAGAAGTCGAAAAAATGGTGTGGGCGATCCGCTGGGGTGGCGACACCGTGATGGATCTTTCAACGGGCCGCAACATCCACCGCACGCGCGAGTGGATCCTGCGCAATGCGCCGGTCCCCATTGGCACAGTTCCGATCTATCAGGCGCTTGAAAAAGTTGGCGGTGACCCCGTCAAGCTCACCTGGGAGATTTATCGCGACACGCTCATCGAACAATGCGAACAGGGCGTTGACTATTTCACCATCCACGCCGGCGTCCGCCTGCCGTTTGTGCCGCTCACCGCCAAGCGCGTCACCGGAATCGTGTCGCGCGGTGGCTCGATCATGGCCAAGTGGTGCCTCGCCCATCACCGCGAAAGCTTCCTCTATGAGCACTTCGCCGACATCTGCGATTTGATGCGCCAATACGACGTTTCGTTCTCATTAGGCGATGGCTTGCGTCCAGGCTCGATTGCCGACGCCAACGACGAAGCGCAATTTGCCGAATTGGAAACGCTTGGCGAACTGACAAAAATTGCCTGGGACAAAGGCTGTCAGGTGATCATTGAAGGCCCGGGCCATGTCCCGATGCACAAGATCAAAGCCAACATGGACAAGCAGTTGAAGGCCTGCGGCGAAGCCCCGTTCTACACCCTCGGCCCCCTCACCACAGACATTGCACCGGGCTACGATCACATCACGTCAGGGATCGGCGCTGCCATGATCGGTTGGTTCGGCACCGCCATGTTGTGTTACGTGACGCCGAAAGAACACCTCGGCCTGCCAAACCGTGACGATGTCAAAACCGGCGTCATCACGTATAAGATTGCAGCCCACGCAGCCGATCTCGCCAAAGGCCACCCGGCAGCCCAACTCCGCGACGATGCGCTCTCCCAAGCCCGCTTTGAATTTCGCTGGCAGGATCAGTTCAATCTTTCACTCGACCCGGACACCGCTAAAAACTTCCACGACGAAACACTACCGAAGGATGCCCACAAAGTGGCGCACTTCTGTTCGATGTGCGGCCCCAAATTCTGCTCCATGAAAATCACTCAGGACGTCCGCGACTACGCCGCCAAACTCAACGAGCAACAGGCGGGCATGGACCAAATGAGCGAGAAGTTTAAAGAGATGGGTGGAGAGGTTTATGTGGAGGCGGACGAATAACGTGCCGCCCGACTTAGAACTTTTCGTCCAGAAACAACTTGAGTTGATCCCAGGACTTTTCGTCGGCAACCTTTTGATAGCGCTTCGAGCCGAAAACCGTAAACGCATGCGGTGCACCGGAGTAAACGTCAATCTCGTAGGGCACCTTGGCCGATTCTAATTCGTCAGCCAGCTTTGCAACATCTTTCATTGTAACTGCGACATCGCCACCGCCGTGCGCTATTAAAAGCGGTGGCGTCTTGGCCGAATAGCTTTGTCCCTTAGGCGTCCCAAGGCCGCCGTGAAAGGATACAATTCCGTTGACATGATCGACTTCGTTCGACCGTGCAAGCTCCAGCGCAGCAGCCCCGCCAAAACAATATCCAATGACGACGACTGGTTGTGTTCCGCTCGCCCGGGCCATTTTCAACCCAGCGAAAATTCGCGCACGCATGGTGGCGCGGTCTTGGTAAAGCTTAGCCGTTTCCGCCTTTTTAGCAGCGGTTTCAACAGGGCGATTACCTTTGCCATAAAGATCAACCGCAAACGCGTCATAGCCAAGGGCAGCCAGCATGTCAGCGCGCTTTTCTTCATAGGCTGTCAGACCGTCCCAATCGTGGAGGATCACGACAAGGCCCTTGGATTTGGCTTCGGCTTTTGCCACATAGCCCTCAAAGGTTTGTCCCGCCACTTGATAGTCAACCACATCGCCAGCAAGCGCTGTAGAAGCGGCACATGCGCTCAAAAACACGAGTAAAATGGCACGCATTGCGAACTCCGTTCGTTTTATGCGAGGCACCGTCGGAACCCGCGGTGGCAGGAGTATGGCATCACGCAAAAGATCCGCTAAGGGCCTTG